>NZ_JBVJON010000004.1:443403-576841 GCF_055583145.1 Amycolatopsis sp. NPDC104819 | reverse complement strand
GATGTGGAGCCGGTGTGCGGGGGCGTGGGAGAGACTGGCGGGCGGTGGGGGGGGGCCTTGGAGGAGAGGTGCTCGGGGGGGGGGGGGGGGGGGGGGGGGGAACCCCCCCCCCACCCCCCCACGACAGCGTCAGGCGAGGCCGATCGCGAACACGTGCAGGTCCGCGTCGGCCGGCAGGGTCACCGAAGCGATCTGCTTCCCGGCCGGGGCGTCGAACGGCGCCGTCGCGTAGACCGACGCCCCGCCGCCCGGGCCGCCCGGCTGGTTGCGGTGGTCCGTGCGGGCCACCAGCGTGTTGCCGAACACCGGGTCCGTGCCGCCGCCCGGGAACACCCAGTCGCCGAACGACAGGTCCGCCTGGCCGGTCGTGCCGTCGGTGAAGGTGACCGTCGCCGAGCCGCGGTGGTCACCGTTGGACGCCGTGCCGACGAACGACAGCCGGGTCCCGGACAGCTGGATCGTCTGACCAGCCGCGACGACGTTGTCCGGCCGCCCAGCGGGTGCGGCGGGCCAGGTGAACGTCGTGCCCACGGCCTGCGCGGGTTTCCCCCCGACCACGCCGGCCGCGGCCAGCGCCTGCCGGGAGAGGCTGTTCCCGGCGCCGTCGATGTCGGCCGAACCCGTGTCGCCGTCGTCGGAGATGCCGACGTTCGAGTACGCCGCCGCGAGCCCGTTCTTCGGCGCGACCAGCACGATCACCGAGCCGGGCACCGACGTCGCCCCGCCGCGGACGGTCACCGGTACCTGGTAGTACCCCTCGGGTGTCCCGGCGGCCACGGCGACCGTCAGCTTCGCGGTGCCGCTGCCGGTCCGGTCGTCGAGCCGCAGCTGCCGTGGCCCGGTCACCGTGATCCCGGGCGGGGCCTGGGTGGACACGTCCAGCACGCGGTCGTGCCCGCCCAGCCGCTGTCCGCTCACCGTCGCCTGGCCGCTGGTCCCCGGCGAGACGACCACCTGGTTGGTCGCCGAAGTCAGGAACGGCTTCTCGTTGTCCTGATAGGACGGCGGGACCGAGTTCGCCGCCCACCGCTTGTCCGGAGTGGACTGCAGCGAGAAGTCCAGCCGCCCGCCGTCACGCGCGGTGTTCGCGGGCAGGTACGTGCGGTCCCAGTCGTGTCCGTTCAGCGAAAGATCGTGGACGTACGGTGTGGTCGCCGAGGCGCGCGGCGCCCGGAGGTCGATCGTCCGTCCATTCGGGAGGGACAGCACCGCACGCTCGAACAACGGGCTCGCCACGACCAGGTCCGGCGTCCCCGGCGTGGCCGGGTAGATGCCGAGCGCGGCCCAGACATACCACGACGACTGCGCACCGAGGTCGTCGTTGCCCGGCTCGCCGTCCGGGGTCGCGCTGAACAGCGTCGTCGCGATCTCGCGGACCACCGCTTGCGTCTTCCAGGGCTGCCCGACGTGGTTGTACAGGAACGGGACGCCGAAGTCGGGCTCGTTGCCGGCCCACATGTTCGGCTCGTTCGGGCCGACGTTCAGCTTCTGGAAGAAGGTGTCGAGCCGCTGCGAAACCGTCGCCGGCCCGCCCATCGCCGTCACCAGCCCGGCCGGGTCCTGCGGGACCAGCCAGGTGTACTGCGCGGCGTTGCCCTCGTCAAAACCGTCCTGGCCGAACTTGCCGGGCGGCGGCGGGACGTAGGCCGGGCCGTCCGGGAAGCGGCCATCCTGCGCCCGCGGCTGCAGGTAGCCGGTCAGGGGGTTGAAGATGTTCTGCCAGTTCTGGCCGCGCTTGGTGAACTCCCGGGCGACGTCGCGGTCGCCGATCCCCTGCGCGAACTGCGCGATGGCGAAGTCGTCGATCGCCCATTCCAGCGTGATCGACGCCCCGACCCGCGCGTGGTCACCGCGCGAGGCGTCGTTGTTCGGCATGTACCCGCGCGCGACGTAGTCGGAGATGCCGCGGCGCTCCTGGTACGCGCCGGGGGTGTTGTCGACCGACGTCGCCCCCTTGACCAGGTACTTCAAGGCCGTTTTGACGTCGAAGTCGCGCGCGCCGAACGCGTACAGGTTCGAGATCAGCGCGACCGAGCTGTCGCCGGTCATCTGGCCCGTGTAGCCGTTCGCCATCGGCCAGCGCGGCCACCAGCCGCCCTGCACGGCGTCGTTCGTCAGCGACTGCGCCATGTCACTGGCTTCCTTCGGGAACAGCATGGCGTGCAGTGGCGCGAGTGAGCGGTAGGTGTCCCAATCGGAGAAGTTCGCGTACTGGTGACGGCCCTTCGGCAGCGTCCGGACCTGGTTGTCGAAACCGATGTACCGGCCGTCGGCGTCGTCGAAGGTGTTGGGGTGCATGAGCGAGTGGTACAGCGAGGTGTAGAACGTCTTGAGCTGAGCGGTGTCCTTACCCGCGACGCGGATCTTGCCCAGCGCCTGCGTCCACCTGTCCCGAGTGGACTTCCGGACCGCGGCGAAGTCGAACCCCGGAACTTCCGCCGCCGCGTTGGCCTTCGCGCCGTCGACGCCCACATAGGACATCGACACCTTGGCGTGCACGGTCCCGGACCCGAAGGTCAGGTACGCGCCCGCCCGCGGCGAGTCGACGCTGTCGGTGTCCGGCTTCACCGACGAGCCGTCCCAGGTGCCGTGCGCGGTGAACGGCTGGTCGAACGTGATGTCGTAATAGACGGTGTAGTGGTTCCCCTTGCCGCAGAAGTTGCCCGTGGTGGCCGAGCCGCTGACCTCGCGGTCACCGGTGACCTTCAGCGTGGCGGCGGAGTTCCCGGCGAGGCTCGCACCGCCCTTGACGAGCACCTGCGGTGTCGAGCCGGCGGGGTAGGTGAACGTCGCGAGCCCGGTGCGCGTGGTCGCCGTCAGCTCGGCCCGGACCTTCGAGTCGGCGAGCGTCACGGCGTAGTAGCCCGGCTCGGCCTTCTCGTCGTCGTGGGTGAAGTGCTCGACGCGATCCCAGGGCGCGCTGCCGACGTCGCCGGTGACCGGCAGGATCGGCACGTCACCGAACGCGTTGCAGCCGACCGAGGCGTGGTCGAGGCTGAAACCTCGGATCTGATCGGAGTGGTACTGGTAGCCGGCGTACGCGCCTTGGGTGTCCGGCGAGAACTGCATCATCCCGAACGGCGCCGCGGGACCCGGGAAGTTGTTGATCTCACCGACCGAACTGCCGCCCCGGCCGGTGCCGATCAGCGGGTCGACGTAGGCCGAAGGGTCCCCAACCAGGGGTGACATCGTTGTCGGCGCCGCCGAAGCGACAGCGGGCGCCCCGAGCACCGCCGTCGTCACGAGAGCCGCCATGAACTTGAATCGCACCGTGCCTCCCAGAGCTGTCATCCGACCTTTACCTGCGCCGGACCCCGGGTCAACACTTTGACAAAGACCTGGCTCGTGCCCGGAGGTATGAAGATCCGGTCAGGATCGGGTGGCCGCCTTGTCAGGACGCCTAACCTCGACGCCGTGTGCGCACGTGTGCTGGTCGCGGAAGACGACGAGAAGCAGGCCGAGGTCCTCCGGCTCTACCTGGAGAGCGAGGGCCACACCGTCGTGCTGGCCCCCGACGGCCGGGCGGCGCTCGACGAAGCCCGCCGCGAGCGCCCTGACCTGCTGGTTCTCGACGTCATGATGCCCAAGGTCGACGGCCTCGACGTCTGCCGGATCCTGCGCGGCGAGTCCGACGTCGCGGTGCTGATGCTGACGGCCCGCGCCACCGAGGACGACCTGCTGCTCGGCCTCGACCTCGGCGCCGACGACTACCTGACCAAGCCCTACAGCCCGCGCGAGCTGATGGCGCGGGTCCGCACGCTGCTGCGGCGCACCGCGGCCCGGCGCGAGCCGCCGGACACGGCGTTGCGCGTCGGCGCGCTGCGGCTCGACCCGGTGCGGCACGAGGTGTCGGTCGACGAGCGCCCGGTGGAGACGACCCCGGGTGAGTTCCAGCTGCTCGAGACGCTGATCCGGCAGCCCGGGCGGGTGTTCACCCGGCGGCAGCTGCTGGAGCTGACCCGCGGAGACGACCGGTTCGTCAGCACCCGCATCATCGACGTCCACGTGCTCAACCTGCGCAAGAAGATCGAGCCCGACCCGCAGCACCCCGCGTACCTGCGGACGGTGTTCGGCGTCGGGTACAAGCTGACGGACGAAAATGGGTCGTAGCCGCTTCCCGCGCCGGCGCAGCCTGGTCGTCCGGCTCACCGCCGTCTCGCTGCTCATCGCGCTCGGCTCGATCGCCGCGACCGCGTGGCTCGCCGTGCAGACCACCACCCGCGCGATCCAGCAGGAGCAGGGCCAGGCGCTCTCGGGTGACGCCACGATCTACACCGAGCTGCTCGGTTACGCGGCGGCCAACTACACGTGGGACCTGGCCGGGCCGAAGCTGCGGGCGCTGTCCGAGCAGACGGGCCGCCGGATCGTGCTGACCACGATCGACCGCCGGGTGCTGGGCGACTCCGGCGGCGCGCCGGTGACCCTGCCGGTGAAGGCGACCGCGTCGGTCGACCCGCTGCACGTCGACCCGGTGCTGCTGCCCGAGGCCGGCACCAGCGGCATCGACCCGCGCGCGGTGGGCCCGTTCAAGCTGCCGCCGAACGAGCGCGCCGACCTCGACGGCCTGGCCAGGAAGGCCGTCGCCTGCCTCGACTCGCTGGGCATCACCGGCCAGGTGCGGGAGTCGGCGAGCGGGCGCGCCCAGCTCATCGGCGCCGACCCGCTCAGCATGCGCTACTTCGCGGCCAAGTGCGGGATCTACGAGCTGGCGGAGCCCACCCCGACCGAGCGGACCGCGCTCGACAGCCTCAACGATGCGGTGAACCGCTGCCTGCAGAGCCAGGGGGCGGAGGCGGTGAAACTGAGCCTCGACCTCGAAGTGCTCGCGGCCCCGGACCAGGGGCCGAGCCAGAGCTGCGTCGACTCGGCCCGGCGCGAGCAGCTCACGCCGTTCGTCGCGCCGCCCGCGTTGCTGTTCACCCTCGGCCCGAGCGGCTCGCAGCTGCCGACATTCACGCTGTCGCAGGAGAACCTCACCCGGATCCTCGCGGTCACCGGCGGTGTCCTGGTGCTGGCCGCCGCGATCACCGTCCTGGTCGCGCGGCGGCTCGCCCGCCCGCTGCGCGCGCTGACCGAAGCCGCCCAGCAGGACCGGCCGGCGCCGGTGAAGTCCCGCGACGAGGTCGGGTACCTCGCCACCGCGTTCAACGACCTCACCGCGCGGCGCGAGCGCATCGAGGAGCAGCGCAAGGCGATGGTCAGCGACATCGCGCACGAGCTGCGCAACCCGCTCAACGTCATCCGCGGCCGGCTGGAGGCCGCCGAGGACGGCCACCTGCCGTTCGACCACACGCTGAGCGCGTCCCTGCTGGAAGAAACCGTGCTGCTGCAGCACATCGTCGACGACCTGCAGGACCTCGCCGCGGCCGACGCCGGGCAGCTGCGCCTGCACCCCGAACCGCTCGACGCGGCCGAGCTCGCCGGCCACGTCGCCGCCGCGCTCGCCGACCGGGCCGCCGCGGGCGGGATCACGCTCACCGTCGAGGCCACCGGCGAGAGCGTGGTGGCGGCCGACCCGGTGCGCCTGCGCCAGGTGGTCGGGAACCTGGTGACCAACGCGATCCGGCACACACCCGCCCGCGGCCGGGTGACGATCCGCGTGTCGTCCACTGTGGACACGATGACGCTCGCCGTCGCCGACACCGGCACCGGGATCCCCGCCGCGGACCTGCCACACGTGTTCGACCGGTTCTGGCGGGCCGAGAAGTCCCGCAGCCGCCAGACCGGCGGCAGCGGGCTCGGCCTCGCCATCGTGCGCCACCTCGTGCAGGCCCACGGCGGCACGGTGACCGCGGAGTCCGAAGTGGACGCCGGGTCGACGTTCACCGTCCGGCTACCGAAGCCGGATCTCCGTGGTGAGGGTCCCGGGGTGCGGGACCCTCAGGACGTGCAGCCGCCGGGCGCCGTCGCGCAGGAAGGTGACGGTGACGGTCGCGCCCGGGGTGGTTCCCCAGCCGATCGTGATCGTCGTGCCGCGGCGGCGGATCGTCAGTCCTGACGCGGTCGCGGTGGTGTTCGCGCCGTGGGTGACCGGTGTGCCGTCGGAGAAGCGCACGTCGTCACCCGGGTGCAGGACGAGCGGGACCTGCTCGGTGAGCGGCGTGGTGCCGCGGTCGCCAATGAAGAACGCCGAGTCCAGGAGGCCGCGGGCGTCCGGGCTGTCGTTCGGGAGCAGGCTGGCCCAGCACTGCGTGTCGTCCTGCTGCGAGTGGACGACCATGCCGGCCCGCGGGTGCCACAGCAGACCCTGCGCACCCCGGACGTAGCTCGACGGCCGGGGTGCCCCAGAACCCGGCGAGGTACAGCTGCGGACGTAGCAGTAGACCTGGTTCAGCTCGTCGTCCCGCCGCTGCCCGGCGAAGTCGGTCGAGCGCAGGTAGGGCAGCTGCCGGACCGCGGCTTGTTTGCGCCGTGCGACGGCCATTGACCGCGAGGAATGCCCTGGTGCAGCGCGGCTTCCAGCTGCGCACGCCGGGCAGGCAACGCGTTGACCTGGCGCAGGTTGGCGAGCGTCTTCGCCAGGTAACCCGGGCCGAACCCGGTGGCGGCCTTGGACTTCTCGGAGATCGAGTACTCCGGGAACGAACCGTCGGCGTGCTGCAGGTTCAGGTAGTGCGCGATCGCCGCGTCGAGCCGGTTCCGCAACGCCGGATCCAGGAAGTACGAGTTCCACGGCCGTCCGGGCGCCCGCGAGGCCGAGCACCACAGCGGCCGTGGCTCCGCCGAGGAAGGTTCTGCGATCGAGCACGACTGCCTCTTAGCCTTTGAGGCCGCTTTGGGCGAGCCCTTCGACGAACTGGCGTTGCGCGATGATGAAGACGACCAGGACCGGCACGACCGTGGTGGTCGCGGCGGCGAGCTGGACGTTCCAGAGGTGGCCGCCGTAGACGTCGACGTACTGCGTCAGCGCCACCGGCAGCGTGAACATGTCCTTGTCGGTCAGGTAGACCAGCGGTTCCAGGAAGAAGTTCCACGTGTTCAGGAACGTGAAGATCGCGACGGCGGCCAGCGCGGGTTTCGCGATCGGCAGGGCGACCCGCCGATAGAGCCCGAACCGCGAGAGGCCGTCGAGCCGCCCGGCCTCCTCCAGTTCGCCCGGGATCGTGATGAAGAACTGCCGCATCACGAACGTCGCCAGCACACTCGGCGCGCCGAAGATCGGGACGACGATCAGCGGCCAGTGCGTGTTGGTCAGCCCGAGGTCGTCGACCACCCGGAACAGCGGGATGATCGTGACCTCGCTCGGCACCATCAGTCCGATGAGGATCAGCCCGAACAGCTTCTCGCCGCGGAACCGGATGCGCGCGAACGCGTACCCGGCGAGCGAGGAGAAGAACATCGTGCCGAGCGTTACGAGCACGGCGATATAGAGACTGTTGAAGTACTGCTGCGCCAACGGGAAGTCCGTGAACGCGGTCCGGTAGTTCTCCCACTGCGGCTGGTTCGGGAACAGCTTCGGCGGGTACGCGAGCACCTCGTTGGCCGGCAGCAGCGACGCCGTGATCATCCACCAGGTGGGGAACACGAACGGCACGGCCAGCACGACCATCACCGCGTAACAGGCGATCTTCGCCCTACGACTCATGGAACACCCACCGCCTCCGCATCCGCCACTGCAGCAGCGTGAGCACGAGGATCACCAGGAACAGCACGACGGCCAGCGCGGAGCCGTACCCGAGGTCGTGGTTGGCGAAGGCCTGCTGGTAGAAGTAGAAGACGAGGACGTTGGTGCTGTCCGCGGGCCCGCCGAGGGTCAGCACCTGGATCTGCGCGAACACCTGCAACGCGCCGGCGACGGTGATGATCGCCGTCAGCAGCGTCGTCGGGCTGATCATCGGCAGGATCACCGACCGGAACCGCCGCCACGGCCCGGCGCCGTCCAGTTGCGACGCCTCCATGATGGACGACGGAATCCCCTGCAACGCCGCGAGGAACAGCACCATGTTCAGCCCGACGTTCTTCAGCACCTGCACCACGATCACCGACAGCATCGCGGTGCCGTTGCCGCGCAACCAGTTCGGGCCGTCGACGCCGATCGCCTGCAGCAGCGAGTTGATCCCGCCGTTGTCCTGCAGGAGGAAGTTCCAGACGATCGTCCACGCGACGAGCGTGACGACCACCGGCGAGAAGAAGACCGTCCGGAACAACGTGGTGCCGCGCAGTTTCAGGTTGAGCAGCAACGCCAGCGAGAGTGCGAGTGCCAGGTTCAGCACGACCAGGCCGACGCAGAAGATCGCCGTCGCGCGGGCGACCTTCGGCGCGGTCGGGTCGTCGAAGAGCTTCGCGTAGTTGTCCGTGCCCGCGAAGGACGACGTCCCGGCCAGGAGGTTGACGTCCTGGAAGCTGTACCAGACGACGGCGGCGAGCGGTGCCACGACAAAAGCGAGGAAGCCGAGAGCCTGCGGGGCGATGAAGAGCCACCCCGCGAGCTCGTCGCGCTTCTTCGAGGTGAGGGTCATTGGCTCAGCGCCGGGTCGATCGCCTGGCAGACCCCGGCCAGCGCGGCGGGCACGTTCGCGTCCGGCTTCCACATCGGGTCCAAAGCGGACTGGACGAGCGACGCGATCCGCGCGCTCCCGGTGTGCGACGGCAGCACCGCGCCGGTCTTGATCCCGTTCACCACGACGTTCTGCAGCTGTTCCTGGCTGAACAGCGGGTTCGCCTTGGCCAGGGTGGCCGCGTTGAGCAGGCTGTCGCGGGCGGGCGGGAAGTACTGGCCGAGCTTCGCCGAGTTGGCCGGGTTGGTGAAGAACGCGAGGAAGTCCGCGGCGGCCTTGGCGTGCTTGCCCTTCACCGGGACGCCGATCCCGGCCTGCCCGACGACCTGCGCGTTCGCCTTCGGCCCGGCGGGCAGCGGGACGATGCCCCACTCGAACGGCTTGGCCTTCAGCAGCCCGGCGCGGCTGATCTGCGCGATCGTGAGACCGCTTTCCCCGGCGAAGAAGTCCGCCGTGGTGCCCGGGCCGGGCAGCGCCTTGTCGGTGAAGATCGCCTGGTGCAGGAAGGTCATCGCGGACGTCATCTCGGGGCTGGTGAACCCGCAGGTCCGGCCGTCCGGGCCCCAGGCGTCGGCGCCGAAGCCGCGCCAGACCGACGCCAGCAGTACCCACTGCTTGTACTCGAACTCGCGGATGACCAGCCCGGCCTTGCCGGCGTCCTTCGCCGCGACCTGGGTGGCGATCTGCTTGGCGGCGTCCCAGGTCCACCGTCCACTTGCGAGCAGCTGGTCGGGCGTCTCGGTGATCCCGGCCTGGGTGAGCAGGTTCTTGTTGTAGAACATGCCGAACGGCGACGTCGAGAACGGGTAGGCGTAGAGGCCGCTGTCCTTGGTCCACAGTTTTGTCGCGGACGGCACCAGCTCGCCGGCGTTGTACCCGGCAGCCGCGTCCAAAGTGGGCTTCAGGTCGGTGAGCGCGCCGGACTGGACGAAGTCCGGCGCGTCGCGCTCGAGGATCCACGCCAGGTCCGGCGGGTTGCCGCCGGAGAGCTGGGTGGTGAGCGCGGCCGAGTACGCGCTGGTGTCGCCCGGGACGACGTCGAACTTGACCGACGCGACCTCCGGGTGGGCCTTGCGGTACTCGGTGGCGATGGAGTCGAAGAGGGCGAGCTGGTTCTTGTCGGTGGTCCAGACCGTCATGCGCAGGGCGATGTTCGTGTTGTCGCCGGCGCCGCCCGAACAGGCGGCCGAAGCCAGTGCGACGGCGGACACGGCCGCGGCGACGAGCAGCCGGGCTCTCTGGTAGGCCACGATGCCTCCTGGTTATTCGAATTAGCAGCGACGGTAAGCGTCGCTTTCCGGGCTGTCAACAGCCAGTGCGCCTGGTTATCGAGTGTGCACTGTGGAGGGTGCCGCCGCAGTCGCCCCTTCGTGGATCGTGCACGGCAGCAGCAGTTGTCTCGGTTTCGGGTCCGCGAGCAGCCCGACGAGGACGCGCACCGCGTGCGCGCCCATCTCGTGGCGCGGGATGCGGAACATCGACCAGTCCGCGCCGGTGCTCGGCACGGCGTGCGCCCGCGGCTGCTGCGTCGGGTCCGCGTCGCCCAGCACCACGATCGAGAGGTCGTCCGGCACGCTGATCCCGGCGTCGTGCGCGCACGCCAGGATCGCGTCGGCCATCGCCGAGCTCTCGACGAGCAGGGCCGTGACCCCCTCGTCGCGCGCCTGCCGCAGCGCGAGCGCCGGGTCGACCTCGAGGAACACCAGCGGCGTCCGGCGGTGCTTGCGCGCGGCCGCCTCGTACCCGGCGCGCCGGTCGAGTGTCGGCTCGTTCTCCTCGGTCACGCTGAGCAGCCCGATCCGGCGGTGCCCGAGCCCCCACAGCCACTCGTGGACCTCACGGGTGGCCGCGACGTAGTCCGCGCCGACGTAGCTGATCGGCCCGGTCGGCGACTCGCGCCGGCCGACGAACACGAACGGGAACTGCTCCTCGACCAGCTGCGCGAGCTCCTGCGGGTCGTTGTGCCGGCCGAGCAGGACCGAGCCGTCGGCGATGCGCAGCCGGTTCGTGCCCGCCTCGTAGATCCGGCGGCGCCCGTCGCGGCGGCCACCGCTGGTGAACAGCAGCAGGTCGAAGCCCTGCGCCTCGGCCTCCTCCTCGATGCCGAGCAGGAACGGCCGGTAGAAGTCGGCGACGCCGGACGGGAACACCGACTCGTAGGTGAACACCCCGAGGATCTGGTTGGACTTCCCGCGCAGCCGGCGGCCCATGATGTCCACGGTGTAGCCGGTTTCGCGCAGCACCTGCTGCACGCGCTCGCGGGTCTCGGGGGTGATGCGGAGGCTGTCGGAGCCGTTCAGCACCATCGAGACGACGGCCTGCGAGACGCCGGCCAGGCGTGCCACCTGCGCCTGCGTGACGCGGCCCGAACCCGCCGTCATCCCTGACTCCCTCCCGCGTGACTCCGTGAGACCTTACCGGCGGCACGGTCAGTACCCCCGCACTTCCGGCCACCGGCGCTCCACCCCGGCGGCGTCCAGCACGCGCGCGAAGTCTTCGAAGAGACGCGGGTCGGTCTTGACGTCCCGTGGTTCGACGTCCTCGCCGAGCGCGAACGCGGCGAGCAGCCCGGCGACCTCCCCGATGTTCCACTCCACCGGGTGCAGCCGGAAGCAGCCGTTCGTGATGTGCGTGGTGCCGATGTTCTTGCCGGCGGGCAGCAGGTTGGTCTTCGACACCGGCAGCAGCGCGCCGAGCGGGATCTCGTAGGGCACGCTCGCGACGTCGACGTAGTTGTCCCCGCCGGTCGACGGGTGCAGGTCGATCCGGTAGCTCCCGACCCCGACGGCGTCGTCTCGGCGGACCCGGCCGTCGACGCCGAGGATCTCGGCCGAGACGTCGTGCTCGGTGACCGTGGTGAGAGCCTTGATGCGCCGCGCTTCGCGGATGTAGGCGGACTTCGCGAGCCCGTCTTGCGTGTCGGTGACGTCGGGACGGAGCTTGAGGCCGGGGAAGCCGGTGCCGCCGTCCGCGCGGGGTGCTTCGGTCTGCAGCCAGTACAGGACGGACAGGCTCAGCTGCTTGGCTTCGTGGTGGGCGGTCCGGACGTCGGCCTCGGTCGTGTGGCCGGGAATGGTGTGCGACGGCTTGAGCCAGTAGTCGTTGAGTGGCCAGTTGACCAGCGTGATGTCGGAGTCGAAGGCGCCGTCGGTGTGCAGGTTGCGGGCGAGGATGCGGCGGAAGGCCCACAGTTCCTTGTCCCCGGCGTCGGCGCTCTGGTCGGCGCTCACGGCGAGCGGGTCGCCGGGCGGGTTCGGGACGAAGGCGCGTTTGACCGGCTCGAGCGTCCGCGGGTCCGGGGCGACGAAGCCGAGCAGTGGACCGGGCCAGAAGTCCGGCTGGTAGTCACGCCAGAAGCCGTACATCTCCGGCCGGTCGATGACGTGGTTTTCGCCTTCGTGGTGGGAAACCGCGAAGCAGTAGGTGAAACCCTGGAGGTTCGCCGGGTCGGCTTTCTCGGGCGCGTGGGGTTCGCCGTGGTCCGCCTGGGATTCGGCGCCGGTGACGTGTTCGGTGCCGGTGAGCGGCAGGAGGTCGCCGTTCTCGGTGGCGTCGAGGACGTACTGGGCGGTGACGGTCACCTTGTCCGCGCCGCTTTCGAGGACCACGGCGTCAACACGGTCTTGCGTCGTGTGCGCCCCGACCGGCCGGTGGTTCCGGAGGACGCGGATCCGCCCGGCGCTGACGTGCGGCGCGAGCATGGCTTCGACGACGGCCAGTGCCACGCGAGGTTCGTGGCAGAGCTTGCTGACCCTGCCCGCGCCGGGGTTCAGCTCCGGCCGCTTCGCGGCTTCGGCGCGGAGCGGGTAGTGGCGGCGGTAGTGCGCGCGGATCCCTTCGCGCAGCTCGCGGTAGGTGCGGGTGGACCCGAACCGCTCGATCCAGGGGTTCTCGTCCGGCGGCACGGCCTGCGCGGTCAGCTGCCCGCCGAGCCAGTCGGTCTCCTCGGTGAGCACGACCCGCCGGCCGTGGGACGCCGCGGCCAGCGCGGCGGCGACCCCGCCGAGTCCCCCGCCCACCACCAGAATCTCCGTGTCCAGTTCCCTCATGAAGCCTTCCCCGGCGCTGATAATTCGAATTACTACGCGGGTATGGTGCGCGAGACAAAGCCCGGACGTCAAGAGTCAGAACCGGACAAGCCTCGTGATCAGCGGGGCATCACGCGTGATTGAGCGGGCATCAAGCGTGATTGGCGGGGCATCAGCGTGATGCCCCGCCAATCACGAGTGATGCCCCTCCAGACACTGGTGATGCCCGGCTGATCACGCGTGATGCCCCTCCCGTCACGGATCAGAGGGGCAGGCCGGAGTAGTTGTCGGCCAGTTCGGTGGCCGCGGCCGTCGACGTCACCGTGCGGTGGAGCTGGGCGAGCTGGAGCTGGGCGTCGAAGCTGTCGCCGTGGCGGTGCAGCATCGACGTCATCCACCACGAGAAGTGCGTGCACCGCCAGACCCGCCGCAACGCCGCGTCCGAGTACGCGTCAGCCAACGAGTTGTCACCGCGGAAGGACGCCGTCAGCGCGGTCGCCAGCCGGGCGACGTCGGCGACCGCCAGGTTCAGCCCCTTCGCGCCGGTCGGCGGCACGATGTGCGCGGCGTCCCCGGCCAGGTAGAGGTTTCCGTGCCGCATCGGCGTCGAGACGAAGCTGCGCATCGGCAGCACGCTCTTCTCGGTGATCGTGCCGGTCCGCAGTGTCCACTCGGGAAAGCCCAGCCGGGTGGACAGCGCAGTCCAGATCCGGTCGTCGCTCCACTGCGCGATGTCCTCGTCCGGCGCCACCTGCAGGTAGAACCGGCTGACGCGCGGCGACCGCATGCTGTGCATCGCGAACCCGTCCGGGTGCCAGGCGTAGATCAGCTCGTCCGACGACGGCGCGACGTCGGCCAGCACTCCCAGCCACGCGAACGGATACGCCCGTTCCGACACCTGAGGGTCCGGAATGGACAGCCGGCTCGGCCCGTGGAAGCCGTCGCAGCCCACGACGACGTCCGCGTCGACCCGCTGCGCCGCGCCGTCAGCGTCCACAAAGGTCACGGACGGCGAGCCCGTGACGTCGTGCAGCGTGACGTCCGACGCCGAGTAGTACACCGGACGGCCCGCCTTTTCCCGCGCCGCCATCAGGTCCTTGGTGATCTCGGTCTGCCCGTAGATCGTGACCGGCCGCCCGACGAGGTCGACGAAGTCCAGGTGGTGGCGCTCCCCCGGCCACTGCAGGTGGATCCCGCGGTGCTCCATGCCCTCGGCGTCGAGCCGGTCGGCGAGGCCCACCGACCGCAGCAGCTCGACCGTCCCGGCCTCGAGCATGCCCGCGCGGATGCGCGCCTGGACGTGCTCGGCGGTCTGCCGCTCGACGAGCACCGAGTCGACGCCCTCGAGGCCGAGCAGGTGGGACAGCAGCAGCCCGGCCGGGCCGGCGCCGACGATGACGACCTGGGTGCGCACGGGAACGTCCTTTCACGCGGAGGACCCGAGCATGAGCCACCCGCCGCGGCGACCTCTACGGCATTCTCATTCAGTGAGAGAGCGTTCGCGAGATCCCGCGGGCCGCCGCGCGCAACGCCGGGATCTGCATCCGCGCGGAGTCGTCGTTGGGCACGATCACCGACAGCGCCGCGACGACGTCACCGCCGCGTCCCCGCAGCGGGACAGCGATCCCCGTGGTCTCTTCGTCGATGAAGCCCGCGCAGTACGCGTAGCCGTCCCGCCGGACGTCGGCGAGGAAGCGCCGTAGCCGCGCGGGATCGGTCAACGTGGTCCGGCGGAACGCGCCGAGCGGACCCGCCAGCACCTGTTCCTGCAGGTCAGCGGGCGCGTGGGCGAGCAAAACGAGCCCGGACGACGACGCGTGCAGCGGCAGTCGCCCGGCCACCCGCGTCACGTTGACCACCGCGCCGGGCGCCGAAAGCCGCTCGACGAAAAGCACCTCGCGGTCCTCCAGCACCGCGAGCTGCGTGTGGTGCCCGACAACGGCGTGCAGGTCCTCCATGAACGGCAGCGCCGCCTCGCGCAGCCCCAGCGTCGGGGACGCGCGCGAAGCCAGCTCCCACAGCCGGACGCCCACCCGGATCCTCCGATCGGTGTCACGTAGCAGCCAGCCGTGCCCGACCAGCTCCTCGACCAGCCGCGACGCCGTCGCGACGTGCAGCCCGGCGCGGCGCGCGATGTCGGTGACGCGCAACGCGGGCGCGTCCGGTTCGAACGTCTCGAAGATCCGGACGACGCGCGTCAGCACGGAGTCGCGTTTGACCACGTCAGGCAGTGTGCCCCACCGGTCGGCGGGGCACACCGCGACGCGTCACGGCAGCGAGTTCAGGAACGGCTCGTGGCTGTTCTGGAACTCCCAGTTGTAGTACTTGTCCCAGTTGATCGACCACGTCATCAGCCCGCGCAGCGCCGGCGACGTGCCGCCACGTAGGGTGTAGGAACCACAGCCGCTGCCCTTGACCAGGCAGTTCACGGCGGTCTGGACGTCCGCGGGCGAGGTGTAGCCGTTGCCGGCGCTGACCGCCGCGGGCAGGCCGATCGCGATCTGGTCCGGCCGCAGCCCCGGGAAGAACTGCCCGGTGTTCGCGACGGTGAAGCCGGCCTTGAGCATGTCGGTCATCGCGATGTGGAACTCCGCGCCGCCCATGTTGTGGTACTGGTTGTCCAGGCCCATGACCGGGCCGGAGTTGTAGTCCTGGACGTGCAGCACGGTCAGCGAGTCGCGCAGCGCGTGGATCACCGGCAGGTAGGCGCCGGTCCGCGCGTCACCGGCGCTCGTGCCGCCGTAGAACTGGTAGCCGACCTGCACGAAGAACGTCTCCGGCGCCATGGTCAGGACGAAGCCCGAGCCGTACTTGGCCTTGAGCGACTTCAGCGCGGAGATCAGGTTGACGATCACCGGTGTGGTCGGGTTGCGGAAGTCGGTGTCGCCGGCGTTGAGCGAGAGCGAGTGGCCCTCGAAGTCGACGTCGAGGCCGTTGAGGCCGTACTTGTCGATGATCGCCGAGACGGAGCTGACGAACTTGTCCCGCGCGGCGGTGGTCGTCAGCTGGACCTGACCGTTCTGGCCGCCGATGGAGATCAGTATCTTCTTGCCCTGTGCCTGCTTCGCCTTGATGGCGGCGATGAAGTCGGCGTCACTCTCGACGTTCGGGCATTCGGCGGCGGAGCAGCGGTTGAAGCGGATGTCCCCGGAGGTGACGGACGTCGGTTCGCCGAAGGCGAGGTCGATGATGTCCCAGGCCGCCGGGACGTCGGCCATGCGGACGTAGCCGGAGCCGTTCGCGAAGCTGGCGTGCTGGTAGCCGATCAGCGCGTGCTTCGGCAGGCCGGTGTCGACGCAGCCGGTCGTGGTGGCGCTGGTCGTCGAGCTCTTCGGCGACTCACCGGCGCTGTTGTACGCGGCGACGGCGTAACTGTGGGTCGTGCAGGCGGCCAGGCCTCCGACGGTGGCGCTGGTGCCGGTGGTCGTCGCGACGACAGTGCTGCCTTCGTAGACGCGGTACCCGGTGACGGTCCCGGCGGCGGCGCCCCAGGTCAGGGCGATGGAGGTGGTGGTGACTCCGCCGGTTGCCGGGGTCCCGGGCGCGCCGGGTGTGCCGGGGGTGCTGCCGCCGGGGCCGTCGAGGACGACGTCGTCGGCGTAGTAGGTGCCGGCGCCGTACCAGCCGTGGAGGTAGAGCTGGGCGGAGGTCTGGTTGCCGGTGGTGAAGGTGAGGGAGAGCTGGTTGTAGGCGCCCGAGTTGCCGGACCAGGTGGAGGCGCCGCCGGTGATGCCGAGGTAGACGGGGTTCCCGCGCACCCAGGCCGAGACGGTGTAGGTGGTGTTCGGCAGGACGGACACGGTCTGCGAGCACTGCGCGTAGTCAGCGCCGACGGGCGTGCCGGCGAGGGCGTAGCTCCCGCCGTGCACGGGGGTGGTGACGGTGGTGGCGTTGGCGCAGGTCCAGCCGGAAAGCGAGCCGGCCTCGAAACCGGGGTTGGCGAGGAGGTTGGCCGCTTCGGCAGGCCCGGCGGTCCCGGCCGCGAGACCGGAGAGCGCCAGTACGAAGGCGGCGAGGGTTGCGGACAGTCTGGAACGCCTCATCGGGTCCTCCAGTCGGGGAGAGACCTCTGATTGTCTAGACCAATATGTAAAATGTCCAGACCAACTGCCGGCCTGAGGCCGGCTTGCCCGGTCGAGGCCAGGTGCCGAGGATCGGGTTTCGGTGAGATTGCGGCTCGACCGGCAGGCTTCGGTATCGCCGCCGACCGGGGCTCGCCCGAGCGGGGCCAGGTGCAGTGAGTGACTCATTCATGGCGTCCGGCGCAGTGAATGACTCATTCATGACGTCCGGCGCAGTGAGTGACTCATTCATGACGTCCGTCAGCAGGTCACCAGCAGCTTGGCCACCAACCGCGTCCGACCCGCCTTCGCCCGATCGACCACCTGCACGCTCTCCCACCCCACCGGCACCCGCTCGGCCAGCAACTCCTCCCGCCACTTCCCCGCCCGCCGGACGTGCCGCGCGAACGACCGCGGCCGCACCAGCCTCCCCCGGCTGCGCTGGCCCGCGAGCGCCTGCTCCGCCGTCACGTCCAGGAACAACAGCCGTACCGAACGGCCCGTCAAGCGGCCCACCACCGCCAGGAGCGCCCGGGTCGATGCCCGCGTCGACGGCTCGTGGACCACGATCGGGCCCTCCGCCTCGATCGCGCGGCGGACGATGCGCACTCGGTGCCACGCGTGGACCACCGGCCGGTAACACCGGTACGGCACCGCCGGCGCCACCGCCGCCAGGCGGGAGCGGACCTGGTCGGAGTCGAGGACCGGGAGGCCGGGCGCGGCGTGGCGGAGCATCGTCGTCTTGCCCGCTCCGGGCAGGCCCGCGACCACGAGCATGTCGCGCGGCCCGAGCTCGATGACAGTGGGCTCGCTCATGCCCGCTCAACGCCCCAGCGAAGGTAATGGTTCCTTTACCTTCTGTTCACGGAGCGTAGTGGACGAAAGACCACCTGTGCGGTGAACACCACCCGGCCGAGCACCGGTTCTCACGCACTGTCCTTCACTTCACCCACTCGCCTGAAAACCCATGCGTCCCAAGGCATCCGACGGCGGAACCGCTTCGGGTGAAGATCGTCCACAGGCCTTCCCGGCGTCCGGAAAATCCTTATCTTCTGGAAGGGACGCTCGGCTAGAACAGGGGAAACCTCATGACCCAGTCGCTGGAACTCCCGGTCCAGGAATTCTGTCTCGATTGGACGCTCACGGGCGACGAAGGGGGCCGGGTCGGGGTCACGCTCTCCGGGCAGGTCTCGCTGCTCGACAACAACCGCTTCTACAAGGTCGACGGCGTCATCTACGTCACCGAGGGGGACGCCGACATCCGCGCGGTCGGCAACCCGTGCCTGTCCGTGCGCCGCAACGGCGTCGAGAAGACGGGCCGCCAGTGGGGCTGGGAGATGTGCTCCGCCCGCAAGCGCCTCGGCGCGCTCACCACGATGGAGGGCTACTTCGTCCGCACCGGCTACTGGGCGCCCGCCGACCGCGCGATCCAGCTGAGCCTCTGCGCCGAACACGGGTGGAGCCGGCGCAAGAGCTACAGCCCGCACGTCACCGTCCGGATGGTCGACTGACCACAGTGGACGCCCGGCGGCGCGCCGCGGCGACGACCAGTCCGGCCGCGACCGCGCCGGCCACCGCGCACCCGGCGCCGAACCCCGGCGACGGCTCGTGCACCCGCAGCACCGAAACGCACAGCCACACCGCGGCGCCGAACAGGATGCCCAGCACCGGCCCGCCGACGGCCGCGCCGCGCCACCGGTGGCCGTTGCGGATGGTCCGGAGCCCGGATTCGAGGTAGGCGAGGGCGAACAGCGCCAGGATCAGGCTGCCCGCGCCCATCGCGCTGGCCAGCGGGTGCTGGCTGGTGAGGAGCGTGAACGTCTGGGTGGCCGGGCCGGTCCGCACGGTGGCCGTCACCGCGCCGCCGACGATCCACCGCGAGATCCCCGGGAACGTGAGCTGCGCGGTGAAGCCGTTGCCGTCGGCCTTCGCCTGGGCCTCGGCCGAGCCCAGCGGGATCCCGGCCGCGGCCAGGTCGATCGCGACCGGGCCCGCGCTGCCGGGGCCGGTCAGCGTCAGCGGTTTGCTGAGGTCGACTTCGACCGGCGTGGCCACCGAAGCGCCGCCGAGGTTCAGCGTGGGTGACGCCTCGTGCGGCAGCCGCGCGGGGTTGAGCAGCGCGAGGACGACCAGCACAACGGCGGCGGCCCCGGCGGCCAACCGCAGCCAGAGCACGGCGGCCGCACCCGCCGCGGGTTCGGCGGAATCGGAGTGGGGATCGGCGTACGGCCCGGACCCACCGTATGGCCCGGACCCGCCGGACGACCCCGGTCCGCCCGAACCACCGTGCGGCCCGGATCCACCCCGGTCGCCGTAGGGCCCAGCCTCCGCCAGCCCACCGGACCCGGCCGGATCCGCATAAAGCCCGGGCCCCTCCGAGGAACCAGCCCCCGGCCACCCGTTCGTCGCAGTCAACGTCGGCGCAGGCCCGGGCTGCCGCACCGGCCGCGTCCGCGCCTCCCCCGGCGCCGCCGGGGTCGTCGCCGAATTCAGCCCCGCGATCACCCTGGGCGTCAGGTGCAGCACCGGCACCCCGGACCGCTCGAGCCACCCCGAGCCGTAAACCGCCGTGGCCGCCGCAGCCAAATCGGCCGCGAACGACTCCGCCTCGCGGTAACGCGCCTCGAGCTCGCGCGCGAGGCTGCGCATGATCACGCCCGCGATCGGCATCGGCACCCCCGCGATCGGGCGCGGGTCGGTGAACATGTGCTGGCGCATCATGCTGATCGCGCCGCGGGTGTTGTCGAACGGCAGCTGCCGCGACAGCAGCTCGTACAGCACCGTGCCCGCCGCGTACACGTCGGCCGCCGGGCTCAGTGCGTTGCCCATCGCCTGCTCCGGTGCGATGTACGCCGGTGTCCCGAGGATCTCGCCGCCGTGCGTGACGAGTGTGGCGCCCTCGCTGATGACCCGCGCGATGCCGAAGTCCGCCACCTTCATCACGCCCTGCGTGCTGAAGAGCAGGTTCCGCGGCTTGACGTCGAGGTGCAGCACCCCGGCCCGGTGCGCCGCGTGCAATCCCGCCAGCATCGCCAGCCCGATCGCGCACGCCTGCTCACCGCTGACGCCGTCGCCGTGGAAGCGGCTGTGCACCGTGCCGCCGTCGAGCCGCTCCATCACCAGCAGGTGCTCGCGGCCGGTGCGGACGTAGTCGTACACCGGCACGATGTGCGGGTGGTCGAGGCTGGCCAGCACCCGGGCCTCGCGGTCGAACAGCTCGCTGCTCGCGGTGTGGTTGAGCACGTCCCAGGGCAGCTGCTTGATCGCGACGCTCCGGCCGAGCGTCCGGTGCGTCCCGGCGAACACGACCCCCATGCCGCCTTCGCCGATTTCGGCCCCGATGTCGTACTGCGGCAGCGCGGCGACCAGCTCGGCCGGTGCGCTCATCGGGTGAATTCCTGCGTGGACGGGACCGCCATCCGGACGGTGGCGCCGTCACCCGCGGTGACGGCGGCCGGCGGCGCCGGGTGCGGGGTCAGGTAGCCGAGCAGGAACGCGATGGCCGCGGCGCCGAGCACCACCGGGATCTCGATCGCCGGCTCCGGCGGCACCAGCCGCAGCACCGACAGGCTGATCACCGCGACCAGGCCGGTGCCGAACCCGGCGGGCAGGAACCGCAGGCCACGGCGCCAGCGGTTCGGCGCCAGCTTGTGCCGGGCCAGCGCCAGCAGCGACGTCAGCCAGGCGAGGATCGTGAGCACGAGCATCGCGAGGCCGAAGACGCCGTACACCGACCAGATCGAGCCGCGGACGTCGGCGACCGTCGTCGCCTCGCCGAGCGTCGAGCGCTGGGCGTCGAGCAGCTCGACCGACGACGGCAGCAGCCCGGTCGCCTGCCCGCTCAGGTCACCGAGGTCGAGGACGAACGTCCGGGTGATCGTGCCACGGGCCGGCACTTCGAACGGCGCTGTGGTGTCGTAGGCGAAGAACGTGAGTGCGAGGGCGACCCCGGAGAGCCGCACGCTGCGGACCTTCACCGGCGCGACGCCGGAGTTGGTGGCCACGACCTGCAGCTCGACCTGCTGGGCGGGGTCGATCGGCACCGTGGCGTCCGCGATCGGCCGCCGGTCGATCGTCGCCTGCACCTCGAGCGAGCCGCCCGCCGCCGACGCCGCCGGCGCGCCGAGCACCAGCACGCACAATCCCCACGCAACCCCCGCCGCGATGAGACGTCCCATTTGCGCATCCCCTACTTGCGTAATCCGACTGGTCGGGAATGCTACAGCGAGCACACACCGGGGAGGGACGTCCGATGAGAATCGTGGTTCGGCTGTTTTTCGGCGCCGTGGCCGGAACGGTGCTGCTGCTGGCCTTTGCGGGCAACGCCAACGCACAATACACTTCTTCGGTTGGTTTGAAACCGTCGAGCGGTAAGGCCGGAAGCTCGTTCACCATTTCCTGGAGTTTCTATCCGTGCGGCACCCCGATCACATTCTCGTGGAACGGCACCCCGATGTGGACGGGGAACGCGACCCTCCAGCAGACCAGCGGCACGGTCGCGGCGACCGTGCCCGCGGGCGCCCAGCCCGGCACCTACCCGGTCACCGGCACGTGCACCAACGCCCGGACCAAGCAGCCGCTCACCGCGAGCAGCCGCTTCACCGTGACCGGCTCGCCGACCACCACCCCGCCGCCGGTGACGACCACCCCGGTGACACCGCCGCCGGTGACCACCCGGCCGACCACCCCCGGCACCACGACGACCCCGCCGTCGACGACGACCACCGCCCCGCCGACCACCACGACGACCCCGCCGACGTCCACCACCCCGACGACCCCCGGCACGCCGGTGACCACCAGCACCGAGCCGAAGCCGGGTGAGCTGGTGCTCGACCGGCCGAGCATCCAGCCCGGCGACACGCTGTCGGCGTCCGGCAAGGGGTGCGAGCCGAGCCGGATGGTGCGGCTGACCTCCGACGGCGCCGAGGTCGGCTCCGCCTACACCGACAGCTCGGGCGGGTTCACCGCGCCGGTCCAGTTCACCCGGATCGAGGCCGGGCGGCACACCGTGGTCGCCGAGTGCGGGGTGCGGCTGACCGGGGCCGTCGACCAGGTGGTCACCCGGTCCTCCGGCGGGCAGACCGGCACGCTGGTCGTCCTCGTGTTCTTCGTGCTGGCCGGCATCGCGGTGATCCGCTTCCCCTGACGCACCCGGTTGACATGCAGCCGTCCGGCTGCCTATCGTGAATAGGCAGCTGGACGGCTGCATGTCATGGAGAAGACGTGATGGACGAGGTTTTCAAGGCACTGGCCGATCCCAGCCGCCGCCGGCTGCTGGACGCGCTCAACGAGCGCAACGGCCGGACCCTGCGCGAGCTGTGCGCGGGGCTCGACATGGCCCGCCAGTCGGTGAGCAAGCACCTGGCCGTGCTCGAAGCGGCCGGGCTGGTCACGACGACCTGGCGCGGCCGCGAAAAGCTGCACTACCTCGACGCCGCGCCGATCAACGCGATCGCCGAGCGCTGGATGACCCGCTACGACCGCAAGCGGGCCGGCGCGCTGGCCGATCTGAAACGAGCCCTGGAGTCGACACCGATGAACGAATTCGCCTACACCACCTACATCAACACGACCCCGGAGAAACTCTGGCAAGCGCTTACCGACCCGGCTTTCACGAGCCGGTACTGGGGCGTCTCCTTCACCACCGACTGGAAAAAGGGCTCGCCGATGACGTGGGCGGAAAGGGGCGCGGAAACGCGCGACCCCGACCAGGTCGTCCTCGAATCCGACCCGTTCCACCGGCTCGCCTACACCTGGCACACTTTCACGCCGGAATGGGCGAAGAGCAACGGCATCGACGAGGAAACACTGGCGAAACTGCGCTCGGAAAGCCGGACGAAAGTCACGTTCACCCTGGAGCCGCACGGGGAAATGGTGAAGCTGACGGTGCTGCACGACGGTTTCGACGACGGCAGCACGGCGCGCGAGATGTGCAGCCAGGGCTGGCCCGCCCTGCTGTCCAGCCTGAAGACGCTCCTGGAGACCGGCGTCCCCCTTCCGTGAGCGGGACCAACCGGACCAATCGTCCCAAGCAGACAGAACCGGCACAGGGAAACGTCTGAATTCTCCCCCTTTCGTGGGCGCCGGGTTGAAGTCCGGGTGAATTCCCTCCTTTCGACGCCCTCCGGTGCGGTTTTCCGGGCGTTAGGCTCGCATAATCCGTGACCGGTGATGGTCCGATCGAGTGACGGGAGAGTGCGCGTGCCGGGGTCAGTGCGTGCCCGCTGGATCGTGGCGGCCGTGGTCGTGGCCGTCGCGGCGGGAGCCGTCGTGGCGTTCTGGCCGGACAGCGCGGACGCGCAGGATCCCGAGATCGCCGTCTCCCGCTCGGCGTGCGGCACCGGCTGGACGGACCCGAAACCCGGCCCGCAGACGTTCCGCCTGCACAACACCGGCTCGGTGACCGCCGAGGTCGACCTGATCGACCCGGCGACCGGCGTGATCTACGGCGAGGTCGAAGGCCTCGGCGCGGCGACCACCCGGCCGCTGCAGGTCAACCTCGGCAACGGCAGTTACGCCTTCCGGTGCCTGCCCGACGACGCGAGCGCGATCGTCGGGCCCGCGGTGCAGGTCAGCGGCGGGGCCGAGCGGTCCGGGCCGGGTGTCGCGCCGGTGACGCACAACGACCTGCTCGGCCCGCTCAAGGCCTACCAGCAGCACGTCGTGACCGGGCTCGGCGAGCTGGTCGCGAACACCGGCGCGCTGAAGAACGCCGTCCACGGCGGTGACCGCGCGGCGAGCCAGGCCGCCTGGCTGACCGCGCACCTGACCTACGAGCGGCTCGGCGCCGCCTACGACGCGTTCGGCGACTCCGACGGCGCGCTCAACGGCACCACCGACGGCCTGCCCGGCGGCACCGCCGACGCGGGCTTCACCGGCTTCCACCGGCTCGAACAGGGCCTCTGGCACGGCGAGGACCTGGGCGCGCTCGGCGCCGTCGCCGACCAGATCGACACCGACGCCCACACGCTTCAGACGTCCTTCGGCGAGAGCCAGGTCGACGGCAACGACCTCGGGCTGCGCGCGCACGAAATCATGGAGAACACGCTGCAGTTCGAACTGACCGGCCGCACCGACTACGGCAGCGGCACCAACCTGGCCACCGCCCGCGCCAACCTCGACGGCACCCGCGCGGTGCTCGACGTCCTCCGCCCGCTGCTCGCGCCGCGCTACCAGCAGCTGCCGAAGCTGGACACCTGGCTGACGCGCACGCAGACCGTGCTCGACGCCGCCCACCGGCCGGACGGCAGCTGGGTCCCGCTGACGCAGCTCGACCCGAAGCAGCGGCAGAAGCTCAACGCCGACGTCAGCGAGCTGACCGAGCTGCTCGCCCCGATCGCGGCCATCGCGGAGCCGAGGAGGGTTTCGTGACCGAGCAGCCTCGCTGCCCCGTGCCGCACCCGGCCGCGGGCCTGCCCCGCCGGTCGTTCCTGCGCCGGGCCGCCATGGGCGCCGGCCTGACCGTCGCCGCGGGGGCCGGGCTGGGCGCGTCCGCCGCCGTCACCGACAGCACGGCGCCGGTGGTGTTCCACGGCGCCAACCAGGCCGCGATCCTGCGGCAGCCGCCCACGCAGACGATCGTCGCCTCGTTCGACGTCGTCGCCGAATCGAAGGCCGACCTGACCGAGCTCTTCCGCGAGCTCACCGACCGGGCCCGGTTCCTCACCGGCGGCGGCGCGCCGGCCGCGCTCGGCATCACCGGACCGCCCGCCGACTCGGGGGTGCTCGGCCCGGTCGTGCCGGGCGGCGACCTCGGGGTGGTCCTCGGCGCCGGCGCGTCCCTGTTCGACGACCGGTACGGCCTGGCGAAGCTCAAGCCCGCCAAGCTCAAGCCGATGCAGATGTTCCCGAACGACGCGCTCGATCCGGCGCAGTGCCACGGCGACCTCAGCCTGACGCTTTCGGCGAACTCCACCGACACCGTGCTGCACGCGCTGCGCGACATCACCCGCGCCACCCGCGGCGGCATGCAGCTGCGCTGGCGCATGAACGGCTTCAGCTCGCCGCCCCGGCCGTCCGGCACCCCGCGGAACCTGATGGGGTTCAAGGACGGCACGGCGAACCCGGAAGGGTCCGAACTGGACAGTCTGCTGTGGACGAACGGCGGGGGCGAGCCCGCGTGGACGACCGGCGGCAGCTACCAGGTCGTCCGGCTGATCCGGATGCTGGTCGAGTTCTGGGACCGGGTTTCGCTGACCGAGCAGGAGAACATGTTCGGCCGCCGCCGCGACACCGGCGCCCCGCTCGACGGCGCCGACGAGAAGGACGTCCCCCGCTACGCCGAGGATCCCGTCGGCACGGTGATCCCGCTGACCAGCCACATCCGCAAGGCCAACCCGCGCACCCCGGAGACCGACAACAGCCGGATCCTGCGCCGCGCCGTCAACTACGACCGCGGCGTCGACAGCAACGGCAACCTCGACATGGGCCTGCTGTTCGTCTGTTACCAGCAGGACCTCGAGCGCCAGTTCGAGGCCGTCCAGACGCGGCTCGCCGACGAGCCGCTCACCGACTACATCTCCCCGTTCGGCGGCGGGTACTTCTTCGCGCTGCCGGGCGTCACCGGCCCGGACGACCACTTCGGCCGCGCTTTGCTCGCCTGACTGCGAACCCACCACGAAAGGAATCCACTGTGGACACGAGAATCCGCCGCCGTCGGCGCGGCCTGCTCGGCGCCGGGGCCCTGGCCTCGGTCGCCGTGCTGGCCGTCGTCACCGGTTCCGCGGCGAGCACCGCGGAAGCCCAGCCGCTGAACCTGTTCCCCGCCCACTGGATCCCGACCTCGACGCCGATCAAGCACGTCGTGGTCATCTTCGGCGAGAACATCTCGTTCGACCACTACTTCGGCACCTACCCGAACGCGGCCAACACCGACGGCACCCCGTTCCAGGCCGCGCGGAACACCCCGAAGGTCAACGGCCTGGACCACAAGCTGCTGACCGACAACCCGAACGCGTACAACCCGAAGCGGCTCACGCACGAGCAGGCGCTGACCTGCGACCAGAACCACAACTACGGCGCGGAACAGGCCGCCTTCAACGGCGGCAAGATGGACAAGTTCGTCGAGAAGACCGAGACGGACAAGTGCACCGGCCAGCCGGTCCTGTTCGGCGAGCCCGGCCTGGTGATGGACTACTTCGACGGCAACACCGTCACCGGCATGTGGAACTACGCCCAGCACTACGCGCTGAACGACAACTCGTTCGACACGAACTTCGGGCCGTCCACGCCGGGCGCGCTCAACCTGATCTCCGGCAACACCCACGGCGTCCAGGCGGTCGACCCGGTGACGCACGATCCGGTCAGCGACGCCTACGCCGTCCAGTCACCGGACGCGAACGGCATCGGCACGATGATCAACGACCCCGACCCCGCCTGGGACGACTGCTCGGACAAGAACCACACGAGCAAGGACAACCTGGCCACGATGCACGGCCGCAACGTCGGTGACCTGCTCAACCAGCGTCACGTGACGTGGGGCTGGTTCCAGGGCGGCTTCCGCCCGACCGGGTCGGCCAACGGGTACGCGGTCTGCGGCGCGACGCACGCCAACGTCGGCGGCAACGCGTCGGTCGACTACAGCCCGCACCACGAGCCGTTCCAGTACTACCCGTCGACGGCGAACCCGAAGCACCTCCCGCCGTCGTCGGTGCAGGCGATCGGCCAGACCGACCGCGCGAACCACCAGTACGACGTCTCGGACTTCGACGACTCGCTCAAGGCCGGCTCGATGCCCGCGGTGAGCTTCCTGAAGGCCCCGGAGTACCAGGACGGCCACGCGGGCTACTCGGACCCGCTGGACGAGCAGCAGTTCGTGGTCGGGGAGATCAACAAGATCCAGCAGTCCCCGGACTGGAAGTCCACGGCGATCGTCCTGGCCTACGACGACTCCGACGGCTGGTACGACCACCAGGCGTCGAAGATCCTCAACGGCTCCCACGACGCCGCGCAGGACCAGTCGGTGTGCACGGCCAAGCCGACGACGCAGGGCAAGTACGCCGACCGCTGCGGCTACGGCCCGCGGCTGCCGCTGATGGTGATTTCGCCGTACAGCAAGGTGAACCACGTCGACCACACGCTGACCGACCAGACCTCGGTGCTGAAGTTCATCGAGGACAACTGGTTCGCCGGCCGCATCGGCGACACGTCGTTCGACAGCCGGGCCGGGTCGCTGAACGGCATGTTCAGCTTCTGGTGGCCGCAGGCGAAGCGGGTCACGCTCGACCCGAAGACCGGCGCTGTGCAGCACAGCTAGCGGTCTTGCCGACCGGCCTTACAGCGCCCGATGTGGCGTGCGTCCGACGCACACCGCATCGGGGCGCTTCGGTCAGGACCGGACGGCGGTCTGCCACCGATCCGGCCCGACCGACCGCGTCCAGACGCCATGAATGACCCATTCACTTCGTCCAGCGACATGAATGAGTCACTCACGACGTCCGGGCCGCCGCCGGCGCCGCGCCGCGCCCCCGCCAGGTCGACCGGCGGGCTTCAGGACCGGGTCGCTGAACGGCATGTCCAATTTCTGGTGGTCGCAGGCGAAGCGGACCTCGCCGACCGGCGCAGACGCACACCGCATCGGGGCGTTTCGGTCAAGGCCGGACCGGGGCCAGGTCCCAGGCCAAGGTGACCACCGTGCCCGACTCCCCCGACGAAATGTCCGCCCGGTCCGCGCTCGCCCGCAGCAGCATCAGCCCGCGCCCGCGCAGGGAGACCGGGCGGGGGTCCGGGACCGGGGTGCGCCAGCGGCCGTGGTCGGTGATCACCACCTCGAGGCGGTCCTCCAGCAGCGCGGCCTCCAGGTCGACCATTCCCGGGCCCGCGCCGTCGTACGCGTGGTCCGCCACGTTCGCCAGTGCCTCGTAGCTCGCCAGGACGATGTCGCCGGCCCGGACCGGCTCGACGCCCGCCGCCAGCACCCAGGCCATCAGGTCGTGCCGCAGTCTCCGCAGCTCCTGGGGCGTGGCCTGCACCTCGCGACGGCGGAACGGGCCCACGGGTTCGGGCATCGGGGCTCGCCTCTCTCCGGGGGCCGTCACGGGGCCAGCGCTTCGTCGACCGTCGGGTGGATGCCGATCCACGTGTCGAGCCCGGTGGTCTTCAGCGGCCCCGACGTCACGGCGGAGTCGCTCACCACCCGCAGCGCGCGCTCGGCCAGCTTGCGGTGCGCCGCCGCGAGCACCTGCAGCCCCGCCGAGCAGAAGAACGTCACCTCGCGCAGGTCGACGACCAGGGTCTCCGGCTCGTCGGCCAGCACCACCGCGACGACGTCTTCGAACTCGGGCGCGCTGAGCAGGTCGATCTCCCCCGCCACGGCCAGCACCGCGGCCCGCCCCCGCCAGCCGAGCGTGACCGTCAGCTCGGTGGCGGGAAGATCCCGGGGGGAAGAGGTCACGGTCCCTTATCGTGCCCCAATCACCGGGCCGCCGCTACCGGTGCGGGAGCTGGACGACGGTGACCCAGAAGTCGTCGATCTTCCGGACCACCTCGACGAACTTCTCGAAGTCGACCGGCTTGGTGACGTAGGCGTTGGCGTGCAGGTCGTAGCTGCGCAGGATGTCCTCGTCGGCTTCGGACGTCGTCAGCACGACCACCGGGATCGTGCGCAGGCCCGGGTCCGCCTTGACCTCGGCGAGCACCTCCCGGCCGTCCTTGCGGGGCAGGTTGAGGTCGAGCAGGATCAGCCCCGGCCGCGGCACCGTCTCGAAGCGCCCCCGGCGGTTCAGGAACTCGAGCGCCTCGACGCCGTCGCTCACGACATGCAGGGCGTTGCGGATCTTGTGGTGCTCGAAGGCTTCCCGCGTCATCAGGACGTCGCCGGGGTCGTCCTCGACGAGCAGGATGTCGATCGGGTCAGCGGTCTGCGTCATGCGTCCCCACAAGGGTCTCGGTCGCCGGGAGGGTGAAGCGGAACGTGGTGCGCTCGGCCTCGGTGTCGAGCCAGATCCGGCCGCCGTGGTGCTCGACGATCCGGCGGCACATCGCCAGGCCGATGCCGGTGCCCGGGTACGCGCTGCGCGTGTGCAGCCGCTGGAACAGCGCGAAGACGCGTTCGGCGTACTCCGCTTCGATGCCGATCCCGTTGTCCGACACCGCGAACACCCAGTCGTCGCCGTCGCGCTCCGCGGTGATCCGCACCTCCGGCGGGGTCTCGCCCTTGAACTTCAGCGCGTTCCCGACCAGGTTCTGGAACACGGCCGTCAGCAACGCCGGTTCGACGCTGACCTCGGGCAGCTCGCCGCGGTCGACCTTGCCGCCGCTCAGCGAAAGCGCGACCTCGAGGTTCGCGACGGCGTCGTCGACCAGCGTGCCGGCGTCCACCGTGACGTGCTCGCCGGTGCGGCGGCCGACCCGGGAGAACGCCAGGAGGTCGTTGATCAGCACCTGCATCCGCTTCGCGCCGTCGACGGCGTACTCGATGTACTGCTCACCGCGCTCGTCGAGCAGGCCCTGGTAGCGCTTCTGCAGCAGCTGGCAGAAGCTGGCCACCTTCCGCAGCGGCTCCTGCAGGTCGTGCGAAGCGACGTACGCGAACTGCTCCAGGTCGGCGTTCGACCGCTCCAGCTCGCGCGTCCGCCGGTCCAGCATGGCGTGCGCCCGCTCGAGCTCGGCGACCTCGTCGAGGATGCGCTGCCGCATGGCCTCGACGTCGACGCCGAGCTGGGCGATCTCCTGCGGCCCGCTGCCGTGCACGGGGCGGTGGACGTCCTGGTCGGCGACGTGGCGGACCTGCCCGGCCAGCTGCAGGATCGGCCGGGTGATGACCTGCCGCAGCCCGAGGAACAGCACCAGGAACAGCAGGACGACCAGCACCGCGACAGCGACGAGCATCGCGGTCAGGAAGTTCGCCGCGGAGTCGAGGTCGGCCCGGCCCTCGGCGCGCAACGCCGTCAGGTGCGCGGCCTGCGTGTCCAGGGCGCCGCGGACCGCGTCGAACTGGGTGCGGCTGCGGTCGGCGAGCGCCGCGGTGGGCGCGGGCGCGGCCGGCGTGATCGACGGCGCCACCGTCGCCTGCCAGGTGGACGCGGCCCGTAGCACGCGGTCGAGGTCGTCGCCGATCTGGGTGCCCGGGGTGGCCCCGAGCTGCCTGAGCTGGGCGGCCGCGTCGGCCTGCGAGCGGACGCCGTCGGTGTACGGGGTGAGGAAGTCCGGCTGCCGGCCGAGCTGGTAGCCGCGGACCCCGGTCTCCTGGTTCAGCAGGGCCGTCGACAGCTGGATGGCGGCGAGCCGCTGGGCGCCGATGACGTCGAGCAGGCGGTTGCGGGCTTCGGTGAGGTTGTTCAGCGCGACACCGCCGCCGACCAGGGCGGCGAGCAGCAGCACCGCCTCGGCCACCGCGAGCAGGGTGAGCCAGCGGCGGATGGGCCAGCCGCGTGCGTCAGCGCTCATCACACCGCGCCTTCCGGGTCGTGGCTGAGCAGCGCGAGGGCGACGTCGTCGTCGAGCGGGCCGGAGTTGAGCCGTTCGGCGCGGGCGATCAGCTCGTCCAGCAGGTCGGTGCCGGCGAGCCCGGCCTGGTGCTGGATCTCGAGCACGATCTCCGCCATCCGCTCGTGCCCGAGCCGCTCGGACCCGGCGCCGACACGGCCTTCGAACACACCGTCGGTGTACAGCAGCAGCGACCAGCCCGGTTCCAGCGGCACGTCGAGCGCCTCCCACTTCGTGCCTTCGACCACGCCGAGCGGGACGCCGAGGCGTTCGCCGGAGAGCAGGTGCCCGTCGCCGGGGGTGAGCAGCAGCGGCGGCAGGTGGCCGGCCAGCGACAGGCGCAGGGATCTTCGGTCCGGCGCGATCACGACCATGCAGACGGTCGCGAACAGCGGCTCGATCCGCTCGTGCACCAGGACCCGCTCGACCATGCTCAGCACGTCGGCCATCGGCAGCCCGGCCATCACCAGCGAGCGCCACGCGATCCGCAGCGCGACGCCGAGTGCGGCCTCGTCCGGGCCGTGGCCGCAGACGTCGCCGATCATCACGTGCACGGCGCCGTCGGCCAGCTCGATCGCGTCGTAGAAGTCGCCGCCGAGCAGGGAGCCGTTGCGGCCGGGGCGGTAGCGCGAGGCCAGTTCGAGGTGCGGGTCGCGCAGCAGCGGGACGGGCAGCAGGCCGCGTTCGAGCCGCGCGTTCTCCCGGGCGAGCAGCTGCTGCTGCAGGAACTGCTGCTCGACGTGCTCGGCGCGCTTGCGTTCGCGGGCGAAGCGCAGGGCCTTGACCAGCAGCGGCCCGTCCACCTGGTCCTTGACGAGGTAGTCCTGCGCGCCGGCCGCGACCGCGGCGACACCGGTGGCCTGGTCGTGCTGCCCGGTCAGGACGACCACCGCGACGCCGGGCGCGTGCTGGCCCAGCTTCGTCAGCCCGCTCAGGCCCATGGCGTCGGGCAGCTGCAGGTCGAGCACGACGCAGTCGGCGGTGAGCGGCCCGGCCAGCGCGGCGGCCAGCGTGTCGACGCGCTCGAGCGAGAAGGGCACCGACGTGTCCGCAAGCATCTCCTCGACCAGCAGCGCGTCGCCGTCGTCGTCCTCGATCAGCAGCACGCGCAGGCGGGTACCGGGGTCCCACGTTGACTCGTGCGCGGCGGTCACCGGCGTCTCCCCGTTCGGCTGCCTGGGCCAGCACATTTCCGACGATCACCCTAGCGGCACCGGCGGCGGCCGCCTACGCCCGTGGAACCGGTCCCACGAGGTAGCGATTTATAGCATTCGGGGGGACACCGGGTGGGTAACGGTTCGGGTGCACTCCGCAAAATGCCGCCGAGCCGCCCCGTCATCCACAGTGGACGATACGGCGGCTCGGCGGCATTCGGCTCAGCGCGCGGCCAGGGTCAGCGCGAACGTGTTGCCCTCCCCCTGGACCAGCGAGCTCAGCGACGCGGTGAACGCGCCGCAGCCGGTCAGCGGCGGGATCGTGTACGTGCCGGTGACCGGGCCACCCGAGGCCGGCACGAACCCGCTTCCGGTCCGGAGGTCGGCCGGGATCGGCGCGCTCGCGCGGCAGCCCGCGTCCGCGACCGGCAGCCCGAAGAGCGTCACCTGCGGCAGGGCCAGCGCGAACGCCGAGTGCACGACGAACCCGGCGCCGTCGAACTCGCCGGTCTGCGGGCCGTCCGGGGTGAACCGCAGGTCGGCGGCGCCGGGCACGAACCCGAAGACCTTGAACTCCGCCCGCGTCCGGTCGAACACCGCGCCGAACGCGGGGCCGGCGGTGACCGAGCCCGTGAGCGGCGCGGCCGCCCCGAGCGCCTTCACCAGCGTCGAACCGGTGACGCCGTAGTCGTACGACGGCGGCGCGCCGCCGAGGTCGAAGCTCAGCAGCACCGGGTCCTGTCCCGGGTCGAGCGTGCAGTCCGAGGTGAACGAGCCGAGACCGGTGAACGAGCCGTCGGCCTTCTTCGGGGTCAGCCGGGTGCTGAAGTCCCCGATCGTCAGCGCTGTGCGGCCCGCGTTCGGCAGCTGCACCGGCGGCACGGAACCGGTCGCGTGCGTGGTGAACGCCCCCGACGCCGGCACCGCCGTCTTGGCCACGATCAGCGGCAGGGCGAGTGGCAGCGTCAGTGAGCCGTTGGCCAGCGTCACCCCTGCGGACGCCGTCCCTTCGATGCTCGCCGCGCCGACCAGGGCCAGGCCGCGGGTGGACTTGTCCGGCACGATCACCGCGACCGTGAGGTCGGTTGTCGTGAACGTGCCGCCGGGCGCGGACGGCACCTCGAACGACGCCTTGACCTCGACGTCGAGCCGCTGCTCGCCGATCAACGGGAACGGGCAGGTGAAGCTCAGCCGCTTGTCGATCACCGTCGACGCGTCCGCGGGCGGCGCGGCGAACGGCAGCACCAGGCAGGCGAGGCCCGCCGCGAGCACCAACCGGGCTTTCCGCACGGGCACTCCCTTCCCAGGCGTGGCACCGGCCCCCGCCGCAGCGCGACGGGGGCCGGCAGTCGGGGTCACTTCTTGGCGAGCACGAGGTCCAGCGTGTTGCCGTCACTCTTGGCGAACGCGCTGATGATGTCGTTGAACGGGCCGCAGTTCTGCAGCGCGGACAGCGAGTACGTGCCGGCCAGCTTCCCGCCCTTGAGCAGGTCGAAGTCGGCGCCGGTGGTCATCTCGCTGGTCGACGACGTGGTCGTGCCGCACTTCGGGTCGGTGCTGATCGGGATGCCGAACAGGTTCACCGTGGTGAGGAACGTGTCGAACTTGATGTGCGCCTTGAAGCCGGTGCCCACCAGCTCACCGGTCTGCGGGCCGTTCTGCACGACCTTGACGTCCGAGCTGCCCTGCAGGAACCCGAACAGCTTGAAGTCGGTGTGCGTCGGGTTGAGCTGCAGGTTGCCGGTGAACTTCTTCGCCGCGAGGTCCACGTCGGCGTCGAACGAGCCGGTGATCGGCGCGGTGCTGCCGAGCGACTTCAGCGACGTCGACCCGGTGATGCCGAAGGAGTACTTGATGCCCCCGCCCGGCGGGGTCGTGGTGGGCGGGGTGGTCGTCGGCGGCGTGGTGGTCGGGGGTGTGGTCGTCGGCGGCGTGGTGGTGGGCGGGGTCGTGCCGCCCCCGCCGGCGATCGTGATCGTGGCCAGGGTGTTGTTCTGGCCGGCGTCCTGCGTGCAGGGCGCGTCGATCGTGCCGTCCGGGGTGATGCCGGTGACCGAGCCGTCGGCCTTGCGCGGGGTGACCTTGAGCTGCAGGTCGCCGACCGTGATCTTCGCCTGGCCGGGCTGGGTGAACGTCAGCGACGGGGTCTTGCCCGAAGCGTTGATGTTCAGCTCGCCCGACGCCGGGATGTTCGTCTTCTCCAGCGTGATCGGGACGTTCACCGGCAGGTTGAGGCTCGGCGCGGCGACGGTCGCGGCGGCGGTCGCGGTGCCCTCGATCGTCGTGGCGCCGATCAGGCTCAGGCCCGCGACGGTGTCCGCGTTGATGGTGGACACGGCCTTGATGTCGAACGCGCCGGTCGGCTGGCCGGTGTTCACCGTGGTCGGCAGGTCGGTGTTGATCACCACCTTCAGCGACTGCGAACCCACCAGCGGGAGGGTGCAGTGGTAGTTGAGGGTCAGCGAGATCGGGTCGGCGGCACTGGTCTGCGCCCCGAGCACCAGCGCGGTGGCGACCAGCCCCACCGCGGCCGTGGCCGCGGTGGCCGCGACCGTCTTCTTCTTGCCTCTAGGGTGATTCACGATGGTCCTTCCGTGTATCAACAGTGATACGAAACGGCGCGCACATTCTCGATAATCGCGACCGAACGTAAGCTAACGAGCGCCGGCCGCGGCAATCAAGGGCTTTTGGTGAAAACGTCACGCCCCGGCGGCAAATTGTCACCCCGGCGCGTCACCCGGCTCGGGTTCCTAGCAGGCGGGGGAAGGTTTCCCCAGCACAGCGTCATCGGCGAACCGCTGACGCACGTGACAAATCCCCGCCGTGGAATGTTGACGCGCGTGCCAACCGGCCATTCTCTTCTTGCTCGCGCACAACCGCGCCGCGTAGCTTCGAAACCCATGAAAAGAATGCACAGCGCGGTGCTCGTAATGGCGGCGGCCACGCTCCTGTCGTGCGCCGCCTGCTCGTCGGACGCCCCGGCCGACCCGGGCCGGCACGCCGACCCGGCGGCGCTCGCCTGGGTCGACAAGGTGTGCACCGGGGTGGCCGCGGGCTCGGCGAAGCTCTCGCAGCCGCCGGCCGTCGACGACGCCGACCCGGTGAAGACCCGGGACGCGATGGTCGACTTCCTCGGCCGGCTGGGCGCGGCCCTCGACGACATGGCGGGCGGCCTCCGCACGGCCGGCGTCCCGCCCGTCCCGGATGGACAGTCCGCCGTGGACAAGGCGACGGGCAACCTCACCGAGACCAAGACGAAGCTGTCCGAGACGAAGACGAAGATGGAGCAGGCGAAGGTGACCGACGAGCCCAGCCTGCGTCAGGTCATCTCCGAAGCCGACTCGACGATGGGGCAGCTCTCCGACCCGGAAGGCCCGATCAAGGAGCTCAAGGCGAACCCCGAGCTGAACCTGGCCTTCGGCGAGTCCGCCACCTGCAAGCGGGTCTACGGGACCGGCTCGTGACGCGGCGCACGCTCGCCCTTCTCGTCGCGCTGGTCGTCACGGCAGCGCTCGCCCCGGCGGCTTCGGCGGACGCGGACCCGGCGCCCGGCCCGTCCGGCGACGCGTTCTACACCCCGCCGTCCCCGCTGCCCGCGGGAAAGCCCGGCGACGTCCTCCGCTGGCGGCCGTCGAACGCGGGGCCGCGCAAGGCATCCGTCGACGCGTGGCAGGTGATGTACCTGTCGACGAACGCGCTCGGGCAGCCGGACGCGGTCACCGGCACCGTGCTCGTGCCGAAGAACGCCGACCGCGCGAACGCGCCGATCGTCTCGTTCGACCCCGGCACGCACGGCCCGGCGTTCGGCTGCACCCCGTCCAAGATGATCGACATCGGCGCGTTCTACGAGCAGCCGGGCCTCGACGACCTGCTCGACGCGGGGTACGCGGTCTCCGTCCCGGACTACGAGGGGTACCAAAGCGACCCGAAGACGACCTACGTCGTGGGCCGCTCGGAAGGCCCGGCGGTGATCGACGGGGTCCGCGCGGCCCAGCGGCTCGCGGCGGCCGGGCTCTCGGCGACGTCGAAGGTGGTCTTCCGCGGGTACTCCCAGGGCGGCGGCGCGGCGGCGTGGGCCGGCGAGCTGCAGCCGACGTACGCGCCGGAGCTGAACCTCGTCGGGATCGCGGCCGGCGGGGTGCCGGCCGACCTCGTCCAGGTGACCCTCCAGCTCGACGGCAAGTTCGGGTTCGGCGTGTTCGCCTACGCCCTGCTCGGCCTCGACCAGGCCTACCCGGAGCTGAAGCTCGACTCGTTCCTCAGCGGGAACGGCCGCGCGAAGCTCGCCGAGATGCGGCAGAGCGCGTGCACGTTCGAGCTGCTCACGACCTACGCGAACCAGAAGATCGCGGACTACACGACCAGCCCGGGGTACATCCAGCCCGCGTGGGTGGCCCGGCTGACCGAAAACAAGCTCGGCGGGCACCCGCCGCGCGTGCCGGTGTTCCAGTACCACGCCACCGGCGACCAGCTGGTGCAGTTCGCGCAGGCCGACGCGCTGCACAAGGCGTACTGCGCGGCCGGGGTCCAGGAGACGTGGAAGACCTACGACACCGACCACATCACGCTGGTCTACACCGGCAACGCCGACGTCCTGGCCTTCGTCAAGGACCGGATCGCCGGGAAGCCGGCGACGTCGAGCTGCTGATCAGCGGTTCGGCCTGCCGTGCGGGTGCTGCTGCTGCCACGAGCTGACGACCGAGCTCACGTACTCCTGCCACTGGTCCTGCGCCGGCGGCGCCGACGTCGTGGGGCGCGCGGGTTTGCGTCCCGCGGCGGCGGCCGGCGCGCTGGTGGTGGTGTGCACCGGCGAGTCGTGCACCTCGGCGGTGAGCGGCGGCGCGCTGGCCGAGGCGCTCATCGTCTCGACCGCCTCACTGGACGTCGGCGGCGCCGGAGCGGTCGCGCCCGGCGGCGGCACGGCGGTCCCGCCGACCTGGTGCGGCTGGAACAGCACCACGGCGGCCAGCCCCAGCGCGACGGCTCCGCCGGCGGCGAGCACGTACGGCTTCGTGCGGCGCGACCCGGCCGGCGGCGCGTCCAGCGGACGGTCGGCCTCGGGTTCGGGCGCGTTCAGCTCGGCGTCGAGGACGGCCAGCGGGTCGGGCTTGGGGTCGGGCGTCGGATCGAGCGCGGGTTCCGCGGTGAGCATCGCGTCGAGGTCGCCGCGGATCATCAGCGGCTTCGTCTGCGAGAGGTTCACCAGTTCGGCGACCGAGGGGAGCTCACCCTCACCGCCCGTGCGTGCCATCGAAAGACCTCCACCCTGTCGGCGTCACCTGGAGGAACCATGCCCCAGCCGCGAGAGCTGCTCCGCTTCGCCATCGTCGGCCTGGCCGCGTACGGGGTCACCCTACTGGGCGACTACAGCCTGAAGCTCACCGTGTTCCGTGAGAAACCGGTAACCGCGCTTTTCCTTGCCACGGTGGCCTCGACGGCGTTCGCGTACCTGCTCTCCCGGCGCTGGTCGTTCGCCGGCCGCGGCGGGCACCGCCGGGTCCGGGAGGCGGTGTTGTTCTTCGCGGTCAACGCGGGCGCGGTGGCCGTCAACCTGGTGCCGCCGCTGGTGTCGCGGTACGTGCTGCACCTGGCGGAGCCGCAGGTGAGCTACCTCGCGCAGGAGATCGCGGACTTCGTCGCGGGGATGGTGCTGGGGACACTGGGCGGCACCGCGTTCCGCTGGTTCGGCTACCGGCGGTGGGTGTTCCCGCTAACGCCACCAGTTCGCGTCGCCAAGGCTGACGAAGCCGAGCTTCTCGTAGAGCGGCCGGCCGGCCCGGGACGCGCTCAGCGTGACGGGCAGGTCGTCGAAGTGCCGTAGCACCGCGTGCGTCAGCGCGCGCCCGATGCCCTGCGACCGGCGCTCGGGTTTTGTGGTGACCCAGTAGACCCCGCCGACCCCGCCGTGGGCCATGGTGAGGCAGGCGCCGGCGTCGCCGTGGAGGAAGAACTCGAGGCTGCGCTGCTCCCGGAGCGCGGGCGGGAAGACGGTTGCGGGGGCCAGCGGCTGGTATTCCTCCAACGGAAAGCCGTGCACGACGATGTCCTCGGCCCTGGCCAGCTCGGCGTCCGACTCGACCCGGCGGACTTCCGGCGCCTCGGGAACCGGCGCGGGTTCCCGCGCCATGACGGGCAGCTGCCCGGCGGTCATCCCGGCACTGAGGTCGAGCACGCGGAAGGGATCCTCGACGACCACGGTCCGGCCGTCGTTCACCCGGTCCCGGGCGAGCTCGGCGAGCCGGCCCTTGTCCGCTTCGGCCGGCGCCGGGGTCCGCAGCATGATCCGGAACCGCCGTCCGTCGATGACGGTGAAGGCGGGCTCTTCGACAACGGCGTCACCCCGGGCGCGGGCCAGGGTGGTCCACATCGCGATGGCGTTGTCGGAGGCCTGCCGCAGGCGCTCGGTGAGCAGTCCGGTCATGCGGGGCAGCTTATGGCGGGATTGGCCCTTCTCCCAGGGCCAATCCGACGCGGGTGGACCGGTCCACTCGGCGTCCGCCTCAGTCGCGCCCGGGCAACGCCCGCTCCGCCAGCAATGCCAGCTCCAGCCGCAGCCGCTCCCCCGGATCGTCCAGCCGCGCCCCGAACAGCTCGGCCAGCTTCTTCAGCCGGGCCCGGATCGTCTGCGGGTGGAGCTCCAGCATCCGCCCCAGCTCCGGCGCGCTGCCGCGGGTCTGCACCAGCGCCAGCAACGTCTCCGCCAGCTGCTCCCGCCGCCGCTCCGGCAACCCCGTCAGCGGCGCCAGCGTCGTCGCGGCCAGCTGCGCCGCCAGGAACTCGTCCGCCAGCAGCAAGAGCGAGGTCACGTGGTCGCGGCACCACACCACCGGACCCGGGACGTCCAGCAGGCCGCGCGACGCCAGGTCGGCCGCGCGCCGGGCGATGCGGAACGACTCCGGGGCCTGGGCCAGTGGGACCAGCGGGCCGACCGCCGCCGTCCAGCCGGCCGGGAGGTCGCGCAACCCCGTCAGGTCCGGGTCCGGGGCCGGGGTCAGCGCGGCCGGCGGGTCACCCGCCGGGTCGGCCGGGACGTGCTCGGGCAGCAGGTCCGGCGGGAACTCCGGGGCGCCCGGCAGCGCCCGGAACGCCACCGCGGCCACGTGCGAGGGCACCGGGAGCCCGGACGCCGCGACCAGACCGTCCACTTCGGCCGGTGTGCGGCCGCCGAGGAGCGCACGCAGGAGACGGCGGTGGCGCTCGCCCGTGCCGGACATCGCCGCTTCGGCCGCGCGGTAGCCCTCGGCGACCGCCGCCATCGACGTCTCGACGTCGGCGAACATCCCTTCCGCCGCGCCGTAGAGGACGTCGCCGGACAGGCGCGCTTCCCGCGCGATGTCGGCGATCCAGCGCCACGTGACCCGGCTCGACACGCGAACCGCCGCCTGCACGGCTTCGCGGCTGAGACCATTGTGGAACGCCTCGCGCCCGTGGCCGCGGAACTCGGCCAGCCGGTCGGCCTGCCACATCGCGGGGGTGCCGACGCGGTCGATGTCGCGCTCGATCCCCCGCCGCGTCTGCTCGATCGCGGCGACCCGCTCGGGGCCGTGGCCGAAACTCCGGGAATATTCCGGAATCTCACTGGCGATGCCGTCGACGCAGGCCCGGGCGATCTCGGGGATCCGCGGGCGCACCGCGTCACCGAGCTCGTGGGGCAGCCGGGACCACACGGAGCCGTCCGAAGCAGCGGAACCGCGCATCGGGAATTCGGTCCTCCACTCGGGAATTGGCGCCCAGAAATTTCTCCGCCATCTGACACGGAGCGTAGAACGCGCACCCGTCCGTGTCAAAAGGATGTGTCCGCGTCACCCTTTCAGGGAACTCGTCGTTGATTTTTCAGTGACACGTGCTTCGGATACGCTCTGCTCCCGCCCGGACGAGAACGCGAAGGGGGATTCGTGGTCGAGTACCGCAGCTTCCGCCTGCTGGCCTCGCTGCCGCGCGCGCTGGGCGCGGGCCTGCGCCCGCACGTCGGGCACGCCGCGGCGTCGATGATCCAGGAGGTCCGGCGCACGGTCCCCGCCTACGGCAGGCCGCTCACCGGCGTCTTCGGGAAGGTGCTGGTCAAGAGCGTCGAGTACGCGGTGCAGCACTGCGTCGACTCGATGGGCGAGCCCGGCCTGTCCCACGACCACTGGGTCGAGTTCTACCGCGGCCGCGGTCGGATCGAGTTCGCCGAGGGCCGTGACCTCGACGCGCTGCAGGACAGCGCCACGATCGGGGCCCGGGTCGCCTGGCGGGCGATGCACCCCGGGGTGGTCGCCGCGGGGGTGGACCCGGCCGTCATCTCGGTCGCCGCGGAAGCGATCTTCGCCTACGTCGACGAGCTGTGCGCGACCGCGATCGAGGGGTACCAGCAGGCGCAGGCCGAGGCCGAGGGCGCCGTCCCGGTCCGGCGGCGGCGCCTGCTGGAGCTGATCGTCCAGGGCCCGGAAGGCGCCGCGAGCAGCATCGCCGGGCTGGCCGGCGGCGCGGGCTGGCCGCTGCCGGAGACCGCCGCGATGGTCGCCCTCGAACGCGGGCCCGACGCCGGCGACTTCCCCGCCGACCTGCTCGGCGACGGTGTCCTGGCCGACCTCGAGAGCGCCGAGCCGCACCTGCTGACCCGCGACCCCGACGCCGACCTCACGCCGCTGGAGCCCAAGCTCGGCGGCTGGCGGGCCGCGGTGTCACCGACCGTGCCGCTGGCCGACGCCCCCGCCGCGCTGCGCACCGCCCGGCGGGCACTGCTGCTCTCCGGCCCGGACACCGGCCCGGTCATCTGGTGCCGCGACCACCTCGCGACGCTCTGGCTGCTCGCCGAGGACTTCCTGGCCGCCGAGCTCGCCCGCCAAAGCCTCGACCCGTTCGCCTCGCTCGGCGAGAAGCAGCGCGAGCGGCTCAGCGAGACACTGCTGGCCTGGCTGGAGACGCGCGGCGGGGCGCCCGAGATCGCGCAGCGCCTCGGCGTCCACCCGCAGACCGTGCGCAACCGGCTGCGGCAGCTGGAGGAGCTGTTCGGTGACCGCCTCAAGGACGCCGACGACCGCCTCGGCATGCAGCTCGCCCTGCGCGCCCAGCGGCTCATGCGCGCGCACCGGCCCACGGACGGCTGACCGGCGCGGTGGCCCGGCGGCCAGCCGGCTCATCGGCACCGGCAGCACCCGCCGCCACGGCCGGCCCGCCCGTCGCGCCGGCCCGGGCTCGCCGGAAAAGAAACTCGCGCGGCAGGACATCAGCGCGCCCGGTGCGTCATAACGGCCATGTCCGAGGAATACCCGGATACCGGCGGAATGTCGATACGCATTACCGGCGCCCCCGCGAAACCCCGTACGCAGGGCCGCCTTTCGGCGGCCGTTCTTGTCATGCCCGGCGCGGATTTCGTCGCGGTAGCGCTAACACATCCGGCGCGAGTGGTCGGATGCCCTATTTTCGGTCCGCGAGAAAGGTGGCCGATGACCTTCGAGACCTACACCCTGACCCTGCACGGCCGGCGCGTCCGCCTGCACGAGCACGATCCCGAGACGGCTCCGCGCGACGAAGCGATCGTGCTGCTGCACGGGATCGCGGGCAGCGCGCGCACGTGGGCGCCGGTGCTGGACCGGTGTGCGGCGCTCGGCAAACGTGTTCTCGCACCGGATCTACCCGGCCACGGCGAATCGGAAGCGCCGCGGGCGGACTACGGCCTCGGCGCGCTGGCGAGCATCGTGCGGGACGTGCTGGCGGTGTCCGGCGTCCGGCACGCGACGATCGTCGGCCACTCCCTCGGCGGCGGGATCGCGATGCAGTTCGCCTACCAGTTCCCGGAAATGTGCGACCGGCTGGTGCTGGTCGGCAGTGCCGGGCTCGGCCCGGAGGTGAGCCCGGTGCTGCGGGCCGCCGCGCTGCCGGGGGCACCCGCCGTCCTGGCTCTGACGGTGAACCGGGTGACGCTCGCCCTCGCGCGGGCGGCGGCCCGGCTCGGCCGGCGGTTCGGCGGGTCGCTCGAGACGGAAAACCGCGAGCTGGCACGGCATTTCGGCTCGCTGGCCGACCCCGCGCGGCGGCGGGCGTTCCTCTTCATCGCCCGCAGCCTCATCGACCTGCGCGGCCAGCGCGCGAGCGCCGTGGAGAAGCTCTACCTGGCCGAAGCGGTGCCGATGCTGCTGGTCTGGGGCGCGCGCGACCCGCTCATCCCGGTGCGGCACGGGCGCCGGACCGCCGAACTGCTGCCGAACAGCCGATTGACCGTGCGGGAAAACGCGAAACACTTTCCACATGTGGCCGACCCGGACGGGTTCTGCCTGCTGCTGAACGAGTTCGTCACGGGGACCGAGCCCGCGCGGCTGACCCTCGACGACGTCGTCGCCCGGCTGACGGCCGCGACGGGCGGGAAAACGCCCGCCTGAAAAGTTGTCATCCGCGCACCATGCGCCCCCGGCGGAAGTGTCACCTCGCGCCGCGCCGTTCCACCCGTTCGGGTGTAGTCCGGACGGGTTACCCCGAAGTCAGCGGAGAACCCGTTGACAGTGCCGTTCGCGCGAAATTATGTTGCCTGAGCCACAAAATCCGGACCGGCTTCGACGACGAAGAGGCCAGTTTTGTTGCCAGCAAGGATAAAACACATGACCGACGTGGACACCGGGTTCGCCGCCCCCGCCCTGCGCGCGGGACGGCCCAACCCCGGCGAGCGCTCTTCCGGACCGGCCCACCGGCAGCAGTCCGTGTCGGCCGACCGGGTCCGGCACCCCTACCCACCCGCCCCGCGGACCCCGGCGGAACCCCGGCCCGTACGCGCTTCCGGCGCCATCGGGCTGTGGGCGTCCCTGCCCCGCGAGCTGGCGATCCGCTTCAAGCCGCGGGTCGACCCGCTCGCCCGCGCCATTCTGCAGGAGGTCCAGCGGGCGGTGCCCGAGTACCGCCAGCCCCTCGAAGGCGCGTTCGGGCACATCATCACGCAGGGTGTCCGGCAGGCGATCATCCAGTGCCTCGACAGTGTCGGCACCCCCGGCGCCGTGCCGCTCGAGACGTGGACGACCGTGTTCCGCAACCTCGGCAAGATCGAGTTCAACGAGGCCCGCAGCCTCGACTGCCTGCAGACGGCGTACCGCGTCGGCGGGCGGGTCGCGTGGCGGCACATCTCGGAGTTCGGGCAGGCCGCGGGCGTGTCCGCGGACACGCTGTGCACCTGCGCCGAGGCCATCTTCGCCTACGTCGACGAGATCTCCGCGCTGTCGATCGAGGGGTACACGGCGGCGCAGACCCGCGCGGCCGGCACCCGCGCCCGACGGCGCAGGCGGCTGCTCGAACTGCTGCTCGCCGACCCGCCGTCCGCGCCGCAGACCATCAGCGCCCAGGCCGCCACCGCGCAGTGGGCGCTGCCGGCCGAGGTCACCGTCGTCGCCCTCGAACCCCGCGCCGACCAGCACAGCCTCGCCGCGCCCGACCTGCATTCGGACGTCCTCGTCGACCTCGAGGGCGGCGAGCCGTGCCTGGTCACCGGCGACCCGGACAAGCACCTGAAGAACCTCACCGAGCGGCTGGGCGGCTGGCGCGCGGTGATCGGCCCGACCGTGCGGCTCACCGACGCGCCGCGGTCCCTGCTGTGGGCGCGGCGGACGTTGAAGCTCGTCCAGCGCGGGGTGCTGCCGGACGCGCCGGTGACCCGCTGCACCGACCACCTGTCCACGCTGTGGCTGCTCGCCGACGAGTTCCTGGTCCGCGAACTGTGCTCACGCAGCCTGGAGCCGTTCAACGACCTCACGCCGAAGCAGCGCGCGCGGCTCGGTGAGACGCTGCTGATCTGGCTGCAGTCCCGCGGCAGCGCACCCGAGATCGCGAAGAAGCTCAAGGTGCACCCGCAGACCGTGCGCTACCGCATGCACCAGCTCATCGACCTGTTCGGCGACCGGCTCAACAACGCCGACGACCGGCTCGACATGGAGATCGCGCTGCGCGCGGAGGCTCTGCTCGGTTCCTGAAAACTCCCCTTCGACGATGAGGTGGGCGATGACGGGACCGCCCGTCGAATCGGCCTTCGGGCCGATGCTGAGCGGCGACGGCCGGCCGGGACAGCTGTGGACCCTGCTCCCCCGCGAGCTGGCCGCGGTGTTCCGGCCGCGCATGCTGGACGTCGCCGACGAGGTGCTGCGCGAGATCCAGCGGACCATCCCGGACTACGCCCGCCCGCTCGACGGCGCCTTCGGCAAGGCGCTGCGGGCCGGGGTGCAGGCGGCGATCCTGCAGTTCATCGACCGGATCGCGGCGGCGGGCACGGTGTCGGACGAGCGACGGCGGGTGTTCGTCGGGCTCGGCGTCCACGAGCTGGCGCAGGGCCGCAACCTCGACGTCCTGCAGGCGGCCTACCGCATCGGCGCGCGGGTCACCTGGCGGCGGATGGCCGAGGTGGGCACGCGCGCCGGCGTGCCGTCGGCGACGTTGTGCCTGCTCGCCGAGGCGATCTTCGCCTACATCGACGAGCTCTCGGCGTTGTCGATCGAAGGGCACGCGGCCGCGCAGGCCCGCGCGGCCGGCGCGCGGGAACGGCGCCGGCGGCGTCTGCTCGACCTGTTGCTCGCGGACCCGCCGTCCCCGTCCCGGACGGTGCAGGAAGCCGCGACGGCGGCGGACTGGCCGTTGCCACACCGGCTGGTCGCGGTGGCCCTCGACGGGCCGGCCGACGTCACCGGCCTGGACGCGCTGGAGGACCTCGAAGACGGCACCCCGCGGCTGCTGCTGCCCGCGCCGGCGGACCGCGCCGCGCTGACGACGGCGCTGGCGGGCCACCGGGCCGCGGTCGGCCCACCGGTGCCCCCGCGCCAGGCGGCGCGTTCGCTGGCGACGGCCCAGGAGGCCCTGCGCCTGGTGCCGGACGTCCTCCCGGACGAGCCGCTGACCTGGTGCGAAGACCACCTCGCGACGCTCTGGCTGCGCAAGGACCCGTTTCTCGCGACGGAGGTGTCCCGGCGCCGGCTGGCCCCGCTGACGGCACTGACCCCGAAGCAGTACAGCCGCCTGGCCGGCACGCTGCTGGCCTGGCTGGAGACGTGCGGCAACGTCCGCGAGGTCGCCGACCGCCTGGCGATCCACCCCCAGACGGTCCGAGCCCGGGCTCAGGAGCTGGAAACCCTCTTCGCGGACCACCTCCGCGACCCGGACGACCGCTTCGAGATGATCCTCGCCCTCCGCGCCACCCTCACCTGACCCCGTGTCGACCCTCCAATCACGCGTGATGCCCCTTCAATCACGCGTGATGCCCGCTCAATCACACGTGATGCCGCCCCGGTCACGGCTGGGGGTCACCTCCGGCCGCTCGGCGTCGTCGTGCGAGGCTCCCGTCACGTGCTCGGCGAGGTCGTCCAGGGTCGCGCCGCGCAGCAGCAGGGACACCGGCAGCTCGACCCCCAGCTCGCGCTCGGCCGCGGCCCGCGCGTGGTTGGCCGTGAGGGAGTCGAGGCCGAGGTCGATCAGCGGCACGTCGCCGGTCACCTCGACCGGAGGGCAGCCGAGCAGCCGCGCGAGGAGGCCGGCGAGCCGCTCGTACATCGTCGGTGACGGCGTCAGCGCCGAGAAGAACGGCCGCTCCGGCAGCGGCCCCGCGCCGAGCCGCGCGATCCCGACCGACGGCAGGTCCGAGGCGAGCACGGCGGGCAGGGCGTCGAGGGCTTCGGCGAGCGGCATCGGCTCCAGCACCGGGTCCGCTGTCCACGGGCCCCAGTTCACGGCCGTCGCGGGCAGTCCCCGCGACCGGCGCCATGCCGCGAACGCGTCCAGCCAGGCGTCCGCCGTCGCCGTGGCCGTGCGCCCCGGCGAGCCGAACAGCGTGTCCGACGACGAACACAGCAGCCACCAGTCCGGCGGGGTGTCGGCCGTCGCCTCGTGCAGCCGGCGCGCGCCGAGCACCTTGGGCCGCCACGCCGTCTCGACGTCGTCGGTGGGCACCCCGGCCGCGTGCACGATCCCCCGCAGCGGCAGACCGTCCGCGACGGCGGCGGCGACCAGCCGCTCCGCGACACCGGGTTCGGCGACGTCGCCGACGTCGACCACGACGTCCACTCCGGACAGTTCGACCACCGCGCCCCGCCGTCCGGAAAGGACGATCCGGGTGGCGCCGTGACTCGCCAGCCAGCGCGCGGTGGCCAGCCCGAGCGCGTCGAACCCGCCGGTGACGATGTAGGCGCCCGGCCCGGCCGCCACACCGTCGACGAGCGGCACGCGCGCCAGCCGCGCCGCGTACCGGACGTCATGGCGCCAGCGTACTTCGTCGTCCGGTGCGTCCGAGCGCAGCTCGCGCACCAGGACGTCCACAGTGGACCGTGAGTCGAAGTCGACCAGGCTCGCCCGCAGTCCCGGCCGGTCGAAGGCGAGCACGCGCACCAAGCCGCGCAACGCCACCAGTCCCGGCTCACCGCTCGACTGCGTGACGAGGTGGAACCGGACGCCGGGGCCGAGCCGGGTCACCACCGAGAGGAGCGAACGCAGCAGGTCCCGGGCATCTTCCGGATCGTGGTACGCGTGCGGCGCCCCGGTGAGGAAGACAACGCCGCGCACCGGCCGGCCGGTCAGGAACCCGGGCAGCTCGTCGAGGTCGTCCTGGGGCAGGGAAAGCGCTTCATCACCGGCTTCGGCCAACGCCACGGCCAGCGCGACGGCCCGGCCGAGCGCGGCCGGGTGCTCGTCGGTCAGCAACAGCCAGGAGCTCGGTCGCGGGACGGCGTTGACCGGCAGCGGCACCTCGGGCCAGGTCGTGGTGAACGCGCGGGCGGCGAGCGGGACACCCCCGAGCGCCTGGCGGCGGACGTCGCCGAACTCGGCCACCACCTCGCCGTCCGCCGCGATCAGCTGGACCGCATTGCCCGCCACCGTCGCCTCGCACCGCACGCCCCGGCGCGGATCACCGAGCAGACGGACCCGGCCGAACCCCGTCGGCAGGTCGATCGGGCCGGTCGGGCGCGCCGCGGCCGGCACCTGCAGGCAGGTGTCGGCCAGGACCGGGTGCAGGGCGTAACCCGGCGGTGACGGCGTCACCGTGGCGGAGACCCGGCTGACACCATCCACTTCGGACATCACGACCGGCGGCGGTTCCGCGTCGGCCGACACCCACGCCGTCGCGTGCCGCACCCAGCCCGACCCCGCCTTGGCCCGCACGACCGCCGTGCCGTCGGCCCGGATCTCCGTGCTGAGCAAGGTTTCGCCGGTCACCGCAAGCATCCGGTGGACTTCGAGGCCGTCCACGCGGACGCGGTGAGTGCCGAGCAGCTCGCGCGCCCCCGCGAGGAAGAGCTCCAGGAACCCGGTCGCCGGGAACACCGGCACGTCGTGCACCCGGTGTTCGCCGAGCCACGCGGGTGCATCCGGCGTGATCACCGCCTGCCACAGGTGACGGCCCTCGTCCGGCACCTCGACCCGCGTGCCGAGCAGCGGGTGCCCGTCCTCCCGCCGCGGCGGCCGGAACGTCCGGTGTGTCCACGGCGGCGGGGGCAGGTCGAGCACGGGCGCCTCCGGGTACCTCCGGTCGAGCACCGCGGGGTGCCCGGCGGTGTGCAGCTCGGCGAGCGAGCGCGCGTAAGCGTTTTCTCGACCGTGACGACGACTCAGGGTGGCCAGCGTCCGCACCTCGCGCGCGGTCTCTTCGACGGCGGCGAGCGCGATCGGGTGCGGAGAGATCTCGACGAACCAGCGGTGCCCGTCGGCAACCGCGGCGGCCACTGCCTGGCTGAACCGGACCGGGCCGCACAGGCTGGAAACCCAGTAATCTTCGTCGAACGCAGGCAGGGCACGCGGGTCGTCGAGCACGCTCGAATACCACGTGGTTGCCAGTACCTGGGGCCGCAGCGCCCCCAGCTCGGCCCGGAACCGCGCGAGATCCGTTTCAACAGCAGGAAAATCCGCCGTTCCGGATGTCACCGTCCTACCACGACTCTCCACATAAGACACCAGAGCAGCGAGATCCTCTGGAGCACCGGAGACCGTGCACCGCGTAGGCGAGTCGTCCACGACGACCGTGACCCGCGGGAACCGCGCCTCGACCTCGGCCGCCGACAGCTCGACGACGACCGTCGCGCTGGAGGGCAGCTTCGCCCGGGCGACAACGAGCTCCAAGCCCGCCCCGGCGTCCAGCGCGCCCGCGAACACGGCCGCAGCGACCTCACCCGTCGAGTGGCCCAGCACGGCCGCGGGCTCGACACCGTGCGCCCGCCACCACTCCGCCAGGGCGACCTGCATGCCGAACAGCAGCGGCCGGACCGTCGCCGGACCACCGAGGTCCCGCGGCCGCCGCAGCGCGCCCCGCAGCGAGAACCCGGCCTTGGCCAGGAACAGCGGCTCCAGCGCGGCGACCGCGGCGCGGAACTCCGGTTCGGCGCTCAGCAGCCGGCGGCCCATCGCCGGCCACTGCGAGCCGTCCCCCGAAAAGACGAAGACCGGACGCGGCAGCTCGCGCCCGGCCGTGCCCCGCACGACGTCCACTGTGGTCTCACCGCCCGAGAGCGCCCGCAGGCCCGCGGCGAGGGCGGCCCGGGACGACGTCACGACGGCGGCCCGCAGCGGCAGCTGCTCCCGGCGCCGGGCGAGCATCGCGGCCAGGTCCCCCGGCGTGGTGGTCCGGCCCGGTCCGGCCAGCCAGTCGGCCAGGTCACCGGCCCGGCGGCGCAGGGCCGGTTCCGACCGGGCCGACACCGTGAACACCTGCGGCCGGCCGTTCCACCGCGAGCCCGGCGACGCGGGGTCGAGCGGCCTCGGCCATTCTTCGAGCACCACATGCGCGCCGGTCCCGCCGAGGCCGAACGCCGAGACACCGGCACGCGCGGTGCCCGCGTACCGGGGCCAGTCCACAGTGGACAGTCCAGTCAAGCGCGGGAGCCGCCCGTGCCAGAGCGCCAGCACCACCTTGACCAACCCGAGGATCCCGGCCGCGGCGCCGAAGCCGATGCTGGCCGAACCGAGCAACAACGGCCGGAGCGGGTCACGGTGGCGGCCGAGCACCACGTCGAGAGCCTGCGCTTCGTCCGGCGAGGTCCCGTGCGTCTCGACGTAGTCCACAGTGGACGTATCAGAGCCGGCGACGGCGTGCGCGTCGGCCAGCACCTGTTCCTGCGCAGCCGACCCGGTGGCCCGGCCGGCCGAGCCGACGGCACTGCCCCGGATGACGGCCAGCACGCGGTCGCCGTCACGGCGGGCGTCGGCGAGCCGCTTCAGCACCACAACACCACAGCCCTCACCCGGCACCACGCCCTCGGCGACGATCGGCGGTGTGAGCAGCAGGTGGACCCCGGCGGCCAGCGCCAGGTCGGCCTCCCCCGCGGCCAGCGCGCGGACCGCCTGGTGCACGGCGACCAGCGCCGCGGAGTCCGCCGTGTCCACGGCCAGGCTCGGCCCGCGCAGGTCGAACCGCTCCGACACCCGGTTCGCGATCATCGACGCCGGGCCGCCACCAGCCCCGGCGAACACCCCGGTGCGGCTGCCGCGCACGGTTCCGGGCGGAATCCCGGCGTGTTCGAACGCGGCCCACACCACCTCCAGCACGATCCGCTCCCGCGGGTCCATCACCGCGGCTTCGGCCGCGCCGATCCCGAAGAAGGCGGCGTCGAACCCGGTGACGTCGGCGAGGAACGCCCCGCGGGCCGGGAACCACGGACGGCGGTCGGCGGGCGCCGGGCCGGTCACGTCGGCGCCGGCCAGCAGCGCACGCCACAGCGCGTCGGGCGACTCGACGCCGCCGGGCAGGCGGCAGCCGAGGCCGATCACCGCCACCGGATCACCGGACCGGTGCAGGGGCGGGGAGCCCACCTCCAGCGCCTCGACCAGCGCCGTGATCGACGGATACCGCCAGAGCAAGCCGAGGTCGGGGGCCCGGCCGAGCCGTTCGCCGAGCTCGGCGGCCACGGTGACGGCGTCGCGCGACGACAGTCCCAGCTCGGCGAGCGGCACACCCGCGTCGACCAGCTCCACCGGCAGCCCGGCCAGCCGGGCGATCCGCTCGGTGAGCCACCGGCGCAGCTCTTCCGGCCCGGTCATCGCCGGCCGTCCGCCGTGTCCTCTTCGGACGGAGAGACGGTCACGCGGCGGACATCCCCGTGACGCGCCACTTCCCGGCGACCCGCTCGGCCGTGACGCTCAGCTGGGCGGCGCCGGTGCTCTGCTGCCCGTCCCCCCGGGTGCCGGTCTGGTCGAGGAACACGAGCAGCGCTGCCCGGTCGCCGTCGAGCAGTTTCACCCCGGACACGACGGCGGTCGAGGTGACCACGAGCTTCTGGTCCACGGCCAGCTTGCGGACCTGCCCGAAGAGCTGGTCGTACTGGGCGAGCGCCGGCCCGCTGAGCAGCTCCTTCGCCGCCTCTTCACTCTTCGCCGGGTCGTCGTAGCGGTAGGAGAAGACCGTGCCGAGCGCGGCGCTGACCTGCTTCCCGGCGTCCGCCGTGCCCGCGACGTCGGAGAGCGCCGTGTTGTGCGCGACCACGGCGTTGGTGTCCCGCGCCTCGAGCGTGAACCACACGGCGAGCCCCGCCGTGACCACCACAACCACGACGGCCACCCACGGCACCCGGCGCTTCGGTTTCACCACCGGGGCTTCGGGCTCGGGCGCCGAGTCGTGGTGGCGACCGGCGACCTTCACCAGGCGCTTCTTCGTCGGCGTGGTCATGGCGCCTCCCCGGTCGGGACCTGGCCGAGCCCGGTGACGTGCCAGCCGTCGGGTCCGCGGGTCAGGTCGGCTTGGAAGCGGTTGCGCTTCGTCACGGCGTCGCCACCGTCCGGGGTCACGACCAGCTCGACCGCGGCGATCAGCTTGGCCGTGCCCGCGCCGGTGTCCACTTCGGTCACCGCCGCGTCGGTGACCTTGCCGGTGGTGACGGTCTTCGCCTGCGCGATCCGGTCGAGACTGCCCTGGCGGTCGGCCGCGAGCTCGTCGTGCAACGCGCCGCCGGACAGCTCCAGCCAGTGCTGGTACCCCGGCGCCGCCTGCCGGTAGTCCAAAGTGGTCAGCCCGGCGACCGCGGTCCGGCCGGCCTGCAGGGCCTCCTCCCGGACGACCGCACGCGCGACGCCGTCGTCGTGCGCCGCCTGCCACCAGGTGAACCCGGACCAGCCGGCCGCGACGGTCGTCACAACCACGGCCACCCACACGAAGATCCTCACGGCCGTCCTCCCGGTGCATTCTGCGAACCCCGCACGTTGGTCGGATCGCCCTTCGGCAGCGCGCAGCGCGCGGCCGTGTTCAGCGGGCGGACCGAGGTGTCGAGGCCGTTGTGGTACGGCGTCGTGTACCCGGTGGTGCACGGCGGTGGGTCGAAGAAGGTCAGCGACAGTCCGAAGTGGGCGCCGTCCGCGCGCACCACCGCGCTGCCCGCGGCGACCGCCTGCGGCGCGGTAACGAGCAGCTGCCGCAGCCCGTCCCGGCGGGCTTCGAGCACGTCCGCGGTGGTGAGCAGGTTCGCCAGCAGCACACCCAGCTGCGGCCCCGAGTCGCGGATCAGCGCGCCGACCTCGTTCGCCGCCGCGGGCACCGCCGGGATGAGGGTGCGCAGGTCCCCGTCGGACTGCTTGAGCGTCGCCGCGAGCAGCTTCGCGTTGGCGCCGAAGCTGCGGATCGCGTCGGCCTGCTGCACCTGCGTGTCGAGCACCGTGTGCGCGTCGGTGACGAACCGGGTCAACGGCGCGACGTGCGCGCTCGCCGCCTGCACGAACTCGATGCCGCGGCCGATCAGCTGGTCGAGCGCCGGGCCGGCGTCGGACGTCGCGTTGTACAGCTCGTCGACAACCGTGCGCAGCGCGGGCTTGGGCACCGACGCGGCGAAGGAGTCCACTGTAGACAGCACGACGTCGACCGGCAGCGGGATCTTCGTGTCGGCCTGGGCGATGACGGACCCGTCGTGCAGCTCCGGCCCGCCGTCGACCCGCGGCCGCAGGTCGACGTACTGCTCACCGACGGCCGACCGGTCGGCGACCACGGCCTCGGTGTCGGCCGGGACCGGCGTGGTGCCGGAGTCGATCTCGAGGTCGGCTTCCATCCCCGCCGGGGTCAGCCGCAGCTCGCCGACCCGGCCGATCGGCACCCCGCGGTAGGTGACCTCGGCGTTCGTGAAGATGCCGCCCCCGGTCGGGAACTGCGCCTTGACCGTGTACCCGCGGTCGAAGAACACCTTGTCGAGGCCCGCGTAGGTGGCCCCGACGTACGCGACGCCGAGCACGGCGATGACCACGAAGACCGTCACCTGGACACGCACGAACCGGGTCAGCATCAGTGGCCCACCTTGAGGAACCCGTTGAGGTAGTCACCGCGGATCGTGTCGAGCGCGGCGTCCGGGAACGGGAAGGTGAAGATCATCTCCATCGCCTTGGGCAGCTTGTCCCCGGAGTCGGCCAGCCGCCGCAGCAGCGGTTCGAGGGCCTTGAGGTCCGCGACGAGGTCGTCCTTGCTCTTGTTCACCGTGTCGACGGCGACGGACGTCAGCCCGTCCAGCGACTTGAGCATCCCGACCAGCGCCTCCCGCTGCTGGTTGAGGACGCCGATGCCGGGGGTCAGGCCGTTCAGCGTCGTGGTGATCTGGTCGGTGTGGGCGTTGAGCGTCTCCGCGAGCTTGTTGACACTCTCGATGGCGCGGGTGATCTCGGTCCGGTGCTCGTCGAGCCCCTGGACGAAGGTGTCCAAACTAGACAGCAGGCTGCGCGCCGCCGTCTCCTTGCCGCCGAGTGCCGCGTTGAGCTCGTGGCTGATGTTCTGGACCTGCGCGACCCCACCACCGTTGAGCAGCAACGACAAGGCCCCGAAGACCTCCTCGATTTCCGGGGTCAGCGTGGACCGGTCCAGCGGGATGGCCGCGCCGTCGAGGAGCCGGCCGGACGGCGTCGCATCGTCCGGCGGGGCCAGCTCGACGAACTTCTCCCCGAGGATGCTGGCCTGCCGCAGCCGCGCGACGGCGTTGCCCGGCAGGGCGACGTCGCCGTTGAGCAGCAGATCGACGAGCGCGCTGTGCCCGTCCGGCGCCAGCTCCACCTTGACGACCTGCCCGACCGGCACGTCGTTGACCTTCACCCCGGACTGCGGCACCAGGTCGAGCACGTTGGTGAAGCTCGCCGTGACGTGGATCGGGTGGTCGCCGAGCGCGGCGCCGCCGGGCAGCGGGATGTCGTAGACGCTCACCCCGCGCCCGCAGCCGGTGGTGACCAGCGCGAGGGTCACCACCGCGGCGAGTTTCAGCAGCGACTTCATTTGGGCTCCGCGAACTCGAGCAGGTTGCCGCGACCGTCGATGGTCCCGGTCGCCTGGTCGTACGCGCCCAGCAGGTTCGTCAGCGCGTTCGGGGCCGCGTCGAGGGCTTCGGCGAGCGAGTCCTTCTGGTTCACGAGCACCTTCGTGACGCCGGCCAGCTTGTCCACATCGGACTGGACCTGGCCGCGGTTGTCCTTGATGAACCCCTGCACCACCCCGAGCGCCTGGGTCAGCTCGGTCAGCGCGCCGGAGAACTGGTCCCGCTGGTCGGCGAGCACCTTGCTGAGCGACGCGATCTGCGAGATGGCCTGTTTCACCTGGCCGTCGTTGGCGGCGAGCATCGCGGTGAACTTGCTGATGTTGTCGACGGAGGTGAAGAGGTCGTCCTTGGCGTCGCTCGCCGTGCGGGCGAACTCGCCGAGGTTCTTGATCGCCTCGCCGATCGTCTTCCCGTTGCCGTCGAGGTACTCCGCCGACTTGGTCAGCACGTCGCTGACCGCGCCGTCCTTGTTGGCGCCCTGCGGCCCGAGCGCCGACATCAGCTGGTTGAGGCTGTGCAGCAGGTCGTCGACCTCGACCGGGGTCGCGGTGCGCTCGCGCGGGATCGACGCGCCGTCGGCCAGCTCCGGCCCGCCGCGGTAGACGGGCGTGATCTGGACGTACCGGTCGGCGACCAGGCTCGGGGTGATGACCACGGCGCCGGCGTCCGCGGGCAGCTGCGCGTCCGGCCGCAGGGTCATCGTCACCTTGACGTCGGTCCCGTTCGGCTCCACTTTGGACACCGAACCGATCGCGACGCCCAGCACCCGGACGTCGGAGTTCGGGTAGATGCCGACGGCGGCGGTGAAGTACGCGGTCAGCGTGCGCTCGCCCGGCGCCATCACGAGCGGCCACACCGCCGTGACCAGCAATGCGAGCACCACCCCGAGCGCGAGCGCCCGGATCCGCGTGCGACGCCGGGTCCGGGCGCCGAGGTCGATCAGCTGGTGCGCCATCAGCGTCCCCCGTTCTTCGGCGGCAGGCAGCTGCCCGGTGTGGTCCCGGTCGGGACCAGCCCGCAGATGTAGGTGTCGATCCACCGGCCGTTGCCGACGGCGTTGCCGAGCAGCCGGTAGAACGGGCCGGCCAGGCGCAGGCTGTCCTCGAGCTTCCCCTGGTTCTGCTGCAGCACGGTGGCGACGCGGTCGAGCTGGGCAAGCGCCGGGCCGAGGGTCTTCTGGTTGTCCGCGACGAGCCCGCGCAGCTGGATCGAGAGGTCCTTGATGCCGGTGAACAGCTTCGCGATCGCGTCCTTGCGGGCGTTGAGCTCGGTGAGCAGCGTGGAGCCGTCCCGGATCAGCGCCTGGATCTGGCCGGACCGCTCCCCGAGCGTCTTCGAGACCTGGTTGGTGTTCTGGAACAGCTTGACCAGCTCCTCGTCGCGGGACGCAAGCGTTTGCGACAAGGCGGCGATGCCGTCGAACGCGGTCCGGACGTCACTGGGCGCCGACGCGCCGAGGGTGTCCGACAGCGTGCGGAACGCCTGCGCGAGCTGGTCGGTGTTGATCGCGCCGACCGTGCTCGCCAGGTCGTTGAAGACGTCGGTGACGTCGTAGGGCGAGCTGGTCCGGTCGACCGGGATCGGCTGACCGGGGTTCAGCTCGCCGTTGCCGACCGGGTCGAGCACCAGGTTCTTCTGCCCGAGCAGGGTCTTGATCTTGATCGCCGCGGTCGTCCGGTTGCCCACCCAGGTGTCCTTGACGCGGAACAGCACCTCGACGTGGTCGCCGGCCAGCCGCACGTCGCTGACCTCGCCGACCTTCACCCCGGCGACCCGGACCTCGTCGTTCGGCTTCAGCCCGGCGGCCTCGTGGAACTCCGCCTTGTACGTGGTCCCGCCGCCGATGAGCGGCAGGTCGTCGGAGAAGAACGTCGCGCTGCCGATCAGGGCCATGACCAGCGCGGTCACCGTGCCGACGGCGATCGGGTCGCGGCTGCGGAACGGCTTGATGCGGGGCGGTTTCACCGGCACCTCCCGGCGGTCACGGGGATGCCCGGCGGCGGCCCGCCCGGCGCGGGTTTGGCGTCGGTTTGCACCGAGCAGAGGTAGAAGTTCGCCCACGAGCCGTAGGAGAAGAGCGTGCCGATGCGGTCGAGCTTCTTCGGCAGGTTGTCGACGAACTGCTGGAACACCGGGGTGTTGTCGGCCAGGTTCTTCGACAGGTCGCCGAGCGCGGTGATGCTGTCCTTGAGCGGCTGACGCCCTTCCTGGAGCAGCCCGGCCGTCGCGGTGGTCAGCTCGCCGAGCCCGCCGATCGCCTGCCCGATCGGCTTCGCGTCCGCGGCCAGGCCGGTGACCAGCTGCGCCGTGGTGTCGACGAGCGCGTCGAACTGGTCACCTTGGGCGTTCACGGTGTCGAGCACGGTGTTGAGGTTGCCGATCACCTGGCCGATGACCTGGTCCTTCCCGGCCAAAGTGGACGTGAGGGACGCCGTGTGCCGCAGCAGGTTCTCGATCGTGCTGCCTTCCCCTTGCAACACCTGGATGATCTCGAACGACAGCTGGTTGACGTCGTTGGGCGACAGCGCCTGGAAGAGCGGCTTGAAGCCGTTGAACAACGCGGTCAGGTCCAGCGCCGGCGTGGTCTTGTCCGGTGGGATGAGCGCACCTTCGGCCAGCGTCGGCGACGTGTCGGCCGCGCCCGGGTCGACCGAGAGATACCGCTGGCCGACCAGGTTGCGGTAGCGGATGGTGACCGACGCGGCCGCGGTGAGCCGGTGGGCCCGGTCGACGGCGAAGGTGACGTCGGCCAGCCGGTGCTCGACGACGTGCACGTCGTCGACCTGGCCGATCCGGACGCCGGCCATGCGGACCTCGTCACCGGCGTTGACCGACGTCGCGTCGGTGAACCGGGCGACGTAGCCGATCGTCGCGCCGACGCTGGAGTTCGCGATGGTGATCGCGAGGATCCCGGTGGCCACCGCGGTGACCAGGAAGAAGATCAGGCCCTTGATCGCGGGCCCGGTGACGCTCCTCATCGGACGGTCACCTCCGTCCCGCGCAGCGCGGGTCCGATCAGGACACTGCTCCAGTCCGGCACGGCTCCCAGCGTGGGCTTGAGCAGTTCCGCGACGAGCTGCCGTTCACCCGGGGAGTTCGCCGGGCCGAGGTCACCGTCGGTCGCCCCGGACGCCGCCGCCCCGCCGCCGTAGCACTTCGGCCCGCCGGTGGCGTCGAACCTCGGGGTGTCCCGGCCCGGCACGTACTTCTCGCGCGGGTCCTGGACGGTGAGCGTCACGTGCAGGCCCGGTTCGTTCGTGCCCTTCCCGAGGGCCTTCTCCATCAGGGGCTTGAGCCGGTTCACCGCGTCGAACAGGCACGGGAACTCCGGCGAGTACTGCGACAGCAGCTCCAGCGACGGCCGGCTCGCCGCCGAGACACCGATGATGTTGTCCTTGTTCTTCCGCAGGAAGTCGTTCAGGTGCCCGGTCGCGCCGGTGACGCTCGAGTAGAGGTTGTCGAGGTCGGCGCGAGTGTCCACAATGGTCTTGGCGGTGGTCGAGAGGTCGGTCAGCGCCTGCAGGATGTCCGGCGCGGCGCCGGTGTAGACGTCGGCCGCGTTCGCCAGCCCGGTGATGTCCGCCTTGAACTGCGGCATCAGCGGGTTGACCCGGCCGAGCAGGTCCTGCAGCTGCACGATGCTGTCCCCCAGCGGCTTCCCGCGGTTGTCGAGCGCCAGTGAGATCGCACCGAGGGAGCTGTTCAGCTTCTGTGGCTGGACCGCGCGCAGCAGCGGCAGCAGGTCACCGAGCACGCGTTCCAGCTCGATCGCGCTGGAGGACCGGTCCTGCGCGATGACGTCGCCGCCGCGCAGGGTCCCTTGTGGACTGTTCGGGAGCACGAGGTTGACGTACCGCTCACCGAACACCGTCTTCGGGAGCAGCCGCGCCGAGACGTTCTCGGGCAGCATCCCGATCTTCGCCGGGTCGAGCGCGAGGTCGATCTCGGCGCCCGTGCCCGTGCTGCGCACCGCCCGGACCTCGCCGAACGGCACACCCTTGACCTTCACCTCGGCCGTCGGGGCGAGCTGGTTGCCGACGCGGTCGGCCCGCAGCGTCACGAGCTCGGAGTCGTCGAAGTCCTTGTCGTAGATCGCCACGGCGAGATAACCGAGCAGGACCAGGACGCCGAGGAACACCACTCCGGCGAGCTGCGTGCGGAACCGGCTCATCCGGACACCTTCACCGTGGTCGTCGCGCCCCAGATGGCCAGCGACAGGAACAGGTCGAGCACGCTGATCAGCACGATCGACGTCCGCACCGCGCGGCCCACCGCGACGCCGACCCCGGCCGGGCCGCCGGACGCGCGGTAGCCGTAGAAGCAGTGCGTCAGGATCACGCCGACGCTGAAGACGAGCACCTTGCCGAACGACCACAGCACGTCGCCGGGCGGCAGGAACAGCGTGAAGTAATGGTCATACGTGCCGCCCGACTGTCCGAAGAAGACCACCGTGGTGAGCCGCGAGCCGAGGTAGGAGATCAGCAGCCCGATCACGTACAGCGGGATGATCGCGATGAACCCGGCGACGATCCGCGTGGTGACGAGGTACGGCATGCTCCGCACGGCCATCACCTCCAGCGCGTCGATCTCCTCGGAGATCCGCATCGCCCCCAGCTGCGCGGTGAACCCACTGCCCACAGTGGACGAAAGCGCGAGCCCGGCGACCAGCGGCGCGATCTCGCGCGTGTTGAAGTACGCCGTCAGGAAGCCGGTCATCGCGGAGATGTTGATCTGGTTGAGGGCGCTGAAGCCCTGCAGGCCGACGGTGACCCCGGTGAACACGCACAGCCCGACCATCACGCCGATGGTGCCGCCGATGACCGCGAGCGCGCCGCTGCCGAAGGTGACCTCGGCCAGCAACCGCACCACTTCGCGGAAGTAGCGCGTCACTGCGAGCGGGACGGCGGCGAGCGCGCGGACGTAGAAGAGCAGCTGGTCGCCGAGGTCGAACAGCCGGTTGCCGGGTTTGCGCAGCAGGCTGGTCACTCAGGTTCCTTTCGCCGGGACGAGCTGCAGGTACAGGGCGGTGAGCACGGTGTTGACGAAGAACAGCAGGAGGAAGGTGATGACGACGGACTGGTTCACGACGTCGCCGACCCCCTTGGGCCCGCCCTTCGGGTTCAGCCCGCGGTAGGAGGCGACGACCCCGGCGAGGTAGCCGAAGATCACCGCCTTCACCGAGCTGACGACGAGGTCGGGCAGCTGCGCGAGGGCGTTGAAACTGGCCAGGTACGCACCAGGCGTGCCGCCCTGGATGATGACGTTGAAGAAGTACCCGCCGAGCACCCCGACCACGCTGACCAGGCCGTTCAGCAGCACGGACGCGCAGACCGCCGCCTGCACGCGCGGCACGACCAGGCGCTGGATCGGCGAGACGCCGAGCACCTCCATCGCGTCGATCTCCTCGCGGATGCTGCGCGCGCCGAGATCGGCGCAGATCGCGCTGCCGCCGGCGCCGGCGATGATCAACGTCGTCACGATCGGGCTCGCCTGCTGCACGACGGCCAGCACGCTCGCCGCGCCGTTGAACTGCTGCGCGCCGATCTGGCTGGTGAGCGAGCCCAGCTGCAGCGAGATCACCGCGCCGAACGGGATCGAGACGAGGATCGCCGGCGCGATGGACACACTGGCGATGAACCAGAACTGCTGGACGAACTCGCGGACCTGGTACGGCCGGCGGAACATCGCGAGGATGATGTCTAGACCCATCGCGCACATCCGGCCGAACTCGCGCAGGCCGTTCGCCGCCCGCTGCTGCACCTGGATCGTCATGCCTTGCACCCGGTGCTGAAGCAGCGCAGCGTGAGGTTCGAGACGAAGGTGTTGCCCGGCCCCGAAACCAGACCGGTCAGCAGCCGGCTGACGTCTTCGTGCCCGACGCAACCCGCGAAGGACGGCGCGGTGAAGGTGGAGGTCACCTTCACCGGCGGGGCCGGCAGCGAGATCGGCACCAGCGCCTTGATGGTCACCGCCGCGGGGGCCGCGGTCCGGCAGCCCGGCCCGACGTCCAGGGTCCGGCCGTCCACTTTCACCTCGGAGAGCTTGATGAACACCTTCGCGGTCACGTCCGTGTCGGCGCAGATGTTCGTCTGGGTGGCCTTGCAGTCCTTGTCCTTGCCCGTGTGCACGGTCGCCGTGCCGGTGGCGTCGCCGTCCGGGACGATCTCGACCCGGCCGGTGGTGGCCATGAACCGGAACGCCACGAAGTAGCCGGACGTCGGCGGGATGCTCAGCTTTCCGGTGATCGGCACGGTGTTGGTGAGACCGCCCAGCGCGCCGTCGAAGGTGCCCGGCGGGAAGGCGATGTCGGACCCGAGCTTGGCCACGTGGCTCGTGGTCGGCTGCTGCGCGTCCCCGAGGGTGAACCCGAAGGGGATCTGGGTGGCCGCGGCCTGCGGCCGGGCCGCCGGCTCGCTGGGCGCGGCTTCCGCCGCACCCAGCGAGAACGCGGTCAGCACCAGCACGAGCGGCAGCGAAAACCGGGTCAGCAGCGCCATGCGGACTTCCTCATCGAAGGGGTCCCTTCCGAAGCTACTGACGATTCTCGTTGCCACACAAGGGTTTTCATATTCTTGTCACGCGGGTCTGCGTTTCCGCGGCCCCACTTCACTTCTTGGTGAGGGTCACCTCGAGCTTGTTGCCCGGACCGGAGGTGATGCCGGAGATCAGGCCGGTGAGGAAACCGCACCCGGTGAACTGCGGGATGCCGTACGTCGCGGTGAGCTTGCCGCCCTTGAGCGGGTCGAACCCGGGCGCCGAGACGAGCGGTACGTCGGCCGGCTTCACCGTGTGGCACGAGTTCGACGACAGGATCGGGAACCCGAACACGCGGACCTTGGTGAGCCGGACGTCCATCTGCGCGGTCGCCTTGACCGCGCCACCGGCGAGCGTGCCGTTGATCGGGCCGATCTGGCCGAGCTTCACGGTCGCGGACGCCGGGATGAAGCCGAGCACCCGGAAGTACACGTCCGACTTCGGGAGCTCGAGCTGCGCGCCGAACTTGCCCGAGGCGGCGTCGAGCTTCGCGTCGAGCGTGCCCGGGCCGAGCGGCAGCGTGGCGTGCAGCTGCTTGAGGGCCGACTTGCCCTTCACCGAGTACTTGACCTGGACGCCGTCCGGCGGCGTGGTCGTCGTGGGGGTGGTCGGCTGGGTGGTCGGGGTGGTGGGCTCGGTTGTCGGCGTGGTCGGCTCCGTCGTCGGAGTTGTGGGTTCCGTCGTCGGGGTGGTCGGCTCGGTGGTCGGAGTCGTGGGTTCCGTTGTCGGCGTGGTCGGCTCGGTGGTCGGAGTCGTGGGTTCCGTTGTCGGCGTGGTCGGCTCGGTGGTCGGAGTCGTGGGCTCGGTGGTCGGGGTGGTCGGTTCCGTCGTAGGAGTCGTCGGAGTGGTCGGCTCCGTCGTCGGCGTGGTCGGCTCGGTCGTCGGAGTGGTGGGTTCCGTGGTCGGAGTGGTGGGTTCCGTGGTCGGAGTCGTGGGCTCCGTCGTCGGAGTCGTCGGCTCCGTGGTCGGAGTAGTGGGCTCGGTCGTCGGGGTGGTGGGCGTGGTCGGGGTCGTCGGAGTGGTCGGCGTCGTGGTGCCGCCCGCCGGCTTGATCTCGAAGGTGCCCAGCTGCTGGTTCTGGCCCGGGACGGCGACGCAGTCCGACGTGAACGTGCCGAGGTCGGTCGGCTGGCCGTCCGCGGTGCGCGGGGTCATCGTGGTGCTGAAGTTCCCGACCGTCACCGACGCGGTGCCGGGGCTGGGGAACGTCACGGCCGGCGCCTTGCCGCTGCTCTTGACGTGGAACGCGCCGGACGCCGGCACCGGCGTCGAGGCGATGGTCAGCGGCAGGTTCAGGTTCAGCGTCTTGTCGACCGGGTACTTGAGCGTCGCCGCGGCCTTCGCGCTGCCGTCCAGCGAGGTCGCGCCGACCAGCGCCAGGCCCTCGGTGGCGGTCTCCGGCACGGTGACGTCGACGTCGAAGGTGATCGGGGTCGACGCGGCGCCCGCGACGGCGTTGTCCGGCAGGTTGGTGTCGATCTTGACCGTCAGCACCTGGTCGCCGATGAGCGGGAACGGGCAGTTGTAGTTCAGCGTCAGGCTCACCGGCGCGGCCTGGGTCGGCCCGGCCCCGACGAGCGCGACGGTCGCCGCGACCCCCGCGACGGTCACCGCCGCCAGGCCGTAGGCGGGCTTTCTCGACTTCCACGAAAACTTCACGGCTCGTCACCTCGGGGAATGGGGGAATTTCAGCAGAAAGTACCTCCGGGATTTCCGCCGAACAAGCGACACAACATTCTTTGTCACGCGCATCGGATAGCCACCACCCCGAAGGGTCACGCAGGTCAGGGCTTATCACGCGCAGACGAACCGCTGTCCCGAAAATTGTCACGCACACGGCCGACGGAACGTGAATCCTTGCTTCCGCGCAGCCTATCCCGTTACCTTTTCCCGGGAGGGAAAGGAGCGGCCATGAACCAGCCGGTCATCGCCGTGACGGACCTCGCGAAGAACTACGGCGAAGTCACCGCGCTCGCCGGGATCAGCCTGACCGTCGCCCGCGGCACGGTGCTGGCGGTCCTCGGCCACAACGGCGCCGGGAAGACCACGCTGATCGACATCCTCAGCACCCGGACCCGGCCCAGCGCCGGCGTCGCCCGCGTCTGCGGTTACGACGTCGTGCAGCGCGGGCGCGCGGTCCGGCGCCGGATCGGGGTGACCGGGCAGTTCGCCGCGGTCGACGACGCGCTGTCCGGGCGCGGGAACCTCGTGCTGATCGCCCGGCTGCTGGGCGCGAAACCGCGGCAGGCGCAGGCGCGGGCCGCCGAGCTGGTCGCGTCGTTCGGCCTCGAAGACGCGGCCGACCGCCCAGCCGGCACCTACTCCGGCGGCATGCGACGGCGCCTGGACCTCGCTGCGGGCCTCGTCGGCGCGCCGCAGGTGCTGTTCCTCGACGAGCCGACCACCGGCCTCGACCCGGTGAGCCGGGCGGGGTTGTGGACCGTCGTCGAAGGGCTCGCCGCGCGCGGCACCACCGTCGTGCTGACCACCCAGTACCTCGAAGAGGCCGACCGGCTGGCCGACCACGTGGTGGTCCTCGGCTTCGGGCACATCACGGTGTCCGGGACACCGGCGCAGCTCAAGGCGCGCCTCGGCGACCGGACGGCGACCCTGATCTTCGGCACCGAACTGGCGTTGCGCCGCGCGGTGGACGCGCTGTCCCGCTTGGGGATGGCGGCGGGCCGCAACGGGCTGGTGCTCGCCGTGCCGCTGTCCGGCCCGGGTGACGTCCCGGTGCTGGTGCGCGCGCTGGACGCGGCCGGCGCGCCGCTGCGGGACCTCACGGTCACCGAGCCGACGCTCGACGACGTTTACCTTTCCCTGCACCAGACGGCGGTGGGCTGGTGACGCAGGCCCGGCACCGCGCGGCCGTCAGCGCGCTGGCCGACCCGACGGCGTGGCCGGAAGCCGGGTTCTGGACCCAGGTCCGCGTCCTGGCGGCCCGGTCCCTGCGGACGGCCTTCGGCGACCGCCGGCTGGTCTTCTTCGGACTGTTGCAGCCGGTGGTGCTGCTTCTGTTGTTCAGCCAGGTGTTCAGCGGGGTCGGGGCGCTGCCCGGCGTCGCGGCGTACCAGGGTTACGTGAACTTCCTGGTGCCGGCGACGCTGGTCAACATCGCGATGACGACGGCGATGAGCTCGGGCGCGGGCCTGCTGGCGGAGATCTACGGCGGCTTCACCGGACGGCTGCGGTGCCTGCCGATCTCGCTGTTCTCGGTGCTGGTCGCCCGGACCCTGGCCGACTCCGCGCGCCTGGCCGTCCAGCTGGTGGTGACGGCGCTCGCGAGTGTGCTGTTCCTCGGCTTCCGCCCGGCGGGCGGGGTGGCCGGCCTCGGGCTCGCCCTGGTGGTGACGCTGGTGGTGGGCTGGTGCCTGAGCTGGGTGTTCGTGGCGATCACGACGTGGCTGCGCAAGGCGGAAACGCTCCAGGCGGCGTCGTTCGTGGTGATGTTCCCGCTGATGTTCTCCTCGAGCGCGTACATGCCCTTGGACACGATGCCAGCGTGGGTCCGTGCGGTCTCGGCGGTGAACCCGCTGACGTACGCGATCGACGCGACCCGCGCCCTGGCGCTGGCCCGCCCGATCGGCTGGTCCCTGACGGCGGCGCTGCTGATCGCGGCGGTGGCAGCGGTGGCGGGGTCGGCCCTGGCCGCGCGCACCTTCCGCGCCCGGGCTTGAGCGTCACCGGAGCAAGCGCGTCAGCCACACCACTTCGCCGTTGTCCTCTGTGGACACATGATCACGTTCGAAACCGAGCTTCTCGAGGACTCGGAACGACGGCGCGTTCCCCACGCCCACGGTCGCCCAGAGCCGGTTCCGCTCGGTCGCCTTCGCAGCCTCGACCACCGCGGCGGCGGCCTCCGTGGCGTACCCACGTCCGTGCGCACGATGGAACAGCTCGTAGGCGATCTCGGGCTCTTCGATGCTCGCGCGGCCGATGATCAGCCCGCAGTAGCCGATGAAGTCGCTTTCCGCACGGCGTTCCACGGGCAGTAAGGCGATCCCGGTCTCCGCCGTCGCGGCGAGCTGTTTCGTGATCAGCTCCCGGATGTGCTCGACCGTCGGGGTGCCCTTGCCGCGCTCGGCGTGCAGGGCGCGCAGGTCGCCGGCATCCGATGCGGCCCAAGGCCGCAAGATCAGCCGCTCGGTTTCGAGGTGGCACGTCATCGTCGGGTACGCGGACATGACTCCACTCTGCCTCAAGCCAGCGACTCCAGGCGTGTAACCGCCTCTTCCACCCCACCCGCCGCTTCGAACGACGCACGGATCTTCGCCGCGCCCGGGCGGTACCGGCCAGCCGACTCGATCGCCCTGCGGATGTCCACCGACTTCGCCCGGTCGAACCGGACCCGCACCCCCGCCGAAGCCGTCACCACCTGCTGGGCCAGCATCGACTGGTCGTCCCGGATCGGGGCGACCACCAGCGGCACCCCGGCCGACAACGCTTCGCACACCGTGTTGTGCCCGCCGTGGCACACGACCACCGACGCGTGCGCGAACACCGCCACCTGCGGGACGTGCCGGGCCAGCAGCACGTTCTCGCTGACCAGGCCGCCGGACGGATCCACCACCAGCCCCTGGACACCGGGCATGCCCGCCAGCGCGTCGACACTCTCGGCCAGGAACCGCGATCCCGCCGTGGCGTTCGACGTCCCGAGCGTCACCACGACCAGCGGCCGACCGTCCGAACCGGACCAGTCGCCGGACGCCGCGGGCAGCGCCGGGCCGACGTAGGACACCGGCACCGCCAGCCGGGAGCTCCCCGCCAGCGCCTGCGTGGTGAACGCCAGCACCAGGTGCGGTGAGAACCGCAGGTCGCCGAGCAGGACGCCGTGCCGGGCCCGCAGTCCGGCCTGCAGGTCGCCGACCCAGGACGCGATCTTCGGCAGCGAGCCCAGCGGGTCGGCCAGCTCGGTGGACGTCGACGCCGACGTCGCCCACGGCAGCCCGCACCGGGTCGCCACCAGCGCGCCCGCCATCGCCTGCTGGTCGGCCACCACGACGTCCGGCCGGAACGCCGAAACGGCCGAAGCCACGCCCGGCACCATCGCGTCCGCGAGCGGGACCAGATAGGACTCCCACAGGTACTTCAACGCCGCGAACCCGCGCAGCTCCGGCGGCCGCAGCGCCACCGAGAACGGCGCGGAGTCCCCCGCCGGGAACACCCGTCCGGCGACTAAAGTGGACACTTCCGGCTCAGACCCGCACCAGGCCACGGAATGACCCCGCGCCACCAGCGCGGCCGCCACCCCGCGCAACGGCGCGACGTGCCCGGCCAGCGGCGGCACGACCAGCAGCACCCTCACGCCGCGTGCCGCTCGATCCAGCGCAGCACCAGCTCACGCACCTCCCGGTGCTGCTCCACCAGCACCGAGTGCCCCTGCCCCTCGAACACGTGCAGCTCGCCGCGGGGCAGCAGCGACGTCAACGCCTCGAGGTCGTCGGCCTGGTACCCGTGACTGCCCAGGATGGACAGCACCGGGCAGCCGATCCCCGCCACCTGCTCCCCCGTGAGCAACGGTCCGAGCGGCACCTCCTCGGCCATCTTCGTCGCCGTGATCCGCTCGGCCGCCATCCGCGCGAGCCGGCGGTGGTGGGCGCTGAAGTTCGCCTCGATCCAGTCGAAGCTCTCCTCCACCTGCAGGAACCGCATGGTGTGCGCGAGGATCTCGCTCATCTTCCCGGCCCACACCTCGGTCGCGGGTTCGGACTCGATGCACACGATGCTGCGCACGCGTGACGGCTGGGCCACGGCGTAGCTGTAGGCGAGCGTGCCGCCGAAGCTGTTGCCCACCAGGTGCACCGGCCGGTCGACCCCGAGCTGCGCCAGCAGGTCGTCGAGGTCGGCGACGAAGTCGCTCAGCAGGTAGCCCCGCACCGGCCGCTCGGTCTTGCCGTGCCCGCGCAGGTCGTAGCTGATGACGTTGACGCCGGCGGCCGCGACCGGCGGCGCCAGCGTGAGGTAGAAGCTCGCCAGGCTGTCGGTGCCCATGCCGTGCAGGAACACCACGGTCTCGGTGCCGCCGGCGGCGACGAGCTGCACATTGGTGCGCAGCCCGTTCACGGTCATCGTGGGCACGTGCGCTCCCCCACGAACCGGGCGATGTCGCCGACGGTCAGCCCGATGACGTCGTCGAGGTCCTTCTCCGCCAGGTGTTCGGCGAGGTTGACGTCCGCGCCGAAGTGCTCGGCGAGGATGCTCGCGAAGGTCACCAGGTCGATGCTCTCCAGCTGCAGGTCCTCGTGGAACGTCGTGGCGGGCGTGATCTTGATGCCGAGCACCTCGGCGTCGCCGACGAGCTCGCTGAGCAGCTCGGCGACGACGTCGAACGTCGCGGACGCGTGGTCGATGGTCATGGCTCGCTCCTGAGTTGTGCGATGGCGGTGTCGCCGTCCAGTTCGACCGTGACGGCGAAGCCCGGCAGCTCCCGGCCGCGGCCGGAGATCCGGCCGTCGTCGTGCACGCGGATTTCCGCCGGGTAGACCGGTTCGGCGAGCCGGGCGCGGACGGCGTCCTTGGCAGCGATGCGCTCCAGCAGCCAGCCCCGCTGACGCCGTGGTTCGAGCGCGGCGAACTCCGCGCGTTCCTCGGCGGCGAGGTAGACACCGGCGTAGATGTCGCGTGCGGCGACGGTCGGCCAGCGGTCGGTGACCCGCACGCCGTCGCCGTCGGGCTCCGCGAGCAGGTATCGGTCGGGGAACGCGTACACGCGATGAGCCGCGCGGTCACACGGGAACCGGACGTCGCGCCAGCCCTCGATGGTCGCGAGCACCCGGCCGTCCCGCACCAGTTCGGCGTCCATCTCCAGGACGTCCGGCCGCGGCAACCGGACCCGCACCAGGCACTCGAGCCGCGTGCCGGGCGCGGGTTCCGGGCCGTGCCAGGTGAGCCGGCCGATCGAGCGCGGGAACGCGAGCAGGTTGTCCGACCGGGTGGCCATCAGCCAGCAGCCGAGCAGCTGGCCGACGTTGTCGAGCAGCCCGCCGGGCGCGGACGGCACCACCAGCTCACCGCGGATGTGGTGCTCGCCGAGACCGTCCAACCGGGACAGTCCCCGGTACGCCGGGCCGTGGAACATCTCACGCCGCGCGTAGATCTCGGCCGCGCTCAGCGGCGGCGCGGTCTCCGGCCCCGGCGGCCGGGTCCGGGACGGCGGTGGGGCAGCCGTCCCCAGCTCGACGTTCATCAGCGCGTACGGTCCGATCTCGACGGTGACGTGCTCGCCGTCCCGGCTCAGCGACAGCGGCACGCGCTGGGCGGGCGAAGCGATCAGCCAGCGGGAGAACACCGCGTCCCGCACCGCGACCGCCGTGGTGCCCGGCCAGGTGCGTTCGACGGTCCGGCAGGCGAGGTCCACCAGCGTGGTCGCGGGCACCACCGGCCGGAAGTCCGACTCGTCGGGCCAGTCCGCGCGCTGCCGGAAGAACCGGTGGTCACGCAGGTACGGCATCACGTCCAGCGAGACGTCTACAGTGGACTGAACCCGCTGCCGGGCCGCCGCCGCGACGACGTCCGCCGCGGTTTGACGGGTCTCGGTCAGCAAGGCGGTGAACTCGGCGACGATCGTGTCCGGCACCCCGGCGGGCAACACCGGCTCGACGTCCAGGAGGCTGCGTGCCGATTCTCCCAGTGACAGCAGGGAGTTCCCGGTGTTGAGCCGGATCCGCCGCGGCTCCAGGGCGGCGAAGTCCGGGCTGCCACCCTCGGTCCACAATGCCGTCGCGACGCGCCGCAGCTGGGCGAGCCCGGACCGCGTCCCGGACGCCGCGGCGACCACCAGGTGCCGCCGCTCGCCGAGCGTGTCGGTCAGATAGGAGCCGACCTGACCGGCGCCGACCTGCACGAACACCCGGAACCCGGCGTGGTGCATCGCCTCGGTCAGCGCCCGGAACCGGACCTGCCGCACGAGGTGGTCCAGGTACAGCTCGCGCACCGCGGCCGGCTCGGCGGGATAGGGCCGCGCGGTCGTCGCCGACCACACCGGCAGCGTGGGGGCGCGCAGGTCGAGCTCCTCGACGAGCCGGGCGAACGGCGCGAGGTGCGGGCGCATCAGCGGGGTGTGGAAGCCGGACCGGAACGGCAGGGTCCGGGCCACGATCCCCTGGCCGCGGCAGGTCACGGCGAAGTCCGCGACCGCGTCCGGCGGGCCGCACACGATCGTCTGGCTGGCCGCGTTCTCGTGGGAGATCACCAGCTCGTCCGGGAGCATCCCGGCCACGCGCGCGGCCGGACAGCCCAGCACCAGGTAGTCGGCCTCGGGCAGCTCGAACTCGAACCGCGCCGGCGCCGCCCGGTACATCCCGGCGGCCTGCATCGCCGTCCACTCGCCGACGCTGTGCCCGGCGAGCGCGTCCGGCCGGATCGCCAGCCGCCGCAGCGCCTGGTCGAGGACCAGCCCGGCCGCGGTCACGCTCGCCGCGCGGTCGAGCACGGTCTTGGTGGACCACTGTGGACGGTCGAAGCCGAAGTGCCGGGCCACGTCGGCGAGCCGTGGTTCGGCGCCGTCCTCCAGTCCCGGGTGGACAAACGCGGTCTTCCCGCCGGGCAGCAGCGGGTCGACCGAGCACCAGACGTCACCGCCGCCGTGCCACGACCGGCCGTCGGCCGCCACCTTGGTGAGCACCCGGCGAGCGGTGGCGAGCTTGCGTTCGTCGACGCCGACGATCCCGATCCGGCACCGGCCGGTACCGGGCTCCCCTCGTCGGTCGAGCCGGTCCAGCAGCTCCGACGGCGAGTCCGCGGCCAGCCGCAGCACGCGTTCCGGCTCGTCGACCCGCATCCGCCGCTTCGGCGCCGGATCCCCGGCTTCCAGCACGACGTGCGCGTTCACCCCGCCGAAGCCGAACGCGTTGACCGCGGCCACGCGCGGCAGCGCCCCCCAGTCCTCCGCCTCGGCCAGCACCCGGAACCGGGTCTTGTCCAGCAGCGGGTTCGGGTCGGCGCAGTTGAGCGTCGGCGGCAGCACGCCGTGGTGCAGCGCGAGCGCGACCTTGACCAGCCCGGCGACGCCGGCCGTCGGCAGGGTGTGCCCGATCATCGACTTGACCGAGCCGATCACCGACCGGGTCCCGCCGGCCTGGCCGAACACGTCGGCGATGGTGGTCAGCTCGGCGGCGTCCCCGGCCGGGGTGGCGGTGCCGTGGGCCTCCAGCAGGCCGATCTCCGCCGGGTCGAGCCCGGCCCAGGCCCGGCGCAGCGCCAGGGTCTGGCCGGCGACGGACGGGCTGAGCAGGCTCGCGCCCCGCCCGTCGCTCGACGTGCCGCTGCCGCGGACCACGGCGTACACGCGGTCGCCGTCGTGCCGGGCGTCGGCCAGCCGTTTGAGCACGACCACCGCGGTGCCCTCGCCGATGAGCATGCCGTCCGCGGCGCGGGACAGCGGGCTGATCCGCTGGCTCACCGACAGCGCGCCGAGCTGCGTGAACAGCGACCAGAGTGTGTCGTCCTGGGTCTGGTGCACCCCGCCCGCCAAGACGACGTCGCAGCGTCGCCGCGTCAGTTCTCCGATCGCCTGGTCGACCGCGACCAGCGAAGACGCGCACGCGGCGTCCACTGTGTACGCCGGGCCGCCGAGGTCGAGCCGGTTCGCGACCCGGGCCGCGGCGAGGTTCGGCACGAGCCCGGCGGCCGTCTCCGGCCGGAACTCGCCGAGCGGTTCGAGCAACGCCGTCCGCAGCCGGTCCAGCACCTCGGGCCCCGCCGAAGGCATCAGCTCACCGACTGTTCGGGTGACCTGCCGGACGGTGCGTACGCGCTGGTCGAAGCCCTGCAGCCCGGGCGAGAGGTAACCGCCCCGGCCGAGCACGACGCCGATCCGTTCGGGGTCGCCGAGCCGGCCGAGACCACCGGCGTCGTCGACCGCGGCCACGGCGACGGCGAGCGCCGTCAGCTGGTCGGGCTCGGTGCCGTCGAGGGAAGTCGGCGGCACACCGTGCGCGACCGGGTCGAACTCGAGGGTGTCCGGGGCGAACCCGCCGCGGCGGCCGTGCGTGCGGTCCGGCGCGGTGCCGTCGTGGCCGTGGAACGCCGGATCCCGGCGCTGCGGCGGGATCTCGGTGATCGCGTCGGCGCCTTCGACGAGGTTGTGCCAGTACTGGTCCACTGTGGATGCCCCGGGCAGGAACACCCCCAGGCCGACCACCGCGACCGGCTCGTGGCTCACCACAACGACGCCGTGTACAGCACCGCGCGGTCCGTGCCGTAGGCAAGCTCGCGCAGCAGCGCCGCGACACCCTCGTCGGCGTCGAGCAGGCTGACGTCCCGGCGCTCGTACTCGCGGGCGAGCTCCGGCGACACCATGCCGCCGTGGTCGTCCGCGGGCGCCCACGGTCCCCAGTGGACGGTCACAGCCCGCCCGGGCCAGCTTGCGCCCAGCGCCTCGAGCGCGTCGTTCGCGGCGGCGTAGTCGGTCTGGCCGCGGTTGCCGAGCACCGCGGCGATGCTGCCGAAGAACGTGACGAACCGGGGTTCGATCCCGGACTCCGCCAGCGAGGCGAGCAGCGCCTGAGCGCCGTCCACTTTGGTCTCGAAGACGGTTCGGAACGACTGCTCGTCCTTGTCGGCCATCAGCTTGTCGTCGATCACCCCGGCGGCGAAGACCACCCCGTCGACGCGGCCGGCCAGGTCCTTGACCAGGTGGTGTACGGCGTCGGGGTCACGCACGTCGAGCGTCCGGTAGGCCGGGTCACCACCCGCGGACCGGATCTGGTCGAGCGTGCGGCCGATCTCCCGCTGGGCCAGGACAGTCCGCACCCGCCGTTCGATGTCGGCGACCGAGCCGCCGCGCCCGGCGAGCACGGCGCGCATGGCCGTGGGGTCTTCGGGCAGGTCGTCCGGCTCACCCGGCCACGGGGTGCGCCCGGCGAGCTCGAGCCGGCACCCGGAGGCGGCGAACGCGACGGCCGCGCGGGCGGTGATGCCGCGGGCCCCGCCGACCAGCAGCACGACCGAGTCGCGGCCGAGGCCCAGCGCGGCCAGCTCACCCCCGCCCGGCCCGGCGCCGGAGTAGGCGAGGGAGCCGAGGTCCGCGGGCCGCGGTTCGACGGTGAACCGGCCGGTCTCGTCGTGCCCGACGACGGACGGGCCGTCGCTGAGGGCTTCGTCGACCAGCACCTTCGCGACGTCCTGCGTCATCTCGACGAGCCGGGTGACCCCGTCGCGTTCGAGCGCCGCCGCGCGGACCAGGCCACGCAGGCCGGGAGTGCGCGGCTCGGCCGCCACCAGGACAGTACCGCTCAGCGCCTTGAGCAGCAGGAACACGTCCGGGACACTGCGGCCGGCGGCCAGGACGACGGTGACGTCCGCGGCTTCGGCGACGATCTCCGCGCCCGCGCCGGTGAAGGCCGCACGCACGGACTCGTCGTCGCCCAGCACCGCGACGGTCTTCCCGCGCAGTCTCGCGGGATCCGGGGCGAGCGGCACCGGGACGCGTTCGAGCCGGTAGCGCGTCGGGGCGACGGCCCGGGGTGTGGGAGTCAGCCAGCTCTCGAGGTGCGCGGTGAGCGCGTCGGCCGTGCGGTCGCGGCTGAGCTGGTCGGTGCGGTCGTCGGCGGGCAGACCGAGGCGGCTCAGGAGCGTGCCGGCGATCTCGGTGCGTTTGATGGAGTCGATGGAGAGGTCGGCTTCGAGGTCGAGGTCGCCGGCGATCATGTCGGCCGGGTAGCCGGTGCGCTCGCTGATCACGCCGATGACGGTGGTGAGGACGTCGGCCGGAGCCGCCTCGACCACCGGCTCGGGTTCGGGTTCGGGCGCCGCGACCACGACCGGCGCGGGCGCGCTGCCGAGGTACCCGAGCATCACCTCACGCTGGGCGGCGACGAGCTCGCGGGTGGTGCGCAGGAAGTCGACGACCGCCTGGTCGCGGCCGGGGGCGGGCTGGGTCATGGCGGTACTCCGGATTCGTCGGGCCGGGGGCAGGGCGGGCGCCGCGGCACCGGGCGCGCGCACGGACCGCCCGTCAACGTCCCAGGCGGCTTTCACGGGCGGCTTCGGCCGGGTCAGCCGCTCGGTGCGAACGTCCACACCGGCTTGTGCAAGACGGGAAAGCGCGGTCAGGAAGGCATTGAGATCGGGTCCGCAGGCGACCACGGTGTGCGGGCGGTCGCCGAGGATGTCCGCGACGAGCCGGGAAAGCACCCGCCCGGGGCCGACCTCGACAAACGTCCGCGCGCCGGCCGCGTACATGGCTTCGATCTGGTCGAGGAACTTGACCGGTGCGCTGATCTGCGCGGCCAGTTCACTTCGGACGTCCTTCTGGTACGGCTTCGCGGTCCGGTTCGCCCACACCGGAAGCTTCGGTTCCACAATGGACTGTGTGCGGAGTTCGTCCGCGAAGACCGCGCTCGCGGCGGCGACGAGCGGACTGTGGAACGCGCAGGCGACGGGGATCCGCTTGGCCGCGATGCCGGTCTCCCGCAACCGCCGGATCGCGCGTTCGATCGCCGGAACCGGTCCGGAAAGGACAACCTGTTCGGGCCCGTTGTGGTTGGCAACAACAACATCGGGCCCGACGAGGGTAGGAGTGAGAGCGTCCCGCGACGCTTTGACGGCGGCCATCGTGCCGGGCTCGGCAGCGTCGGCGATGGCCTTCGCCCGGGCCCGGCTGAGCTGCAGGAGGGTATCGGTGTCGAAGGCTCCGGCGACGGCGAGGGCGACGAGTTCGCCGTAGCTGTGCCCGGCAAGGAAGTCGGGGCGGACGCCGACCTGGTCGAGCAGCCTTGCCACGGCGGTCTCGACGAGCCCGAGCGCAGGCTGCGCGACTTGGGTGTCGGTGAGGGCGCGTTCTTGCGCCTCCCGTGTTTGTGTGTCGAAGGCGGCGGGAGGGAACGCGGTGGCGGCGACGTCGGGGGCGAGCTGAAGGAGATCGGCGAGCTCGGGGAAGTGCACAAACAGCTCGGCGAGCATACCTGGGTGCTGGCTGCCTTGGCCGGAGAAGAGGAAGGCGATCTTGCCGGGTCCGCCGGTGGCGTGGTCGATGGCGGTCGTCGGCCGCTCGAACGGCCCGCTCACGCCTGGCTGTCGGTCCGGAGCAGTCGAACCCGACCGCCCGCCTGCGCCGCGACCGATGCCTGCCAGGATCTTCTCCGCCTCCGGATTCCAATCCCGCAGACCATGCCGCCGGTCCGGGGCCACCGGGCCTGCTGCCAGCACCGCGTGGAAGTTCGTGCCGCCGAAGCCGAAGGCGCTCACCCCCGCCAGCCGCGATGGGTTTGCCCATGGGCGGGCGGCCGTCGTGAACGTGAAGGGGCTCGTGGCCACGTCCCACGCCGCGTTCGGCTGGGTCAGGTGCAGCGTCGGCGGTACCACCTCGTGCCACAGGGCCAGCGCCGCCTTGATCAGCCCCGCCAGGCCGGCCGCGCACTTCGTGTGGCCGATCTGGCTCTTCACCGAACCGAGCACGCACGAGCCCGGCGACGCACCGGCCTCGGCGAAAAAGCCGGTCAGTGTGCGCAGCTCCGTCGCGTCGCCGACCACCGTGCCGGTGCCGTGCGCCTCGACCAGGCCGACCTCCGCCGGGGAAACGCCCGCGTCGCGGTACGCCCGCTCCAACGCGCGGTGCTGGCCCTCCGGGCGGGGCGCCGTCAGGCCTAGTGCCTTGCCGTCGCTGGCCGCGCCCACTCCCTTGACCACCGCGTAGATCCGGTCGCCGTCGCGTTCGGCGTCGGACAGGCGCTTCAGCACCAGGCACGCCACGCCCTCGCCGAGCGCGATGCCGTCGGCCGCCGCGTCGAACGGGCGGCAGCGGCCGGTCGGGGACAGCGCGCCCGCCGACGTGAACATCAAGTAGTCGTGGATGCCGTTGTGCAGGTCGACCGCGCCGCACAGCACCAGCGAGCTCGTCCCCGCGCGCAGCTCCTTCGCCGCGAGGTCGAGCGCGGCCAGCGACGACCCGCACGCCGCGTCCACCGTGTAGTTCGCGCCGCCGAGGTCGAGCCGGTTCGCGATCCGGCCGGAGATGACGTTCGCCAGCGTGCCGGGGAACGTGTCCTCGGTCGGTTCCGGCAGCTGGGCGAGCAGTTCGGGCGGCACCTCGTCGAGATAACCACCGAGCAATGACCGCAGGGTGCCCGCGTTGGCCAGGTCGCCGCCCGCTTCCGCGCCGAACACAACACTCGTGTTCTCGCGGTCGAACTCTCGCTCGGCGTACCCGGCGTCGGCCAACGCCCGGCGCGCGGTCTCCAGCGACACCAGCTGAGCCGGGTCGATACTGCCCATCGCGGCCGGCGGGATGCCGTAGTCCAGCGGGTCGACGTCCAGCGCGGGCAGGAACCCGCCCCACTTCGACGCCGACTGTCCGAAGTAGACGTCCGGGTCCCAGCGGTCACGCGGAACCTCGGTGACGGCGTCCACCCCGCGCAGGACGTTCGACCAGAACGCCTCGAGATCCGGCGCACCGGGGAACGCGCAGGCCATGCCGATGACCGCGATGTCCCTTGTGGACTCTTCCGAAGCCAAGACATCCCCACGGGCAAACGTTTTTCCCGAGGTGACATCGGCGTGCAGCTCGGCGATCGTCGTCCGGCTGTCCCGCAGCACGGCGACCTCGCCCGCCATGTACATCCCCTCGGCGAGCTGGGTCGCCTCGTCGAGCCGCTCGCCGTCACGCCGGACACCCTTGCTCGCGACGCGCAGCCGTCCGGTGTTCAGCTCCTCCAGCCGTTGCCACGCCTCCTGCGCGGGAACGTCCCGCAGGCTCGCCTTGACCTGCTCGAACTCCGTCGTGTACGGACTCGGCAGACAGCGTGTACGGTGCCCCGGCGCGGTTTCGAGCGTGACCGTGGCTTGGGCGGCGAACGCGCGTTCCTGAAACAGGCCGGTGATCGCGCCGTGCGTCACGGCTTCTTCGGTGAACAGGTACGCGGTGCCCATGAGAATGCCGACACCGTCGAGCGGCGCCGCCATCGCGGTGACCATCGCGGCCGAACGAGCGTCGTGGATCCCGCCCGCGAAAAGCACCTCGACGTCCTTGGCCGCGCCGAGAACCGCCAGCTGCTCTTCCCACAGCTCAAAACTCGACCGCGGACCGACGTGCCCACCGCACTCGGCGCCCTCGAAGACGAACCGGCGGACCCCGGCGTCGAGGTACTGCCCGAGCAGGATCGGCGACGGCACGTGCAGGAACGTCGCGATGCCCTCGGCCTCCAAAGCCTTGGCCTGTCCCGGTTTCCCGCCCGCGATCAGCACGCACCGCGGCCGCGCGGCCCGGATCGCGGCGAGCTGTTCGGCTCGCAGGTCGTCGGGCACGAACCCGAGGATGCCCGCGCCCCACGGCCGGTCGCCGAGGCGCTCGGCGGTGCGGCGGAGCAGCTCGGTGGTACGCGCGCCGTTCGCGGTGGCCACGGCGACAAACGGGAACCCGCCCGCTTCGGCGACCGCGGCAGCGAAGCCCGGCTGGTCGCTCACCCGCGTCATCGGGCCCTGGACGACCGGCAGCGCACTGCCCAGCGTCCGGCACAACCGGGTACCCAGCGCGGCCGCGGGCACCTCGGCGCCGACGATCCGGCGCACCTCGGTGTCCACCGCGGACGGTGTGACCACTCCCGCCGCGCCACCGGCGAGCGCACCCACCGCCGTGCGCGGACCGGCCACCGTGCCCCACACCGGGACGTCGAAGCTGTTCAGGAGTTGTTGCAGCAGAACGAAGTCGCTCAGCTCACCACCACGTGCGACCAGCCCGAGCGCGCCGCCGCTGACCGCCTCGGCCGCGGTGGTGACGTCCGCAACCTCGGCTAGCGCGCCCGTCCACGGCGCCTTCGTCCGGACAGCGAAGGCCGCGCCCGCGGGCAGCGGGCCGTCGGTGCGCACGCCGTAGGGCACCCGGACCCGGGCCGCGACCAGCCGCAGGTCGGCCGGGTCGGCGCCGTCGAGCACACCGAGGCCACCGCCGCGCGCGACCGCGGCCACCTCGCCGGGGTCGCCGAAGCCCAGGCACCGCAGCCGTCGAGCGTGCGACGGCGGGACGAGCTCGGCCATCGGCTGACCTCCTGTGCGCGGGACGGGGGTGATCTTCACCGGGACTGGTTCCAGGAATAACGCACCAGGCCCGGAAAACGCAATACTCGTGCTAGGCTCCGAAAGTGTTGAACACCGCGTGATCATGACCCTGACCAGCACTTTTATCACCCACGTCGCAATCAGGAAATACATTTTTCGCACGTGGATGACAATGGCGCCCGAATACCTGGAGAACCGCGTGGAACTGACCGGACGGGTCGTCGTGCTGACCGGCGCGGCGCACGGGATCGGAGCCGCCATGGCGCGCCGCTTCGCCGCCGAGGGGGCGGCCGGGATCGTCGTGTCCGATGTCGACGGCGCGGGCGCCGAGCGGGTCGCGGGCGAGATCACGGCCGCGGGCAGTCGGGCCGTCGCGCTGACCGCCGACGCGACGTCCAAAAAGGACCTGAAGGCGCTGGTCACGACGGCGCGCGCGGAGTTCGGCCCGGTGGACCTGTTCTGCGCCAACGCGGGCGCGGCCTACGGCACCGGGGTGCACGCGGCGGACGAGCAGTGGGCGAAGTCGTGGGAGCTCAACGTGATGCAGCACGTCCACGCCGCGCAGGTCGTGCTGCCCGAGATGCTCGCGCGCGGCGAGGGTTACCTGCTGCTCACGGCGTCGGCCGGCGGGCTGCTCGGCACCCCCGGCGACGCGCCGTACTCGGTCACCAAGCATGCGGCCGTCGGCCTCGCCGAGTGGCTGGCGATCACCTACCGGCCGCGTGGCGTGCGGGTCAGCGCGCTGTGCCCGCTCGGCGTCCGGACGGCGCTGCTCGAACCCGGCATCGCCGCCGGCCACCCGGCCGCGCTGGCCATCGCCGCGGCGGCGCCGCTGCTCGAGCCCGAAGACGTCGCCGAGGCGGTCGTGCGCGGGCTCGGCAAGGAGGAGTTCCTGATCCTGCCGCACGAATCCGTGCGGGAGACCTTCGCGCGCAAGGCACGCGCGGTCGACGCGTGGATCGACGAGATGGCCGTCCAGGGAGGCTGAGAAGTGGAGTACCGCAGGCTCGGCGCGAGCGGGCTCGCCGTGAGCGAGATCGCGTACGGCAACTGGCTGACGCACGGCGAGGACGGCTGTGTCGCCGCCGCGCTGGACGCCGGGGTCACGACGTTCCACACCGCGGCGGCCTGGGCCGGCGGCGCGGCGGAATCGGCGTACGGCAAGGCTTTTGCGGGGATGCGCCGCGACGAGCTCGTGCTGTGCACCGGTGTCTTCTGGCCGGAGGGCCCGGGGCCGAACGACGCCGGGCTCAGCCGGAAGCACGTGATCGCGTCCCTGGAGGGGTCACTGCGGCGGCTGCGCACCGACCACGTCGACGTCTACCAGCTGCTGCGCTTCGACTACCGGACACCGGTCGCGGAGACGTTCCTCGCGCTCTCGGACCTGGTGCGGCAGGGGAAGATCCGGTACGTCGGCACGTCGGAGTGGACAGCCGAGCAGCTGCTGCAGGCGAACGAGGCGGCGGCGCGCCACGACGTGCCGTTCATCGCCAACCAGCCGCATTACTCGATGCTGTGGCGGGTGGCGGAGGCGCAGGTGATGCCGGTGGGCGAGCGGATCGGCGTCGGCCAGTTCGCGTCGGTGCCGCTCGCTCAGGGCGTGCTGACCGGCAAGTACCGGGGCGGGCGTATCCCGGCGGGCTCACGCGCGGCCGGGCCGGCGCACGCCCGGCCGTTGCTGATGCCGGAGCTGCTGGAACGGGTGGAGCTGCTGCGCGGCGTCGCGGACGACGCCGGCCTGACGATGGCCCAGCTGGCGCTGGCGTGGGTGCTGCAACACGAGACCGTCGCCTCGGCGGTGGCCGGCGCGAGCACGCCGGAGCAGGTCACGGAGAACGCCAAGGCCGCCGGCGTCCGGCTGGACCTCGACGTGCTCACCCGCGTCGACCACCTGCTCGGCAGTTTTGTCCAGACCGATCCGCGGCTGGTGTGGTCGCCCCCGGCGTTCTCAGCCTGAGCCGAGGCAGACGAACGGGCGGCGGAACGGGTCGACGGCGATCGCGTCCGCCAGCGCCAGCGCCGGGCTGTCGCGGACGGCGAGGGCCCGGTAGTAGTCGTCCATCGCGGCCGCCGACGCGAGGTCGCCGACCCGCGACAACGGCGCGATCACCGTGCGCGAGCCGCTCGCCAGCAGGGCACTGGCGAACCCGAGGGCCTCGTCCCCCGGCCGGATCCGGTTGAGCGCCAGCTCGCACGCGGCGAAGACGACCTGCCGCGGCGGCTGCCGCAGCCCGGCCATCTCGTGGCCGAAGAGGGCACCGTCGGCCAGTTCGAGCCGGGAGAACAGGGCGTTCTCCGGCTCGTGCGCGCCGTGCGCGGCGAAGTGCGCGAGCTTCGCGCCGTCCATCGCCCGCAGCACGGACTTCACGGTGGCCTTGGCGCCGGTCATCGTCGTCGCGGTGCGGTAGTGCGTGGTCAGCTTCTCGAGCTCACCGCGCGCGCCGGCCAGCCCCGGCCCGCGGACCAGCACGATCTTGCGCGCCCGCGGCGACTTCGTCAGCTCGGCGGCGAGCCATGCGGTCGCCGACGGCGCGACGACGGTCGGCCGCCCCCGCAGACCCGGCAGCACGCCCCACGGCACGGCGTAGAGCGGCCCGGTGGGAACGACGACCAGCCGGCGGTCGCCGATCAGCTCGGCCAGCGGCTCGATCAGCAGCGCGTCGAGCTTGTCGGCCTGCTTGCGCGCCGAGGCCATGACCACCTCGGCCAGCCGCTCGGGCAGGTTGTCCGGCGCGAGCGCGTCGAGATCGACGTTGAGCACCCGCGCCGACTCGCCGGCGGCCTCGGCGGACCCGAGCCGCACGAGCCGGCACTCACCCCCGGCGACCACCACGGCGACCAGCTCGTCCCCGGAAGCGGCGAAGCTGACCAAGGCTCGTTCACCGAGCTGCGCGACCACCTCGCTGAGCCCCGCCACCGGCCGCGGCCGGCCCCAGCGCCCGGTGTGCCACCCGAGCCGCTGGGCCTCCCGCAGCCGTTCGTTGTACTTCGCCCGCAGGCCGGCGATCGGGTGGCCGTCGTGCTGGGCCTCCTGGATGGCCTGCCCCAGACCCCGCACCTCGGCCACACGCGCGGCGAGCTCGGGATCGGTCCCGGCGGACAGCGGCTCGTAGCGGTAGGTCTGCGCGCGAGTCCGTTCGAGCCAGACGAACAGCCGCCGGGCGTCGTTGCGTTCCAGCACGAGCTTGACGGCCAGATCGGCGAGCTCCTGCCCGTGCAGGGCGGTCCCGGAGACGAGGTCTAGCCCGCCCATCCGGTCGCGGACGGCGTCAAGCTCGGTGAGCCCGGACCGGATCTCGGTGAGCGCCCGCGCCCGGCTCCCCTGCGCGACGGCGAGCTCGGCCCGGCAGAGCCGGCGAAGCATCCGGTAGTCGATCGGGGTGAGCTGCCCGGGACGCGGGACCTTGCGCAGGGTTTCGATGGCGCGCTTGAGGTTGCCCCGCCGGATGTCCAGCCGGACGGCGAGCATCCGCGCGGTCGCGGCCTGGTCGGTCAGCTGCGGGGTCGGCATCTTGTCGGCGGCGCGCAGCGCCTTGGTCGGCAAGCCGGCGGGGATGCTGCCGCTTTCCAGCGCGTCTCGCGCGTCGGCCTTCAGCCCCATCAGGGTCGCGTTGGCCGTGCACGTCAGGCAGCCGACCTTCGACATCCGGCGACGCGCCGAGTAAGCCATCTCCCGGGCGAGCTCGACGTCGTCGCCCATCAGAGCCGCCGAGGCACGGTATAGCTCGGCCAGGGCCAGCTCCCGGCTGATGCTCTGTTCCTCGACCATGACCGGCAGGATCTCGTCGAGGTGGGCGCCGGCCTCGTCCGCGAGCCCGGCCGCGAGCAGCGCCTCGGCCTGCGCGAGCCGCAGGGTCGGCGGGATCTCGAGGTCGAGCGCCCGGTAGCTGCGCTCGCACTCGTCGTAGAGCCGAAGCGCCTCGGGCACATCGCCCATCCGGAGCGCGAGCGTGCCCAACGTCCGGCGCGTGCTCGCCGCGTTGCCGCGCAGCTCGTACTTCTCGGCGAGCTCCAGCGACCGGGTCAGGTCGGCCTGGGCTTCGCGGACGTTGCCCAGCCGGATGTGGACCCAGCCCCGCGAGGCCAGGGTCATCGTGAACGCGCCCATCCGCGACTCGGGCTCGGGCCCGTTCGCCAGCCGGAACTCGTGGTGCTCGATGGCCCGGTCGAACGAGACGAGGCTTTCGTCGTTGCGCCCCACGCCCATCAGCCGCATGGCGTAGTTGTGGTTCAGGGACCCGTTGAGCTCGGCCCGCAGCACCGGGTCTTCCACCGCGTTGATCAGCAGCCGGACGTCGTCCAGGCCCGCGAGGCCCGCGGCGAGATCGTTCGAGATCTCCGAAGACACCGCCGTCAGCGTGCTGGCCAGCCGGATTCTGGTCACCAGCCAGTCGGTGCGGAACCCGGACGGCACCGGGTGCACCGAGTCCAGCAGGCTCATCCCGCGGCGCAGCAGGCGAAGACTCTGGTGGTACCGCGCGACACACGACGCGTCCGCGGCGTCCTTCTGCAGGGCGTGAACCCTCTCGATCACCTCGGAGGGGTTCAGGTCAATCACGGGCACCCACCTATGACAGCACAGGCTTCGGCAAAAAGAAGCCCGCCTACCGGTAGATCAGCAGGCGGGCTTGCCTCCACGAGGCGGAACTCAGGCCTTGACGTCCTGATAGCAGCCGTTCGCGCATTCCGTGTGGACCGGGTGGTCGACGTGGACCTTGCCGTCCGCGTCGGTCCACTGGACCACGGGCGTCGGTTCCGGCGTCGGCTCCGGGGTTCCTTCGGGCTTGGTGTCCGTGGGCGTCGACATGGTCGATCTCCTCTCCCCTGGGGATCTGCATGGGGACGCTCGCCGTGACGGTGAGTTCCCCTCGCGGGGCCCTCTCCCCGCGAACGGCCCAATAGTTCCACAACGGAGCAATGATCGGGAGGGTTTTCGCTACGGAAAGTCAGACCGACCGCCGTGAACAGGCCAAATGTCGACAGTGGAACGTCCTAACGGGTGAAGTCTGTAACGACGGTGTGCCTCGCTGTGCACCCCGCGCGGTGGCCAGGCGGGCGTCAGGCGCGCCTGGCCGTCACCGCCGCGTGGACGGCGGTCACCAGCCGGACGTTCTCCGGGGCCGCACCGCCGGGGAAGGCGAAGCGACGGCGGTTGTAGCCGTACGCGAGCCCCGAGCGCGGGTCGGCGAACGCCTGCGAGCCGGCCGCGCCGCTGTGGCCGAACGCGCCCTGGCCCAGGACCGGGTAGTCGTCCGACACGATCGCGAAGCCGAGCCCGAACGCGTTGTGGTTGCGGGTCGACAGGTCGTCGCCGATCGAGTGGATCTGCGCGAACTCCGCCGCGGTCTCGGGACGGAGCAGCCCGCCGAGCACCGCCGCGTACATCCCGGCCAGCCCGCGCGCCGACGCGACACCGCCGACCGACGCCGGGCTCAGCTGCCGGATCACCTTGATGTTCGGCAGGTCCCAGAGCTCCGGCGCCTTCGGGTGGTTGCGGTTGAAGGCGATGCCGCTGATGCTGTCCGCCCCGCTCGCGGCCGCCTCCAGCTCGGCCAGCTGCTCCGGTGTCGGCAGCATCGGCTGCGTGGTCAGGAACCGCGGCTCCAGCTCCTCCGGCAGCCCGAGGTGGAAGTCGAGCCCGAACGGCTTCCGGACGCGCTCCTCGTAGTGCTCCTGGATGCTGCGGCCGGTGACGCGCCGGACCACTTCGCCGGTCAGCGCGCCGATCACCAGCGCGTGGTAACCGAACGCCGTGCCCGGCCGCCAGTACGGCCGCTGCGGCGCGAGCCGCTCGGCGATCACCCGGTCGTCGGCAAGCTCTTCGGCCGTGAACCCGTGGTCGGCGCCGACCACGCCGGCGCGGTGCGCGAGCAGCTCCCGCAGCGTGATCCGCTCCTTGCCCGCCGCGCCGAACTCCGGCCAGTAGTGGCTGACCCGCTGGTCGAGCTCGAGCACCCCGTCCTGGACGAGCAGCGCGACCACGAGGTGCGCGGCGCCCTTGGTCGAGGAGAACACCCCGGTCAGCGAATCGGCGGTGATCTCGGGACCGGTCCACAGGTCGACAACGCGTTCACCGTCGACGTGCGCGACGAGCTGCGCGGCGTAGTCACCCCCTTCCTCGGCCGCAACGGCGGCGAACTCCGCGCGGACCGGCTCGAACCCGTCGGCGACGGTCCCCTGGATGTCCTCGGACGACATGGCGGCTCCCTCGGTGTGTGTGCGCCTGCGCCAAGGTGCAACCGAGGCCCGGCCGCCGTATTCCGGGTGCCGAGGGGTGGGCCTGCGGCGTAGCGATCCGCGCACGAACCAGGACGACGAGCGCGCCCCACAGCAGCGACACCAGCCGCCGTCGCGACGACGAGCCCAGCGACCATCAGGATCGTGGCGAGCCACGGGAATCCGGTGGCGCTGTCCTGCTCTTCGGCGAGCCGCGGCGCGCAGGTACGACGCGCCGACCGGGTAGCCGAGGCGGTTGTTCGCGCGCCGTCTCGACGAGCCCGGGGGCGGTAACGCGGGACCGTCCGGAGCTGATGTTCCCGGCATGGGGGCACCTGAGTTCGAAGCCGAAGCAGGAGAAACCATCCGGCCCGGCCGTGGCCTGGCGATCGCGTCGGTCGCGATCGGCGCGTCCGGCCTGACGCTGGCCGTCGCGACCTGGGCGGCCTGGCTGATCGTCCGGCCGCAGGTCGTTTCGGCCTGGGTGTATTCCTGGGTCTCGCAAGCGTTCTTGCTCGTGCTCGGCGCCCTCTGGTTCGCGCTGCTGCCGATCAGCGTGCTGGCACTCGTCTTCGGTGTCTACGCCGGCGCCCGCACCCGATCCGGCCCGGGCCGGATCGGCGCCGCGCTCGCCGTGATCACGGTGCTGCTCGCGCTGTCGGGCGCGGCCGTGTTCGCGACGACCTCGTGGCGACACGTCGGCCCACCGGTCGCGTACTTCGACAACCAGGGCGGGTTCCCCGGGTAGGGCGCCCTAGCAGGTGGGTAACCCTCGGATCATGAAGCTGACCTCCACCGTGCTCGGCACTCCGGAACCGCGTGCGCTCGCCGAGTTCTACTCGATCCTGCTCGGCTGGCCGATCAAGACCGACGAGCCGGAGTGGGTGACCCTGCGCCCGGACGACGGCGGCGCCGGGTTGTCGTTCCAGCTGGAGACCGGGCACGTCCCGCCGGTCTGGCCGCCGGCCGAGGGCGGCCAGCAGATGCAGCTGCACCTCGACATCGAAGTCGACGACCTCGCGGCGGCCACCGCCACCGCGACGGCCGCGGGCGCCACGGTCGCGGATTTTCAGCCGCAGGAGGACGTCCGGGTCTGCCTCGATCCGGCCGGGCATCCGTTTTGCCTCTGGAAGCGTGAATGAGGTGACGCCCCGCGTTCGATCGGTCACAGGATCCGCTATGTTCGACTGAGGTCCTGTTTCCGGCGAACGGAGTTGAGCCCTGTGGGGGTGCACCGGATCTGGCACCACGGACTGGTCCCCACCGAGGGGAAACGCCCCCTGGACGCGTTGCGCAGCAGGCTGATCACGCGCCAGCGGCAGCACGAGGACTACAGCGTCACCGATCTCGGCTCGTCCGACGACGGCGGCTCGCGCCGGTGCGACCTGAAGTTCGCGTGGACGGGCGGCGAAGGCCGCTACTCCGTTCAGGTACTGCTTTCGCTGTGCTATCACGCCGGAGAGGACCGGGTGGCGTGGTTGCTGGCCGCGGCGTGCACCCGGCCGTGGAGCGCCGGCCACGAAGCGCCGGCGCACCGGATCGGCCTGGAGGAGCTGGGCGCAGGCGGCAGTGACGAGATCCCGATCGAAACGCCGGTGCTCGCGATGCGGGGCTGGTCGAGCCAGGAGTGCGACCGGGTCGCCGATCTGCTGGGCGAGGCGCTGACGGCGTCGTGGCGGACGTCGGCGGTGCTGGTGCTCACCGAGCCGCCGACGGTGCCGGTCGACGGCTGGCCCGGTCTGGTCAACGTGTTCGACGTCGACGACCGCTTCCGCCGCACCCTGAACCGGCACCTGCCGCTCGGGTGCGCGGTGCCGCAGGGCGCGCGGCTGTACGTGCCGCCGTGCGACCAGCTCCCCGACTTCGTCGAGACTGCCAGCCCGGTGTCCGGCGAGGCCCTCCAAGGCGCGATCACGCGGCTCATCCAGACGCGGAGCCGGACGCCGCTGCCCGAGGAGTGGGCCGAGGTGCCGAGCGTCCGCTCCTGGTACGCAACGGATCCGTTCGCCTCGCCGGAGCGAGAGCCCGACGCCGAGCTGACGGAGAAGCTGGGCCGCGCCGAGCGCGAGCTGGCCGAGGCGCGGGGTGTGATCACGATCCTGCGCAAGAAGGCGAAGGCCGACGCCGAGGACCGGGACCGCCACGCCGGGGAGGTGAAGACACTTCGCCACCGCCTGGACGAGCTTTCCGCGGCCGAAGTCGCCTGCCTGCGGGAGCAGCTCGCGCAGCTTCAGGAGGAGCTGGACGACTACGCCCGGGCGTTCGAGGAGACGGAGGCCGAGCGCGACGAGCTGAGACGCGTCAACGGCCTGCTGGCGGGCCGCCTGGCCCGGCACCACGCCGCGGACGAGGTGACCGCGGCCGAGCGGCCGCCGGAAGAGTTCCCCAGCTTCGCCGAGCTGATCGGCGCCGCGACGGTGAAGCTCAAGCACCTCGCGATCACGGCCGAGCCGGCCCCGGCCGCGATCCTCGACCACCACCCGAAAGCTGCCGCCTGGCGCCGCAAGGCGTGGGACGCGCTCCGCACCCTCGACGCCTACGCCTGCGCGCGGACCTCGTTGCTCGGCTCGGGCCGCGACCCGGGGCCCGAGCTGTCGGACGTGCTCGCGTTCGCCCGGACCGGCCAGCCGGGTTCGCTGATCAGCGCCAACATCATCGCCCTGGCCGAGTCGGACACGGTGACCACGAACGAACGGCTGCGCCAGGCGCGCACGTTCCGCGTCGACCCCGAAACGAACCCGGCCGGCCGCGACTACTTCGGCGCGCACATCGCCCTGGAGCGCTTCAAGTCGCCGGCGCCCCGGCTGCACTTCCTCGACGACACCGACGGCACCGGCACGGTGTACGTCGGCTACCTGGGCGCCCACCTTCCGACGTCCAAGACCAACTGAGCGAGAATCACGCGCATGACGGAGCTCGCGCGGAAGGACCTGGCCTACTGCCGGATCGCTCGCGGTGACCGGGTGCTGTTCCTGCGCCGCCGCCCCGGGGTTTTCCTCGCGGGGCGGTGGGAGCTGCCGGGCGGCACGGCCGAGCCGGGCGAGCGCTTCGAGGCCACGGCGGAACGGGAAGCGGCGGAGGAGACCGGGCTGAAAGTGCGCGTCACGGAAGAACTGTGGCGTGATTCGTGGCCCGACGTCGCCGGGCGGGCGATGCGGGTGCACGCTTTTGTCTACGCCGCCGAAGAAGACGACACGAGCGACGTTGTGCTCAATCCGGAAGAGCACGACGACTTCGCCTGGCTGACGACGGCGGAGGCGCGGGAGCGGGAACTGCCACCGCATTTCCGGCGATGGCTCGGTCGGTAGACGTTTTCCGTTTCGCAGCGCCACTTCGGTGAGTCGATGGCGCTGCGGGAATCTTCGCGGTTCGGTCATGGCAACGACGCTACCCGAACACCTGTGCGACGGTAATCGCTGGATCGGGTGATGATCGACGGTGGCGGACGGCCGGATTTTTGTTGCCCCGCAACGGAAATCCGCGCCGGGACGCCCTGGGTACCCCCGATTTCCACACTAGCGGAGGCCACCGACAAAATCGGGAAAGCGGGTCGTCCGAGGCAGCATGAGACGAAGACAGGTCTTCTTCGCCGGCAGGTGGCGGGGCATCGTCGCCGGGCCACCCGACCGTGGCGGACTCCTCAGGAGGCGATGGCCTCGTTGATCGCCAGCAGCTCCTGCGCGGTGCGTGTGGCGGTGAACTCGATGACGTCGTACCGGGCGAGCCGCTGGACCACGAACGGGTCGCTGGCGAGGATCGCGTCGAGCGTGCCTCGCAGCACGGAGCGGGTCAGGATGACGTGGTCGGCCGCGCCGGTGCCCTTTCCGGAAACGAGGAAGACCCCTTTCGTGAATTGTTTGCGCACCCAGTCCGAATGGTCCGGGAGCGCGTAGTCGACTTCTGTTTCGGGTGCTGTGTAGGTCAGCAGTGCGATGTACATGATTCGATGGTAGGACTCCGGCGCCCGTGCCGCATCCGCCTGGCGAGTGGCCCCGGACACCACTTCACCCATAGTCCGGTCAAGAACCAATCAATTTCTTTACCAGCGCTTTTTCAATTCTTCTCCGCCGCCGTACGCCCGTCGTCGTACGGCGTGGTGTCGACGCCGGGACGACGCGGCCGGCGCCACACGAGGGCCACACTTCGGGGCCATGAACGCACTGACCCGGATCTGGCAGGACGGCAGGCGAACCGAGCGGATCGCCTACGTCGTCGGCGCGGCGCTGTTCCTCAGCGGCGTCGCGCACGCCGTCGTGCTCCTCGCGACCGGCGGCTCGTGGCTAGGCCCGCTGTCGATGCGCAAGGCCGTCACGTTCGGTCTCTCGTTCGGGCTGACGCTGGTGTCGGTCGCCTGGGCAACGTCGTTCCTCACCGTCCGCCTCCGGTGGCGCTCGACCCTGCTCGGCGCGTTCACCGCGGCGAGCGTCGCCGAGGTCGTGCTGGTCAGCATGCAGGCCTGGCGCGGTGTGCCCTCGCACTTCAACTTCGAGACGCCGTTCGACAACGTCGTTTCGATGACGCTCGCGGCGGGTGGCGGGGTGATCATCCTGACCGTCATCGGCTTCACGGCCGCCGCGCTGGTCGAGCCGGGTCCGGACGCGCCCAGCCTCCGCCTGGCGATCCGCGCCGGCTTGGTCGTCCTCCTGGTCGCGCTGGCCACCGGCGCCGTGATGATCGCCCGCGGCGTGGTGCTGGCCCGCGGCGGCGACCCGGAAGGCGCGTACACGACCGCCGGCTCGCTGAAGCCGCTCCACGCGGTCGCGATGCACGCGATCCTCGTGCTGCCCGCGCTGGCCTGGCTGCTGCGGTTCACCCGGTGGCCCGAGGCGCACCGGCTGCGTGTCGTCGTCATCGCCGTCGTCGCCGACGCCCTGCTCACCGCGGTCATCGGCGTCGAGTCCTTCGCCGGGGTCGGCCCGCTGGCCGCGCCGCTGCCGGTGCTGGCGTTGTCCGTGCTGGCGCTGGCCGTGCTCGCCGGCACCGGGGCCTACGCGCTGACCGGCATTGAACCGCCCGTCCGATTCGCACGTATCCCCGATGGGAAGGCAAGGGGCCGGTAAAGCGGCGGACGGAGATCACGCGTGCGGCACGGTATGACCACCCACGGCCTATTCCAGCAGAGCCAGGCCCACAGCCCGTCGTTCTTCTCCGTGGCGAGGGCGATGGGCCAGCACGCGGACGACCTCGCGGACTTCTGCATCCCCTGCAACCCGTACTTCCCCACCGACGCGATGTTCGGCGAGCTGGAGCGGAACCTCCGCACCATCCTCAAGTTCTACCCGAGCGACGCCGGCGCGATCACCGCGCAGCTGGCGCACGTGCTGCGGCTCAACCCGTCGACGATCTCCCTGGCCAACGGCTCCACCGAGCTGATCACCTGGATCGACCGGCTGCTCGTCGGCTCGAGCGTGGCGGTGCCGATCCCGACCTTCGGCCGGTGGACCGACCAGCCGCTCGAGACCGGCAAGCGCGTCGACATGTTCCTGTTGAAGGAGGCGAACAACTTCGAGCTGCGCGTCGACGAGTACATCGAGTTCATCAAGCGGCGCGGCTCGCGGGTCGCGGTGCTGTGCAACCCGAACAACCCCGACGGCGGGTACCTGCCGCGGCGCGAGGTGGTCCGGTTCATGGACGCCCTCGAGGACCTCGACCTGGTGGTGATCGACGAGTCGTTCATCGACTTCGTCGAGGTCGAGATGAACCCGTCGGTGGCCGCCGAAGCCGTCGTGCGGCCGAACGTCATCGTGCTGAAGAGCCTGGGCAAGAACTTCGGGCTGCACGGGATCCGGTTCGGCTACCAGGTGTCGAACCCGGCGCTGACCCGCAAGCTGTCGGCCGCGCTGCCGAAGTGGAACCTGAACTCGCTGGCCGAGACCGTGATCTTCATGCTCGCCGAACGCCGGGCGGAGTACGAGGAAAGCCTCAAGAAGCTCGCGCTCGACCGGTTCATGATGAACTCGCAGCTCTCGCAGTTCCAGGAGCTGACGGTGTACCCGTCGCAGGCGAACTTCCTGCTCGTCAAGCTGCCCGGCTCGGTCGACGGCGCCGAGCTGTGCGACTACCTGCTCGCCGAGCACCACCTGCTGGTGCGCCAGTGCGGCAACAAGATCGGTATGACCAGCCAGTTCATGCGTTTCGGGGTGCGGCCGGACACCGAGGTCGAGCGGCTGGTCGAGGGCCTGCGCGGGGTCGAGCGGCTCGGCGGCGGCCGGCACGCGACGCCGACGATCGAGCTGGTGTCGCACTCCCGCGAGCAAGAACGGTCGATCAGCTGAGCACGTGGGCCATGGCCGACTTCTCGGCGAACACCCGGCCGTTCGCCGACCTCGACCGCTCGGGCCGCACCCGCAGGCTGCGCCGGCTCGCCGAAGCCGCCTTGACCTCCTACGACGTCCCCGTGGCCCGGCTGACCCCGCTCGGGCGCGGGCTCAACACGACGTTCCGCGTCGACGGCGCGGACGGCGGCCGGTACGTCCTGCGGGTGCAGCGACCGGACGGGCCGGGTGTCGCGCAGGTGCGGTCCGAGATGGCCTGGCTGGCCGCGCTGTGCCGGGAGACCGACCTCGCGGTTCCGCGGCCGGTGCCGACGCGCGGGCGCGACCTGGTCACCGTCGTCGCCGACCCGGCGGTGCCGGAGCCGCGCACCTGCGTGCTCTGCCGCTGGGTCGACGGCCGGTTCGTCGACGAGCGCCTCGGCCCGCCGCAGCTGTACTCGCTGGGCGAGCTGACCGCGCGGCTGCAGCAGCACGGCGGGCGGATGAACGGCCTCGACCGCGGCCGGGTCGACGACCTCACCGAGTTCGGCCGCTCGCAGGTGAACGGCTTCTCCGACGTCGTGCTCGAGCGGGCGATCGCGCAGGCCGGCGGCGACGCGTCGGTCCGCGCCGCGGTGGAGCGGATCCGCGGGGTGCGCGCCGAGCTGGGCTTCGGCGACGACGTCTTCGGGCTGGTCCACGGCGGCCTGCACCAGGAGAACTACCTCTTCCACCGGGGCCGGGTGCGGGTGATCGGCTTCGACGGCTGCGGGTTCGGGCACTACGCCTACGACCTCGCCGTGACGATCGGCGAGCTGGCTCACCTGCCGCAGCGGGACAGCCTGCGCGAAGCGCTGCTGGACGGCTACCGGTCGGTCCGGCCGGGCGGCGCCACCACCGACCCGAAGGTCCTGGCCGCCTTCGTCGCGCTTCGCCGCTTCCAGCAGCGTCTCCGGTGACGTTATAGCGCGGCGCTACAATTGCTACATGGCCGGACGATCGAGTGACACGACGAGCACGCGTGACCGCCTGCTCCTGGCCGCCGGCCAGCTCCTGCACGAAGCCGATGGTGGCCCGGTTTCGACCCGGGCGATCTGCGAGCGCGCCGGCGTCCAGGCCCCCACGCTCTACCACCACTTCGGCAGCAAGCAGGGCCTGCTCGACGCCGTGGTGAACTACGGCTTCACCCAGTACGTCCAGGCGCCTTCGGCCGGCGGTGACCCGGTCGACCGGGTCCGCGCGGGCTGGGACCGGCACGTCGAGTATGGCCTGGAGCACCCCACGTTCTACGTGCTGCTCTACGGCCAGATCGAGCCGGGCGTGCCGTGCAACCTGACCTCGAGCGCCGAGGCGATGCTGCTGGAGCTGTTCACGCCGCTGGCGCGCGACGGGCAGCTGCGCGTCGAGGCGGCCGAGGCCGCGCGGCAGTTCGCGGCGGCCAACAGCGGCGTCACGCTGAGCCTGATCGCCCAGCCCGAAGGAAACCGCGACCTGGCGATGTCCACGCAGGTCAGGGAGGCCGTGCTCGCCGGGCTGCTCGCCGAGCCGCCGGCCGGGGACTCCTCCGTCGGCAGCCTGGCGGTCGCTTTGTCGACCGCGCTCGCGGACGACGTCGACGCGTTGACCCCGACCGAGCGCGGGATGCTGCGGGAGTGGCTGCACCGGCTGGCCGCCTGACATCCGCGCGCTACATTTGCTACATTGACGTCTATAGCCAATGTAGTGGAGGTAGACATGCAGCTCGGCACGTTCGGCGTCTTCCTGGCCCCGCACCGCGACGACGTGACCCGCAAGGCGCACGCGGTCGCGGCCGACCGGCTCGGGTACGGCACGGTCTGGTTCGGCACCGGCTCAGCCTCGATCGGCGACCTCGCGTTCGTCGAGGACGTGCTGGCCTCGACCGAGCGGATCACCGTGGCGACCGCGATCGTCAACATGTGGTCCGACGACCCGGAGCCCCTCGCCGAGTCCTACCACCGGCTGGCGGGCCGGTACGGAAAGCGCTTGCTGCTCGGCGTCGGTGTCGGGCACCCGGAGTCGGTCACCCGGTACCGCAGCCCGTACGACAAGATCGTCGACTACCTCGACCGGCTCGACGCGGCCGGTGTCCCGGTCGAAGCCCGCGTCCTCGCCGCGCTCGGCGACCGCGTCCTGAAACTGGCCGCCGAGCGCACCGCGGGCGCGCACCCGTACCTCGTTCCGGTGAGCCACACCCGGCACGCGCGGTCGGTCCTCGGCGCGGGAAAGCTGCTCGCGCCCGAGCAGAAGGTGGTCGTCGACGACGACCCGGTGGCCGCGCGCGCCATCGGCCGCCCGTTCGTCGAAACGCCGTACCTGAGCCTGAGCAACTACGTGAAGAACCTGCTGCGCCACGGGTACACGCCGGACGACGTCGCCGGCGCCGGCAGTGACCGGCTGATCGACGACCTCGTCCGGCACGGCACACCCGAGACGCTCGCGAAGGGGCTGCGGTCCCATGTGGACGCCGGCGCCGACCACGTCGCGGTCCAGGTGCTCGGCCCCTCACCTGACGCGGAGGCCGAGCACCACCGGATGCTCGCCGAGGTCCTGCTCTGATCAGCCGGGCGCCGGGGCCAGCGCGTTCAACGCGGTGACGATCGTGGCCTCCTCGTAGGCGAAGTGGGTGTCCAAAGCGGACGCCAGCCGGTCGAACTCCGCGCGCAGGCGGACCGGATCGGTCTCTTCGTCGACGAGCCGCCGGATCTCTTCCTGCAGCCGGGCGACACCGACGTGCTCCTCACCGAGCTTCGTCAACGCGGGCGCGAGCGCCGGGAACTGCCGGGCCAGCATGGGGAAGATCGCGGTGTCCTCGCCGGTGTGGTGCCGGGTGAGCGCGGAGCAGAAGCCGAGGCACCGCTGCTCGAAGTGCAGCGGGTCGCCGGAACCCAGCCGGCCACGCAGTTCCCGCAGCTCGGCGCGCAGCCAGTCGTGCACCTCGACGATCCAGTCCCCCATCCGCCGCACCCGCTCGAGCCGGTGCAGGACGAGCACCGGCAGCACGCGGGTGGTCCGCGCCTGGTAGTCCGCGAACCCCGGTTCCCGCGCGATGACCTCGGCGAACAGGCGGTCGCGGTCGGGCGCGAGCGCGGCCATCGCCTCGAACGACTCGTCGCCGGTGTCGACGGTCACCAGCGGGTTGTGGCGGATGTTGTGGTACCAGGCGGGATGCTTCGGGGCGCCCATCGCGGACGCGACGACGACGAGCTGGCCGTCGATGTCCAAGGATCCCAGGGGAACCCGGTGCGGCCGGCCCGTGCGGGCGCCGGTGGTGGTGAGCGTGATCAAACGTGGTCCTTTCCGATGTGGAGTGGCAGTGGAGCTCATCGGAGGCAGGAGAACGGCACGACGGAGGCACCCGTCTGCCCGGAAGGGAAACGACGTGGTTCACGAGAGACACCGACGTGTCGATCTCAAAGGGGGCTGAGTAGCCACTACCTCCGTGCGTAGGCCCATCCGGGGCGCATCCCCACGGTAGCACGGATCAGCGCGTGGCCTCCGCGGCTTTTCGCGCGTCTTCGGCGGCTTCGTCGGCTTGTTCGAACTTCTCCTTGGCTGTCTCGAACTCCGCCGTCGCGCGCTCGGCGCGTTCCTCGGCTTCTTCGAGACGCGTGCGCAGGTCGTCGACGCGGGCCTTGGCCTGCTCGGCCGCGCGCTCGGTGCGGACGAGGTCGCGTTCGGCCACCGCGCGCTCCTTGGCGAGCTCGGTGGCCTCCTTGCGCAGGCGCTCGCGTTCGGCGCGGACGCGTTCGCGCTCCTCGCGTTCCTCCCGCTCCCGGCGACGGTCCTTTTCGGCCTTCTCGGTCCGCTTCGGCTTCGCCGGCTCGGCCTTGTCGACCAGCTTCGCGGGACGCTTGCCACTCGTCGGCGGGGCGGTGGTGGCCTCGAGCGTGAACCACTGGTCGGCGTCCTGGTGCGCGACCGAAGTCAGCCGCCCGGCCAGGGCGAGCGCCGCGGTGCCCGGATCCGCCGCGACGGCCTCCAGGGTCGCCTCCACCTCACGCGAGACGGAGTCGCTCATCGACGGCAGGCCGTGCAGGATCCCCCGCACCAGCTCGCCGCGGCGCCGGGTCAGCGCCCGCAGGTCGTCGCCGGCCAGGCGGGAGTGGGCGTCACGCAGCTCGTCCCCGAGCTCGGCCAGCTCACGCAGCTCGTCCGGGTCTTCCCGGGCCAGGCCGTTGACGATCGCGGCGGCCGTGGTCGGCTTCCGCAGCTCCTTGATCTTCGCCGCGAGCTCGGCGTCCCCCTCGGCTTTCGCCGCCTTCGCCGCCGCGTTGCGCGCGCTGACGAACTCCGCGAGGTCACCCCCGTAGAGCTCGCCGGCCACCGTGTCGAAGTCCATCGGGTCCCAGCGAACCACATCGGACTGGTGCGAGCACCTGTGACGCGTCATCATCGGGACGGGGACGACGAAGGGATGAGGCGTGTTCTTCGATCTGGGTGTCCGGGACTTCCTCGACCGCGCGGAAACGGTGTACCCGGACCGCGTCGCGGTGGTCGACGAGCCGAACCAGCCCGCGCCGAGCTGGGGTTCGCTCACCTATCGCGAGGTCGCGAAGCGCGCGCGGGCGCAGGCGGCGAACCTCGACGCGCTGGGCGTGCCGGTCGGCGGCCGCGTCGCCATGGTGTCGCACAACGCCGCGCGGCTGCTCGTGTCGTTCTTCGGGGTGTCCGGCTGGGGCCGGATCCTGGTGCCGGTGAACTTCCGGCTCGCCCCGGCCGAGGTCAAGTACATCGTCGAGCACTCCGGCGCCGAGGTGCTGATCGTCGACCCCGAGCTGGAGCACCTGCTGGACACGGTCACGGCGAAGCACGTCTTCGTCCTCGGCCGCGACGACGACGCGATCTGGGGCGGCGAGGGTTCACCGCGGCCGTGGGCGGGCGACGAGTCGGCGACGGCGACCCTCAACTACACCTCGGGCACCACGGCGCGGCCGAAGGGCGTGCAGCTCACCCAGCGCAACATCTGGCTCAACGCGATGGTGTTCGGCCTGCACACGACGTTGACCGACAACGACGTCCTGCTGCACACGCTGCCGATGTTCCACTGCAACGGCTGGGGCATGCCGTACGCGGTGACCGGCCTCGGCGGGCGGCACATCGTGCTGCGGAAGGTCGACGGCACCGAGATCCTCCGGCGCATCGACGAGCACGGCGTGACGATCTTGTGCGCCGCCCCGGCGGTGGTCACCGCGGCCCTCGACGGCGCCGCGACCTGGGAGGGCGAGATCCCCGGCCGCGACCGCGTCCGGCTCGTCGTGGCCGGCGCCCCGCCGCCGACCCGCACGATCGAGCGGGTGCGGGCCGAGCTGGGCTGGGAGTTCATCCAGATCTACGGGCTCACCGAGACCTCGCCGCTGCTCACGGTCAACCGCATGCGCAGCGAGTGGGAAGATCTCGACCCGCACGAGCAGGCGAAGCTGCTCGGCCGCGCGGGGACGCCGGCGCTGGGTGTCCGGATCGGCATCGACACCGACGGCGAGGTGCTCGCGCAGTCGAACACCAACCTCGACGGCTACTGGGAGAACCCGGCGGAAACCGAGCGGGTGCAGGAAGGCAACTGGTTCCACACGGGCGACGGCGGGTCGTTCGAGGACGGCTACCTGACGATCGCCGACCGCAAGAAGGACGTGATCATCTCCGGCGGCGAGAACGTGTCGTCGATCGAGGTGGAGGACGCCCTGAGCTCGCACCCGGCGGTCCGCGAGGCCGCGGTGATCGGCATCCCGGACGAGAAGTGGGGCGAGCTGGTGACGGCGCTCGTGGTGACGTCGGCGGAAGTGACTTCGGACGAGCTGATCAAGCACTGCCGGGAGTACTTGGCCGGGTACAAGTGCCCGAAGCGGGTGGAGTTCCTCGAGGAGCTGCCCAGGACGGCGACGGGGAAGATCCAGAAGTTCAAGCTGCGGGAGCCGTTTTGGAAGGACCAGGGTCGTCAGGTGAACTGAGGTTCTTCTTCGACGCGGGTTCCGGAGTTGTGCTGTGGGGTGACGAGCCGCCGCTGAGTGCCGGGCTGCGGGCTTCGCTGGACAGCTTGGTCGCGCAGTACGACGAGTCGCTGAACTGGGACTACCCGCCGGACCCCGGGCCGTGGCGGGAGGCCCGGTGCGCGCGTTTCAACGCCGATGTCCGGGCGGTGCTGGCGCGGTTGCGGGCGGAGCTGGGGCCGGCTTGGGTGATCGAGGACGGCTTTGTCGAGCTGCACGAGGATCAGGAGCTGGACCGGTACCTCGCCGACCCGAAGGGCTTCAAACGGTCGTCTTCGTGACGACGAGGCTTCCGCCGGAAGACCGCAGCACCGAGTAACCGTCCTCCCAGCGCTGCGCCTGCTCCAACGCCGCCAGGGACGCTCGCTCGGCGGGTTCAGGTGGATGCCCGCCAGGTGGGCCGCGTCCTGCTGGGCCAGTGACGTCGTGATCGACGTCCCCCAGTCGCCGCCTTGGGCGCCGTAGCGGGCGTAGCCCAGGCGGGCCATCAGCGTCGCCCACGTCGCCGCGATGCGCTCGATGCCCCAGCCCGGCGACGCGGGTTTGTCGCTGAAGCCGTAGCCCGGCAGCGACGGGATCACCAGGTGGAACTCCTCGGCGAGCGGCTCGATCACCTTGCCGAACTCGAGGAATGAGCTCGGCCAGCCGTGCGTGAGCAGCAGCGGGAGGGCGTCCGGACGCGGCGACCGCACGTGCAGGTAGTGGATGCCCAGGCCGTCGATTTCCGTGCGGTACTGCGGAAACCGGTTCATCCGGGCTTCCACGGCACGCCAGTCGTAGCCGGAAGCCCAGTAGTCGCACAGGGAACGCAGGTAGGCCACCGGCGATCCGGAACGGCGTGCTCACGCGGGCGTGTAGGTCAGCTGGACGACGCCGTTGCCGAACGTCGAAGACTTCTTGAGCACCAGCGGAAACCCGGGCCCGTCAGTGGGGAACAGCCGTTTTCCCCGGCCCACGACGACCGGGTAGAGCAGCAGGTTCAGCTCGTCGACCAGCCCCTCGGTCAGCAGCCAGCGCACCGCGGTCGTGCTGCCGCTGGTCATGATGTCGCCGCCGGCGGACGCCTTCAGCGTCCGGACCGCCTCGGCCGGGTCACCGGTCAGCAGCGTCGAGTTCTTCCAGCCGACCTCGGACAAGGTCGACGAAAGCACGTATTTCCGGACGTTGTTCATGAACTCGGCGCCCTCGTCGTCCTCGGCGGTCCGCCCGGGCCACGCCTCGGCGAACCCTTCGTAGGTGACGCGGCCGAGCAGCATGGCGTCGGCGGCGGCCATCCCGCTGCCGACGGCCCGGCCGATCTCGTCGGTCCAGTACCGCAGCGACCACTGGTCCGGCGCCTCCACCACGCCGTCAAGCGAGATGAACAGGTTCGAAACAATCTTGCGCATGGGCCACTATAAACCGGCCACCGGCCCGGACCGTCCACTCGCGACGGTCACTCACAGGAGGTCGAGCGCGCGCCCCAAGGTCGTGAGGCGCGCTTCCAGCGTTTCGCCTGCCGGGTACAGCCGGACCGTGTCGATCCCCGTGTCGCGCCAAACGCGCAGCCGCTCGCGCACCATCTCCTCGGTGCCGATCAGCGTCGTGGCCAGCACCATCTCGTCGGTGACGAGCGCGGTCGCGCCGTCGCGGTCGCCGGCCTGCCAGCGTTCGCGGACCTCGGCGGCGACGTCCGCCCAGCCCTGGCGGCTGTAGGCGTTGTTGTAGAAGTTCGTGGTGGCCGAGCCCATCCCGCCGAGACTGAAGGCGAGCTCCTTCTTGCGGCCGCCGACCATCACGCGCAGCTCGTCTTCGTTGTCGGCGAAGGCGACTTCGGCGCCCTGGCAGACGTCGATGTCCTCACGCGTGCGCCCCGCCTTCGCGAGCCCGGCGTCGAGCGGCCCGAAGTACGCATCGGCGCCTTCGGGGACGAAGCTGGTGCCGAGCCAGCCGTCCGCGACCTCGCCGGTGAGCTCCAGCAGCTTCGGCGACAGCGTCGCGAGGTAGATCGGGATGTCCGGGTTCGGCGCCGTGGACAGCCGCATCGGGCGCGCCTCGCCGGGCAGCGGGATCTCGAACGTTTTGCCGGAGAACAAAACCTTCTCCCCGGCGAACGCCCGGCGGATGATCTCGACGGTTTCGCGCATGCGTGTCAACGGCTTCGCGAACGGGACGCCGTGCAGGCCTTCGATCACCTGCGGCCCGGACGGGCCCAGCCCCAGGGAAAACCGCCCGCCGGAGAGGTCGGCCAGCGTCAACGCGGCCTGCGCGATCGCGACCGGTGTGCGCGTGCCGAGCTGGATGATGCCGGAGCCGAGCCGGATCCGGTCGGTGCGGGCGGCGAGGTACCCGAGCGCGGACGGCGCGTCCGAGCCCCACGCCTCGGCGACCCAGCAGACGTCGAGGCCGAGCTTTTCCGCCTCCAGCACGAAGTCCAGCGTCGTGCGGGAGTCCTGCGAGAACTCGACCGTCGTCGCCGTCTTCACCGGCTCTCCACCCGCTCCTTGATCGCGGCGAGGTTGCCGGTCATCGCGGTTTCGAACTCCCGCAGGCGCACGAAGACGATCTTCTGTTCCTTCTCGGGCATCCGGTCGATGGCGAACGACAGCCCGGAGCGCCCGGGGCCCATCTGCATCCACTGCGAGAGCCGCGTGCCGCCGTTGTCGGCTTCGAGGGTGAACTTCCAGATCGCGCTCGGCTCGGCCGGGTCCGCGACGGCCCAGGCGAACACGCGCGGGGCTTCGCACTCGACGACGTACGACGTCGTCTCCCATTCGCCGAACGCGTCGTGCTTGCTCTTGCCGACGAAGGTGCGGCCGACCTCGCGCCATTCGACGGACTGCAGTTCGGCACTCAGGGACGGCATCACCGCGATGTCCGAGACGACCGGCCAGACCACCTCCGGCGCGGCGTCGATCCAGGTCGAGACCTCGGCCGTCGGCTTGTCCGCGTACCGCGCGCCGGTCCACTCCATCGTGGTCGCACCCCTCTCAGTGAGCCTCTGACCACGATAGTTGCGTAGATAGACCTAAGCTGTCAACGTCACTCCTGCCGCGCGAACCGAGCCTCGACGTCCGGGCGCAGCGCCAGCCGCGGCGGGAAGCCGGGGCCACGGCGCATCCGGGTGTCGTCCGGTGTCATCGGCTCACGGCACTCCGCGCAGACGATCTCGGCGTACGTGTCGTGTCCGCAGGCGGTGTGGTGCACGGTGATCGGCGGGCCGGCCTCGCCCGCCAGCCACTTGTCGCCCCAGCGGGTCATCGCGAGCAGCACCGGGTAGAAGTCGCGGCCCTTGTCGGTGAGCACGTAGTCGTAGCGCACCGGCTCGGTCTGGTAGGCGACCTTCTCCAGCAGCCCTTCTTCGACCAGCCGCTTCAGCCGGTCGGCGAGGGTGTTGCGCGCGATCCCGAGCGCCTCCTGGAACTCGTCGAAGCGGCGTACGCCGTAGAAGGCGTCTCGCAGGACCAGCGGAGTCCACCAGTCGCCCAGGAGGTCCATGGTGCGCGCGATCGAGCACGGCCACTGCGCGAACGAGGTCCGTTTCATGCGGCCGAGAGTACCCCGTTTTCCAGGAGGACTCAGCAGGTCAGCCGCATGACGACCCGCCGCGCGGTCGGACGGCTCACCTCCGTGAACCCCGCGGCGGCGAAGACGCCGGTGGTGCCGACGAACAGCTCACCGGGCCAGGCGACCGGCTGCCCGGGCTCGACGACGATCGGGTAGCCCTCGACCGCGCGGGCGCCCCGCTCGCGGGCGAAGTCCCCGGCGGCCTTCGCCAACGTGGCGCTCACCCCGCGCCGCCGGAACCCCTTGCGGGTGACAAAACACGTCACGGCCCAGACGCCGTCGTCCTGCTTGTCCTCGTCCCGGCCGTCCCAGACGACGCGGCTGCCGAGCAGCCGCCGGTAAGCGGTGCGCGGCTCGACCGCGCACCAGCCGGCGGGCTCGCCGTCGAGGAAGGCGACGAGTCCGGTCGCGTGGCCGGCCGTCTGCTCGCGGAGACGCTCGGCGCGCTCCTCGGCCGTCCCCGACTTCCACTGCGCGGGGGTGTCCTTGAAGTACTGGCAGCGGCAGCGGGCCGGGTCGCCGCGGTCGCCGAAGATCGCCTGCAGGTCCGCCCAGGACGCCTGGTCGACCGGTACGACAGTCAGCATCCTCCGACGCTAGACCAGGTGGCCGGTGGTCACGTCGACGTGGTCCGGCACCTCGTCGTGCTCGTCGCCGACCGAGAGCGTCCCGGCCGGTTCCACCAGGAGCACACTCGCGCCCGCCTTCGACGACGGCTTGTGGAACGTGCCCTTCGGCACCACGAACACGTGGCCGCGGGCCAGCGTCACGACCCGCTCGTCCGGGTCGCGCAGGCCGATCTCGATCTCGCCGTCGAGGACCAGGAAGAACTCGTCGGTGTCCTCGTGGACGTGCCAGACGTGCTCGCCGTCGAACCGCGCGAGCCGGATGTCGTAGTCGTTGACGCGGGTGACGATCCGCGGGCTCCACGCGGCGTCGAAGCTCGCGAGGACTTCGTTCAGGTCGATCGGGTTCATGCTCCCCATCGTCGACCTGGCGTTCCGGTCGCGGGAGTGCTAGGAATCGCACATGCCGCAAGAATTCTCGCACCGGGTCGTGGCGATCGTGACGGCGGAGTCGAACCCGTTCGAGCTGGGGGTCGCGACCGAGCTGTTCGGGCTGCGGCGGCCTGAGCTGGATCGGCCCTGGTACGACTTCACGCTCTGCGCGGCGACCCCGGACGTGCGGATGAACCTCGGCATGTTCACCCTCACCGGGGTCGCCGGGCTCGAGGCCGCCGACACGGCGGACACGCTGATCGCGCCGGCCCGGCCGGACACCGGCGTGCCCACGGACCCGGCGATCATCGCGGCGATCCGCCGCGCGGCCTCCCGGGGCGCCCGGCTCGTCAGCTTCTGCACGGGCGCGTTCGCGTTGGCCGAGGCCGGCGTGCTGGACGGCCGGCGCGCGACCACGCACTGGCAGTGGGCCGCCGAGTTCGCCGCGCGCTTCCCGGCGGTGCGCTGGGAGCCGGACGTCCTGTTCGTCGACGAGGGTGACGTCCTCACCGCGGCCGGCAGCGCGGCGTCGCTCGACCTCGGCCTGCACCTCATCCAGCGCGACCACGGCGCCGAGGTGGTCAACGCCGTCAGCCGCCGGCTGGTGTTCACCGGCCACCGCGACGGCGGGCAGCAGCAGTTCATCGCGCGCCCGGTGCCGGCGGTGCCGGACACGTCGCTCGCACCGGTGCTGGCGTGGGCGCTGGGCCGGCTGGACGAGCCGCTGACGGTCGCCGACCTGGCGGCCCGCGCCGCGACCAGCCCGGCGACGCTGCACCGGAAGTTCCGCGCGGAGCTGGGCACCACACCGCTGGCGTGGCTGACCACGGAACGCGTCACGCTGGCCTGCCGCCTGATCGAGCGCGGCGAGCTCCGGCTGGACCGGGTGGCATCGGCCAGCGGCTTCGGCACGGCGGCGAACCTGCGGCAGCAGCTGAGAAGGCACACGGGGTTGAGCCCGAGCGCCTACCGCCGCCGCTTCGGCCCGGCGGCCTGAGATCCGCTGACGACGACCTCGGCCAAAGCCGTGGTCAGCGCGTCCCGTTGCACCGCCACCGAGTAGGCAGCCGGGTCGGCCGCGGCCAGTACGTTGAGTCCCTCGACCAGTCCCACCAAGCTCTTCGTCGTCAGCTCGAGCCGCTCATCCGTCCACTCGGGACGGCAGAGCGCCACCAGCCGCCGGACGCGGGCCAGGAACGAGTGGTTCGCCGCTCGGTGGCGCTCGGCCAGGTCGTCGTCGGCCAGGGCCGCCGCCAGGAAGCCCACCCAGACTCGGGACTCCTCGTAATGACCGTGCAGCTGATCCACCGCGCAGCCGAGGACCACCGTCAGCGCCTCGGCGGGGTCGGTGGCCGCGGCTTCCGCGGCGTCGGCGCGGGCGGCGGTGCGGTCGTAGAGCAGGTCACGCGCGTGCAGCAGCAGCGCCTTCTTCGTCGGGAACGCGTGCAGCACCAGACCCGTCGTGCAGCCGGCGCGCTCGGCGACCGCGCGCAGCGTCAGCCCCGGCAGGCCGTGCTCCGCGAGCACCTGCCACACCGCGTTCGACAGCAGCTCCCGCTGCGCCCCCACGTCACGCTGTCTCGGCACAAAACCTCCTTCCCCGGAAGCGTAACAGGTGCTACGGTAACGCTTGTTACGAAACGGGGGTACCACCTGATGCTCGACTGCACGTTCGCGATCACCTCGGTGAGCTGGGACGATCCCGACGCCGTCCGCCTGCGCGAAGCCCAGCGCACCGAACTGGACGCGCGCTACGGCACCGACAACCACGAGCCCGGCGCGCCCCCGACCGCCGACACCGTCGCAGTCTTCCTCGTCGCGCGTGACGCCGACGGGGTCGCCCTCGGCTGCGGCGGGCTCCGGCCGCTCGGCCCGGGGTCGGGCGAGGTCAAGCGGATGTACGTCGAGCCGGCGGCCCGCGGCACCGGCGTCGCGACCGCGTTGCTGCGCGCCCTCGAGGACCACGCGCGCGACCTCGGCATCAAGCGGCTGCTGCTGGAAACCGGCGCCGGACAGCCGGACGCGATCCGCTTCTACCAGCGCGAAGGCTACGAGCCGATCGACGCCTACGGTCCGTACATCGGCGAAGCGATCTCACTCTGTTTCGCCCGCGACTTGTAGCTATCGGATTTCCGATGGCAGGCCAAGGCTGAGCTATTGGTGACCGGAGGCGCACCGGGCCTACCGTCGAGGGCACGGCGATCTGGGGTTCTTTTCGCCGTTCCCTCACGAACCGGAGTTTTCCCTTGCGTCTCAAGCAGATCGGCGTTGTGCTGGCCGCGGCCGCCCTCGCCCTGACGGCCACGCCCGCCCAGGCGGCGTCGAGGATCGTGCCCCTCGCCGCCGGGCAGCAGCCCGAGAACATCACCCTGGAGCCGGACGGCTCCGCCGACCTCACCTTCGCCTACACCGGCGAAATCGGCCGGGTCACCCCCGACGGCCGCGTCCGCATCATCGCCCGGATCCCCGTGCCGGACGACGGCGACGTCCCGGTCGTCCACAAGAGACTGTTCCTCGGCGGCATCGTGCGGGCGCCCGGCGGCGACCTGTACGTCGCCGTCTCGACCGGCACCCCGGCCACCGGGCTCTACCGGGTCCGGCCCGGATCGGCGCCGGTCCGGGTCGCCGCCCTGCCGCCGGCCGGCTTCCAGAACGGCGTCGCCCGCGACCCCGCCACCGGTGACCTCCTGGTCGCCGACTCCTTCGGTGCGACGGTCTGGCGGGTCACACCGCGGGGGCGGGTCACCGCCTTCACCACCGGCGAGCTGCTCGCCCCGGTGGGCGGGTTCGGCGCCAACGGGATCAAGGTCCACGACGGCGCGGTCTGGGTGTCCAACCTGGACCGCGGCACTCTGGTCCGGTTCCCGCTGGGCGGCGGGCCCGGCCGGGTCGTGGCCTTCGGGCTCGGGCCGGTCGACGACTTCGCGTTCCACGGCGGCACCGTGGTCGCCGCGATCAACCAGGAGAACCGCGTGGTCACGATCGGCCGCGACGGCGTCCGGACCATCCTGTCCACTTCGGACGGACTCGCCAACCCGACCGCGGTCGCCGTCCGTGACGACACGCTGTACGTCACGGACGGCGCCTACTTCGGCGGGTCGCCGAACCTCCTTCAGGCGACGCTCGCGGCGAACACGTGCAGTGCCGAGTTCGCCGGCAACGTCACCGCGACGACCTCCTTGCCCGCGGTCAGCGGCACGGAGTTCGCGAACACGCGGTACGGCGTGGTCGGGTAGGCCGGGCCGGCCTGGGTGTTCTTGCCCAGGACGGTCGCGACGGTCGTCGCGCCGTACTGAGCGGGGTCGGCGCAGCACCAGTTCGGCAGGCCGAGGTCCGCCTGGCTGGTGCTGCCGTCGGCGTACTGGACGACAACGGCGCCCTTCGCCGTCCCGGTGCCGGTGCCGGCCAGCACGAGCTTCGAGCCGGTCCCGCGCACGGCCACCGTCTGCCCGGCGGCGACGACGTTGTCCGGCTTGCCGTCCCCGGCCGCGGGCCAGGTCAGCCGGGCCCCGGCGGCGGTGAACTCGGCCCCCGGCTTCAGCCCCTGTTCGGCGAGTCCCTCGGCGCGGAAGCTGCTGCCGCCGCCGTCGAGGTTCCCGGCCGCGACGTGAGCCGCGTCGGTGACCCCGACGTTCCCGTACGCCGCGGCCAAGGAGGCATACGGGACGGTGACCGTCGAGGAGTCGGCGGTCTGGTGCGTGCCGAGCCGGGCTTGGTACGTCGCCGTGGCCGTGACCTGGTAGTCCGCGGGCTTCAGCCCGGCGTCCGGGGTCAGCGTCACCGGCGCCTGCACCGTCTGACCGGGCCACACCAGCTTCGGCACGGCGGGGGCGTTCACGTGGAATCCGTTGCCCTGCACCGAGATCTTCACATCCCGCACCGGCAACGGCGTGCCGTTGGTGAAGCTCACCGTTCCCGCGGTGGCCTGACCCGGCGCGGCCAGCGACGGCAGGGTCAGGGTCGCCGTGCCGTTGTTGTCCTCGGGGAAGAACCCGCCGACCGCGCTCGCCCCGAAGAGCCGCACGTCCTGCCGGTCACCCGCGCCGACCTGGCCGGTCTTGACCCGCACCACGCCCTGCGCGGCCGTGTCGTACCACCAGCCCGACGCCGCCTTGTCCAGCTCGGCCTTGCTGCCGTACTGCCGCAGGATCCCGGTTCCCGCCTGGACGACGGCGGGCTTCACTCCCGTGTGGACGGACAGCTGGTAGTTCCGCGCCGCGGGCTTCCCCGGGTACGTGCCGGTGCTCGCGCCGATCCCGACGGTCACCGTGCCCGGCCCGGACTTCGGCGCGTCGACGGTGAACGTCTGGTTCGCCTGCTCACCACGCTGGTAGCCACGGGTGACGCCGTCGTCCTCGGTGAGGGTGAAGCTGCCCTTGCCCTGCGGGTAGACGTCCAGGTCCAAAAGGGACTTGTCCCGCGTCTGCCAGGAGGTCGTGCCCTCGGCCCACATCGGCACGACGGCCCCGGCGCGGACGAACAGCGGGAGCGTGTCGAGCGGCGCGTCGTAACCGTCCACTGTGGTCGGCCCGGTGTAGGTCTTCCCGCTCCAGTAGTCCACCCAGGTGCCCTTGGGCAGGTAGATCCCGTTGCGCACGTCGGACTTCTCGTAGACGGGCGCGACCAGGAAGTCCGTCCCGGACAGGAACTCGTACTTCGCCTTGTCGGTCCAGACGTTCGGGTCGTCCTGGTACTCCAGGGCCAGCGGCCGCACTTGGCCGACGCCGGTCCGGTGCGCCTGCGCCGAATAGCTGTAGGTGTAGGGCAGCAGCCGCTCCTTGAGCAGCAGGTACTTGCGGTTGATCGAGGTGTACGGCTCACCCTGGCGCCACGGCTGCTTGTCCGACGACGCCCAGCCGTCCATCGTCATCGCCGTCGGCAGGAAGGCCTTCCACTGCAGGTCGCGGACGTAGGTCTGCGGGCTGCCGCCGAAGATGCCGTCGATGTCGCCGGTGTTGTAGGCGATGCCGGACGTCGTCGCGCCGGCGTACGTCGGGATCTGCCACTTGATGTAGTCGTACGAGCCGGACTGGTCACCGCTCCACAGCACGCCGCAGCGCTGGGCGCCGGCCCAGCTCACCGGCTGCCAGACGAACCCGCGCGCGTCGCTGTTGTCCTCGATGCCCTTGTACGCGGTGTCGCACGCGTCGAGCGCGAACTGGTAGCCGGGGCCGACCCAGGCGACGTCCAGCTTGCGGACCCGCACACCCGCCTTGACCTCGTCGGACTGGTTCGGGACGCCGTCCTCGGTCCAGAGCCCGAGCTGCATGCTGTTCTTCCGGAGGCCCTCGCCGGTCTGCTGCAGGTTCTCGTACCCGCAGCCGTAACCGTCGTTGACCAGCATCCAGCCGTTCGGCATGCCGTTCTCGGTGTACCCGTCGGCGACCTTCACCGCGTCGAGCGTGTGCCGCTCCCCGCGATTTGCATTATGCAGATAGCAGTCCGAATCTCCGGTTTCCAGCCCGTAGATCGGCGGCAGGAACGGTTTCCCGACCAGGTCGGTGTACCCGGAGACGACGTCCTTCAGACTCGCGCCGACGACGTAGGTCGCGTCGAAGCGGCGTTCGTCGTGAGTGGTCTCGACCGGGCTGGTGAACGAGTAGCTGCCCGGCGCGAAGGTGTTGCGCAAAACGCCGTAACCAGCGGTGGAGGCGTAGAACGGCTGCGAGTTCGGCGCGCCGCCGTCGTTCCAGTTGTCGTCGGCGAAGATCTTGATCGTCTGGTCGCGGTGGCTGAACCGGCCGTTCTGCTCACCCCCGCCGACGAACTGCTCGGTCGCGGTCCTGGCCAGGCTCTGCGTGGTCGTGGTGCCGGTCCAGGACAGCGGCGCGGACTCCGCCCAGAGCTGCTTGTGGTCCGCGCCGTCGTAGAGGGCGAACTTCAGCGGGTGCTTGTAGGCCCGCAGGGTCGCCTTGGGGGTCGAAATGGCCCAGTAGGAGCCCTTGTCCACGCGTTTCGGCGTGGCCGGGGGCGTGGTCTTCGGCCGGACGATCTTGTCCCCGGCCGGGTCGGTGAAGGTTCCGTCGGGGGCGAGCCAGACCCGGACGGCGCCGTCGGCGGGGAAGCTCACGCGCACGGCGGCGGCTCCCGACTCCAGCGTCACCGTCGGGCCGTCCGCGGAGATCCCGGTCAGGTCGCCGAGCCGGCCGGACGGCGCCGCGGCCTGGGCGACGGCGGGCGACAGCCCGAGCACGGCAACAGCGGCCAGACAGCCGAGCGACTGCGCAACTCTGCTCATTAGAGACACCTTTCGCGCATGAACACGCATGACGGGCTCTGTATAGCGCAGGTTTTGCGCACTGTCACCCGCCGAACCGGTTCAGAAGCCCCGGCTCCCGACTTCCGTCGGGGCTCACGCTGCGCGCCCGTTCGATCACCGAAACCGTCCACTGTGCACACTCCGGGAATTTCCGCTAGCGTTCCCTGTTTCCGTTCCGGACATTTCCCCGTTCTATTCCGGCAACTGTTCAGGTGAACAACACGCTCGGTGGGCACGTGCATCCGCACGCGATCCCTGCACACGTCATCCGCACCTCCGCCGCCGGGCAAACGGTTGCTGGGAAAGGTAAGCCGCTGTATGTTGGCGGCGTCCCAGGCGCTCCACCATCGGTCGCCGGGGTTCGCGCTGCTCGGCGGAAGCGGGGAGGTGACTGTCCGAGATAGCGCTTTCCGGTGGTTGGGTCGCCACCGGAGTGCAGGAGGGAAGCAGTGCTTTGGTGTTCCGGGGAACAGCCGTGGCCGACCGGGTGAACGAGCCGTACCTGGTCGGCCAGGAAGCCATCGCGGGTGAGCTCCAACGCGGCAAGTGGTGCGTCTACCTGCACGAATGGCTCGGTGACGACCACGACCTCGCCACGTGGCAGGCCCAGGTGGCCGCCCACGCCGCGCGGGCGGGCGTCGAGGTGTGCTTCGTCGAGATCCCCCGCAAGGACATGACGCTGGTGGCCAACGTGCGGGCGTTGCCGAGCTTCGAGCAGGTCACGGAGTCGGTGGCGGCCCTGGAGCACTACCGGAGCCGAACGGCGGGCCGCCGGAAGCGGAGTCCGGCCAGGCGCCGGTCGGCCGACTGACACCGGGGCGAGCGCCCGGTCCGCTCAGGGTGCCGACGCGTGGTGCTGCGCCGCCAGGAAATGCGACGTCTCCTTCGTCGCTTCGTACAGCGCCCGGTAGTGCCGGTAGAACTCGTCGTACCGCTTGCCGGCCGCCGGATCCGGCGTCACCGTCGTCGCGATCGGGTTGCCGCGCGCCGGATCGACCGCCACGCCCGTCGCCTCCGCCGCCAGCAGCGCGTCACCGAGGCAGGCGCCGATCGTCTCGGCCGGGATCTGCTGCGGCAGCCCCGTCACGTCCGACACGATCTGCGTCCACAGGCCGCCCTTCGTCCCTCCGCCGACCGCCACCAGCCGCCGCGCGGCGCCGCCCGCCGAAGCCATCGCCTCCAGGTTGTGCCGGACACCGTAAGCGATGCCCTCGAGCGCCGCGCGGTAGACCTCGGGGCGCCCGTGTGCGGTGGTCAGCCCGGCGAGCACACCCCGCGCGTCCGGGTCGAACAGCGGCGTCCGCTCCCCCGCGAAGTACGGCAGCAGCAGGAGTCCCCGGCTGCCCGCCGGCACCGACGCCGCCTCGGCGACCAGGTCCTCGTAGGACGCGCCGGTCAGCGTGCGCAGCCAGTCGGTGACCGCACCGGACGTCGCCATGCCGGCCGCGAGCGTGAAACTGCCCGGGACGACTCCGCGTGTCCCCCACAGGCCGGGGTGCGGCCGCGGCTCGGTGACCACTTCGACCAGGAACATCGTGGTCCCGTACATGATCATGACGTCGCCCGGCTCGCGGACGCCGACACTCGCGGCCTCGGCCCACGCGTCGACCGTCCCGGCGGTGACCGGCAACCCCTGGGGCAGCCCGGTCCGCGCAGCGGCGGCCGCGGTGACCCCACCCGCGACCTCCGTCGGCCACAGCAGCTCGGGCAGCGGCAGCCCGGGCGCGACCCGCTCGGCCCAGTCCTTCGCCCACTCGCCGGCGACGAGGTCGTAGAGCGGGGTGCACTGGCTCGCCGAGTGGTGGTCCAGGACATACCGGCCGGTCAGCCGGTGCACCAGGAACGAGCTCGCCATCAGGAGCTTCTCCGTGCGCGCGTAGACGTCCGGCTCGTGCCGGGCCAGCCAGCGCACCTTCGGCCCGACCGCCTGGCTGGTCAGCGGTGAACCCCCGCGCGCCAGGATCTCGGCCGCGCCGAACTCCTCGGTCAGCTCCGCGATCTCGGCGCCCGCGCGCGTGTCGACGCCGTAGAGGATGGCCGGGCGCAGCGGCTCGCCCGAGGCGGACGCCGGGAGCAGGCACGGCCCGATGCCGCTGATCCCGAGCCCGGCGAGCGGCCGGCCGGCGGCGGCGCGCAGCAGGTCCGCGACGATCCCGGTGAAGTCGGCCCACCAGACCGTTTCGGCATCGTGCTCGAACCAGCCGGGCCGCGGGGTCGAGACGGTGTGCTCACGAACCGACCGGGCGAGGACCGCGCCACCGGGGTCCACCAGCACACCCTTGGAGCTGGCCGTGCCGATGTCCACGCCGAGCAGCAGTCCTGTCATCCGCCCCTCCACGGACTCACCCTGCGGGAAATCGATTACCACCACGCTATGGTGTGCCGGGGGCACTGTCAACGACCGAGAGAACGAGGACGCGGGTGGCGACGATCTCCGACGTGGCGGCGCTGGCCGGGGTCTCGACCGCGACCGTGTCGAGGGCGCTCAACGGCAAGTCCACTGTGGACCCGGCGCTGGCCGAACGGGTGGCCAGGGCGGTGGCCGAGCTCGGCTACACGCCGAACGGCCTCGCGCGCAGCCTGCGCCGCCGGGAAACCGCGGTGCTGGCCCTGATCATCTCCGACGTCGAAAACCCGTTCTTCACGGCGATCGCGCGCGGGGTCGAGGACACCGCGCAGGCCGCGGGGTTCTCGGTGATGCTCTGCAACTCCGACGAGAACACGGCCAAGGAGCGCCGGTACGTCGAGGTCGCGGCGCAGGAGCGGCTCGCGGGCGTGATCATGTCGCCGACCACCGGCGACAGCGACGTCCGGCCGTTGACCGCGCACCGCACCCCGATCGTGACGGTCGACCGGCGGCTCGGCTCGGCCGACTGCGACGCCGTTCTCGTCGACTCCCGCGCCGCCGCCCGGGAAGCCGTGCGGCACCTGGTTTCCCAGGGGTACGACCGCATCGGCTGCATCGCCGGCCCGCAGGGCATCACGACGGCCGACGAGCGGCTCGACGGTTACCGCGACGGACTCCGCGACGCGGGCCGGAAATACTCGGCAAAACTGGTGCGCCGCTGCGAATTCCGCGAGTCCGGCGGGCACGAGGCCGCCACGCAGCTGCTGGCGAAACCCGAGCCGCCGGACGCGCTCCTGGTGTCCAGCAGCACGATGTCCGTCGGTGTGCTGCAGGCGATGGCCGAGCTGGGCCTGCGCTCGGGCCGTGACGTCGGCATCGTGTCGTTCGACGACGCGCCGTGGGCGACGCTGATCTCGCCGGCGCTGACGGTGGTCGCCCAGCCCGCCCACGCGATGGGCCAGCTCGCGGCGCGCCTGCTGCTGGACCGCATCGGGGACGGCGGCACGCGCCCGGCGTCGACGACGACGATGGCGGCCCAGCTCGTGATCCGCGGCAGCTCCACCCGATGAGAGCCCGAGCTTTCACGTGAAAGCTCGGGGTTTCCGCCCTGGAGACCGCCCGAAGTGACGCTTGACACACCCCGGCTCCACCCCTAGCGTCGAGTAATCGATTACTCCCAGCTTCCGCCGACGCGAGGGGGGTCATGGAAGAGCCGGGCACCCCGCTGGTCGAGCTGACCGGTGTCAGCAAGGCGTACGGCGGCACGCTCGCCTGCGACCACGTCGACTTCACCGTGCGCCGCGGAGAGGTGCACGCGCTGCTCGGGGAAAACGGCGCCGGCAAGTCGACGCTGATGCGGATCCTCTCCGGCGACGTGACCGGGCACCGCGGCACCATCACCGTCGACGGTGAGCCGGTCGTCTTCGGCGGACCCGCCGACGCGCAACGCCGCGGGATCGTGATGATCCCGCAGGAGCTCGACCTCGTGCCCGGGCTTTCGGTGGCCGCCAACGTCTTCCTCGGCCGCGAGCCGCGCACCCGCGCCGGCACGCTCGCGCGGCAGCGGATGCACCGCGAGACGCGCGAACTGCTGGCCCGCATCGGGATCACGCTCGACCCGAGACGCGCCGTCGGCGAGCTGCGCACCGGCGAGCAGCAGCTCGTCGCCATCACCAAGGCGCTCGCGCTCGACGCCCGCGTGCTGGTCATGGACGAGCCGACGTCCGCGCTCACCGGCGCCGAGGTCGAGCGGATGTTCGAGGTGATCACCGAGCTGCGGGACGCGGGCGCCGGCATCGTCTACATCTCCCACCGGCTCGAGGAGATCGGGCGGATCGCCGACCGGGCCACCGTGCTGCGCAACGGCCGGGTCGCCGCCGGGTTCGCCGCGCGCGACCTGACCGTCGGGCAGGTCACCGAGGCGATGATCGGCCGGCCCGTCCAGGCGCTCTTCCGCCTCAAACACGGCGAAACCGGGGACGAGCTGCTCCGCCTCGACGACTTCGCGCTGCGCCCGCGGCGGCACCGGCCCGGCCGCCGGGAACCCGCGGGGATCTCGCTCACCGTCCGCGCCGGAGAGATCGTCGGGCTCGGCGGGTTGCTCGGCTCGGGGCGCACCGAGCTGCTGGAGACGCTCTTCGGCGCCGGGACACCCGGGCGGTGGCATGGGCGGATCTTCCTGCGGGGGAAGGAAATTCGGCCGCGTAACCCCCGCCACGCCGTCAAGCTCGGGCTCGCGCTGGTGCCGGAAGACCGCCGGATCGGCGGGCTGGCGCTGGACCATTCCGTCCGCGCGAACGCCGTGTTGTCCATTGTGGACCGGCTCGCGACGGCCGGTGTGGTGACCCGGCGGCGTGAGAACACCACCGTCGCGAAGATCCTCGGCGAGCTGAAGGTGAAGGGTGCGCTCGCCGCCGCGGTCGGCACCCTTTCCGGCGGCAACCAGCAGAAGGTCGTGCTCGGCCGGGCGTTGCTCACCGAACCGGCGCTGCTGCTGCTCGACGAGCCGACCCGCGGGGTCGACGTCGGCGCTAAGGCGGAGATCTACCAGCTGCTGGCCGCCGCGGCCGCCCGCGGCATCGGGGTTCTGCTCGCGTCGTCCGAGCCCGCGGAGCTGGTCGGGCTGTGCGACCGGGTCGTCGTCCTGCAGGACGGCCGCACCGGCCGCGAGCTCGACACGCACGACGCCGGCGAGGCCGAGCTGCTCGCCGCGGCGATGGGGGAAACACGATGACCACCACGGAGTTCATCCCGACCCGGCGTGCCGCCGTCGTGGACACGCTGTTCCGCTTCCAGAGCCTGTTCGGCCTCGCGCTGGTGCTGGTCGCGGCGGTCGTGTTCTCGCCGTCGCACGACGGTGACCTGCTCTTCCTCGACAGCGAGAACCTGTTCAACGTCGTGCGCGCGATCTCGGAGATCGGCATCATCGCCGTCGGCATGACGTTCGTGATCCTGGTCGGCGGGATCGACCTGTCGGTCGGGGCCGTGCTCGGGCTCGCCGCCGTCGGCTCGGCCGTGCTGCTCGTCGAAAACGGCTTCGGGGTGCTGCCCGCCGTGCTCCTCGTGCTCGCCGCGGGCCTGCTCTTCGGCCTGCTGCAAGGGGTCGCGTCGGCGGTGTTCGGCATCCAGGCGTTCATCGTCACCCTCGCCGGGTTGCAGGTCGCCCGCGGGCTCGCGCGGATCTGGTCCGGCGGCCAAGGGGTCCAGATCTCCTACGGCGACGGCCCCGGCGAAGCGCCGGTCGCGTTCTCCCTGCTCGGCGAACGCACGTTCAACGGCCTGGTGCCGGTCCCGGCGGTGATCTTCGCCATGGTCGCCGTCGCCGCGATCGTGTTCCTGCGCACCAGCGCGTTCGCCCGCTACGTCTACGCGATCGGCGGCAACGAGAAGGCCGCGCGGCTCTCGGGCATCGCCGTCACCCGGGTCAAGGTGCTGGTCTACGGCCTGAGCGGGCTGCTCGCCGCGCTGGCCGGGATCATCCACGCCGGCCAGCTCAACCAGGGCAGCCCCAACGACGGCAGCGGGTACGAGCTCGACGCCATCGCCGCGGTCGTGATCGGCGGCACCGCGCTCTCGGGCGGGCGCGGCTCGGTGTCGGGCACCGTCGCCGGCGCGCTGCTGCTGGGCGTGCTCAACAACATCCTGGCGCTCAACAGCGTCGACCCCAACGTCCAGCTCCTGATCAAGGGCCTGGTCATCGTGGTCGCCGCGGGCCTGCAGCGGCTGCGGCCCACACCGTGAACCGCCGAAGAGGGGAAGAAGAGAAATGTCCGGCAAGCACTTCGTGATACCCGCGCTCGTCCTCGTCCTGACCGCGGGGGCCTGCGGCACGACGCACGAGAACTCGGGGCAGGGGACGTCGACACCCGCGGCCGCCTGCAAGGGGGCGGGCGGCAAGTTCACCATCGGGATCAGCCAGGCCAACGTCGGCGAGCCCTACCGCAAGCAGATGGACGACGACATCGCGAAAGCCGCCAAGGCGGTTCCGCAGTTCACGGTGAACTTCGCGGACGCCCAGCAGGACAACGCCAAGCAGGTCGCCGACGTCGAGAACTTCCTGACCCAGCGGATCGACCTGCTGGTCATCAGCCCGAACGAGGCCACGCCGCTGACCGCCGTCGTCAAGAAGGCCTACGACAAGGGCATCCCGGTGCTGGTGCTCGACCGGAAGGTCGACGGGGACGCGTACACGCAGTTCATCGGCGCGGACAACGTCGACATCGGCCGGCAGGCCGGGCAGTACCTGGCGGACAAGGTGCTGCCGCAGGGCGGGAAGATCGCCGAGATCCGCGGGCTCGCCGGGTCGACGCCGGCCAAGGAGCGGCAGGACGGCTTCGCGAAGGGCATCGAGGGGCGCGGCATCGACATCGTGACCACTGTGGACGGTGACCGGCTGCGCGAGAAGGGCCAGCAGCAGGCGGACGCGATCTTCAAGGCCCATCCGGAGATCCAGGCCGTCTACGCCCAGAACGACCCGATGGCCGAAGGCGCCTACCTCGCCGCGAAGGCCGCGGGCCTGGACCGGAAGGTGAAGTTCCTCGGCATCGACGGCCTGCCGATCCCGTCCGGCGGCATCAAGGCGGTCGAGGCCGGACGGCTCGCGGCGACGTTCGTCTACCCGACCGGCGGGCGCGAGGCCGTGGCGTCCGCGAAGAGCATCCTCGTCGACTGCGCCAAGCCGGAGAAGACAGTGATGCTGCAGACGCAGCTCGTCACCCAGGCGAACGCCGCCGAGGTGTACACGAAGGCCAACCGCTGAAGGGATCCGCCATGGCACGCATCGGCGTCGTCAACCTCTCCGACGGCCGCGACTACGTCCACAATGGAATCTCGGACTTCATCCGGGACACCGAGGACCGGCTGGTCGCGGCCCTCACCGAAGCGGGCCACGACGTCGTCCGGGCTTCGGCGCCGGTGTCGGACAGCAGGCTGGCCACCTCGGTCGCCCGGGAGATCGAGGCGGCCGGGGTGGACCTGACGGTGCTGCACTACTGCGTCTGGGCGTTCCCGCACTTCACGATGCTGGCCGCCGGCGCGCTGAGCGGACCACTGGTGCTGGTGGCCAACGTCGATCCGGTGCAGCCCGGGATGGTCGGGATGCTCGCCGCGGGCGGCGCGCTCGACCAGATCGGGCGGGCGCACACGCGGCTCTGGGGTGACCCGTCGGACGGCGAGCTGATCGCGGCGGTCGGCGTCCGGGCCCGCGCGGCGGGGGCCGTGGCGAAGCTGCGCGGCAGCACGTTCGGCCGGATCGGCGGCCGCCCGATGGGGATGAACACCGCGGTCGCCAACACCGACCAGTGGCAGCGGCAGTTCGGGATCGACGTCGAGGAGATCGACCAGTGGGAGATCGTCCGGCGCGCGGAGGCCGCCGACCCGGCGGAGAAGCGGAAGGCGCGTGAGTGGCTGGAGCAGCACGCGACCGTCCGCTACGACGGCGTCAAGCTGACGCCGGAGCTGCTGGAACGGCAGGTGGGCTCGTACGTCGCGATGCGGTCGCTGATCGACGAGTGGCACCTGGACTTCACCGGCATCAAGGGCCAGCCCGAGCTGACGCAGCACTTCGCGACGATGGACGTCGCCGAGGCGTTCCTCAACGACCCGTACGACTGGAACGGGCCCAAGGAGACGCACGTGTGCGCGACCGAGGCCGACATGGACGGCGCGCTCACGATGCAGCTGATGAAGCACCTGTCGGGGACGCCGGTGCTGTTCGCCGACGTCCGGCACTACCACGCTGCCCGGGACATCTGGGACCTGTGCAACTCGGGCCAGCACGCAACGTGGTTCGCCGCCCGCAGCGACGACCCGGCCGAGAACCTGGCCCGCGTGACGCTCCACCCGGAGGTGTTCTTCTTCCCGGCGGGTGGAGCGTCGGTGCACCACATCGCCGCGCCGGGACGGATGACGCTTGCCAGGCTGACGCGGCTGGACGGGCGGTACCGGCTGCAGCTGATGTTGGGCGAGTTCGAAAACTACGACAAGGAAACGACTTCCGCGCTCGAGGCGCAGTCCACTCCGGAATGGCCGCACGCGTTCGCCCGGCTCGACGCACCGGCGTCGACGTTTCTCTCGCGGTTCGGGGCGAACCACATCCACGCGGTTCCGGGTGACCACCGGGCCGAGCTGCGCGCGGTGTGTGAGCTGCTGGGGATCACCCTGGACGAGTTCACCCGCGGCTGAGGGGGCTGTCGGTGTCTGCGGTCGGCGGGGAAACCGGGGGGCCGCTCAGGCCGAGTTGACGCTGCGGGCTTGGTGGGCCGGCCGATTCCACGATCGCGCGAGCGCATCAGCCCGCGCCGACCGATCAGGCCGGACGGTGATCGGGCCGGCCGCCTTCGCGCTGGCGCTGAGGAGCCGATCCGGCCAAAAGCAGGCCGACCCTCACGCGGCACAGAACCCTTCATGAGAAGTCATTCGGCCGTGGCTGTGGTCGGATTGGCGCCTGTCGGCACAGTACGTGCCGCGCGGCGACCGGGAACAGCCGCCGCCGGTGGACTGGCCGGGCCTGGTCATGGTCGCTCGGCCTGCCGCTGCTGGTGTACGCGCTGACCGAGCTCAACGGCGGGTTCGCGGCCGCCGGCGCCGCGCTGCTCGTGCTGTTCACGTGGTGGTCGTTGCGCGCCCGGCACCCCGTGCTGCAGCTGCGGCCGGCCGCCCGGCCGGTGATGGGCTCGGCGCCGGCGGCGGTCCTGCTGGCCGGCGCCGGGATGTTCGGCGCGGTCCTGCTGCTGCCGCTGTGGTTCCAGGTCCGGCTCGGCGCCGGGCCGGCCGAAGCCGGGGTGCTGCTCGTCGTCCGCGGCGCGGGACTCGGGCTGTCGATCATCCCCGCGTCGACGGCGGCGTACGCCTCGGTCTCCGCCGGCGAGCTCGGGCACGCGACCGCGCTGGTGAACATCGTGCTGCGCCTGGGTGGCGCGGTCGGCTGCGCGGCGTGCGTGATCGTTTTGTCCCGCGGCCTCACCGTGGACGCGGCGACCGGCTTCGGCTGGGCTTTCGGGGTGCTCGGCGCGCTCTGCGTGCTCGGCACGGCGGCCGCGGCGTGGCTCCGCCGCGCGGAGCGATCCTCCACAGTGGACACCACGGCCTGATCCACCAGGGAACCTGGCGCGATCACCGGATTGGTGATTACCTGGAGCCGAGCAAACACTGTCGGTAAGGGGAAGGGCTGGCAATGTCGGGGGTATCAAGGCGGCTGGTGACGGCCGCGGCGGCGACGGCCGTACTGGGGAGCATCGTGACGGCGGCGCCGGCTTCGGCCGCGGCAGGCGTCGACTGGAAACCGTGCGCGGACGCGCCCGGCGTCGACTGCGGCACGGTCACCGTGCCGCTCGACTGGGCCCATCCGGACCAGGGCACCACGTCCATCGCGCTCGCGCGGCGCAAGGCGACCGACCCGGCCGCCCGCATCGGGTCGGTGCTGATGGACCCGGGCGGCCCCGGCGGCCCGGGTGCGGGCCAGGTCAAGGAGGGCTGGACACTCTCGCCCGAGGTCACCAAGCGGTTCGACACCGTCGGCTTCGACCCGCGCGGCGTCGGCGACAGCACCCAGATCAAGTGCGGGCTCGACGAAGTGATCGCCGACCACCCGCAAGTGCCGCGCAACCAGGCCGAGTTCGAGCAGCTCGCGGAATACAACCGCAAGCTGGGCGAAAGCTGCAACCGGCTCAGCGGGCCGCTGGGGCAGCTGGCCGACACCAAGAGCGTCGCGCGTGACATGGACGCGATCCGCGTCGCGCTCGGTGAGAAGAAGCTGACCTACTACGGCGTTTCGTACGGCACGCTGATGGGCCAGCAGTACGCCGAGCTGTTCCCGGACAAGGTCCGCGCGCTCGTGCTCGACAGCAACATGGACCACTCGCAGCACACGGCGTGGGAGTTCCTGAACAGCGAAACGCAGTCGGTGCAGGCGGAGTTCGGCCAGTTCGCGGCCTGGTGCGACCGGACACCGACCTGCGCGCTGCACGGCCGGGACGTCTCGAAGCTCACGCGTGCGTTGCAGGACAAGGCCGCGCGCGGGGAGCTGAAGGACCCGACGAGCGGTGAGCCGATCACGCCGCTGTCGCTCGCCTCGATGTTCCAGGGCGCGTTCTACGGGCCTTCCTGGGACGCGCTGGCCACGCGGCTCAAGTCGCTCGCGGACGGCACCAAGCCGGCCGCGTCGGCCCAGCTCAAGGAAGACGTCCCGGTCAACACGGTGTTCCAGAGCGTCTTCTGCGACGACTGGCGGCTGCCGGTGCACAACTTCGCCGAGCTCGAGGCCTACCGCCGGACAGCCGCGGCCCTCGCGCCGGACGTGAAGGTCAACTCCCTCGGCTGGCAGGCCGTCACCGGCTGCATCGGCTGGCCGAACAAGGCGAGCAACCCGCAGCACCCGCTGCAGGTGCACGGCGCGCCGCCGCTGCTGATGGTGAGCAGCAGGCACGACCCGGCGACACCGTACGCGTGGTCGCAGGCCGCCGCCCGCCAGAGCGGCAGCACGCTGCTCACCTACGACGGCTGGGGCCACGGCGCGTACTTCAAGAACAGCCCGTGCGTGACCAAGGCGACCGACGACTACCTGATCACCGGCAAGCTCCCGGCCAAGGGCACACACTGCGCGGCCGTCGAGCCGGGCAGCGCCGAAGCCCGGATCGCCGGGCCGAAACCGCCGTCGACGATCGGCTTCTGAGGTTTCCACCGCGGGCCGGGACCGAGCACAACCGGTTCCGGCCCGCGAAGGGAGCCGGACATGGCTTGCCGAGCCGACTACGCGGTGCGGTATCTGCGCGAGCGACATGTTCCTCTGCCAGAACACCACACCGCACCACTGCACCGGCCCGTTCCGCTTGGCGTCCCTGCGCACGGGCGGCGACCCGTGCGCCGCCGGCCTGCTGGTCAAGCTGCCGTTGGGCGGCTGCGACGTCAGACGGCGTTGACCTCGACACCCGCCGCTTCGAAGGCGCGCAACGCCTCCGGGTCGGCGTCGGTGTCCGTGACCAGCGCGTGCACCTGGATCGTCTCGCAGATCCGGGCGAACGCACGGCGGCCCAGCTTGGAGCCGTCCGCGACGGCGACCACCCGCTCGGCGCGTTCCACCATCAGCCGGTTGATGCTGGCCTCACCCTCGTGGTGGGCGAACGCGCCGGCCTCCGGGTCGAACGCGTCGACCCCGAGAAACAGCAGATCGACGGTCAGCTCGCTGAGCACCCGCGTCGCCAGCGGCCCGCTCAGCTCGAACGACTGCGGCCGCGCGACCCCGCCGGTGACGACGATCTTGACGTTCGGCCGCACCGCGAGCTCGTGGGCGATGTTCAGCGCGTTGGTCACCACGGTGATCCCCGGGCCGTCGCCCCGCGTGGCCAGGTCCGACCGCATCGCGAGCGCCCGCGCGACGCCCGCGGTCGTCGTGCCGCCGTTCAAACCGACGACCATGCCCTTCGCCGCGAACGCGGCCGCCGCGGCGCTGATCCGCTGCTTCTCCGGCACGTGCCGGGCCGTCTTGTAGCGCAGCGGCAGGTCGTAGGCGAGGTCGTTCGCGACCGCGCCGCCGCGGGTGCGCGTGAGCAGCTGCTGTTCGGCCAGGTGGTCCAGGTCGCGCCGGATCGTGGCCGCGGAGACGTCCAGCTCCGCGGCCACGTCCTCGACGTCGATCTTTTCCCGCTGCCCCAGCATGTCCAGCAGGGTGCTCAACCGTTCGTGCCGGGCCATCGGCGGTACTCCCTAGCTTGCTCTCGGCGGCCCAGCGCGCATGACGTTGCACTGTTGGCCACCGTTTCGAGCAGTATGCTGCATCACCGGTGTCCGCCGCACGCGGCACGCCGGTTCACGTCATCCGGAAGTCGTACCGCGCCGGCAGCGGATCATCCGACACCGCCGCCCACACGTCCGACAACGACGTCTCGCCCTCCCGGACGTTCGCCACCTCGAATCCCTCCTCGAACACCGCACGCGCCCCGGCACGATCGCCCAGCGCGAGCCGGGTCCGGGCCGTCAGCAAGGCCACTCGCCCGTCAACCGGCAACCCGGCCAGCAACGAAGCCGCCGCCGAAGGCTCTTCCGCCGCCAGCTGAGCCGACACCGCCTCCAGCACCAACGGACGCACCGACGGCGCCAGCGCACAAGCCCGCAGATACAACCGAGCCGACTCCGGCGGATCCTGTGACACCGCCGCCAAACACCGCAACGCCCACGGGTTCTCGGCCGCCAGCAAGGACGAATCCCACGCCGCGACCGCCTCCGCGCGACGCCCGGCCGCCCAGCGGGCGACACCCCGGTGGTACCACGTCAGCCAGTTGTCCGCCGTGTGCTCCAGCAAGTCCGCCCAATACCGGTTGACCAAAGTCGGCGGCGGCCGCAGAAGCGGGTCCTCAGAGGGGGAAAGGCCGTCCAGCAGCGAAAGCCAAGGCTCCTGCGACGCCCCCAGCGAAGACGGCGGGAACGGTGTTCCCGGCAAGCACATCGGCGTCCGGCGAGCCTCCAGCGCACCCCAGCCCGAGCCCGAAAACAGCAGCGGACCCGGCTCGGAGTCGAGAATCGACCGCAACGCCGAATGGTGATCCGCCAACGACGGCAGACCGGACTCGATCGCCGACGTCGCCGCCGCCCAGTCCGTCCCGTGGACGACCGCCGGGTCGGCCGAGACCGGGCCGTACGCCTCCAGCCAGTCCCACGACTCGCCCGCCGGTAGGCGCAGGTGCTCCAGCTGCGTGCGGGCCAGGCCCGCCTGGATCTCCAGGTAGCCGCCCGCGCCCGGCGCCAGCCACTCCTGCCAGCGGCGGCCGCCCCGCGACTCGCCCCAGACGAACAACTTCCGGCCCCGCAGCCGCGACGTCGAGAGCTGCACCAGGCCGTGCCCGGACGCCGAGACCGCCGCGATCCACGGCGACGAGCACTCGAAGAAGTAGTCCGCCGCCGCCGGGGAACGGGCCGGGTACGTCAGCTCGGGAGTGACGTCCACCAGGTCCAGCCGGCCCGAATACCCGTAGTGCCAGGCCTGCGAAGCCGGCGCCAGCACCCGCGTGTCCGGCGTCTGCGGCACGGCGATGTTCGACCACCAGTACGCCGGGACGTCGTGCGGGTGCGGGTTGCGCAGGCGGACGCCCACCAGCAGGTGCTCCGAACCGTCCGGCAGCCAGAAGTCCAGCTGGAACGGCAGGTCCCGCGTGCGCTCCCACTCCCACAGCCGCAGCACCGGGGAGCCGTCCGGGCCCTCGACCGCGGCCGCGAACATCGGCGCGCACGTCAGCGTCGTGTGGCCCGTGCTGCCCAGGTTCCATTCGACGCCGCCGGCGAACCACGCGTCACGCAGGGCCAGGTTGGCCGGCTGGAACACCGGGTTGCGGTACAGCAGCTCACGGCCGTGGTGGACCAGCGAGTACAGCCGGCCGCCCAGGGACGGGAGCACGGTCGCGCGCACGTGATCGTTCTCCAGCACCAACGCCGGAACGGACGTCGGGGTGCGGTCACGCGTGTAGCCGTCCTGAAGGAGACAGGGCAGCACGGTGTCCAGCCGTCCGTAACCGATCCCCTGCGCCAGGTCCGGCGGTAGTTCGTCCACATTGGACACCGAGGACACCGGCGGCGCGGCCAGCGGGGGCAGCGGGTTCTCGGGCCCGAGGGAAGCCGCCGGCAGCTCCACCGACGTGCGGTACAGGCGCGTCACGGCAGCCGGTCACCGGTGGCCGCGTCGAACAAGTGGACCGCGTCCGGCTGCGGGGCCAGCTTGATCGGCTCCCCGCGCTGCCACGGCGACATGCCCGGCGTGCGCACGGTCAGCACCTGCGAGTCCGTCCGGCAGTAGAGGTACTGGTCGCTGCCCAGCTCCTCCACCACCTCGACCACCGCGTCGACACCGGAGCCGATCGTCCAGCCCTCCGGGCGCACCCCGACCACCAGGCCCGGGCCGGTCAGCGCCGACCGCTGGGCCGGCGTGAGCGGGACCGACCACGGGCCGTCCACTGTGGTCTCCAGGAGGTTCATCGCCGGGGAGCCGATGAACCCCGCCACGAACACGTTCACCGGCCGCGCGAACAGACCGATCGGCGTGTCGACCTGCTGCAGGATCCCGTCCTTGAGGACCGCCACCCGGTCGCCCATCGTCATCGCCTCGACCTGGTCGTGCGTGACGTACAACGTCGTGACACCCAGCCGGCGCTGCAGCGACGCGATCTGCGTGCGGGTCTGCACCCGCAGCTTGGCGTCCAGGTTGGACAGTGGTTCGTCCATCAGGAACACACTCGGCTCACGCACGATCGCCCGGCCCATCGCGACGCGCTGGCGTTGCCCACCCGAAAGCCGAGCGGGCTTCCGGTCCAGGTACTCGGTCAGGTCCAGCAGCGCCGCGGCTTCGGCGACCCGCTTGCGCCGCTCGTCCACGGGCACCCGGGCCAGCTTCAGGTGGAACCCGATGTTCTCCCCGACCGTCATGTGCGGGTACAGCGCGTAGTTCTGGAACACCATCGCGATGTCGCGGTCCTTGGGCGGCAACGCGGTGACGTCGCGCGGTCCGATGTGGATCGCCCCGTCGTCGACGCCCTCGAGCCCGGCGAGCATCCGCAGCGTGGTCGACTTGCCGCAGCCGGAGGGGCCGACCAGCACGAGGAACTCGCCGTCGGCCACCGAAAGGTCGAGGCCGTCGACCGCCGGGCGGTCGACTCCGGCGTAGAAGCGGGTTGTGTCGGTGAAGGTCACCGTGGCCATCAGGTCCTACTTTCCGGCGCCGAGGGTCAGGCCGGTGATGATCCGGCGGGCGAGCACGAGGTACAGCACGAGCATCGGGAGCACCACGATCGCCACGCCGGCGATCAGGCCGCCGTACTCCGACTGGTAGCTCGCCGCGCCGTAGAAGGTGAACAGCGCGCGGGACAGCGTGAAGTGCGCCTGGTCCTTGAGGAACACGATCGCCAGCAGCGTCTCGTTCCACAGGCCGATCGCGTTCAGCGTCAACGCCGTGATCAGGCCGCCGCGCGCGAGCGGCAGCATCACCGAGAAGAACGTCCGGGTCGGCGACGCGCCGTCCAGGGCCGCCGCTTCCTCCAGCTCGTCCGGCAGAGACCGGAAGAACCCCGTCAGCAGGAACACCGTGAACGGGATCGACAACGCGACGTACAGCAGGAACAGCCCGTACTCGTTGTCGAGGTGGACGCGGCTCAGCACCACGAACAGCGGGATGATCACCGTCTGGAACGGCACGCCCATCCCGATCGCGACGACGTTGGTCATCGGCCCGGAGCCGCGCACCCCGAGCCGGGTCAGGGCGTACGCGCAGGGCGCGGACACGGCGACCGTGGCCACCGTCGCGAGCCCGACCAGCACCACCGTCGTCAGCACGGCGTCGCCGAACCCGGCGTTGTTCCACGCGTAGACGAAGTTGCGGAACGGCTTGCCGAGGTGGAACCACTGGTACGGCAGCGCGAACGGCTTGGTGAAGATCTCCACCGGCGTCTTGAACGCGGCCGTGACCAGCCAGTACAGCACCAACACGTTGCCGGCGGTGAACGCCCAGACGATCACCGAACCCAGCAGGCGCAACGGGCTCAGGCGGCGTGACCCCGGCGCCGGCCGCGGCTTGCGCGGCACGCGGCGGACGCGGACTTCAGAACTGGATAGCGTCACGACGCATCAACCGCCTCAGGAGCACGACGAGCACGGACACCAGCACGATCATCGCCACCGCGCAGGCACAGGCGGCCCCGAAGTCCGGGGTCCCGTTCGAGCCGAAGGTCCGGTCGAACACGTAGATACCGAGCGTCCAGGCCTGGTTCGGCGGCGCGTACGTGCCCGGCCCGGCCAGCACGAACACCAGCTCGAAGATCTTCAGCGCGTTGATCGTCCACAGCACACCGGCGACGCCGACGACGTCCCACGTCATCGGCAGCGTGATGTTGCGGAACTTCTGCCACGGCGACGCGCCGCCCAGCTCGGCGTCCTCGTAGAGGTACGGCGGGATGCGGTCGACCGCGGCCATCAGGATGGTGATGTAGAAGCCCGAGCTGGCCCAGATCAGCGACGCCGTCACCACACCGGTCACATTGGACGGTGCCAGGAACTTCGCGGCGTCCGCGCCGACGTGCTCCAGCACATAGTTCGCCAGCCCCTGCTTGCCCGGCTGGTACTTGAACACGAACCCGAGGAACATCCCGAGCGCGACCGGCGCGACGATGTTCGGGAAGAACAGGATCGCGCGGACGACCTTGCCGCCGCGCATGTCCCGCAGCACCATGGTGAACAGGAACGCCAGTGCGAACGTGCCGATGCCGCCGAGGAAGACGTACACCAGCGTGTTGCGGAAGGCGTACTGGAACGAGTCGCTCGCCCACATCTGCGTGTAGTTCGTGACGCCGTTGGGCTTCGGGGTGTCCCCCGCGCCGGCCCAGCTGGTGAAGCTCAGCACCACGGTCGCGAGCGTCGGCAGCACCAGGAAAGCCAGGTACAGCACCAACGCCGGCGCGGCGAACGGCCAGAACAGCCGCTTCTTGCGGCGCAGGTGCGCACCGCCGGCGTCGCGGGTCTCCGAAACCCGCGACGCCGGCGCTGACGTGAGTGTGGCCATCAGCTCTGGTTCTTCCAGAACTCGGCGCCCTTCGCGGCCAGCTGGTCCACGAACTGCTGCGGGCTCAGCTGACCCTTGAGCAGCGCGGTGTCGGCCGGGTCGAAGACGTCGGTCTGCCACTTGCCGCCGGCGATGCCGTCGATCCCGTCGTACTGCAGGACGTGCTCCTTCTTCGGGTCGTCCATCGCGGCCTTGACCTGCTTGAGGTCGTCCGGCACGGCGAGGTCGGCGCGCGGCACGAGGTTGTCGGCCACCGCCGGGATGCCCGAGAGGATGTCCTTGTTGAGGAAGTAGGCGATGAACGCCTTGGCCGCCTCGGCGTGCTTGGCCTTCTTGGTCACGGCGAAGCCGATCGACATCTGCTCGACGGTGTCGTGCGTGGCGCCGGCGGGCATCGGGAACTGGAACGAGCCGTAGTTGATCTTCGTCCCGGCGCCCTGCTTGTCCAGGTACTCGCGCGTCTCGCTCGGCGCCCAGGTGCCGACGTAGAGGTAGCGCGAGTCGCCGTCGGCCCAGCGCTGCTGCACCTGCGGGAACTTCGCCGCGTCCCAGCCGTCGATGAAGTACTTCGGCAGCTTCGCGGTTTCGGTGGCGGCCTTGAGGAAGCCCGGGTCGGTCTTCCACGCCTGCCCGGTCTTGTCCGAGGCCGCCTTGTTCAGCCCGCCCGAGCCGACGTAGCGCTCGGCGAGCTGGGTGAAGAAGTACATGTTGTAGAACGGGATGTCGCCGTCCTGGCTGATCGCCGCCTTGCCGTCGGCCTTCGCCTTGTCGAACAGCGCGACGAGGTCGTCCATCGACTTCGGCTGCTGCACGTCGCCGGCGGTGTCCTTGTTGAACCACCAGGCGCTGGACTGGACGGTGTAGGGGACCATGAAGTTGTGGCCCTCGCGGTCCTTGTTCTGCGGGAAGTCGTACGAGCTCGCCGACAGCACGTCCTTCACGGTCTTGTCACCCTCGCCGACCTTCATCGCGAAGACGTCGTCGACGCTCTGTGTGCCGCCCGGCGTCGCGATGGCCGCGCCGACCTTGCTGACGTCCTGGTCGAACAGGTCCGGCACGGCGTCGGTGTTGAGCGCGGGCACCAGGTTCTGCGTGTAGGCCTTGCGGCCCAGCCACTGCACGTTCACCTTGACGCCGGTCTTGTCCTGGAAGCACTTGAACGCCTTCTGGAGGACCTTGCCCTGCGGCTCGTCGGCCGTCCACATCGCCCAGTACGTGAACTCCTTGTCCGAAGCCGGTTTCACCGCCGCTTCCGGACACGGCGCGTTGAGGTACTGCTCCACCCCGGGCAGCGCGTTCTCGCCGGTCCCGCTGCCCGTGTCAGCACCCCCGCCACAGCCCGCCAGGAGGAGCGAGGCCCCCGCCGCACACGCCAAGACCTTGCTTCGTCGCATCCGCCACCACCAGGATCGAGATCGAATATTGCGCTCGTTCTGCGCGTTAGTGCGCAGTTTTGTTCGCTTTCACGCATCTGTCAACATGAGGACGCCTAACAATCGGCGCACTTCAACGGCTACCGCGTCCCGGCCCGCGCCCAGGTACTTCCGCGGGTCGACCCGTTCCGGGTGGGCGCGCCAGTCTCCCGCGGCGGCCGCGGTGAACACCTTGTTGAGCTGGGTGGCGATGTTGACCTTCGTCATGCCCGCCCGCACGGCTTCGGCGAGACCCTCGTCGGGCACCCCGGACGAGCCGTGCAGCACCAGCGGCACCGGCACCTCCGCGCGCAGCCGGGCGATCAGGTCGAAGTCCAAAGTGGCGTCCCGGGTCAGCATCGCATGCGAGCTGCCGACGGCGACGGCGAGCGCGTCGACCCCGGTGGCCGCGACGAACTCCGCGGCCTCGGCCGGGTCCGTGCGGGCGCCCGGCGCGTGCACCCCGTCCTTGCCGCCGACCTCACCGAGCTCGGCCTCCACCCAGACGCCGTGGTCGTGGCAGAACGCGGCGACCTCACGGGTCTCGCGGACGTTGTCGGCGTAGTCCAGTTTGGACGCGTCGAACATGACCGACCCGAACCCGAGTGCGACGGCTTCGCGCACGAGGTCGCGACACTCGGCGTGGTCGAGGTGCACGGCGACCCGCGCTTCCGCCGCCCGCGCGGCGGCCAGCGCCGCGCCGCCGATCGGCGCCAGCGCGCCGTGGTACCGCACGGCGTTCTGGCTGAGCTGCACGATCACCGGCGCGTCCGCCAGCGCCGCGCCTTCGACGATCGCGGTGATGTGCTCGAGCTGGATCGCGTTGAACGCGCCACAGCCCCGCCCGGCCGCCGCGGCGGCCGCGACGATCTCCCCGGTGCCCACCAGAGGCATCACAACTCCTGTTCCGGCCGGGCGCGCACGGCGACCAGCCCCCGTTCCCGGTGGTAGTGCTCGAGGTCGACGTCCCCCGCGAGCGGCCCGAGCACGGCCGCGCCGGAGAGCGCGACGGCCCGGCGGAGGATCTCCGGCCACGGCTCGCGGTGGCTGAGCCCGAGCGCGAGCGCCGCGACCACGGCGTCCCCCGCGCCGGTGCTGTTGCCGGCGAGCACAGTGGACGGCGTCGCGTGCCAGGTGCCCGACGCCGTGACCGCGAGCAGGCCGTCGGCGCCGAGCGAGACGACGACGGCTCCCGCACCCCGGCGGCGCAGCTCCCGGGCCGCCGCGACCGGGTCGCTCAGGCCGGTGACCTCGCGCAGCTCGTCGGCGTTCGGCTTGACGACGGACGGCCGGCCCGCCAGCCCGGCCAGCAGCGCGGCGCCGGAGGTGTCCAAGATGGACGGCCGGTCGCCGAGCAGCCGGGCGAAGCCGTCCGGCGGTGCGCCCGGGGGCAGGCTGCCGGAGCAGACCAGCACGTCCGGGACGCGGCGGCGGACCCGCTCGGCCAGCAGCGCCCACTCCGCCGCGCTCAGCTCCGGGCCCGGCTCGTTGAGCAGGGTGACCGAACCGTCCACGGCGGACAGGACGGTCGTCGTGCGGCGCGTCTCCCCGGCGATCGGCACCAGCTCCGCGGCCAGCCCGGCGGCGCCGAGGTCCGCCGCGAGCTCGGCCCCGGTGGCCCCGCCGGCGGTGGCGATCGCGCGGACGTCGGCGCCCAGCGTGTGCAGCACGCGGGCGACGTTGACCCCCTTGCCACCCGCCCGGCGCCGGACGTCGCGCGCCCGGTGCACGGTGTCCGGCACCAGGCTGTCCACTGTGTACGTGACGTCGAGCGCCGCGTTCGGCGTCACGGTGACGATCATGCGAGGACGACGGATCTCGTGAGGCTGCGCGGGTTGTCCGGGTCCAGGCCCTTGCGGCGCGCGATCGCGCCGGCCACGAGCTGGGCCCGGACGAGGTCGGCGAGCGGGTCGAGGCCGCTCTGGACGAACGTGCCGCCCGCGCGGCGGACGTCGTCGGCGAGCCCGTCCGGCGCGCTGCCGAACATCCAGGTCACCCGACCCGGCTCGCTGATGCTGATCGGGCCGTGCCGGTAGTCCCACGCCGGGTAGGACTCCGTCCACAGCAGACACGCCTCGCGGAACTTGAGCGCGGCCTCGTTCGCGATCCCGACCGACCAGCCGGTGCCGAGGAAGCTGAACTGCCCGGCGCCGACCAGCGACTCCGGCAGCGGCTCGGCCAGCACCTGCTCGGCCTGCGCGACGACCTCGGTCAGGTCCTCGCCCAGGTGCGCGCGCAGCATCGCCAGCGCCGTCGTGGCGAACCGGGTCTGCACCACGGACCGTTCGTCCACGGCGGACAGGTCGACGACGGTGTCGGCGGCGCCCTCGATCTCGGCGGGCACCCCGGTGATGGCCGTGGTCCGGGTGCGGCCGCGCAGCTTCGCGAGCAGCGTGTGCACCTCGGTCGTCGTCCCCGAGCGGCTGAGCGCGAGGACGTGGTCGTAGGCGCGCCCCACCGGGAACTCCGACGCCGCGAAGGCGTCGGTCTCGCCGAGCCCGGCGGTTTCGCGCAGCACCGCGTACGCCTGGCCGACGAACCACGACGTGCCGCAGCCGACGATCGCCACCCGGGCGCCCGGCGCGGGCAGCAGGCCGGCGTTCGCCTCGGCGAACGCGCCCGCCTCACGCCAGCAGCCGGGCTGGCTGGCGATCTCCGCAGCCATGAAGGTCCCGCTCATGAACTCCCCATCCGTGCCGGTTGTGCGCAACAGCTGTCACGGTAGGTGCAGTTTTGTGCGTCGTCAATCGTCGTATCGAGCAACTTTGCACAGAGTGGGCGCGCACACGCGCAGTCGCGGGCACAAAAAAGGCCACCCTCGACGAGGGTGGCCTACGGGAGGAGACGAGCTACCGGGGCTTGCGCCGCCAGAGCCCGGTCACGACGGCCAGCGCGCGGGAGCGCGTCGACGCGGCGGGGACCGCGGCCGGCTCGGGTCCGACCCGGCGGCGCATGCGGTAGGCGAGTTCGAGGACTTCGAGGTCTTCGGGCCGACGTCTGCCGTGGACGTCCGGCCGGAGCATCAGCTCCCCCACCGTGACGGGCCTGCCACTGGCACGGTGCGCCGTGCTCGCCATCAACAACCTCCGCTGCTTCACGACCGGACCTGATGGCTGGTGATTCTATGAATCGGATTCGGGTTCGTCACCTTACTCACCAGTTGTGTCCGGTGTGTTCACCGAACCGGCCAACCGCCGGGCCCGCGGGCGCGGCGTCGGCTGGGCCCTGATCGAAGCCGTTGCCGACTGGGCGCGGGAGCAGGGCTGCGTGCGCGTCTACTGGCACACGCAGACGTCGAACTCGACCGCCCGCCGGCTGTACGACCAGGTCGCGCTCGACAAGGGCTTCATGCAGCACCAGATCCCGCTCGGCCCCTGAGGTCCGCGAAGTCAACACCGATGCCGGCCGTGGTGGTCGCCGTGGTGGCGCTGCTGCTGGTGGGGCCGGCCGGACGACCACGCCGGGACGTCCGGGATCGCGTGCCGCACCGGAGCCGCCTGCTTCGGCGGCTGCTGCTTCGGTTTTGCCTTCCCGACGATCTTGACCGCTTTCGCGAGCTTTCCGCGATGGGCGGGCACGGATCCGGAATTCGATTCCTGAACCACTGCGGCCGGAACTATTTCGTGCTGCTCCACCGGCGGTGCCACGGATTCCGGAGTCGGCCTGGCGGGCGGCACTGTCACTTCGCCAGGAAAAGGAACCAGCGGGACGGCCACGGGTTCCAGTCCGACCGGCGGCCAGACCGCGCCGGCACTCCGCTGCGTCGGCATCGACATCGCCGTGGCGACCCCGCCGGTCAGCGCCAGCGCGCCGGCCACCACGGAGAACACCCGCAGCCGCGCCAGCGAACGCATGACCTGCGGCTTTTCCCGGTGCCGCGCCTGCGCGCCCCGCAGCCGGTCACGGTCCTCCGCCGCGGACCGGTTCAGCAGCTCGGCGACCGTGACCGCGTCGCCGCGCGAAACCCTGCGTGCCATCAAACCCTCCACCCTGGGCCGACCGGACGACGGCGGTGCGTCCGGTCGGCCGATCATAGGAATGGTTCAGGCTCCTGTAAAGGCTCGTTCACCCTGCGTTCCTAAGCAAGCCGCGCGCCGCCGTCCACGTGCAGGACCGTGCCCGTGACGAACGGGTTGGCCAGCGCCTGCAGGGTCGCCGCCGCGACGTCCGCGGGCCCGCCCACCCGGCGTGCCGGGTTCGTCTCCGCGGTCCGGCGGAACAGCTCGGCCTTCCCTTCCCCGAGGCGGTCCCACGCGCCGGAGTCGACGATGCCGGGCGAGATCGCGGTGACCCGGACCGGCGCGAGCTCGACCGCGAGCGCTTCCGCGAGGAACGCCACGGCGCCGTTCGTGGTGACCATGACGGCGCGTTCGCGGGCCGGGCGCCAGGCGGCGAACCCGGAGAAGAGCGCCATGGCCCCGTTTTCCCGGAACCGCGGGCCGAAGTGCTTCGCCAGCATCAGCGGGCCGATCACCTTGGCGTCGAAAGACCGCGTGACCGCGTCGCGGTCCAGCGTCGTGAGCGGCCCGTTCGCCGGCGCCGAGGCCAGCGAGACCAGGTAGTCGAGTTCACCCACTTCTTCGGCAAGCGCTTTCAGCGACGATTCCTCGCCGAGATCCGCGAATGCGGCGCGCATTCCGGGCTCGCGCACACCCCCCGGATTCCGCCCGGCCAAGACGACTTCGGCGCCCGCCGCCAGGGCGTCCGCCGCGATCCGGCGGCCGATGCCCGAACTCCCGCCGACCACCACCAGCCGCTTTCCTTCGAACGACATTTCCGTGCTCCTTTCGTCTCGCACCCCGGTTCCAGCGCGCGGCGGCCCCGGAACAATCCCGTCGCGATCCGAATGTTTTCGATGGCTACGATAGAATTTGCTGATGCCTACGTTGCGCGCGCTCGAGTGCCTGGTCGCGGTGCTGGACGCGGGATCGATCACCGAGGCGGCCGCGCGGCTGCACCTTTCGCAGCCCGCGCTGTCCCACCAGATCGGCGCGCTCGAACGGGAACTGGGCGCGCCGGTGCTGGAACGGCTGCCCCGCGGGGTGCGGCCGACCGCGGTGGGCCGGGCCGTGGTCGACGACGCGCGCGCCGCGCTGGCCGCCGCCGACCGCCTGGTACGGACCGGCCGCGCGGTGGCCGGTGGGGGCGGCGGCACCCTGCGGATCGCGTGCGCGGAGACGATGACCGCCGGGCTGCTCGCGCCGGTGCTGCGGGCCTGGCACCGGCGCCGCCCGGACGTCGTGATCACGCTGACCGAGACCACGAGCGCGGACGCGCTGGTCAGCGCCCTGGAGGCGGGGGAAGCGGACGTCGCCGTCGGACCGCGGCCGAGCCGCTGGAGCGGGCCGGCCGACGTGGTGGGGCGCGAAGAGATCGTCGTCGCGCTGGCCGCCGACCACCCGCTCGCGACGCGGACCGCGCTGACGATGGCGGAGCTGGCCGAGCAGCCGGTGGTGCACTACCACCCGGACAACGGTCTCGGCGGCTGGCTGGACGAAGAAGCGGCGCGGCGCGGAAGCGTGCTCGGTGCGGTGATGCGGACGAAGCAGGCGGGGACGGCAGCTCAGCTCGCGGCGGCCGGGCTCGGCGTGGCCCTGGTCCCGACGACGGCCCTGACCCGCACCTTCGCCGGCGCGCTCCGGCGGCTGAAGCCGGCGTTGCACCGCGAAGTCGTCACGTTCACCGCGACTCCGTCGGATTCGCTCGTCCGGCGGTTTTCTTCGGACGTCACGCACCGTGGGATCACCGTGCCCGGTGTCCTGCTGGACAAACTCTCCTCAGGCACGCGTTAAGTCTTGGTGAATGTGACAGATTCCCGACGAAGGTTTTGTGCCATCCGGACGAACTTCTCTTGGACGCACCGATTTTGCTGTGCCATTCGCCAAAGTTTGGTTCCATCGGATAGCTTGCTCCTACCGGCCAGTACCGGTGGGTGGGGCCGATCGGGTGAGGCGATCAGCGGAGATCGAGGGAAGCGGGGACGTCCATGCCGAAGCACCGGCCACGTCGCAGGAGCTCGCGTACGGTCCGCCGGGCCGCCGCCGCGCTCGCCGGTGGCGCGCTCGTCGTGCTGCCCACGCTGACCACGGGCCTGCCCGTGCCGGTCGTGATCGCCGACGCCGGCACCAAGCTGCCCGACCAGGCGGCTCCGCTGCAGCAGCCGAACATCGTGATGCCGCCGATCGCCGTCGACGGCAGCCTGCCCCAGCCGCCGCTGCCGACCCCGCTGGTCGTGCCGGGCGGGCGCGCCGGCTCGGCGGGCATCTCCGGACCGGTCGGCATCCCGGCGAGCATGCTCAAGGCGTACCAGAACGCCGCCGCGATCCTCGCCAAGGAACAGCCGAACTGCCACCTCGACTGGGCGTTGATCGCCAGCATCGGCCGGATCGAGTCGAACCACGCGCGCGGCGGGTACGTCAACGCCAACGGCGACACCCTGGAGCCGATCCTCGGCCCGGTGCTCAACGGCGCCGGCGCGTTCGCCGCGATCGCGGACACCGACGGCGGCAAGTACGACGGCGACCCGGTGTGGGACCGCGCGGTCGGCCCGACGCAGTTCATCCCGTCGACGTGGCGCGGGTACGCCTCCGACGGCAACGGCGACGGCGTGTCGAACCCGAACAACATCTACGACGAAGCGCTGGCGACCGCGCGTTACCTGTGCTCGGGCGGCCTCGACCTCTCGACCGACGCCGGGCAGCGCATCGCCGTGCGCCGCTACAACAACTCCCAGTCCTATGTGGACACCGTGCTGGCGTGGGCCGCGGCCTACCGCGGCGGGGTGGCCCAGCTCCCCGACAGCGAGGTGCCCATCGGCGCGCCCGCCGCCCCGGACGCCGCCGCCGCGGGCGCCCCGGTCGGCGTCCCCGCCCCGCCGGCGCCGCCGGTGACCGCGCAGCCGCCGGGCTCGCTGCCCGGCACGTCGACCCCGCCGACCAGCAGCAGCCCGACGTCGAGCACGCCGACGTCGACCAAACCGACGTCCACGAACCCGACCACGCCGACGACGCCCACCACGCCGCCGCCCGCGACCAGCACGACGACCACCCCGCCGCCGAGCACCACCGCCACCACGCCGGCGGACTCGGCGAGCACGCCGACCGAAACCAGCACGACGACGAGCCCGGCGGGGTGAGCCCGGTGGAGCCGTTCCTCGTGCACATCCGCTGCGACACCGACGGTTACACCCACGCCGTCACCGAGGACGAGTTCGCGGCAGGCCGGCACGACGGACGGTTCCGCGCGGTGTGCGGCCACGTGGTGCTGGCCGCCCCGATGATCGAGGCGCCCGGCCGGTTCGACCCGGTCTGCCGCGATGTTCTGCGCGGCGACACGACGCTGCCGGAGCCGGCGGTGCCCCGGCAGGAGCGGCGCCGGTCGAGGTGGCGCGTCCGCCGCTAACGTCGTGAGTGGTAATTCGGGTTAGAACCCTAATCGTCACTCACGAGGGCTTCGATGCCGTCCAGCATGCGGTTCAGGCCGAACTCGTACGCCGACTCGCCCTGGGTCTTCGCGCTCTCGTCGAACCCGCCGCCGAGCCAGATCCGGTTCATCGACGGGTGCGCGTCGACCACGAAGTAGTTCTCCCAGAACGAAGACCGCTGGTGCCACCAGGACTCGGTCGACTGCCCGGTGCTGCGCTCCAGCCGGGTGTTCTCCGCGCCGAGCGCGGCGTTCGCGTCGACGTACGTGCCGATCCCGTTGGCCGCCGCCACCGCCTGCCGCGGTGACAGGCCCAGTTCGTCCATGATGGACAGCAGGTACTCCTGCCCGGCCAGCTGACCCGGGCCCAAAGGCGGCCGGACGCGCGAAACCTCGCACAGCCACGAGTGGTTCCGGTACGCCTCGCGGGTCCGCCGGGCGTACAGCGCCACCTGCTCGCGCCAGTCCCGCGGCCGCGGCTCGCCCGGGCCGGGCAGCCGCCGCTCGACGAGCACGTCGTCGACCATCAGGTCCACCAGCTCGGCCTTGCCGGGCACGTAGGTGTAGAGCGTCATCGTGCCCGCGCCGAGCTCCTTGGCGACCCGGTGCATCGACGCGGCGGCCAGCCCGTCGGCGTCCGCGACCGTGATCGCGGCGGCGACGATCCGCTCGATCGTCAGCGTCGGACGGCGGCCCCGGGTCGGTTCGGCCGCGCCGCCCCGGGCGCGCCAGAGCAGCGCGAGCGTCCGGTCGACGTCGTCGGCGCCAGTGCGTTCGGCGGTCATGCGTTCCCCTCGCTCCTCCGCCCGGGAGACTACCCTGGGAAGCGGACGAGGGGGTGTGAGGAGATGACCCGACGCAAGCCGCCCAAGGTGTCCTTCCGCTGGTGGGTGGACCGCCAGATCGGCGAAGCCCACGACCGCGGCGAGTTCGACGACCTGCCCGGCGCCGGCAAGCCGCTGCCGAGGCCCACCGGCAACGACGCCGCCACCGACTGGGTGCTCCGGCAGGTCCGCGCCGGCGGCCACGACACGAAGGCGTTGCTGCCGCCGGCGCTCGCGCTCAAGCGCGAAGTGCAGGACCTGCCCGAAAAGCTCGCCGGGCAGCGGACCGAACGGGATGTGCGGGAGCTCGTCGAAGACCTCAACACGCGGATCCGCCAGGCCTACCTCAACCACCACACCGGCCCGCCGCTCACCGTGGCGTTCGTGGACGTCGAGGAAGCCGTCGAGAACTGGCGACGCCTACGAGCCGCGTCGTAACAACGCCCGCTCGGCCGCGCTCCACGCGGTGGTGGTGAGCAGGTAGATCCCGGCGGCCTGCGGCACGACCAGCGTCGCCAGCACGGTGCCGTAGGGCAGCAGCCGGAGAAGCTTCCCGCCGGGCACCTCGGCGGTGGTGTCGCGGTGCCGGTCCTGCCAGCGCACCGAGAACCACGCGACCATTGCGAGCCCGGCCGCGATGACGAACACGAGCGGGCTGCCGGCCAGACCGTGCGCGCCCAGCGGCGTCCCGAACAGCGTCGCGCCGAGCAGCGAGTTGGGCTCGCCGCCGATCGTCGCCGTGGTGAAGAGCCGGTACATGATCGTGAAGAACGGCAGCTGCAGCAGCATCGGCAGGCAGCCGACGAACAGCGACGTCCCGGACTCCTGCTGCAGTTTGGTCATTTCCGCGGCCAGCCGTTCGCGGTCTTTCCCGTGCTTCTCCTGGAGTGCCCGGATTTCGGGCATCAGGACGGCCCGGGCGCGTTCGCCGCGGGCCGCCGACCGGGCGAGCGGGTGCAGCAGCAGCCGCACGCCGAGGGTGAACAGGACGATGGCCAGCGCGGTGGACAGCGGGCCGGTGAACGCCGTGGCCGCGAGCAGCCAGTGGATCAGGTGGTACGCGCCGGAAACGGGCACGTCGAGAAAGCCGAACATGGGCAGCACTCCGCACGAGTGGAAGGAACGGGGGTACGCGGAATGGCTGCGTCGAAGAGGGTTCTCACGCAGCCGTGCTGCGGAACCCGGGTGCTCGTGGCCTGCTTCGCCCGGCTCTGCCGGGATCGCGGAGCCGGATCGACTCGGCGCGCCGGGCCCGGCGGCGCAGGGCGGTGGCGCGGCTGCGCACCGGCGCCGACCAGAGGGCGAGCTCACTGCGGTGGGTGCTGCCGACCAGCAGCACGACCAGGAGGCTCGCGGCGGCGAGGGAGGCGAAGGCGACCAGCGCGGTCGGGCTGGTCGCGACGGGGAACGCCAGCTCCAGCAACGTGTTCACGGCAGCCGTCCCCCTTCCCTCCGCTCCAGGGTAGCCGAAGTGCTAACAGCCCGATGGGCTGTAACCTGGTTCGATGAGAGGCCAACTAGTCGTCGTGCCGATCCTGGCGCTGCTCCTGCTCTTCGGCGTGCCGTGGTGGACGCTCGTCCTCGCGCCGGACTGGGGCACCGCCGGCACGATCGCCGGCTCCGTGGTGCTGGCCGCGGGCTTGGTCACGATGCCGGTCGCGATGGTCTTCGGGCACGGGAAGCGCCAGCGTGACGGCGGCGCCCGGCTCGGCGACTCCCTGCTGGCCGTGATCTGGGTGCTGTTCAGCTGGTCGATCCTGAGCCTGGTGCTGCGGGTCGCGCTGCTGGGCGTCGACGACCCGGCGCGGTCGCGGATCGTCGCGGGCGCGACCCTGCTGGTCGCGGCCGGCCTGCTCGTGCACGGGAACCGCGTCGCGATGCGGGTGCCGCCGGTGAAGGCGACCGACGTGGTCGTCCCGCGGCTCGGCCCGGGCCTCGACGGCCTGCGCGTCGCGGTGCTGACGGACACGCACTTCGGCCCGATCGACCGGACGAAGTGGTCGGAGAAGGTCGTCGCCGCGGTGAACGCCCTGGACGCGGACGTCGTCTGCCACGCCGGCGACCTCGCCGACGGCGCGGTGGCCAAGCGCCGCAAGCAGGTCGACCCGCTGGGCGGCGTCCAGGCCGCGCTCGGGCGGTTCTACATCACCGGCAACCACGAGTACTTCGGCGAGGCGCAGGCCTGGCTCGACCACATGGCCGGCCTCGGCTGGGACACGCTGCACAACCGCTCGACGCTCCTCGAGCGCGGCGGCGACCGGATCCTGTTCGCCGGCATCGACGACCCGACGGGCACGTCGTCCGGCCTGCCCGGCCACGGCCCCGACCTCGAGCGCGCCCTGGCCGACCGCCCGGCCGACGTCCCGGTGGTGCTCCTGGCCCACCAGCCCAAGCAGGTGACGCAAGCCCGCGAGGCGGCGGTCGACCTGCAGATCTCCGGCCACACGCACGGCGGCCAGATCTGGCCGTTCCACCTGCTGGTGCGGCTCGACCAGCCGACGCTGTCCGGCCTGACCCGCCACGGCCCGACCCAGCTGTACAACAGCCGGGGCACCGGGTTCTGGGGGCCGCCGTTCCGGATCTTCGCGCCCAGCGAGATCACGCTCCTCACCCTGCGCGCGGCCTGACCCGAGCGCCCCAGTGTGGCCTTCGGTGCGTTGAACGCACCCAAGGCCACACTGGGGGGGCCGCTCTCTTTCCACAAACTTTTTTTTTTTTTGAGTTTT
>NZ_JBVJON010000004.1:411071-443393 GCF_055583145.1 Amycolatopsis sp. NPDC104819 | reverse complement strand
CCTCTGTTCTGGTTTTTCCCGCCAAGGGGGACCACCCTCCCCCCCCTCCGACTCGCCTGCCCCAGGCCCCCTGGTGGGTCTTTGGGGGGGGGGAACGCACCCAAGGCCACACTGGGGCGCCCGTCCGCGTCCGACAAGTTTTTTTGTCTTGACAGTTTTGATCGTCGGATGTCAGGCTGTCCGCCATGACCACCACCGCGATCCGCCCCCAGTCCCTCACCCCTTCGACCACCCGCACGCTGCTGACCTGCGGGATCCTCGCCGGACCCGTCTTCGTGCTCACCGGGCTGCTCCAAGCGGTGACGCGGGCCGGTTTCGACCTGACCCGGCACCCGGCGAGCGTCCTGTCGAACGGGTCGCTCGGCTGGGTCCAGATCACGAACTTCGTCGTCACCGGCCTGCTCACGCTCGCGGCCGCCGCCGGGATCCGGCGGGCCCTGCCCGGCCGGTGGGGGCCGAGACTGCTCGCCGTCTACGGCGTCAGCCTGATCTGCGCCGGCGCCTTCCGCGCCGACCCGCAGGACGGCTTCCCGGTCGGCACGCCGGCCGGGCCGCCCGCGTCGGTCAGCTGGCACGGCACGCTGCACTTCGTCTGCGGCGGGATCGGCTTCGCCGCCCTGGTCGCGGCGTGTTTCGCGATCGGTTCGCACCTCACGCCCGCCCGCGCGTGGTACTCGCGGATCAGCGGGTTGGCGTTCCTCGTAGGCTTCGCGGGCGTAGCGTCCGGATCGACGAGCCCGGCCGTCATCCTCGGCTTCTGGGCGGCCGTCGTGATCGCCTGGACGTGGCTCGCGACGACGTCCGCCCACCTGATCCGGCGCCCCGTCGCCTGAAAGGAGAACTCCCATGAGCACGACGGTTTCCGCCGACGGCACGAAGATCGCCTACACCCGCACGGGGTCCGGCCCCGCGCTCGTCCTCGTCGACGGCGCGATGAGCTACCGCGGCTCGTCCCCCAACGACGCGCTCGCGAAGGAGCTCGCCGGGCAGTTCACGGTGTACACCTACGACCGCCGCGGCCGGGGCGAAAGCACCGAAGGCGGCCCGTACTCGGTCGAGCGTGAGGTCGAGGACCTCGCCGCGCTCGCCAAGGAGGCGGGCGGCGAGGTGTTCCTGTTCGGCATCTCCTCCGGCGCCGGGCTCGCGCTCGAAGCGGCTCGCAGCCTCCCGGTGACGAAGCTGGCGCTGTACGAGCCGCCGTTCGTCGTCGACGACACGCGCCCCCGCGTCCCGGCCGACTACCCGGCCCGGCTCGACGCGGCGCTGAGCGCGGGGAAGCGCGGCAAGGCGGTCAAGATGTTCATGACCGAAGGGGTCGGCCTCGGCAAGGCGACGGTCGCGACGATGCGGATCATGCCGTTCTGGGGCAAGCTCAAGAAGGTGGCCCACACGATCCCGTACGACACGGCGGTGATGGGCGACCACCAGTCGGGCAACCCCCTGCCGGCGGCCTGGCCCGAGGTGAAGGTCCCGACCCTGGCCATCGACGGCGACCGCAGCCCGGCCTGGATGCGCAACGGCGTGGCGTCCCTGGCGAAGGTCCTGCCGTCGGCGAAGTACCGGACGCTGCCGGGCCAGACGCACATCGTGAAGGCCCCGGCGTTGGCCCCGGTCCTGGCGAAGTTCTTCCTGAGCTAGCCGGCGATCGGCCGGACCCAGACGGGAAAGGGCGGCAGCGCCGGCTCGGGCTCCTCCGTGGACACGGGTTCGAGCGCGCTCCACGGCACGGAACCGGGGCTCGGGTCGGCGAGGAAAGCTTCCACGATCGGCCCGAGTTCGCCGACCGGCTCGTACTCGGCCCCGAAGGGCAGCTCACCGGGGCCGAGCGACGACAGCGAGGCCTTGAGGGCGCCGACCTGCTCGTCGTGCCAGACGTAGAAGGTCGCGGGCCCGCCCAGGCGCGCGCCGAGGGACGAGGCCACGGCTTCGAACGCGGCGACGACACGGTCACCCGGCAGCTCCGCCCGCTGCTCCGGGGACGCCCCGACGTGCCAGGTGTTCTGCCGGGCTTCGGCGACGGGATCCCCGGGAGCCAGCAGGTACTCCTCGGTGGCCAGCTCCGCCATCGCGTTCAGCACGAGCCCATTCTCGTCCGGCCGCGGCACGGGGCTCGTCACACCTCCCTTGCCTGAGCGATCACCCACCGGGCAGGGTGCAGGCGTGCCCACCCGCGCCCTGGTCTTCGACTTCGACGGGACTCTCGCCGACACCGAGTCCGCCGTCCTTCGCTCCTGGCAGGAAACCTTCCGGGCGCACGGGACCGAACTGCCGCTCGACGCCTGGTACGCCGTCATCGGCACGCAGCACACCACGCCCGCGATGTTCGACCTGCTCGCCGAGCTCGTTCCGGGCGTCGACACCGAGGCGCTGCGGCCGCGGACCAAGGCCCGGGTCTTCGAGCTGCTCGAAACCCTCGGGCCCCGCGACGGCGTCCGGAGCTACCTCGACTCGGCCAAGGCGCACGGCCTCAAGCTGGCCGTCGCCTCCAGCTCGTCCGGGGGCTGGGTGAACCCGCACCTCGAACGGCTCGGCATCGCCGACTACTTCGACGCCGTGCTCACCGGCGACCGCCACCAGGCGAAGCCCGACCCGGACCTCTACCTGGCCGCGATCGCCGCAGTGGACACAGCCGCGAGCGAAGCCATCGCCTTCGAGGACACCCCGCACGGCGTCACCGCCGCCAAGGCCGCCGGGCTGACCTGCGTCGCCGTGCCGAACGCCATCACCGAGAGCCTCGACTTCGGGCGGGCGGACGTCGTGCTGCCGTCGTTCACCGCCAAGCCGCTCGAGGCCCTACTGACCCGCTAGCGCGAGCAGCCGGTCCAGGAACGGCAGCTGGCCCTTCACGAGCTTCTCGCGCGCGACCGCCACCGAGAACCACGAAACCCGGTCCATCTCCGGGAACTCCTGCTGCCGGCCCGAGCGCGGGGGCCATTCCATGCTGAACGTCCCGGGCACGACCGCCGCCGGGTCGAGGTCGGCCTCGACCGCCCACGCCGTCACGACCTTGCCGCCCGACTGCTTCACCTCGCCCAACAGCACGTACTCACCCGAAGGCGCGGGCAGGCCCAGCTCCTCTTCGAACTCGCGCCGCGCGGCCGCCTGCGGCTCCTCGTCCGGCTCGAGCTCGCCCTTCGGCAGCGACCACGCTGCCGCGTCCTTCTTCGCCCAGAACGGCCCGCCCATGTGCCCGAGCAGCACTTCGACGGCCTCGCCCCGCCCGCGGTGGAGCAGGAGCCCGGCACTGCGTTTGCCCGCCATCCACCCAGTCTGCCGAAACCCCGGGAAAAAAGTTCCGCGGGGTTGTCGATCCGGCGGGAACCCACTCGACGCGTAGGCAGAAGGCAAAGAAGAACCCAGGGAAGGAACCCCAAATGACCACCACGATCGCCCCCAAGACCCAGACCGCCGCCACCAAGACCGCCCCGGTCACCGGCATCGTCGTCGGCGCGAGCAGGATCGTGATCTCGTTCCTGTTCGGCTTCCACGGCTTGCAGGGATTCGGCTTCTTCGGTGGCATCGACGGCCAGGGCGGCGGCGTCCCGTTCGGCACGTTCCCCGGCTGGTTCGCCAGCGTCATCGAGCTGGTGGGCGCGTTGCTGCTCCTGGCCGGCCTCGCCAGCCGGCCGACCGCGATCCTGCTCTCGGGCGTGATGGCCTACGCCTACTTCACCGTGCACGCCCCGCTGGGCCTGCTGCCGCTGCAGAACATGGGCGAGCCCGCCGCCGTCTACTGCTGGATCTTCCTGCTGTTCGCCGCGATCGGCCCGGGCCGCTTCGCGCTCGACAACCTGCGCAAGCGCTGACCGAAGACGCGCGGTCCTGTGAACCTCATTCAGCCGTCGGCCGGCGCAACGGTCACTACGTGCGAGCGCGTTGCGATCCGTCGCGCCGGCCTAACCAGAATGAGGTTCAATCAGTAGCCACCCTGGGCGGCTGCCAGGTCGGACCGCGCCATCACGTGTTCCATCAGGCTGGTGAGCACCTGCTTCGTCGACTCCCGCTCGCGGGCGTCGCACAGCAGCAGCGGGACGTCCATGCCGACGTCGAGCGCCTGCCGGACCTCCTCGGTGCCGTAGCGGTACGCGCCGTCGAAGCAGTTCACGCCGACGACGAACGGCAGGTTCCGGCGCTCGAAGAAGTCCACCGCCGCGAAACAGCTGTCCAGCCGGCGGGTGTCGGCCAGCACGACGGCGCCGAGCGCGCCCTCCGCCAGCTCGTCCCACATGAACCAGAACCGGTCCTGCCCGGGCGTGCCGAACAGGTACAGGATCAGGTCGGGGTTGATCGTGATGCGGCCGAAGTCCAGCGCGACCGTCGTGGTCGTCTTCTGCTCGATGCCCGACAGGTCGTCGACACCCTCGGACGCGGTGGTGATGACCTCTTCGGTGCGCAGCGGTGGCACTTCGCTCACCGAGGCGACCATCGTGGTCTTGCCGACCCCGAAGCCGCCGGCGATGAGCACCTTGACCGCGGTCGCGGTCAGGTTCCGCCGGGGATCAGAGTTTCCGGATGCCATCAAGAACCGCCTGGAGTACGTGTTTGTTGGGGGATTCGTGCGCCGGCGCCGCGGTACGGAACAGCACCAGGTTCTGCTCGATCAGATCGCTCAGCATCACCTTCACCACGGGCAGCGGGAGATCGACCCGCGCGGCCACCTCGGCCACCGACACCGGCCGCTGGCACAGGGCGATGATCCGCGCGTACTCCGGTTCGAGCATGCCCGCTTCGTGCGCCGTGCGCAGCGCGACCACCAGCGTGATGAGGTCGAGCCCCAGGGTGTCCGACCGCGTGCGGCCGCCCGTGACCGCGTAGGACCGGACCAGGGGGCCGGCTTCGTCGTCGAACCAGGCTTCGTGCCGTCCGCTCATGGCGACGTGGGCTGGACGCCGGCGCCGGTCCGCGGAGCCGAGGTGAGTACCTGCCCGACCCGCTTCACCATCAGGTTCATCTCGTACGCGACGAGGCCCATGTCCGCGTCTTCCCGCGCCAGGAGGGCGAGGCAGGCGCCCCGCCCCGCGGCCGTCACGAACAGGAACGCGTGGTCCATCTCGACCATCGTCTGACGGACGTTGCCGCCGCCGAAGTGCCGCCCGGTGCCGCGCGCCAGGCTCTGGAACGCCGAAGCCACCGCCGAGAGGTGCTCGGCGTCCTCCTCGGAGAGGTTCCCGGACCTCCCGATGAGCAGGCCGTCCGAAGACAGGACCACCGCGCGATCCGCCCCGGCGACCCGTTTGACGAGGTCGTCCAGCAGCCAGTCGAGCTCACTGACGCCTGAGTTGGCCATTACTCGCGCTCTCCGTACCTGTCGTCGTTCTCGGCGGGTTCCTCGTCACGGGCCCGGCGGGTGCCCTGCTGGAAGGCGGACAGCCTGCTGCGGGCGGCTTCCGGCGAATCCAGCCTGACCTCTTCGCGTTCCTGTGCGGGCCTATCTTCCTTCAACTGAGGAACGAGGTTCTGCTGGCGTCGCCGTTGCGGCAGCGGCGGGCGGCCGGGCGCCTCCGGGCGGCGCGGCTGCTGCGGGCGTCCTTCGGGCACCGAGGCCCGCGGTTCCTGCGGCGGCCACACCGGCTGCTGCGCGGCCGGGCGTGCCGGGCGCGCGGGCCGGGACGGCGGGGAGGGCGGCCGGACCGGGGCCACCGGCTGCGCCTGGGTCGGCTGGGCCTGCGTCGGCTGGCTCACCGGCTCGGAGACGACGCCGACCGGGACCGGCGTCGGCGCGGACGGCGGCTGCACCGGAGCGGGCGGGGCCACCGGCGGAACGGCCATCGGCGGCTCGGTGCGGTGGCGCGCCGGGCGGCGCGGCTGCCGCTTGAGCGGCATGACCTCGTCGTTGCCGTCGGCCTCGACCGGGTTCGGCACGAGCTCCGGCTTCGGCGGGGTGATCGGCTGCTCCGGCTCGGACTCCGCCAAGGGAGCCAGCAGGTCGGTGCGCACCAGGACGATGGCCCGGGTGCCGCCGTAGGCCGACTCCCGCAGGTGCACCTGGATGCCGTGGCGGGCGGCCAGCCGCGCGACCACGAACAGGCCCAGGCGCGGCTCGTCCGACAGCGCCATGATCCCGAAGTCCGGCGGGTCGGCCAGCATCACGTTGATCTCTTCGGTCTGGTCCGGCTCGAGCCCGAGACCCTGGTCCTCGACCTCGATCACGACACCCTTGCCGACCACGTTGCCGCGGACCTCGACCCGCGACTGCGGCGGGGAGAACGACGTCGCGTTGTCGATCAGCTCGGCGAGCAGGTGCACGAGGTCGCCGACGACGGGACCGCGGACGGCGATCTGCGGCAGTGCCGCCGTCTTGACCCGGGCGAAGTCCTCGGTCTCGGCGGACGCGCCGCGGACCAGCTCGGCCAGCCCGACCGGGTTGCGCCACTGCCGGCCCGGCTGCCCGCCGCCGAGGATGATCAGGTTCTCGGCGTTGCGGCGGGCGCGGGTGGAGAGGTGGTCGAGCTGGAACAGCGTGTCCAGCTGCTCCGGGTCCTCCTGCTTGCGCTCGGCCTGGTCGAGCACCTTGAGCTGGCGGTGCACGATGACCTGGCTGCGGTGGGCGATGTTGAGGAACACCGTCTTGGTGCCCTCACGGGTCTTGGCCTCGTCGATGGCGGCCGCGATGGCGGTCTGCTGCGCCTTGTTGAACGCGTCGGCGACCTGGCCGATCTCGTCGGTGCCGTGGTCGAGGAAGTGCCCGCCCTCTTCGAGGTCGACGGGCTCGCCCGCGCGGACCCGGGCGACCAGCTCGGGCAGCCGGACCTCGGCCGCGTCGAGGGTGTCCTCGCGCAGCCGGTGCAGCCGGCCGATGAGCCGGTTCGACAGCCGGACGGCGACGAAGACCACGAAGACCGCGAACAGCACGGCGATCACACCGGCGATCAGCGACTCGGTGAACGTCGAGTCGGCGTCGTTGATCGCGGCCTGGCTGGCGTTGGAGCTCTGCAGCACGAAGATGCCGGACAGGGCGTCGCCGACCAGCCGGGCGCTCGTGCGCCACTGGTCCTGCGCCACCGGCAGCTTGGTCAGGTCACCGCGCAGGAAAGCGGTTTCGACCTGGGTCACCGTCTGCCACGGCTGGCTCGCCAGCAGCTGGTCGTACTTCGCCTTGACCTCGGGGATCATCTTCGGCGCCGACGCGTCGAGCTGCGCGTGGTAGGCGCCGACCTGGCCGACGTAGGTGCGGAAGTCCTCGTTGCTCAGCCCGCCCGCGGCGAGCCCGGCGGCGGCGAGCGCGTCACTGCGCTGCATCTCCTCGGCCGCGGTGAACATCGGGATCGCGGTCAGCCGGTCGAACGCGTTCTGCGCGCCACGGGCGTTCTGCGCGAGCCCGGCGAGGCCGTCGGTGAACTGGTCGATGATCTTGTTGTAGAAGGTGTACGCCTGGCCGATCTGGATCTGGCCGCTGTCGACCGCCTGCCGCGTCTGCGGCAGCTGCTGGAAGAGCCCGAAGAACGTGGCGATGTTCTTCTGCACGCTCGGCGGGGTGTCGTCGTAACCCGCGAAGCTGTCCTTCAGGTACTCGATCGTCTTCGCGGCGTTCTGGTCCGTCTTCGGGCGGACGGCCGCGAGCACCGCGCGCTGGTTGCCCTGACCCGCGAGCAGGCTCAGGGTTGCCTGGCGCTCCTGCTGCAGCGCGCCGAAGAAGGGGATCGACGGGGCTTCCGAGCCCCGGATCCGGTTGACGTAGTCACGGCCCGTGACGGCGTCGTAGATGAGGTAGCCGGCGAGGGCCACGCCCACGAGGAGCAGGGCCACACTGGGGATGAGCGCGATCGTGAGCACGCGCTTCCGAATCGAGGATCCCCGGTTGCGTCGAAGAGAAATCTGCTTCACCTGGGTCCGTTTTCCTTCCGGCAGTACATGGTTTCGGGTCGCCCGAGGCGGTCAACACCCGGATTCCGACCAGCCGGATCAACATCACCGTGGTCTGCTTCGCCCGCGACGACGTTAGGCAGCCCTCCAGGGCGCGTCAAGTCCGTGGCGATAACGTGATCTTGGAACGGTGACCCTTCCACACTTGCTGCCTGCGCTTGGAAAGTCCACCACCGAAAGTCGTGACGTTCGTCCCAGCGCTACTTCCGTTCCGTGGCAAAGGTGCACGCTGTGAGCGACGGTCGTTAGCGCCCCGCCCGGCGCCGGGTCCGCTACGGACGAACGCGGTGAATCGTTCGGTGAGAAAGGTCACGGGCCCGCCGGCGCGGGACCCCATGCCCGCTTCGTTCGGGCCAACGGCCTTCCGGAAAGCGGAAATGCGCGGCGTTCGCCATCTTCGCCGCGGATTCACCGGGCGAGTAGCCGGAATTCCCGCCATTCCGCGAACGCGGTGGTCCAGACACCTTCAACGGCTCCGGTACCGGTTCCGCGAGGGTCAGCCCGGGAACTCGTCGGCGAGGGTGTTCCAGAACTGGAGCTCGTAGCTCTGGAACAGGCGGGCATAGAGGTGCGCTTCGCGCTCGTCGAGGCGGTGCGCGTCGAGGCCGGCCTGGATCGCGGCGAGCGCTTGTTCTTCAATTTCCGGCACATCCGCCGCGAAGAAGTCGAAGAACGCGCAGGCGTCGTCGCCGAAGCCGTAGTGCTTCCGCATGCCCTTGGCGACGTCCGCGCAGTACCGGCCGAAGGCGGCGAAGTTCGCGTAGATCCCCGCCGCGGTCGCCGACGACTCGCCGTTCAGCGCGAGCCAGGCGACGTACGCCGGGTACGCCTGGCAACCCGCGCGCGGGCGTTCCTTCCCGTGGTCCGGACCAGTGGCCTTGATCAACGCGTCCAGCATCCCGTTCGCCTGCTGCTCCCCCGGCGCGAGCCCGCCGAAGAAGGTGCGCGCGTTCGGCTCGTCCGCGCGGGCCGCGAGCGCGTGGAAGCTCCGCCAGTCGCTGAGCGTGATCCGCTTCTCCTCCGCGGCGAGCGCGGCGAACACCGCTCGCGGCGCGCGACCGGCGGTGATCAACGGGACCAGCCGGTTGTCGTCGTCGCGCGGCGCGAGCTCCTTCTGGATCTCGTCGAGCAGTGCACGAGCCGAACGCGTCATCGCTTCCCCCCGGAGTCGGTAGTCCTTCCATTGAAGCGCGGTTCGCGCGCCGGCGCCCGTGTGCACTGTGGACGGTCGTGGGGAGCTGACCGCGCGAAGGCGGGTAAAGGGGGTGTTTGACGTGGCCGCGATTCTCTATCCACCCGGCGCCGGAGCCCCTACAGTGTGGCCATCCGCAGCACCGAGGAGGCCAGCGTTGACCACCCCGTCCGTAGCCGAGCAGACCGAAGGCCTGACGATCCCGCGGCTGCTGCAACGCAACGCCGCCGACTACCCGGACCTGCCGGCGATCACGTCGCTCGACCTCGAAGGCCGGCCGACGCTGAGCTGGTCGGAGTTCCGGACCGCGATCGCCGAGGTGTCGCGCGGGCTGGCGGGCCTCGGCCTCACCGCGGGTGACCGGATGCTGATCATGGCGCCCGGCTGCCCCGACCACATCGTCGCCGACCTCGCCGCGGCGCACCTGTCCGCGATCCCGTGCACCGCCTACGCCACTCTCAGCCCGGACCAGGTCGCCTACGTCGCGCGGCACAGCGCGGCGCCGGTCGTGGTGCTCGGCGGCGAAAGCGAGCTGGCGCGCTGGCGGCCGGTGCTCGGCGACCTCCCGGCGTTGCGCCACATCGTCGTGATGGACGAAGCCGTGATCCCCGACGGCGACGAACGGTTCGTCTCCTTCGCGGCGCTGCGCGCCCAGGGACGGGAAGCGCTCGCCGCCGATCCCGACGCCTTCGAGCGGTCGTGGCCGGACATCAAGCCCGACGACCCGCTGTCGATGATCTACACCTCCGGCACCACCGGCGACCCGAAGGGCGTCGTGCTGTCGCACCGCAACGCGATCCACCAGGCGTACGCGGTCACCGAGCTGCACCACCCGCCGATGCACGCGACGAACATCGCGTACCTGCCGCTGGCGCACATCGCCGAGCGGGAGCTGTCGATCTACCTGCCGATCGTGTGGGCCGGGCACGTGCACACGCTCGCCGACCCGACGGCGGTCGCCGGCGCGCTCGGCAAGGTGCACCCGCAGAGCTTCTTCGGCGTGCCGCGCGTGTGGGAAAAGATGGTCGCCGGCCTGAAGAACATGCTCGGCAGCGTGCCCGAAGACCGGCGCAACGCGTTGCTGCAGGCGAACGAGCTGCTGCAGCAGGGGTACAAGCTGCGCAGCGCCGGGCAGCCGGTGCCGGCCGAGCTGGCCGACAAGATCGCGAAGACCGACGAGGCCGCGCTGGCCCCGGTGCGCGCGCTGCTCGGGCTGGACAAGCTGCTGGTCGCCTCGAGCGGCGCGGCCGCGCTGCCGGTGGAGATCATCTACTTCCTGGCCGGCCTCGGGGTCGAGATCTGCGAGGTCTGGGGCCTGTCGGAGACGACCGGCGCGGCGACGTCCAACTCCGGCACGGACTTCCGCGCGGGCACCGTCGGCAAGCCGCTGGACGGCGTCGAGGTGATGGTCGCCGACGACGGCGAGCTGCTCGTGCGCGGCCCGATCGTCTTCCTCGGCTACCTGCAGGAGGACGGCACGATCGCCGACGCCACCGACGCCGACGGCTGGTACGCCACCGGCGACATCGGCACGATCGACGAAGACGGCTTCGTGACGATCACCGACCGCAAGAAGGAGCTGATCATCACCTCGAGCGGCAAGAACATCGCGCCGACGAGGATCGAGGGCCTGCTCAAGGAGCACCCGCTGATCGGCCAGGCGGTCGCGATCGGCGACGACCGGCCGTACGTGACCGCGCTGATCGTGCTCGACGACGAGATCGCGCCAGGCTGGGCCGCGGCGAACAGCGTCGAGGCCACGCCGGACGAGCTGGCTTCGCACCCGGCGGTCCGCGCGGAGCTGGAGCGCGCGGTCGAGTCGGCCAACAGCCGGCTGGCCCGGATCGAGCAGATCAAGCGCTACCACGTGCTCCCGAAGGCATGGACCCCCGAGTCCGGCGAGCTGACCCCGACGCTCAAGCTCAAGCGCCGGGTCATCAACGACCGCTACTCGGTGGACATCGAGACGCTCTACGCGGCGGCGCGCGACCCGGAGCCCGCCGCGGGTTCCTAACCGCAACCGGAGCTTTCACGTGAAAGCTCCCACCTGGGGGCGTAGCTTTCACGTGAAAGCTACGCCTCAGGCCGTGCGGGGCGAGGTCGTCTCCGTCCACTTGCGCAGCCGCGGCGGGACGCGCTTTTCCAGGCCGTAGTTCTCCAGGTGGGCGGAGAAGACCTCGTCGAACGCCTTCTGCACGGTCTCGGTGTCCCAGACCGGGCGCTCGAGGATCGGCTGCTTGAGGAACGGCTGGCCCATGACGTGCAGCTGCGGGCCGTTGCAGCGGATCATCTGGCCGGTGATGCCGTGCGAGCCGTCCCCGAGCAGGAACAGCACCACCGGGGCGATCCGCGACGGCGTGCGGTCCGGCGGGCACGCGCGCAGCGAGCGTTCGGACTTCCAGACCATCCGCGTGTGCGCGAGCGGGCAGACGGCGTTGACCCGGATGCCGACGTCTTCGAGGTCGAGCGCCCAGGAGTAGGTGAGGGACGCGACCGCGCCCTTGCTCGCCGCGTACACGCCGAGCTTGCGCTGCCCGAGGGAAGCGCCGGAAGAGATGTTGACGATCGAGCCGCCGGTGCCCGCGTCGACCATCGCCTTGATGGCCGCCAGCCCGGTGTTCACCACACCGAGGACGTTGACCTGGACGAGCTCGCGCGCCTGCTCGGCGTCGTCTTCCCAGGGCAGCGCCTCGTAGTTCAGCCCGGCGTTGTTGACCAGGCCGTCGAGCCCGCCGAACTCCTTGACGCAGAGGTCGACGATCTCCTGCGCCTCCCCGGCGTCGGCCACGCTGTGCCCGCTGGCGACGGCGCGGCCGCCGTGCGCGCGGATGTTCTCGGCCGTCCGCTCGGCCAGCTCGACGTCGATGTCGTTGACGACCACCGACCCGCCCGCCCGCGCGACGTGCACGGCGAACGCCTCACCCAGCCCCCGGCCGGCGCCGGTCACCACGACCGACTTGCCCTGCATCAACCCGTCCATCGTCTGCTCCCCGCTCTGCGGCGCCGGCGGCGCGGTCCGTCCACCCCGGCCGGATCTGTGTCCAGTCTTGGCCCATTCGGGCCAACGGGGCATCGTCGCCACGACGAGCGGCCGCCGCTCTGCGCCGAGCGAGTCCGGTTCGATCAGTCCGGAGGTACCCGCGCGCCGGTCACGGCGAACCGCCGTCCCTCGCGGGTGGCGTAACCCGATCGGCTCCGAACGGAGCAGGGATGCGCGTTCCGGGGACATCGGCGTGTAGTCGGCGGCATACTGATAGTGCTTCCGGGAGGTCGTCCGTGACACCCCCGGACGGGGTCGTCACGGACGAGGCACAATGCGGACGGTCCAGGTTCACTCGATCGGGGGACGGTGGTTAACAGGTGGCGACGCGCGCGAAGCCCCGGCTCCGGGCCGTCCTGGCCAACCGCGAGTTCCGCGCGCTGTGGTTCGCCGAAACGCAGTCCATGCTCGGCGACCAGCTCACCATCGTCGCGCTGGCGATCCTGATCTTCGACCGGACCGGGTCGCCGCTGCTCTCGGCCGTCGTCTACTCGCTCACGTTCCTGCCCGCGCTCGCCGGCGGGCTCGGGTTGTCCCAGCTCGCGGACCGGTTCCCGCGGCGCGCGGTGCTGGTCACCGGGTCGTTCGCGCAGGCCGTGCTGATCGGGCTGATGGCCGTGCCGGGCATGCCGATGGGCTGGCTGTTCGTCCTGTTCGTCTTCGCCCGGCTGGCGAACGCGCCGTGCAACGCGGCGCAGAACGCGCTCGGCCGGGAGATCTTCGACGACGACGACATCTACCTGCAGAGCCAGGACCTGCGCGGGATCACGAACAACACCGCGATGCTGGCCGGCCTCGCCGTCGGCGGGCTGCTGGTGACCACCATCGGCACGTCGTGGGCGCTCGGGATCGACGCGCTGACGTTCCTCGTCGCCGCCGTCGCCGTGCGGGTGCTGGTGCTGCGCCGGCCGGCCGCCGGGAACGGGGGCGCCCCGTGGTTCGGCGCCGTCCGGCAGGTTTTCGGCGACGAACGGCTGCGCGTGCTGCTCTACCTGTCCTGGCTCGTCGGGCTCGCGGTGATCCCGGAGGGCCTCGCGGCGCCGCTCGCCGCACAGCTCGGCGCGGGCGACCAGGCGGTCGGCTGGCTGCTGGCCGCCGACCCGCTGGGCTTCGTGCTCGGCACGTTCCTGCTCTCGCGGTACGTCTCGACCGAGCACCGCCGCAAGCTGCTGGGCGTGCTGGCCGCGTTGCCGCTGGCCGCGCTCGCGGCGTTCGTCCTGCGCCCGAACCTCGCGTTCGCGCTGGTCCTGCTCGCGCTCGCCGGGGCGACGGGCGCCTACGTCATCACGGTGTCGGCCACGTTCATCACGTGGGTGCCCAACGACATCCGCGGCAGCGCCGGCGGGCTGTACCGGACCGGGCTGCGGGTCGCCCAGGGGGTGGGCGTGGGCATCGGCGGGCTGGTGGCGCAATGGCTCGGTTCGGCGAACACGACCATCGCGCTCGCCGGCGCGGTGGGACTGCTGCTGGCCGTCCCGGTGGCGTTGGCCTGGCGCCGGGCCGCCGAACCGCGACCGGAGCCGCGGTTGTCATGAACGGAAACTCACCGGGTTTCAGCCGTCACGGTTCGACATCGGTCGCCACCTCTCCGTACAGGCAAGATCATGAATGACATTCAGCTGGGGACGGCGAGCAATTCGCGGCCGACTCAGGCGTCACGGTTACGCACTGGTCCACCTCCATCTTGGGAAGCATGAACAACCGATTGAGCCGAGTTCCCGGCAGTTCGGCCGACAACCCGGTGGTTGGCGTTGCTGAAGGATGATACCCAACCACGGAATGCGTCAACACTCTAGGCGGGTACCGATGAGATTACTCAAGTCCGCGGCTAGGCTGGAAAGGAGGTGACCAATTGCATCTCGGAGCAGACGACGACCCGTCCGCGGCCGGCCGGGCCGCCGCCCGGCGACCGGCCGCGAGCCCGCCGGTGAACACGCACGCCGAACCGGCGGGCGGTCCGGACCGGACCACCGGACGCGACCATCCGTATCTGCCCGGCAACTGGGCGCTCTGGCGCCGCCCGCCGGTGCTGATCGCGTTCATGCTCGGGCTCGAGGTCGTCGCGGTCGCCGTGCTGGCGATTTCGTTCTCCCGTTCCGCGATTCCCGGCGGGCGCGACTGGATCAATTTCGGAATACTCGCCGTCGGCGCCACCGTCCACATCCAACTGACGCAGCGCCAGGAAGAACGAAGGCGAAACCGCACCAAAAAGGTGCTGATCGACCTCACCGCCGTGTGGACGTTTTCCGCCGCGTTGATCCTGCCGGTCCCGTTGACGCTGCTCATCGTTTTCCTCATCCGGTTGCAACACTGGTTCATCGCCCGGCGCCCGGCCCACAACTTCATTTTCTCGTCGATCACGCACGGCCTCGCCGGCGCGCTCGCCCACCTCACCTACGGGGCGCTCGGACCGCACCTGCTCGGGCAGCCGGGGTGGGGCACGTTCTGGCACGAGGCGGGCGCGATCGTCGTCACCGGTGTCGTCTACGAAGCCATCCAGATCCTCTACGTCGGCGGCGCACTGGCGCTCGGGCTTTCGTCCGAGCCGACCTTGCGTAACGTACTGGGCAGCCCGGCCGACAACCTTCTCGAAGCGGTCACCATCGGCCTCGGCGCGGTGACCGCGATCCTGCTTGCCGTGGTGCCGCCGATGGTCGTCGTGATGGCCGTGGCGACGGTGGTCTTCAATCGCCTCGCGGAACTGGACCAGCTACAGAACGACGTCCGGACCGACCCGAAAACCGGCATTCTCAACATGCGCGGCTGGTCGGAGTCAGCGGAGCGCGCGCTGGAACGGACCGCTCGATCGGGTGATCAACTGGCCCTCCTGATGGTCGATCTCGACCACTTCAAGTGGATTAACGACACCTATGGACATCCGGCGGGCGACGACGTGCTCCGCACCGTTGCGCAAACGCTCGACGAAGTGACGAGACCGAGCGACTTGGTCGGCCGTTTCGGCGGTGAGGAATTCCTCATTCTGCTCCCGGACATCAACGAAGAGGCGACCTGGGACGCCGCGGAGCGCATACGTGTTGCGATTGCGAAGTTGCATATCGTGACCACGGACAAACGCGGCGACCCGGCCACGATCGCCGACCGCACGACGTCCATCGGCGTCGCCCGCCACCCCCGCCACGGCGACACGCTCGACCGCCTCCTCCAATCCGCGGACGCGGCGGTTTACCTGGCGAAGGAGAACGGCCGCGACCAGGTCTGCTTCGCCCCGGACATCACGCCCCCAGCCGAACGGTGAGCTCCAGCTTGACGAGCACTTCAGCGGAAGTCCCGGCCGACGCGGGGTCGAGCCGCAGCCGTTCCCCGCGGTAACCGGCGGACTCCAGCCGCAGCACGCTCGCACGCGGATCCGGGCGCGGGTGACACCAGTGCCGGACGGTGCCGGTCCCGGCGGGGTCCTTGGCGAGGACGAGGTAGGCGTGGCCGAGATCGTCGGTGACCCGCCCGAGCCCGTTCCACCAGAGCGCGCGCAGGATGAGGGCGGCGCCGTCGTGGTGGAGTTCGACGGGGGTGTCCGCTTCGACGTCGACCCGGAAGCCGGTGGCGCCGACGGTCAGCGAGCGCACGTCGAGGAAACCGGTGCGGCTGGGGCCGGCTGGGTCGATCGGCTTGGTTTCGGCGCGACGCTCCGGCGCGAACTCGCGGGCAGGCTCGACTCCACCGCTCGGCGCGGACCGGGCGCCCAGCCCAGCGCCATCGCCGGGCGCAGGCAGACCACCCGGCCCAGCTCCACGCGCGCACTCGCGGCCCGCCCCGCCCAGCAGGACCCCGCCCTCGTACTCGCCGAAGTCCGGTCGTGGCAGCAGCGCGGCCACCGTCAGCTCCGCGGCCAGCAAGCCGTCTTCATCCCCCGGCACCACCTCGGCCCCGCACAGCTCCGCGGCCAGCAGCCGGCACCCCATGACCTCCGCCCACCCCAACGCCGCCGCTCGCAGGCCCGGCTCCGCACGCAGGCGGTCGAGCAAAGGGCCCGCCCGCCGGCCCGCGCGCCACGTTCCGCTGAACCGGGCCGCCCGGACCAGCCGGGCCGATTCCGGGCAGCTCGCGCCGAACAGGCCCGTCATCGCGCGGTCGAGCAGGCGCAGCTGGTGGGCCAGCACCACGCGGCCGACCAGCCGGGGATGGGTCCGGGTCAGCGTCGCCGGCGAGGCCGCGCGCAACACCCGGGCCAAAGCGCGCAGCTCCGGGGACCGTGGTTCGCGCAGGCACGCTCCGGGCGCGAGGTGGCGCAGCGCGCGGACGGTGTTCTCCACGGGCACGGCGGGCCGCCCGCCGCCGGGATCGGTCGAGCCCACTGGACGCCCTCCTGGTCGCCGTGCCCCCTTCCGCCAGTCTCCGCCGCGGCGTGACACAAGGGAACGTAAGAACGGGCAGCCGACGGGGCAGCCTAGGGGAAAGCAGCCGCGAACCCTTGGGGTTATCCCCATGTCGGCGTCGCGGCGGGGCTGGCACCCTGGAACCCATGCCAGCCCCGCCCGAGCCGCCGCGTGTCCGCCGACCCTGGTCGACGTCGGGGTGGCTGCTGCTGGTCCTGCTGGTCGTCTTCGCGTTCGGGCTGATCGCCTCGCGCCCGCCGTCGCCGCCGGACCAGGGCCCGCCGACCGGGGACGTCCTCGCCGCGCAGAACGCGATCGAGGCGCTCGTCCACCCCGGCCCGCACCCCGACGCGCTGGCGCGGCTGCCGAAGGACTTCACCGCGCTCAGCGGCGTCACCCCGGGGGTGCTGACGGCCCGCGACGGCACGGTCCGCGCGGTGCACGTCGACGGCGGCTGTTCCACCCCGTGGGGCGACGACAACACGAAGTGGGACTACGCCGTGCCGTGCAAGTCCCACGACCTCGGCTACGACCTGCTGCGCTACGCCGACCGCAAGGGCCACCCGCTCGGGCCCGAGGTCCGCGAGGCCCTGGACAACCAGCTCTCGCACGACATGCACCACGCGTGCGACCTCAACCCGATGAACTCCGCGGGCACCTGCCGGATCGTCGCGTCCCTCTACTCGGCCGGGCTGGTCGTCAACTCGTGGCACCAGCGCTGGGGCCCGCCGGTCGGCGATCCGATCGGCCCGATGGTCGCCGGGGTGCTCGTGATCGGCTGCCTGCTGGTGTTCCGGCTGCGCGGCTGGCTGCACACCCGCCGCCAGGCCCCCGTCCCGGCACCGCCCGCCACCCCGGCGCCGGTCACCAACTGGGCGCTGCTCGGCGCCGGCGGTGTTGTCCTCCTGCTGCTCGGCGAGTCCGTGACGGCGCTCGCGCACTGGGCGGGCGCGCCCGAGCCGGCGCTCTGGCCGTTGACCTGGCTCGCCCAGCTCACGCCGCTGATCTACTTCGCCGGCGGCCACGCCAACGCGGCGGGCTGGCGCGCCGGCCGGGCCGACGGCAGCGGTTACCGCCACTACCTGGCCGAACGCGCCAGCCCGCTGCTGCGGCCGGCGCTGATCTTCGCCGTCGTCGCGCTGCTGACGCCGCTCGCGCTCGAGCTCCTCGGCATCCCGGCGGGCACCACGGCGACGGTCATGCGCATCGCCGTGCATCCGCTCTGGCTGCTCGGGGTGTACCTGCTGACGATCGTCTGCGCGCCACCGCTGCTGGCCCTGCACCGCCGGGCGCCGGTGAGCGCGGCCGCCGGGCTGCTGGTGCTGGTCGTCGCCGGTGAGGTCGTCGCGAACTGGTCCGGCTCGCCGCTGCCGCGCTACGCGGCGACGTTCGCCCTCGCGCTCCTCGCCCAGCAACTCGCCTTCGCGCACGCTGACGGCGTACGCCCGTCACGACGTCTGCTCGCCTTCGCCGCCGCGACCGGTGTCGCGGGCCTCGCTGTGGCGAGCGTCCTGCGGGACGGGCCGCCTGTCCTGCTCGGCAGCCCGGGCGCCCCGGCGGCGTTCTCGGCGCCGCCGTGGGGCGTGCTGCTACTGGGTTTGGTGCAGCTGGGCCTGCTCGGGCTGCTGGCCGGCCCGCTGACCCGGCTGGCTCGGCGGCCGGGCGTCGCCCGCGCGTGCCGGTTCGTGCTGCGTGCGCCGATGAGCCTCTACCTGGCGTTCCTCGCCGCGATGCTGCTGCTGGTCGCGGTCGTCTACCTCCCGGGCCGGATCGCCGACGGGCTGAGCTGGCTGGTCCGGCCGCGGACGCTGGTCGCCGTCGGGCTGCTCGCGGTCCCGGCGACGCTGGTGTTCTGGTGGTTCGAGCGGCACAGCCACCACGGACGGCCGCCGCGCGCGGCCGAGCTCCCCGGCCGCCGGACGGCGGTGCTGACCCGCGCCGCGGCCGGGTTCGGCATCGGCTACGCGACGCTCGGCGTGTTCGGCTTCGCACTGACCCGCTTCGGCGGGGTCGCGGCCGACGCCGACCTGCTGGGCCTGCGCCTCGACCCGATCCAGAGCCTGGTGCACCTGCTGCTCGGGGTGTTCCTGCTGCACACGATCCGCCTCGGCGCCGGCGCGGCCACGGGCACCTGGCTCGCGACGGCGCTGGCCTGCGCCCCGTCGCTGCTGTTCGCCGCCGACGGCACGACACCCGGGTTCCTCGGCGTCACGCTGCACGCGGTGACGGCGGCGTTCGCCCTGCTCGCCGCGGCCGGCACCCTGCTGCCGGCCCGCCGCCCGGTGAACGCAACACCCTGACCGGCGACGCGCACGACCCACCGCGGCCCGGCCCTGCCTCGCCCGGTCACGACGCTCGCCCCGCCTGACCCAGGGTCCCGGCAAAGTCGGGGTGAACGTGACCGGCGGGCCCCTGCGAGGTCATGAATGACTCATTCACCTCGCCAGAGGTCATGAATGAGTCATTCATGACCCTTCCCGGGCCGCTACCGCGACCTCCGGCGTGGTACCTGGCCGTCCGCGCTACGAGCCGACCGGCAAATCCGACTTCGCCGGAACCCTGCCCCGCCTGACCCGGCCCGGCCTCGCCTGGGCCACGACCCGCCTGGCCACGCCTCGCCCGGCTCGCGAACCACGCCCGACCAGCTCCACCTCTCCGCCACCCGGTGAACGCACCGTCCTGACCAGGCGTAACCGGCGAACATGCGGGAAACTGGGTGGTGCGCGCCACATTCGGAGGGGGATGTGTAACGCTACCGCAACCCCGGGGAGGCACCATGCGTCCCAACCTGGAGACCACCGATCGAATGCAGTGAGGAGTCACCCGCGTGGATCACCCGCCTCGGAACGGGCAAGGCGGCCGCCGCCCCGCCCGGCCCTGGCAGGACGAGCCAGGCCGGGACGACGTCCGGCGCGCGACGCCGCCGCCCCGCCGTCCCGCTCCCCGGCGTGAGCCGGTGGACGCGCGCCGGCGGCCCGAGCCGCGACCGGCCCCGCGAGCCCGCCGCAACTCCTTCCGGGGCGCGAAGATCGCGCTGACCGTCGTGTCGCTGCTGGTGATGGGCCTGACCGGCTACGCGTGGGCCGCGATGCAGGGCCTGGTCAACGGGCTGAACTACGCCAACGTGATCGACGACAACGGCGGTGGCGAGAAGCCCGCCGACGGCGCCCGCGACATCCTCCTCGTCGGCCTGGACAGCCGGACCGACGCCCAGGGCAACCCGCTGTCGCGCGAGGTGCTCGACGAGCTGCGGGCCGGCGAGTCCGACGGCGAGCTCAACACCGACTCGCTGATCTTCGTGCACATCCCGAACGACGGCAGCAAGGCCGTCGCGATCTCGATCCCCCGTGACACCTACGTCGACATCCCCGGTGGCTACGGCAAGCACAAGATCAACTCGGCGTACGCGCGCGCGATGCTGTCGGCGCGCAAGGACCTGCAGAAACAGGGCGTCTCCGATCCGAAGGAGCTCGACGTCAAGGCCAACCAGGCCGGGGCGAAGGAGCTGATCGAGACGATCCAGAAGCTCACCGGGTCGACCATCGACAACTACGCCGCGGTCAACCTGCTCGGCTTCAGCGACATCACCAAGGCCATCGGCGGGGTCGACGTCTGCCTGAACGACAACGTCAAGGACCAGTACTCCGGCGCGAACTTCACCAAGGGGCAGCACACGATCTCCGGCGTCGAGGCGCTCGAGTTCGTCCGGCAGCGCCACGGCCTGCCCAACGGCGACCTCGACCGGGTCGTCCGGCAGCAGGTGTTCATGGCCGGCATGGCCCGCAAGGTGCTCTCGGCCGGCACGCTGACCAACCCGGGCAAGCTCACCGACCTGATCGACGCCATCAAGAAGTCGGTCGTGCTCAACCAGAACTGGGACGTCTTCGGGTTCGCCCAGCAGATGAAGGGCCTGACCGGCGGCCAGCTCGAGTTCCGCACGATCCCGGTGAAGAACATCGAGTACAAGACCCCCGAGGACGGCACCGCGATCCAGGTCGACCCGGCCGAGGTCAAGCAGTTCGTGCAGGGCCTCGCCGGGCCGCAGCCCGGCCAGACGGCGCCACCGGCCCAGCAGGCCGACCCCGCGAACAAGGCGACCACGGTCGACGTCCGCAACGCCTCCGGCAAGACCGGCCTGGCCGCGAGCGTCGCCAAGACGCTCGAAGGCAAGGGCTTCAGCTCCGGCGACACGGCGAACGCGACCTCGCGCAAGACCACCGTGATCTGGGTGCCCAAGGGCGGCAAGGACAAGGGCCAGGCCGTCGCGGACGCGCTCGGCGGCTCGCCGACGATCCAAGAGGACAAGAGCGTCCAGACCGGGCACGTGATGGTGTTCCTCGGCGCCGACTACCAGGCGCCGAGCTCGAACTCCAGCGGCGCCGGCGCCGCTGCGGCGCCGACGTCGCAGGCCGCGCCGCCGCCGGCCGACGAGGGGTCCAAGCCGATCACGGCCGAGGGCGTGCCCTGCGTCAACTGAGTCACGGCGTCTGCAACTTGCACGGTGACTCCCCGTGTCGTTAACCCGTTCGGCCTAACTCAAGCAATCGGTATCAAAGACATGCCCGAATCCGCGTAATGCCCGGGCACCCGCGCACTTACATACACGTGAGGGTGCACGCGCACCGGACTGTCACGTCCGTGCGGGTGCCGTGGAGGAGCACGGCAGGGGACATTGATGTGCTGATCGACGCCGAGGACTACCAGCGGATACTCGGGGACGAGCTCCGCAAGCTCAGGCGCAGCCGAGGGTGGACGCGCAAGGAGCTGAACCAGCACCTGCAGAGCGAGATCTCCCTGCAGACGCTGGCCACCTACGAGCTGGGCACCAGACAGTGTTCCGTGGTGCGGCTGGTCGAGCTCTGCGTCGCGATGGACGAGCTGCCCCAGGACCTGCTGGCCAAGGTGCACCGCCGCGTGTTCGTCGACGAGCCCGGCCGGGTCCGCGTCGACCTGCGCAAGGTGGTCGCCGACGCCTCCCCCGAGCTCCTCCCGCTGCGCCGCTGGGCCGAAGACCGCCTGCGCCGGGCCGGCGAGCAGGGCGCCGGTGAGGTCGCGCTCGACCTGCCCGCGCTGGAGCGCATGGCCGAGCTGTGCGGGCTGCCCACGGTGGACCTGATCGCCCGCCTCCGCCGGTACGCCTCCCGCTGATCCCTCGCCTCCCGCCTCCCGCCGTCGTGAGTGTTTAGGGCGGTTAGAACCGCTCGGGTTCTAGTGGTCGTTGCAACACCTGACACTGGAGGTGTTGCCATGACCGGAAACCGTCGTCGCTGGCTGCCGCCGGATGTGCGTGTGGCGTTCTGGAACCAGCTGCGTGCAGGGCTGTCGGTGGAGCAGGCAGCACTGGCTGCGGGCATGTCGCCGGCCTCCGGGAGACGGTTGTTCGAGCAGGCTGGCGGCGTGATCACCACCACGCCCCAGGCCTGCTCGGGCCGCTATCTCTCGCTGGCCGAACGCGAAGACATCATGCTCCTGCACGCCCAGAACCTCCCGAGCGCCGAGATCGCCCGCCGGCTGGGCCGCGACCGCACCACCATCTGGCGGGAACTGAACCGCAACAGCACCACCGCCGGCTACCGGGCCAGCACCGCCCAGCACACCGCCGAGCAACGCGCGAAACGCCCCAAACCCACCAAGTTCGCCACCACCCCGGCCCTGCACAAACGCGTCCAGCAAGACCTCAAGGCCCGGTGGTCTCCCGAGCAGATCGCTGCCAGGCTGACACGGGACTTCCCCGACCAGCCGACGATGCACGTGACCCACGAAACGATCTACCAGGCCCTCTACGTCCAAGGCCGCGGCGCCCTGCGCCGCGAGCTGGCCGCGTGCCTGCGCACCGGACGCGCCGTGCGCGCACCGCAGCGGATGCCGGACGGGCGCCGCGCCCGCCACGGCAAGATCGCCGGGATGGTCCCGATCTCCCAGCGGCCGGCCGAGGCCGCCGACCGGGCCGTCCCGGGACACTGGGAAGGCGACCTGATCGTCGGCAAAGACAGCCGTTCGGTGATCGGCACCCTGGTGGAGCGCACCACCCGGTTCTGTCTGCTGCTGCACCTGCCCGGCGGCAAGGACGCCGCCACTGTCGCCGATACGATGATCGCGGCCATTCGCGCGTTGCCCGAGCAGCTGCGCCGGTCACTGGCCTGGGACCAGGGCACCGAGATGGCCCAGCATTCCCGGATCACGATGGCTACCGACATGGCGATCTACTTCTGCGACCCGCACTCGCCCTGGCAGCGAGGTTCGAACGAGAACACCAACGGGCTGCTGCGGCAGTACTTCCCGAAAGGCACTGATTTGTCGGTGCATACCCGGGCTGACCTGGCGAAAGTGGCTGCGGAGCTCAATGGCCGCCCGCGCAAGACGCTCGGCTGGGACACCCCAGCCGAGCGTCTTGATCAGCTACTGTCCACACAGGACCCTGTTGCAACAACCGCGTGAATCCACCCCGCCCTAAACACTCACGACAAGCCGCGGCAGACCCGGTCAGCCGACCAGGTAGTCCTCGCGCCGCACCTTCCGCGTGTCGAGCCAGTAGCGCCAGGTGAAGCCCGGCCAGATCGTCCGGTTGACGCCCTTCGCGTCCAGGTACCAGCTCTTGCAGCCCCCGCGCGTCCAGATGCCCTTCGCCAGCTTCCGCTGGATGTCGCGGTTGAACCGCTCCTGCACGTCCTCCTTCGGCTCGATGGCCTTGCCGCGGGCCAGCCGCAGCGCCTCGGCGACGTAGGAGATCTGCGCCTCGATCATGAACACGACCGAGTTGTGCCCGAGGCCGGTGTTCGGACCGAGCAGGAAGAACAGGTTCGGGAAGCCGGCGACGGTGATCCCGAGGTGCGTCCGCATCCCCTCGGTCGCCCACTCCTTGCCGAGGTTGCGCCCGTCACGTCCGACGATCTCCAGGTCGTCGAAGGCGTCGGTGACGTGGAAGCCGGTGCCGTAGACGATCGCGTCGACTTCGTGCTCGACCCCGGCGGCGTCGACGACGCTGTGCTCGCGGACCTCCCGGACGCCGTCGGTGACGACGTCGACGTTGTCCCGCGCGAGCGCCGGGTAGTAGTCGTTGGAGATGAGCACGCGCTTGCAGCCCATGGTGTAGTCCGGCGTGACCTTGCGGCGCAGCGCCGGGTCCGTGATCGCGCCGTCGATGTTGCGCTTGGCCAGGCGCTGGCCGAGCTTCATCACCCACGACTGGCCGTTGAAGCCGATCGCGCGGGCTTCGAGCAGCCAGTACAGCAGGGTGCGGTAGGCGCGCTGGGCCGGCGGGAACGCCTTGAACAGCGCGCGCGTGCGGCCGGACATCTCGTGGTCGGCCTTCGGCATGATCCACGGCGGGGTGCGCTGGAACAGCGTCAGCGCTTCGACGTCCGGGGCGATCTTCGGCACGAACTGGACGGCGCTGGCGCCGGTGCCGATCACGGCGACCTTCTTGCCCGCGAGGTCGACGTCGTGGCGCCACTGTGCCGAGTGGAACGCCGGGCCGGCGAACTTCTCGATCCCCGGCAGCTCCGGGATCTGCGGCAGGTGCAGCGCCCCGACCCCGGCGACCAGCGCGCCCGCCACGAACTCGTCGCCGCCCCTCGTGGCGACGTGCCAGCGGTTCTCGTCACCGTCCCAGCGGGCGCCGGTCATCTCCTGGCCGAACCGGACGAACTTCCGCAGGTCGTACTTGTCGGCGACCTCGCGCATGTAGCGCCAGATCTCCGGCTGCGGCGAGTAGGCCCGCGACCAGCCCGGGTTCTGCTCGAACGAGAACGAGTACATGTGCGACGGGATGTCGCAGGCGCAGCCGGGGTAGCTGTTGTCGCGCCAGGTGCCGCCGACGTCGTGCGCCTTTTCGAGGATGACGAAGTCGTCGCGGCCCTCCTTGCGCAGCTGGATCGCCATGCCGAGACCGGAGAACCCGGTCCCGACGATGACGACCCCGGTCTCCGTGCGGTTGCCCATGACGCCTCCCGGTTGCGAGCTAACTTACTCAGAGTAGGTTACTACCGGTAGAGTGTCGCCCGTGACCACCGCGAAGCGCAAGCGCATGCCCCGGGCCGAGCGGATGCGGCAGATGGTCGAGGTCGCCGAACAGGTGTTTTCGGCGCGCGGCTACGCGGCGGCGTCCATGGACGAGATCGCCGAGCTGGTGGGCGTCTCGAAGCCGATGCTCTACGAGTACTTCAACTCGAAGGAAGGCCTGCTGCTGGCCTGCATCCGCGAGTCGCGGTCGGTGCTGCGCGAGGTCACCGAGCAGGCGACCGTCGGCGCGGCCACCGCCGAGGACGCGCTGCGCCGCGGCCTGCTGGCGTTCTTCGTCTTCATCCGGGAGCGGCGCGAGGCGTGGTCGCTGCTGCGGCACGAGATGGCGCTGATCGGCACACCGGCCGCCGACGAGGTCGAGGAGACCCGCCGTCAGCAGACCGACTTGATCGCCGCGTTGATGAGCGGCCACTTCGACAGCGGGGACGACCTGAGGGCCGAAGCGGCGGCGGAATTCGTGGTCGGGGCGTGCGAACGGCTCGCGATCTGGTGTGAGCGACACGATGAGGTGACCCCCGAAATGGCCACCGAATACGCCATGGACGTGCTGTGGAGCGGCCTCGGAAGCCGTGCACGGTAACCTGCGCGTGCATTAGGCCATTCGGTCGTTACTCAGCGCTGTCGTGTCGTGTGACACAGAGTTGCTCTACGGTACTGAAGACACGGTAGAAAGTGTGCTGGACCTTCACGGCCGAGAGGGGGCGCAGTTACCGCGTCATGGAATCGCGGCGACCGCGTCACGGTTGTGTAGGCATGGAGAGGGGCGTGAGGCAGATGGTGGAAGCGATCACGGCGACGTACGTCCAGGAGGACGCCGACTGGGCGATCACGGTCAGCGGCCACGGCAAGGAGCTGACCGCGCGGGCGCCTGGCATCATCGCCGCGCGCGACCGGGCCGACCAGCTGGTCGAGGAGCTCGGCGGCAACGGCAAGGCGACGGTGGTGCACCTGCTCAACGGCAGTGCGTTCGACTTCACCAGCGCTTACATGACCGCCCGGCTGACGCTCCCGAAGCTCCCGCCGCTCGAGGTCCCGCCGCCCGGCAGTGTGCCGAAGCAGCAGACCGACGAGCCGGCCGCGGCTGCTCCGGCTCCCGCTGTTCCGGCGGACAAGAAGCCCGCGTTGCCGCCCAGCAAGCAGCTGCCCAAGGCCGTCGAGGAGGCCAAGGCCCCGGAGCCGGAGCCGGCCCCGGAGGCCAAGACCCCGGCCGACGCCTGAGCTACTTGAGGAGCTTGCGCACCAGCAGGACGAGCACGAGCACACCCGCGCCGATCAGCGGGTACTTCACCTTGGGGTTGTCCAGCTTGGCGCGCACGCCGTCCTTCGCCGACTCCGCGAGCTTCTTGGGGTCCGCTTTGACGGTCAGCTGGTCGAGCGTCGCCGCCAGAGCGGTCCTGGCCTGCTCGATCTCACGCTCGATCGTCTCGGGATCGCGAGCCACGTGTCCTCCTCGCCGCAAGGTGCTTCCAGCGACAACTTAGTCGACGCCCCCACCGCCGCCGCACGGGCCACGCCGCACGCTACGCTTCCGAGTGCTGGGGGCCCGTAGCCCAATTGGCAGAGGCACATGGTTTAGGTCCATGCCAGTGAGAGTTCGAGTCTCTCCGGGCCCACCCCTAGTCGAGCTTGATGTGCGGCGCCAGCGCGCGGAGGAAGTCCGGCGCGTCGAACATCTCCGCCGCCGAGGCGACCCCCTTCACCCGCGCCCGGCCGGTCAGGAGCCGCTCCACCGCCTCCACCGCCAGCGGCGCGCTCACCGCGTAGATGTCCCGGCCGCGCGCCACCGCCCGGCGTTGCGAAGCCCCCGAGCGCACCACGACGTCCACCACGAACGTCTCCGGCTCGTCGCCCCGCGAACTGCCCGCCGACAGCTCCTCGGCGGCGGACGTCGTCATGTACGTCGTCACGTTCGGGACCTCCAGATGACGAGGGATCGTGACGACGTCCGCCATCGTGAACTCGCCCAGGACCGGCCGCGGCCCCAGCGGCGCCGGGAACGCCCACTCCAGCGACGGCAGCGCGTCCTCGCGGTGCTCCAGGCGGCCGTTCGCATAACGAAGGCGCCGGCCGTCGCGGCGTTCGCGGGACACTCGGCCCGCCGCCAGCGTTCCGGGTGTCGGGTGCCAGCCGCTGAGCCCGTACGCGACGTGGACCTCGTCGGCCTTGTCCCAGTCGCCCATCGCCGTCGTGGCCAGGAGGTCGCCCAGGCCGCCGAAGAACGCCATCGCCGGGACCACCGCGATCGGCACGTCCAGCGCGAACGTGTCCAGGTTCGCCTCGACCTCGGCCGCGACGTCCACGTACGGGACGCCGGCGCGCGCCGCCGCCTCGACCAGCGGGACGGCCGTCGCCGCGAACGGGCCCGCCGTGTTGATCACCGCCGCGACCCCCTCGAAAGCGCGGTCGAGCGCCGCCGGGTCGTCGACGGACGCCGGGCGGCCGGTGGGCAGCTTCGCCGCGTCACGGCCGGACAGGACCGGCGAAAAACCGCGCGCGAGCAGCTCGTCCACCACGAAGCGCCCGGTGTGTCCGTAGGCGCCGTAAACCAGTACCGAAGTCATGTAGCCGATCCTCGCGGCGACCCGGCAGCGTCACCAGTGTCCGGAACGCCCTCCTGCGTACAGTTTCGGACATGCACGCAGTCGCGCTCGCGGCCACCGACGGGATGTTGTCCTTCGAGCTGGCCATCGCCACCGAGGTCTTCGGGGAGGACCGCCGGTACGACTTCTCCGTCTGCGGCTCGGCGCCGGTCCGGGTCGGGCGGTTCCGGCTGGAGCCGGACCACGGGCTCGACCGGCTGGCGCGCGCCGGCACCGTGATCGTGCCCGGGTGGGCCGACGTCGGCAGCGACCCGCCGGCCGACCTGGTCGACGCCGTCCGCGCGGCCCACGCGGCCGGCGCGCGGGTGGCGTCGCTCTGCACAGGCGCGTTCGTGCTGGCCGCCGCCGGCCTGCTCGACGGGCGGCGCGCGACCACGCACTGGGCGCACACCGACGCGCTGGCCGCCCGCTATCCCGCCGTCACGGTGGACCCGGACGTCCTCTACGTCGACAACGGCAGTGTGCTCACCTCGGCCGGCAAGGCCGCCGCGATGGACCTGTGCCTGCACCTCGTCCGCGCCGACCACGGCTCGGCGGCCGCCAACACCGTCGCCCGCCGGCTGGTCGTGCCGCCGCACCGGGCCGGCGGGCAGGCCCAGTACGTCACCGCGCCGGTGCCCGCGCGCGACGACCACCCGCTGACCGGCCTGCTCCCCTGGGTGACGGCCCGGCTCGACCAGCCGCTCACGGTGGCCGACCTCGCCCGCCAGGCCAACCTCAGCTCCCGTCACCTGGGCCGGCACTTCCGGACCGTGACCGGCACAACGCCGTTGCAGTGGCTGCTCGTCCAGCGGATCCGGCGGGCGCAGGAACTGCTGGAGAAGACGGGCGACAGCGTCGACTCCATCGCGGAGGCGGTCGGCATGGGCACGGCGGCCACCCTGCGGCGGCACTTCAACCGCACCGTCGGCGTGCCCCCGGACACCTACCGCCGCACCTTCCGCGGTTAGGGTTCGCCATGCAGTCCTCCGGGTTCGTGGGTGCCGGCGAGATCGCGGCCGCCATCGTCGAAGGCCTCAGCACCGGCGTCGCCGATCCGCCGCCGATCGTCCTCTCCCCGCGCAACCACGACGTCGCACACGGCCTGGCCGCGCGGTTCCCGAACGTGCGCGTGTGCGCGGACAACCAGGAAGTGCTCGACACCGCCATGGTGGTCGTCGTCGCCGTACGTCCGCAGGTCGCCCAGGAAGTGCTGGCACAGCTGGCTTTCCGGCCGGAGCACGTCGTGGTGAGCGTGCTCGCCGGGGTCGGGCTGGCGCAGCTGCGCGAGTGGGTCGCGCCGGCCACGCGGATCGTCCGGTCCATCCCGCTGCCGACGGCGAGCCGGGCCTCGAGCCGCACCGCGATGTACCCGGACGACGCCGTCGCGCGGACCCTCTACGAGAGCGTCGGCGACGTTGTCGTCCCGGGCGACGAAGCGACGTTGGACGCCTTCAGCGCGGCGACGGCCACCTTCGCCGCGCACCTCGACCAGCTCGCCACGATCGCGAGCTGGATGGCCGAGCACGGGGTCGCGACCGAAGACGCGAACGGCTACGTCGCCCACGTCTACGGCGAGCTCGGCCACACGCTCTCCCAGCACGGCGGCACCCTCGAAGCGCTGGCCGGCAAACACATGACCCCGGGCGGGATCAACGAGCAGTTCCTGGCCGGCCTGCGCCGCGACGGCGTGCCCGACCTCGTGCGGCGGGGCCTCGACGACGTCCTCGCCCGCGTCAAGGGTCAGTAGCGGACGTCGCTCTGCAGCAGTGGCGGGTACACAGTGGACGGTTCGCCGTCGACGGTGGTGCCGGCGAACTGCAGCATCGCCCGCTGGGCGCCGTGCATCGGGGCCGGGTAGTCCAGCTCCGGCGCCGAGACCTCGTCCAGCGTGGCGAGGTGCGCCGGCGTGAGCGTGACGTCGAGGCCGGCGAGGTTGCCGGTCAGGTGCTCCAGCCGCCGCGCGCCGACGATCGGGACGACGGTGCCCGGCCGCGACCGCAGCCACTGCAGCGCCACCGCGGCGGACGTCGTCCCCAGCTCGGCGGCGACCGAGGTGACGGCGTCGATGACGGCGTACTCCGCCTCGCTCGGGCCGCCCACGAACGCCGTCCGGGCCGAATCGGCGACGTCGGCGCCGCGCCGGTACTTGCCGGACAGGAAGCCGTTCTTCAGCGGGCTCCACGGCGTCAGCGCGACGCCCTGGTCGAGCGCGAACGGCGCCAGCTCCCCCTCGACCGTCCGCGCCAGCAGCGAGTACTCGACCTGCAGCGCGACCAACGGCGTCCAGCCGCGCAGCAGCGCCGTCGTCTGGGCCTGCGCGGTCACCCACGCCGGGGTGTTGGAGAAGCCGACGTAGCGGATCTTGCCCGCGCGGACGAGGTCGTCGAGGGTCCGCAGGGTCTCCTCGATCGGCGTGCTGCGGTCCCAGTTGTGCAGCCAGTAGAGGTCGAGGTGGTCGGTCTGCAGCCGCCGGAGGGACTGCTCCAGCTGCGCGATGACCGACGCGCGGCCCGCGCCGCCGCCGTTGGGGTCGCCGGGGAACATGTTGCCGAAGAACTTCGACGCCAGCACGACGTGCTCACGACGGCCGGGGTGGGCGGCGAAGAAGTCGCCGAGGATCTTCTCCGAGTGGCCGTTGGTGTAGAAGTTCGCCGTGTCGACGAAGTTGCCGCCGAGGTCGAGGTAGGTCGCGAGGATCTTCTCCGACTCCTCGACGCTGCAGCCGGCGCCGCCCGGGTCTTCGCCGAAGGTCATCGCGCCGAGGGCGAAGGGGCTGACGCGCAGCCCGGACCGGCCGAGGGTGACGTAGTGGTCGAGTGGCATGGAACTCTCCTTGGGCGTCGGATTGGCCATCACCAGGAAACCGCGTAACCCCAGCACAGCGGTAGATCGATCAACGCGGACTCTTGCACGATCCTCGCAACTCTGGTTGCTACAGGCAGGCGTGGCTGCTTTCCTGGACGGGTGCTCGACGAACTCCGCGCCCTGATCACCACCCACGTCCGCGACGACATGCGCACGCGGGTGCCGGGCCTGCTGCTGTCCCGCGTCGGGACGAGCGAACAGCACCACTCGCTGGCCGAGCCGCTCCTGGTCGTGATGGCGCAGGGCGGCAAGCGGCTGCTGCTCGGTGACCACGTGCACGAGTACGGCGCCGGGCAGTACCTGCTGGTCAGCACCGAGCTGCCGGTGACCGGGCACTTCGTCGGCGCGACACCGGAGACGCCGGCGCTGGGGCTGGGCCTGACCCTGCGGCCCGCGGCCATCGCGCCGCTGCTGCTGGAGGCGCCGCCCGGCCGGTGGGTCCGCGCCGCGCCGACGTCGCCGATCGCGACGGGAGACGCGGGCCCGGAGCTGCTCGACGCGGCCGTCCGGCTGCTGCGGCTGCTCGACCACCCCGCGGACGTGCCGGTGCTGGCGCCGCTGATCGAGCGCGAAATCCTCTGGCGGGTGCTGACCGGCCCGCACGGCGGCCTGCTCCGGCAGATCGGCCTGGCCGACAGCGGGCTGGCGCACGTCGGCCGGGCGATCCGGTGGATCCGCGAGAACCACGCCGAGCCGATGCGGATCGACGAGCTCGCGAAGCTGAGCGGGATGAGCGCGTCGGCGTTCCACCGGCACTTCCGCGCGGTGACGGCGATGAGCCCGCTGCAGTTCCAGAAGCGGATCCGCCTGCAGGAGGCCCGCTCGCTGCTGCTGGCCGACGCGGGGGACGTCGCCGGGGTCGGGCACCTCGTCGGGTACGACAGCCCGTCGCAGTTCAACCGCGAGTACCGCCGCCTCTTCGGCGCGCCGCCGGGCGCGGACGCGGCCCGGCTGCGCGCGGCCGCCGCGCCGGCCGCGCAGCTGCCATGAGGTCCGATCCGTTCAAGATGTCCGGGCCGGCCGGTGCGACGCTGGCGGCATGGCAGTGAACCTCTCCGCGGCGGCGTCGTTCATGGCGACGCACGCCCGGCTCCTCGACAGCCGCCGCTTCCAGCTGCTCAGCGGCGAAACGACGACCGACGCGGTGCTGGCCGCCGTCGACGGGTACCGCAACCCCGACGGCGGGTACGGCTGGGGCCTCGAGCCCGACCTGCGAGCCCCGGAGAGCCAGCCCGGCGGCGCCCTCCACGCGTTCGAGGTGTTCGAAGACATCGCCCCGCGCACGACGCCGCATGCGGCACGGCTCTGCGACTGGCTGGCGTCGGCGTCCCTCCCGGACGGCGGGCTCCCCTTCGCCCTGCCGGTGGCGGATCCCGCGGGCTGCGCGCCCTTCTGGGCCCAGGCCGACCCGAAGGTGGCGACGTTGCAGAGCACGGCGTTCGCCGCGGGGGTGGCGCTGCGCGTCGCCCGCCACGACGCGGCAGTGCGCGAACACCCGTGGCTGGCCGCGGCGACGCAGTACTGCTTCCGGGAGATCCGCGAGCTCACGGAAGCGCCGCACGCGATCGCACTGTCGTTCGCGGTCCGGTTCATCGACGCGGCGTGCGACCTCCACCCGGAGGCGGCGGGCCTGCTGGAGCACCTGGCGGCGTTCCTCCCACCGGACGGCCTGGTCGCGGTGGCCGGAGGTTCGGAGGGGGAGATGTTGCGTGCGTTGGACTTCGCGCCCCTGCCGGACCGGCCGGCGCGGGCGTTGTTCAAGGACGACGTGATCGAGGCGGAGCTGCGCCGGTTGGCGGGTGAGCAGCAGGATGATGGTGGCTGGCGGGTCGATTTCGCGAGCTTCTCGCCTGCCGCGGCTTTGGAGTGGCGCGGTTATGCGACGGTCGGCGCGGTGTCGACCCTGCAGCGCAACGGGCAGCTCTGAGCGAGGTTCGGCGGCGGCTCCAGCGCCGCCAATGACCCATTCGGGACGTCTCGCGTCCCCAATGGGTCATTCGCGACGCTCGCCCCGGGGTGGAAACCGCCGGGTCGCGGCAGCAGCGCCGGTCGCGGCGACAGCACCGGTCGCGGCACCGCCCGGCAGCGCGGGGTCACCCCGGCAGCACCGCCCGGCCACCGCCGCACCGCCCGCCAGCCCGGGGTCACCCCAGCAGCACCGCCCGGCCACCGCCGCACCGCCCGCCAACCCGGGCCACCCCAGCAGCACCGCCCGCCCACCGCCGCACCGCCCGCCAACCCCGGGCCACCCCAGCAGCACCGCCCAGCCACCGCGGCACCGCTCGGTCGCGGCGGCAGCGCCGGACACCTCAGCGGACCCCCGCAGGAAGTGTCGCGAATGACCCATTCGGGACGTCTCGCGTCCCCAATGGGTCATTCGCGACGCTCGCCCCGGGGTGGAAACCGCCGGGTCGCGGCAGCAGC
>NZ_JBVJON010000004.1:160115-411061 GCF_055583145.1 Amycolatopsis sp. NPDC104819 | reverse complement strand
CCCCAGGACGACCGAAGGAAGGGAGGAAGAGAAGCCCTCCTGCGTGGCCCCCCCCCCCCCCCCCCTCCCCCCCCCCCCCACGCTCGCCCCCGGGGTGCAGCAGCCGCCGAGCGCGAGGGCTGATCGCAGAGCCGAACCGAAGGTCAAAAACTGCTACACGACCACCACCCAACCTCACCCGACCGTGGAAGATCAGCTCACCGACAGTGAGCGGCCACGCACCTTTCGGTATCCCCCGGCGAACCCGTACTGTGACAGGAGAGCCGGTCCCGGAGGTGAAACGTGTCGTCGCGCAATCCGTTGCGGTGGTTCGCCCGCTGGGCCGACTGGTTCGAAGGCCGGGGTGTCTACGTGCCCGGCGAGGAGAGCCGCGCGGTGGATCCCGTGCGGGATTTCGGCTGGTTGATGGCCGCCTGGGTGTTCGGGGTGGCGATCTTCATCCTGTTGTTCGCCCTCGCCGTTTAAGTGGCATGTCGGGAGTGATTGTCACCACCCGTGCCGTTCCGGTCACGGATTGGCCACGGGGCGGCACCAGGTGCGCGACAACCCCCCGTGTTGCCTCGTAACCACGCGCGATCACGGCCAGAGTGGAGCGGGTTCGCCCGGCACGCCCCCGATGCCGAACGGCCACCCCCGAACACCCCGACTGGAGTACCCGCGATGGCGCTCGCGCGCACGTGCAAGATCATGTTCACCACAGGACTGCTTTCCCTGGCGGTGGCGTGCGGGGTCCCGGCGGCTCAGGAAGGCACCGCGGCGCTCGGCGCGGGCGGCGGTCCCGCGGGCGCCAGCGCGGCGCAGGCGGGCAACGACCTCAAGTTCGGCGCCGACCACCGGTTCACCAGCGGCCTCACCATCTCCGTCGGCTCGCCCCAGTCGTTCAAGCCCAGCACGTCGGCGTACCCGCAGAGCCCGCGCGGCGCGGCCTTCGACGTCCAGCTGACCAACAACGGCGCGACGACGTACAAGCTCTCGGGCCTCACCGTCAGCGCCACCTCCGCCGGGTCCACGGTCAAGCAGGTCGTCGACACGACGCAGGGTTTCACCGGCATCACCGACGCGGGCAAGGACGTGCTGCCGGGCCGCTCGGTGCACGTCACGCTGGCCTTCGCGGTGCCGCAGGAGCAGACGCAGCTGCGCCTGCAGGTCCGGCCGAGCGCGACCGAGGCCATGGCGGTCACCTACTGCGGTCCCGCCTGACCTGTCGCGGCTAGGCTCGATGCCATGACCGAGCGCCTTTCCCCGGGTGACGACGCCCCGGACCTCACCCTGCCCGACAGCGAGGGCAAGGAGGTGTCGCTGCGCGACTTCCGCGGCCAGTCCGTCGTCGTGTACTTCTACCCGGCGGCGAGCACCCCGGGCTGCACGAAGCAGGCCTGCGACTTCCGCGACAACCTCGCCGAGCTGAACGACGCCGGCTACCAGGTCATCGGCGTTTCGCCGGACACGCAGGCGAAGCTCGCGAAGTTCGCCGAGAACGAGAAGCTGACCTTCCCGCTGCTGGGCGACCCGGAGAAGTCGGTCATCGAGGCCTGGGGCGCGTACGGCGAGAAGAAGAACTACGGCAAGACCTACCTCGGCGTGATCCGCTCGACCTTCGTCGTCGACCCGGACGGCAAGATCGCGCACGCCTTCTACAACGTCCGCGCGACCGGGCACGTGGCCAAGCTGATCCGCGACCTCGGCGTCGCCTCCTGATCACCGCCTGACCGCTCGCTCACCGGTTCCACACACCCTTTCGGGACGCTGCCTGGGCTACCCAAGGGAGGAACCTTGTTCCAGGCAACCACAATCCTCGCCGCCGTCACCCTGGCGGCGAGCCTCGGCGCACCACCGGCGCAGGCCGCCGACACCGTCGTCACGCACGATCTGGCGGTGTCGGCCGCCGAGCGTCAGGCCGTGCTCGACTACTGGACGCCCGAGCGCGTCGCCGCCATGCCGACCGGCCCGTCGGCACCCGGCACACCCCCGGCCGACGGCCCGGACGGCGCCGGGTTCGCCGCCGGCACCGCGGTCGACCGCACGATCGGCCGGCTGTTCTTCGTCGACCGCGGTGAGGACGAAAGCTGCACCGCGACGCTGGTCGCGGCGGCCAACCGGGCCACGATCGTCACCGCCGGGCACTGCGTGCACACGATGGACCTGATCGGCAACGATCCACAGTGGACGGACAAGCTGCTGTTCGTCCCCGGTTTCCGCGACAACACCCGGCCCTACGGCGAGTTCGTCGCGCGGACCGCGTTCGCCGACTCGACCTGGGTCACCGACGACCAGCAAAACGGCCACGACCAGGCGTTCCTCGTCCTCAACCCGGACGCGCACGGCCGCCGAGCCGCCGACGTCACGAAGGCCGCGCAGCCGCTCGGCATCGGCCTGCCCGGCAACCTCCCGGCGCAGGAGTTCGGGTACCCGCGAGCGGCGAAACAGCCCGGTCACCAGGGCCGCCCGGAGTTCACCGGGCAGCGCGTCGCGCACTGCTGGGGCACGCCGAAGGAGAACCCGGGCAACGCCGAAGTCGAGATGCCACGCGGCCAGTGGGGCGTGCCGTGCGACATGGGCGGCGGCTCCAGCGGCGGCCCGCGCCTGACGTCGTTCTCGGAGAAGACCGGCTACGGCGTGGTCGTCGGCGTCGACACCGAAGGCTGGTACCTCAGGCCTGACGGCGAACTCTGCCTCGACCAGACACCGGACTGCACGCGGTACCTCTTCGGCCCGCAGTTCACGGCGAAGATCACTGAGCCGCTGTACCGGCGGGCAGCCGCAGCGTGAACGTCGCGCCCTGACCGGGCACGGAAGCCGCGGTCGCGGTCCCGCCGTGGGCCTCCGCGAGCTTCCGGACGATCGCCAGCCCGAGGCCGCTGCCGCCGGTCCCCCGGGTGCGGGCCTTGTCGGCGCGCCAGAACCGGTCGAACACGTGCGGAAGGTCCTCGGCGGCGATCCCGGCGCCGGTGTCGGCGACCTCGATGACCACGTCGCCGTCGTCGAGACGCCCGCGCAGCACCACCGAACCGCCCTCGGGGGTGTGCCGGACGGCGTTGGACACGAGGTTGCCGACAGCCTGGCGCAGCCGCACCGGGTCGGCGGTCAGCACCAGCGAGGCGGGCGTCTCGACCGCAAGCGAGACGCCCGCCGGCCGGTGCGCGGCGGCGACCTGGGCCAGCAGGTGCGCCGCGTCGACCGGCTCCGGGTGCAGCCGCAGCGCGCCGGCGTCGGCGAGCGCGAGGTCCTGCAGGTCGTCGACGATGTGCTGCAGGTGGACGGCCTCTTCGAGCAGCGAGTCGATGAGCTCGTCGTCGAGTGTGCTGATGCCGTCCTGGGTCGCTTCGAGCCAGCCGCGGATGTTGCTCAACGGCGTGCGCAGCTCGTGCGCGATGTCGCTGACCATCGCCTTGCGCGTCTCTTCCAGGCGTTCCCGGCTGGCCGACATGGCGTTGAACGCGGTGCCGAGCCGGGCGATCTCGTCGCCCCCGCGCACCTTCACCTGCGCGCCGGTCTCGCCCGCCTCCATCCGCTGCGCCGCGCCGGTGAGCGCGCGCAGCGGCCGGATCAGGCGGAGCCCGGCGAACACGGTGACCAGCAGCGTCAGCAGCAGGATGCCGCCCGCGACCTGGAAGAGCCGGACCTGGTTCTCCGGCGACAGCGTGAACCCCGCGGGCGGCTCGCCCGAGGGCGCGGTGAGGTAGAGCGACGCGGCCGGCGCGACGAACGGCGTCAGCTGCTCCCGGCGCGCCGCGTTCACGCACGACTGCGTGGCCTGCTCGGACTCCTCGGCCGCGACGCCCTTGTGCACCCACGTGAAGTCGAGCAGCACCTGGACCTGGGCCAGCGGCTTCGACTCGGGCCCGCGGTTGAGACACGCGTTGACCAGCGTCGACAGCTGGTCCAGCGCCTTCTGCTCGGTCTTCGTCGGCAGGCTGAGCGTGCTGCCGTTGCAGGAGGACAGCACAAACGGGTCGGCGCCCTCGATCCGCGGGTGCCCGCCCGGCGACGTCTCGACCGTGCCTGCCCCCGAGCGGCCCTGGACGCACCGCAGCACGCGCTGGGCGAGCGCGCCGAGGTACGCGCGGTCGGCGTCGGGGAGCGCGTACGGGCCGACCGCGTCCGGGTCGATCCGGTCGGCGGTGGTGTCCTGCCCCAGCCCCGAGTCGACCGACAGCGGGTCGACGACGATCGACGGCCGCAGCGGCAGCGGCCTGCCGTCCGTGGCGGAGTCGACGACCGGGGTGCCGTCGGTGAGCGTCAGGGCGACCCGGCGGCCGGTGGTCGCGGCGGTGCCGCGGACCTGGTCGGCGACACCGCGCCAGTCCGGGTGGGTCGCGGCGTACTTCAGCAGCCCGCGGTAGATGTTCCCGTCGTCGGCCAGCGCCTGGCCCTGCTCCTGCCGGATGGCGCCGGACGTCGTGCGCGCGGCGAGCCACGCGGTCGCGGCGATCGAGGCCACCGCGACCAGCGCGGACAGCACGAACAACCGCAGGAGGAGGCTACGGCGCATCGGCGCCCGCGGTCAGCTTGTACCCGACGCCGTAGACGGTCAGCAGCCGCGCCGGGCGCCGCGGCCGGTCCTCGATCTTCTTGCGCAGGTTCATCACGTGCACGTCGATCGCGCGCTGGGTGATGTAGCGGTCGAAGCCGTGCAGGTGCTCCAGGAGCTGGCCGCGGGTGAAGACCCGCTCGGGCTGGGTCGCCATCAGCTCCAGCAGCCGGAACTCCCCCGGTGTGCAGTCGATCGCCCGGCCGTCGACGGTCACCTGGTGCCGCACGGGGTCGACGGTCAGCGTGCCCACCCTCGTCGTGCCGCCGGGGCGCGCCGGGGCGGTGCGGCGCAGCAGCGTCCGGATCCGCGCCATCAGCTCGCGCGGGCTGAACGGCTTGGTGACGTAGTCGTCGGCGCCGAGGTCGAGCCCCGCGAGCAGATCGTCCTCTGTGGACCGCGCGGTGAGCATCAGCACCGGAAGGTCGGACTCGGCCCGCACCACGCGGCAGATCTCGAGACCGTCCACGCCGGGCAGCATCACGTCGAGCACGAGCAGGTCCGGCGGGTGCCGGCGGACCAGGTCGAGCGCGGCCACGCCGTCGCCGACGACGACCACCGTGTGCCGCTCCCGCTCGAGGTAGCGCCGGACGAGTTCGGCCTGCTTGACGTCGTCCTCGGCCAGCACGATGTGGGCGCACATGATCCCGAATATAGGCGCGGCTACCGGAAGACCACGGTTTCCTGACCGGTCCCTGACATTCCGCTGCGAGCGTGACGCCATGAGATCGACCCGATCGGGTGGCCGGTGGGCGGCCGTCACCGTCGTGGTGGTCGCCGTGCTGGGCGCGAGTGCGTTCTTCGTGCTCGACCACGGCCGCGGGACGGCTCCCGCCGCCGCGCCGCCGCCCGCCGTCACCACCGTCGCCGTGCGCAAGACGGACCTGGCGAACACCCAGTCGTTCACCGGCACCCTCGGGTTCGGCACGCCGGCGCCGCTGAAGGGCGGCGGAGCCGGGACCGTGACCAAACTGCCCGCGGTCGGCGACGTCGCGCAGCGCGGAATGGCGCTGTACTCGGTGGACGGACGGCCGGTGCCGGTCTTTTTCGGCGACACCCCGCTGTTCCGCAAGCTCGACAACCCGGACCTCACCGGGCCGGACGTCGACGTCGTCGCGGCCAACCTGAAGGCGCTCGGTTACGCCGTGGGTCACCCGAAAGCGTTCACGTTTGCCGAAACCCTGAAGAAGTGGCAGAAGAAGGCCGGGCTCGACGAAACCGGAACCCTCGACGTCGGGCAGGTCGCCGTCCTGCCCGGGCCGGAGCGGGTCAACTCCGTGACCGCCCAGCCCGGCGACCCGGTCGCCGGACCGCTGCTCACGGTCACGCCGACGGTGAAGGTCGTGGTCGCGCCGGTGTCCGCTTCGGACGTCGCGGCGATCAAGACGGGCGCGCCGGTGACGGTGGTCCGGCCGGACGGCGCGGCGGTCCCCGGCAAGGTGACGTCCGTGAGCACGGACGTCACGGGCACCCCCGAAGGCGGGCCGCAGGGGCCGCCCAAGGTGAACGTCACGGTCGGCCCGGACGACCCGAAGGCCGTCGCCGACCTCGATTCGGCGTCCGTCGAGGTGCGGATCGCCACCGAGACGCACGCGGGAGTGCTCGCGGTGCCGGTCGGCGCGCTGCTGGCGTTGCGCGAAGGCGGGTACGCCGTGCAACTGCCGGACGGGACGCTGAAGCCGGTCAAGACCGGGATGTTCGCGCGGGACCTCGTCGAGGTCAGCGGCGCGGGGATCACCGAAGGCCTGCAGGTGGTGACGACGTCGTGACGCCGGTCCTGGCCCTGCGCGGGGTCGGCAAGCGCTACCCCGGTGACGTCGTCGCGCTCGACGACGTCACCCTGACTGTGTCCGACGGCGAGCTGCTGGCGATCACCGGGCCGTCCGGCTCCGGGAAGTCGACGTTGCTGCACATCGCCGGCACGCTCGACCGGCCGACGTCCGGAACGGTTTCCCTGGGCGGTGACGACGTCACGACGTTGTCCGACCGCGCGGTGTCGGCGCTGCGGGGGCGCCGGCTGGGGTTCGTGTTCCAGCAGTTCCACCTCACCGACGGACTGTCCGCAGTGGACAACGTGGCGACCGGCCTGCTGTACGCGGGTGTGCCGCGCCGCCTTCGCCGTCCGATGGCGCTGGAGGCGCTCGGCCGGGTCGGGCTCGCGCACCGCGTCTCGCACCGGCCACACGAGCTCTCCGGCGGCGAACGCCAGCGTGTCGCGATCGCCCGCGCCGTCGTCAACAGCCCCGCGCTGGTGCTGGCCGACGAGCCGACCGGCGCCCTGGACACCACGAACGGCGAGGCCGTGCTCGACCTGCTGACCGGCCTGCACGCCGAGGGCACGACAATCGCCGTCATCACGCACGACCGGGACATCGCCGCCCGGCTGCCGCGGCGCGTCGAGTTCCGCGACGGCCGGATCGTCGGGGATTCGGCGTGACGCCCGCCGACGTGCTCGGCCTGGGCCTGCTGGGGGTCCGGACCCGGCCGCTGCGGGCGGTGCTGTCCGCGCTCGGGATCGCTCTCGGCATCGCGACGCTGATCGTGGTCACCGGCATCCCAGCGTCGAGCCAGGCGGCGCTGCTCGACCGGCTGACCGCGCTCGGCACGAACATGCTGCGCGCCGAACCGCAGCCGAACCAGACCCCGCCGGTGGTGCTGCCGGAGTCGGCGGTGGGCAGTGTCCGGCGGATCGGGCCGGTGACCACGGCGGCGGCCGTCGCGAACACACACGCCGTCGTCCGCCGGTCCGACCACGTCGACCCCCAGGACGGCTCGGGACTCGCGGTGCTGGCCGCGTCACCCGGCCTGCTGGACGCTCTCAACGGGACAGTCCAATCAGGACGCTTCGACGACGGCGCGCTGCCCCTGGTGACCCTCGGGTACGTCGCGGCATCGCGGCTCGGGATCCCGCGGGTCGTGCCGGGGCAGCCGCCGCCGGTCGTGCTGATCGGGACGACCTGGTACACCGTCGGCGGGGTGCTCGCGCCGATGCCGCTGGCGCCGGACGTCGAGCGCGCGGTGCTGGTCGGCTGGGACTCGGCCAAGCGGTTCCTGGGTTTCGACGGGCACCCGACGGTGGTGTACGTGAAGGCGCGCGAAGACGCGATCGGCGACGTCCGCGCGGTGCTGCCGGCGACGCTGAACCCCGCGTTGCCGGGTCTGGTCCAGGTGTCCCGGCCCTCGGACGCGCTGGCGGCGAAACAGGCGACGCAGACAGCGTTTTCGGCGCTGTTCCTCGGGCTGGCCGGCGTGGCACTGCTGGTCGGCGGGGTCGGCGTCGCGAACACGATGTTCGTCTCGGTGCTGGAACGCCGTCGTGAGATCGGCCTGCGCCGCGCGCTGGGCGCGACGCGCGGGAACATCCGCGACCAGTTCCTCACCGAAGCCGTGGCGCTGTCGGGCCTCGGCGGCTTCGCGGGGACGGTGCTGGGGGTGCTGGGCACGCTGGGATACGTGACGTACCAGGGGTGGCCACCGGTGATCCCGGTCCCGGCGGTCGCGGGCGGCGTGCTCGGGGCGCTCGTCGTCGGGGTGCTGGCGGGGTTGCACCCGTCGCTGCGGGCCGCGCGGATGCCGCCGACGCAGGCGCTGGCATGAGTCGCTCACGGCGTGCTCACGAGTTCCTGAAAAGCGCCGGTCATGCTGGCGCCATGGCACTTCGCTGGTTGCTCCTCCCCGCCGTGGCCCTCGGTCTGGCCGCGTGTTCCGCACCCCCGCCCGCCGCGCCGCAGGTGGCTTCGCTGTCGACGCCTTCGTCGTCGTCCACCTCGGTCACCCCGTCGACGGACGCGGACGGCGGCCGCCCCCGCCACCGCGTCGACGAGACGGCGGAGGAGTCCCAGCGCCTGATCGAGCCGTGGCGCACGTGCATGAAGGACCACGGCGCGGACGTCGACACCCAGCCGAACAGCATCGAAGGCGCGAAGAAGTGGAGCGCCGACCACAAGGACGCGGGTGACGCGTGCCGTTCGAAGCTGCCGCTGCTGCCGTGGGGCATGGACCGCGAGAACCCGGCGTACCAGGACAACATGCACAAGTGGGTCCAGTGCATGAACGACAAGGGCATGCACGTGGTCGAGACCCCGGACAACGACGAGTCGCCGTGGACGTACTCGAGCGACTCCCAGCCGCCCAACGCGGACAAGATCGAACACGACTGCGAAGTGGCGATCCTCGGCCCGAGCGACAAGTGACCCGAGCGGGTCTAGCCCTCCGCCAGCTCCCGCAAGGCCGGCAACAACGCCCGCAAAGCCCGCCCCCGGTGGGAAACCGCGTCCTTCTCCGCCGGCTCCAGCTCCGCCGACGTCCGCGACTCCCCGTCCGGCTGGAAGATCGGGTCGTACCCGAACCCGTTCGTCCCCCGCCGCGCGCGCACCATCGTCCCGCGCCATTCGCCGCGGACCACCGTCTCCTCGCCGGACACCAACACGAACGCCGCCGCGCAGACGAACTGCGCTCCCCGGCGCTCGTCGGGAACATCCCCGAGCTGCCCCAGCACCAGCTCCAGGTTCGCCTCGTCGTCGCCGTGCCGGCCCGACCACCGGGCCGACAGCACCCCCGGCATCCCGTTCAACGCGTCGATCGCGATGCCCGAGTCGTCAGCGATGGCGGGCAGCCCGCACGCCGCCACGGCGTCCCGGGCCTTCGCCACCGCATTGCCCTCGAAGTCCGGCGCGGTCTCCGGGGCCTCCGGGAACGAAGGCACGTCCGCGAGACCGATGACCTCCAGCCCGGAGATCCCTTCCGCGGCAAGGATCCGCCGCAGCTCGCCGAGCTTCTTCTCGTTCCGCGTGGCCAGAAGCAGCTTCGTCACTTCGAGCCCTTCTTCTTGTCCGGACGCGGCTCCGGCAGCTCGCCCGGGTACGGCAGCGCCAGCGCCTCGTTCTGCAGGCGGGTCAGCTCTTCGCAACCCGCCTGGGCCAGGTCGAGCATCTTGTCCAATGTGGACCGGGCGAAGGTCGCGCCCTCGCCGGTGCCCTGGACCTCGATCAGGGTGCCCGCGTCCGTCGCCACCACGTTCATGTCGACCTCGGCGCGCGAGTCCTCCTCGTACGGCAGGTCGAGGCGCACCCGGCCGTCGACCACGCCGACGCTCACCGCCGCCACCGACGACGACAGCGGCTGCGGGTCGTTGAGGCGGTTCGCCGCGCCCAGCCACGTGATCGCGTCCGCCAGCGCCACGTACCCGCCGGTCACCGCGGCCGTGCGCGTGCCGCCGTCGGCCTGGATGACGTCGCAGTCGATGACGATCGTGTTCTCGCCCAGCGCCGCCAGGTCGATGCAGGCGCGCAGCGAACGGCCGATCAGCCGTGAGATCTCGTGGGTGCGGCCACCGATGCGGCCCTTCACCGACTCGCGGTCACCGCGGGTGTTGGTCGCGGACGGCAGCATCGCGTACTCGGCCGTCACCCAGCCGAGGCCCGAACCGGCCCGCCAGCGCGGCACCCCTTCGGTGACGCTCGCCGCGCACAGCACCCGCGTGTTGCCGAATTCGATCAGCACCGACCCGGCAGGCCACTGCTGGAAGCCCCGCGTGATCTTGATGTCCCGGAGCTGGTCGTCGTTCCTGCCATCTTTTCGAGCCACGTGAGCACTCTAGAACCGGGCGTTCACACGTCGTAGACGGCACCCTGCTTGACGACCTCGGCCCCGGGGAACTCGGCCGACGCCTCGGCCAGCACCGCGCCCGCGTCCGTCCACGGCGCGATGTGCGTCAGCAGCAGGCGGCCGACGCCGGCGTCGCGCGCCAGCTCGCCGGCCTGCCTGCCGGACAGGTGCACCCCGGCCGGGCGCTCGGCCGAGTCCGTCCACGACGCCTCGGCGAGCAGCAGGTCGACACCGTCGGCGAGCTCGTTCAGCGCCCGGCACGGCCCGGTGTCGCCGGTGAAGGCGAGGATCCGGCCGCCGTAGGAGAGGCGCACGCCGAACGCCGGCGTCGGGTGGTCGACCTCGACCGCGACGACCTCGAACGGCCCGATCCGGAACGGCTCCGCCCGCAGCGGGTGGAACGCGTAGACGTCCGAGAGGTCCGTGACGGCCCGCTCGGTCTCGTTCGGCGCGTACGCGTTCGCGAGCCGGACCGGCGCGTCCGGCGGCGCGTACAGCGGCAGCAGCCGCGGGCGCGCCGGGTACGGCGGCGCCGGGTGGTAGCGCCGCAGGACGGTGAGCGCGCTGACGTCGGCGCAGTGGTCGGGGTGCAGGTGCGTGAGCACGAGCGCGTCCAGGTCGAACGGGTCGGCCACGGCCTGCAGCTGCGCCAGCGTGCCGTTGCCCAGTTCGAGGCCGAGCAGGAAGCCCTCGGCCTCGACCAGGTAACCGGACGCGGCGGTGTTCGGCCCGGGGATGCTGCCGGAGCACCCGAGGATGGTCAGTCGCACGTCGCCACCCTAAGCGCCGGAAGGTCTCATCACGCGGTGGTGGGAGCGAGGACACCCGGGGCGAACCCCATGAACCGCTGGGCGAGCCGGGTGAACGGCTCGGCCGAGCCGGTGGCGAGGAACTCGTGCCGCGGCGGGGTGTCCCTGGTCGTCAGCAGGTCCTGCTCGGTGAGGACGCGCACGAGGTCCTTCGCCGTCTCCTCGGCGCTCGAGACGAGCGTGACCTCCTGGCCCATCACGATCTGCAGCACCCCCTGCAGGAGCGGGTAGTGCGTGCAACCGAGCACGAGCGTGTCGACCTCGGCGTCGAGCAACGGCTGGAGGTAGCCCTGCGCGAGCCCGAGCACCTGGCGGCCGGAGGTGATGCCACGCTCGACGAAGTCGACGAACCGCGGGCAGGCGACGCTGGTGAGCGTGATGCCCGGCGCCGCGGCGAACGCGTCTTCGTAGGCGCGCGAGCGCACGGTGCCTTCGGTGCCGATCACCCCGACCCGGCCGGTGTGCGTGGCGACGACGGCGCGGCGCGCGGCGGGCAGGACGACCTCGATCACCGGGACGTCGTAGCGCTCGCGAGCGTCACGCAGGCAGGCCGCGGACGCGGTGTTGCAGGCGATGACCAGTGCCTTCACGCCACTCTCGACGAGTTCGTCGAAGGCCGCGAGCGCGTAGCTGCGGGCGGTGGCGATCGGGAGCGGGCCGTACGGGTTGTGCGCGGTGTCGCCGACGTAGCGGAGCTGCTCGGCGGGCAGCTGCTCGAGGATCGCCCTCGCGACCGTCAGCCCGCCGACGCCGGAATCGAACACGCCGATCGGGGCATCAGCGGGCGGGGACGTCACACCCCGAGGTTACCCGGGGCCGCGGGCTCCGTTTTCGCGGACTTGCCGGTGCGGCTGGTCAGCCAGGCCGCGAGGACCCCGGCCAGCGCGCCGAACACGTGCCCCTGCCAGGAGACGCCGGGGTTGCCCGGCAGCAGCCCGGCCAGCATCCCGCTCCACACGCCCAGCAGGACGACGGCGACCAGGATCTGGCCCGCCGCGCGGTTGAAGATGCCGCGGACCAGCAGGTAGGCGAGCCAGCCGAAGGCCAGCCCCGACGCGCCGACGGTCACCGTGTCCGACGGCCCGGCCAGCCACACCCCGAGCCCGGACAGCACCCAGATGATGGCCGTGACCAGCGCGAACCGGCCGATCCCGGCCGCCATCGCGAGGAAGGAGAACACCAGCACGGGCACCGTGTTCGCGAACAGGTGCGACCAGCCGGCGTGCAGCACCGGCGCGAACAGGACGCCGTCCAGTCCGGAGAGCTTGCGGGAGATGATGCCGCCCTGGTCGAGGTCGCCGGGCAGGATCACGTCCACCAGCTCGACCAGGTACAGCACGACGACGAACGACAGCGCCACGAGCGCGGCCGCCTTCGGTTTCGGCGGCAGCACGCGCTTGCGGACGTCGGATTCCGGGGCCGGGTTCACGGGCAAGGTGCTCACGTCTTCGAGGCTACGTCGGTGTTCGGCGGCCCCGCCTCGGGTGAAATCCCTGATCCGGGGTTTTGTCGGTGCCCGTCGCTAGCGTGGCCGGCATGAACGTCACCGGTTACCTGGCGCGGCTCGGCCTCGAAGCGGAGCCGCCGAGCCTGGACGCGCTGCGGCGGCTGCACGCGGCGCACGTCGAGCGCGTGCCGTACGAGGCCTTGGAGATCCAGCTCGAGCGGCCGACGCCGCTGGAGCCGTCGGCGTCGCTGGCGCGGATCCTGCGGGGCCGCGGCGGGTACTGCTACCACCTCAACGGCGCCTTCTCGGCGCTGCTGCGCGAGCTCGGTTACCAGGTCACGCGCCATCTGGGCGGGGTGCAGGGCGAGCCGGGCGTCGCGCCGGACATCGGCCGGAACCACTTGGCGCTGACCGTCGAAGGCCTGCCGGACGAGCCGGAGACGTCGTGGCTGGTCGACACCGGCCTCGGCGACGGCATCCACGAGCCGCTGCCCCTGCGGGAGGGCTCGTACACCCAGGGCCCGCACACCTACCGGCTGCGGCCGTCCGAGGTGGCGCCGGGCGGCTGGCACTTCGACCACGACCCGGCGGGCAGCTTCGTCGGCTTCGACTTCGCGCCCGGCGTCGCGGAGATGACCGACTTCGCGGAGAAGCACGCGTACCTGTCGACGTCCCCGGAGTCCGGGTTCGTCCGGGTCTGCGTCATCCAGCGGCGGGACGCGGCGGGCGTCGACACGCTGCGGGCGCTGACCCTGAACCGCCACGGCGCCAAGGAGCTGGTCGAGACGCCCGAAGCCTGGTGGGCGGCCGCGGCGGACGTCTTCGGCATCACGCCGGACCTGTTCACCGCCGGGGAGCGCGAGCGGCTGTGGCGGAAGGTCGTGGCCCAGCACGAGGTCCACACGAGCGGCGGGCCGGTGGTCGCGGTGTGACTCAAGCGGGCAGCGGAGCCTTGCCGAGCGCGTAGTCGACGGCGGCCTCGGCGTGCAGCCGCGTCGTGGGGAAGGTCGGCACCGGGGCGTCTTCGGGGCCGACCAGCAGCTCGATCTCGGTGCAGCCGTAGATGACTCCCTCGGCGCCCGCCTCGACGAGCCGTGCGATCACGCCGCGGTAGGCGTCCCGGGACTCGGGTTTGACCACGCCGAGCACGAGCTCGTCGTAGATCACGCGATGCACGAGGTCGCGGTCTTCCTCGCCGGGCACGAGCACGTCGAGGCCGTGCGCGGCGAGGCGGTCGCGGTAGAACGGCTGGCTCATGGTGAACCCGGTCCCGAGCAGGCCGACCCGGCCGATCCCGGCGGCCTCGACCGCGGCCGCCGTCGCGTCGGCGAGGTGCAGCAACGGGATGCCCAGGCCGTCGGTCAGCTGGTCGGCGACCTTGTGCATGGTGTTGGTGCAGAGCACCACGAAGTCGGCCCCGGCGGCTTCGAGTGCGCGAGCCGCCCGGTTCAGCTCGGCGCCCGCGTCGTCCCAGCGGCCGTCGGCCTGCATGGCCTCGATCGCGGCGAAGTCGACGGAGTAGAGCACCGTTTGCGCCGAGTGGAACCCGCCGAGCGCGGCTTTCACCCGTTCGTTTACGAGCCGGTAGTACTCGGCCGAAGATTCCCAGCTCATCCCGCCGAGCAGCCCGATGACCTTCATGCTGACAGCATGCCCGAACTGCGCACGACGTTCGCCGGGGTCTCGAACGTGCTGGTCACCGACGGCCGCTCCGCCGTGCTGGTCGACGGCTTCTTCTCGCGGCCGTCCCTGCTGAAGCTGGCGACCCGCGTGGCGCCGGACCGCGGCCGGATCAAGGAGGCCCTGCGCCGCCTCGGCGTCACGAAGCTCGACGCCGTCGTGGTGGCGCACTCGCACGTCGACCACGTGCTCGACGCGCCGGTCGTCGCCGAGCTGACCGGCGCCACGCTGGCCGGCTCGCCGTCGACCCGGAAAGTCCAGGAGGGGTACGGCCTGGCCGCCGAGCCGTTCGAGGAGCTGGTGCCGGGCAAGCCCGTCGAGTTCGGCGCCTTCACCGTGACCCCGGTCGAAGCCGAGCACAGCGCCGGTGACCGCTACCCGGGCGAGATCACCGAGCCCGTCCGGCCACCGGCGAAGACCGGCGCGTTCAAGACCGGCCGGTGCTACTCGTTCCACTTCGCGCACGCGGCGGGCAGCGTCCTGGTCCACGCGTCCGCGAACTTCGTGCCCGGCGCACTGGCCGGCTACACCGCGGACGTCGTCTACCTGGGCGCCGGAGCCGCCGGAAAGCAGACCGAGGAATGGCGCGAGGAGTACTGGCGGGAGACGGTCGGCGCGCTCGGCCCGCGCAAGGTCCGGCCGATCCACTGGGACGCCTTCTGGCGCCCGCTGTCGAAGCCGCTCAAGCTGCTGCCGAAGCTGGTCGACGACCTGGGCACGACCATGGCCACCTTCCAGCGGCTGGCCGAGGCCGACGGCGTCGACCTCGCCCTGCCCGAGCTGTGGAAGGCGGAGTGACTCAGGCCCAGAGCTGCCCGTCGAGCCGCTCGGCGGCCTCGTCGAGCGAGCCGGAGTAAGCCCCGGTCGAGAGGTACTTCCATCCGGCGTCCGCGACGACGAAGGCGACGTCGGCGGGCTTGCCGGCCGCCGCGGCCTTCTCCGCGACGGCGAGCGCCGCGTGCAGCACCGCGCCCGTCGAGATGCCCGCGAAGATGCCTTCGTGCTCCAGCAGCTCCCGCGTCCGGCGCAGCGCGTCGTACGCGCCGACGGAGTACCGGCCGTTGAGCACGCTGGCGTCGTACAGCTCCGGCACGAACCCCTCGTCGAGGTTGCGCAGGCCGTACACCAGCTCGCCGTAGCGCGGCTCGGCCGCGATGATCTGGACGTCCGGCTTCGCCTCGTGCAGGTACCGGCCGCAGCCGACGAGCGTCCCGGTCGTGCCGAGGCCGCCGACGAAGTGCGTCAGCGTCGGCAGGTCCTTGAGCAGCTCGGGGCCGGTGCCGCGGTAGTGCGCGTCGGCGTTGGCCGGGTTGCCGTACTGGTAGAGCATCACCCATTCCGGGTTCGCCTCCGCCAGCTCCTTCGCCCGCCGGACGGCCTCGTTCGAGCCGCCCGCGGCCGGGGAGAACACGATCCGCGCGCCGTAGGCCTGCAGCAGCTGCTTGCGCTCGGTCGAGGTGTTCTCCGGCATCACGCAGACCAGCCCGTAGCCCTTGAGCTTGGCGGCCATGGCCAGCGAGATGCCGGTGTTGCCCGACGTCGGCTCCAGGATCGTGGAGCCGCGCCGCAGCCTTCCCTCACGCTCGGCGGCTTCGATCATGGCCAGCGCGGGGCGGTCCTTGATCGAGCCGGTCGGGTTGCGGTCCTCCAGCTTCGCCCACAGGCGCACGTCGTGCGTGGGCGAGAGCCGGGGCAGCCCGACCAGCGGGGTGCCGCCGAGCGCGTCGAGCAGGGACTCGAAGCGAGCCATCGATCAGCCACCGGCCACGGCGGGGAGGATGGTCAGCGTGTCGCCGTCCTTGACCTCGGCCTCGAGCCCGCCGGCGAAGCGCACGTCCTCGTCGTTGACGTAGACGTTGATGAAGCGGTGCAGCTTCTCTTCCTTCACCAGGCGGCCCTTGATGCCGGCGTGCCGGGACTCGACGTCGTCGATGACCTCGAGCACGGTCGCGCCCTTCGCCTCGACGGACTTCTCGCCGCCGGTGTGGGTGCGCAGGATCGTCGGGATGGAGACGGTCACGGCCATGGGTTCTTACCTCCGGTGGGTTCCTACACGCAGACGCCGGTGGCGCGCGGTTTGTTCCGAGACGGCTCAGCCGACGATCTCGACCGGCTCCTCGGTGATCTCGGCGTCCACGATCCGGTACGAGCGGAATTCGTGCACTTCGGGGTCCCGGGTCGACACGAGCACGTAGTGCGCGCCGGGCTCGGCCGCGATCGACGCGTCGGTCCGCGACGGGTACGCCTCGGTCGCGGTGTGCGAGTGGTAGATGACCACCGGCTCTTCGTCGTTCGCGTCGAGCTCGCGGTAGAGCTTCAGCAGGTCACCGGAATCGAACTCGTAGAACGTCGGCGACCGCGCGGCGTTGAGCATCGGGATGAACCGTTCCGGCGAGTCACTGCCCTCGGGCCCGGCGATCACCCCGCAAGCTTCGTCGGGGTGGTCACGGCGGGCGTGGGCGACGATCTCGTCGACGAGTTCACGGCGAATCCGGAGCACACCGACATCTTAGGTGGTGGACGGGAACAATCCATATCGTGAGATGCTGTGCTGCGGCGCACACCGGCTCAGCCGAAGGCCTCCGGCCAGACGTCCCGGTAGGCCGGCACCCCGCCCGCGGTGGTCGCCGCCAGCAGGCCGTGCACCATCGCCCGCGCGAACACCCGGGCGGCCGCCGCGCACAGCGTGTCCAGCGCCGCAGGCCGGGCCGCCGCGCCGAACGGGCCGCTCGCGTCCGGCAGCTCGTGCGCGCCCGTGGCCAGCGCGAACACCGTGTCGCCGTCGAACATCGAGTGCGCCGGGCGGACCGCGCGGGCGAGCCCGTCCTGCGCCGCGACGGCGATCCGCCGCGCCTCGGCCTTCGACAGCGCCGCGTCGACCGCGACCACGCCGATCGTCGTGTTCAGGTCCGTCCGCTTCGACGGCAGGTCCGCGGGCCGCGAGGGCCAGGTGACGCCGAAGTCGCCGTGGTCGGCGGCGTACGCGCGGCCGGTCGAGAGGTCGACGGCTTCCCCGGCCGCGTTGACCGCCGCCAGCGCGCCCACGGTGAACTCGCCCACCACTTCGCTCGCCGTGCCGATGCCGCCCTTCAGCGACCCGACGGCGGCGCCCGCACCCGCCCCGACCGTGCCCTGCGCGACCGGGCCCGGAGCGGCCGCCTCGCAGGCCGCGTAGCCGAAGGCCGCGTCGGGCCGGTTGCCCCACTCGCTGCGCGGGAGGTCGAACAGCACCGCCGCGGGCACGATCGGCACGACCTCGTGCGGCTGCGCCCCGACGGGGAACCCGAGGTTGCGCTCCGCCAGCCACCGCATGACGCCGTCGGCCGCGGCCAGGCCGTACGCGCTTCCGCCCGAGAGGCAGACGGCGTTGACCCGCTGCACCAGGTTCTCCGGCTCGAGCAGGTTCGTCTCGCGGGTGCCGGGCGCGCCACCGCGCTGGTCGACGGCCCCGACCGCGCCATCCGGCACCAGGACCACCGTCGTCCCGGTCGCCCAGCCGTCACCGATCCGCTCGTGGTGCCCGACGAGCACCCCGGCGACGTCGGTGATCATCCGGTCAGCGCCTGGATCAGCGTCTCCTGCACCCAGGTCAGCCAGTGGTAGACGCCCAGGTGGGGCGCCCGCGGGTCGTCCTCGGGCAGCTCGTCCGGCATGTCTTCGGTGACGTCGAGGGCGGTGCCCAGCGCCAGCCGGACGTCGTTGAGCGCGCCCAGCCAGGCGTCGGCCTGCTCCTCGGTCAGCCGGACGTGGCCGCCGTCGCGGGGCAGCGTGTCGAGCACGATCTTGGCCACGCCGACCTTGATGTCGAGCAGCTCCGGCTCGTGCAGCGAACGCATCGCCGACGCGGAGTCGAGGTCCTCGCGGGTCGGGTTGTCCGGGTCGAGCTTGTGGAAGTCCGGCAGCAGCCGCGAGAGCACCGGGTCGTCCGGGGACTCGGTGGGCCCGGTCCGGATGCCGGTCAGCTCGGCGAGCTCGTCCTGCGGCGCCTCTTCTGCGCGCGCGGTGAGCATGTCCTCGAGCTGGCTGACCAGGCCGCGCAGCACGGCGGCCTCCTGCTGCTCGAAGCCCGCGTGGATGACCGCGCCCTTGCGCCGCCAGCCGTTCACGAAGGCTGCTCCATGGTGGCCCACAGGCCCGCCGCGTGGAGTTTCGCCACGTCCGTCTCCACCTTCTCCTTGCTGCCCGACGACACGATCGCCTTGCCCTTGTGGTGCACGTCCATCATCAGCTTGGTGGCGTGGTCGCGGCTGTAGCCGAACAGCTTCTGGAAGACGTACGTCACGTACGACATCAGGTTCACCGGGTCGTTCCAGACCACGGTCCGCCAGGGGGTGTCCGACTCCGCGACCTCGGCCCCGGCCGGTTCGACCTGCGTCTGTTCGGATGCGACAGGCGTGGACATGCACCCATGGTGTCACGGGGGTGACGGGGTATGCCGCGCCAGGTCCGGCCATGTGGGTGAATAGGCTGACCACATGGGTTCACCGGAGCCGGCCACGGCCAGCACTGCGCTGCTCACCGACCACTACGAGCTGACCATGCTGGGCAGCGCGCTCGCCGACGGGACGCACGCGCGCCCCTGCGTGTTCGAGGTGTTCGCCCGGCGCCTGCCGGACGGGCGCCGCTACGGCGTCGTCGCCGGCACCGCCCGCGTCCTGGACGCGATCGCGGACTTCCGCTTCACCGACGCCGAGCTGGCGCAGCTGGAGGCGACCGCCGTCGTCGACGACGCGACGCTGGCCTGGCTCGCGGACTACGAGTTCGCCGGTGACCTCGACGGTTACCCGGAGGGTGAGCTGTACTTCCCCGGCTCGCCGATCCTCACCGTCACCGGCTCGTTCGCCGAGTGCGTGCTGCTGGAGACGCTGGTGCTGTCGATCCTCAACCACGACAGCGCCATCGCGTCGGCGGCGGCCCGGATGTCCGGCGCCGCGCACGGCCGGCCGATCATCGAGATGGGCGGGCGCCGCACGCACGAGTACGCCGCCGTCGCCGCCGCGCGCGCCGCCTACCTGGCCGGCTTCGCGACGACGTCCAACCTCGAAGCCGGCCGCCGCTACGGCATCCCGACCCGCGGCACCGTCGCGCACGCCTTCATGCTCCTGCACGACAGCGAGGAGGAGGCCTTCCGCGCGCAGGTGAGCAAGATGGGCTCCGACACGACGCTGCTGGTCGACACCTACGACATCACCGCCGGGATCGAGAGCGCCGTCCGCGCCGCCGGGCCGGAGCTGGGCGCGATCCGGATCGACTCCGGCGACGTCGGCCCGCTCGCCCGCCGCGCGCGTGAGCAGCTGGACTCCCTCGGCGCCAAGGACACCCGGATCGTCGTCTCCGGCGACCTCGACGAGCACGCCATCGCGGCGCTGCGCGCGGAGCCGGTGGACGCGTACGGCGTCGGCACCTCGGTGGTCACCGGGTCCGGCGCGCCGACCGCCGGGATGGTCTACAAGCTGGTCGAGGTGGACGGCAAGCCGGTCGCCAAGCGGAGCGCGCACAAGGAGTCCCGCGGCGGCCGGAAGTCCGCGCTGCGGCGTCACCGCGGCACCGGCACGGCGGTCGAGGAGGTCGTCTGGACCACGGCGGGCGGCGCGCCCGAGCCCCAGCCGAACGACCGGCCGCTGCAGATCCCGCTGATCCGCGCCGGCCGCGCGGAGGCGGACCTGCCTACGCTCGACGACGCGCGGCAACGGCTGCGCCACGGCCTGGTCAGCCTGCCGTGGGAGGGCCTGAAGCTCTCGCACGGCGACCCGGCGATCCCGACCCTCTTCCTCTGACAGGAGGTCACCATGGCAACCGCGCTGATCGTGGTGGACGTGCAGAACGACTTCTGCGAAGGCGGCTCGCTGGCTGTCGCGGGCGGCGCGGCGGCCGCGGAGACGATCTCCGCGCTGAGCGCCACCGGCGGCTACTCGCACGTCGTCGCCACCCGGGACCACCACATCGACCCGGGCGCCCACTTCAGCGACACCCCGGACTTCAAGGAGAGCTGGCCGCCGCACTGCGTCGCCGGCACGCCCGGGGCGTCGTTCCACCCCGCGCTCGACGTCGTCCCGATCGGCGAGGTGTTCTCCAAGGGCGAGTACAGCGCGGCCTACTCGGGCTTCGAAGGCGCGTCCCGGAGCGGGCAGTCCCTGGAGGCCTGGCTGCGCGAACACGACGTGACCGACGTCGACGTCGTCGGCATCGCGACCGACTACTGCGTGCGGGCGACGGCGCTGGACGCGGCCCGCGCCGGGTTCGGCGTGCGCGTCCTGCTCGACCACACCGCCGGGATCGCGCGGGCTTCGGTCGACAGCGCGCTGCGGGACTTCGACGAAGCCGGCGTCACGCACACCGGAACGGCGCACGTCGCGTGAAGGACCTGAAAGCCCTTCTGGCCGAGCACCGGCTGGTCGCGATCCTGCGCGCGGCGGACGCGTCGCGGTTCGCCGACGCCGCGATGGTGCTGCACGCGGCGGGCATCCGCCTGCTCGAAGCGACGCTGACGACCCCGGGCGCGCCGGCGGCCATCACCGCGCTGCGTCTCGCACTCGGGGCCGACGCGCTGATCGGCGCCGGCAGCGTCCGCGAACCGTCCGATGTGGACGTCGCGGTCGACGCGGGCGCCGCGTACCTGATCACGCCGACGGTCAACCCGGCGGTCCTGGAGCGCGCGGCGGCGCTGGACACCCCGGTGGTCTGCGGCGCGCTGACGCCGACGGAGATCGACCAGGCCTGGCGGCTCGGCGCGGCCGCGGTGAAGGTGTTCCCGGTCGCGGCCGTCGGCGGGATCGCGTACCTGCGCGCGGTGCGGGCGCCGCTGCCGGACGTCCCGCTGGTGCCGACCGGCGGTGTCCACCTGGCCGACGTCGAGGGCTACCTGCGCTCGGGCGCGATCGCGGTGGCGGCGGCGACCCCGCTGCTCGGCGACGCGCTGACCTCGGGCGGCAGCCTGCCGGACCTGGCCACGCGGGCCGGCGAGTTCGTCGCCGCCGCGAGCCGCTTCGCGACCGCGTAGCTACTTCTTGCCGTAGGGGTCGCAGGCGGCCGTGCCCAGGTAGATGTCCCCGCTGGCCGGGCCGCCCTGCGGGAACAGCTTGATGTGCACGGCGTGGGTCACGAGGCTGCCGTCCGGCGGCTGGGGCGTCACGGTCTCGTTGAGGATCACCGTCGCGAGCGCCGTCCCGGCCGGGCCGCCCGGGATGACGATCCGGTCGTTCGCGGGGATCTCCGCGGGCACGGTGATGCCGGTGACCGCGCCGATCGAGACCTCACCGCCGCTGCCGGTGGCGTTCGTGGCGCACTTCGCGGAGTAGGTGCGCACGGTGAGCACCGGGCCGCCGTAGCGCTTGAGCACGCTGGCTTCGAAGCGGTGCCCGGACGCCTGCGCGACCGAGACGGCGCCCGAGCGCCCGCACCCGCTCTCCCCGAGGCCGAACGCGGCGACGTCCCCGGTCACCCCGCCCGGCGTCCGCGCGCTCAGCGGGCCGTCGACGGTGCATTTGGCCAGCTCACCGGTCATGACGTGCTCGTTGTCGATCATCACGTCCAGTGAGCCCGAAGACGCCCATCCGGTGGACGTCCCGGGGGTCGCCGCGGCGAGGAGCGGCACGGTCAGTGCGGTCACCGCCAGCAACCGGAATGTCCTCTTCCTGGCGTTTCGCATGCACCGGCCTCCTCAGTTTCGTGACTGTTCGTAGTTACCCCTTTCGTCATCGGCAGCCCCGGGCCGCGCCCTGATCGGGTCCACCCGGTCGGGTGGCCGGTGAGGAACGCAACTTCCGGCTTTTTCCTGGGGTAACGAGCGTTAACCTCGGGCGTCCGCTCACCCAGGGAGGTTTTGTGTCTTCGCTGTCCTTCGCCGGCAGGCGGCCCGTGCTGGCCGACCTCGTGCCCGGTTCGCTCGTCCGGGACATCGCGCTGGTCGCCGGCGGCGCCGTGCTCACCGGAGCCGCCGCGCAGCTGACGATCCCGGTGCCGGGCAGCCCGGTGCCGATGACCGGCCAGACGTTCGCGGCGTTGCTCGTGGGCGCGTCGCTCGGCATGTCGCGCGGCGCCGCGTCGATGCTGGTGTACCTGCTCGTCGGCGCGGCGGGCGTGCCGTGGTTCCAGCACGGCACCGCGGGTCTGTCCGGCGCGAGCGCGGGGTACATCGTCGGGTTCGTCTTCGCCGGCGCACTGGTCGGCGCCCTCGCCGGCCGCGGCGGCGACCGGACCCCGCTGCGCACGGCGGGCACGATGGTGCTCGGCAACATGGTGATCTACGCGTTCGGCGTGCCATGGCTGATGGCCTCGACCGGCTTCGACCTCTCGACGGCGTTCGCCAAGGGCGTGACCCCGTTCCTGGTGGGCGACGCGATCAAGATCATCGTGGCGGCGGGGCTGCTGCCGCTGACCTGGAAGCTGGTCTCGGGCCGCACCGAGGAGTGAGGTACCGGGCGTTCTCGCCTCTGTTGGGCTCGAAGGGGACTTCTCCGCGACTGTCGCGGGGAGGTCCCCTTCGCCCTTGACTGCAGGCTGATCTTTGCGGCCTCATCCCACGCCGCCCCTCTTCTCCACGCCCAGCCCACTTCGCCGCATGCGCCACCCACCGCCTCCTCGCACGCCACCCCCTTCGCCGCGCCCAGCCCAGTCAGCCACGCGCCCGGCCTCATCACCGCAGGCCACCTTCACCGACCTCCCCCGCCCCGCGCCCGGCGAGCGTCCGCCGCCATCCAGGCCCGCCCCAACCCTCCCCGAGCGGCGCGAGTGGCCCGTTCGCGACGGATCACCGATCCTGTCGGGCCCGGCGGCTAATGTGTCGCTGTGCCCGCTCGAACTGATTTCCCCGGCGTCCTCGAACTCCTCACCCACGCGGTGGAGTCCGTCGGCGGCGCCGAGCGCCCGGGGCAGGTCGAGATGGCCGACGCGGTCGGCCGCGCCATCCGCACCGGTGAGCACCTGGCCGTGCAGGCCGGCACCGGCACCGGCAAGTCCTTGGCCTACCTCGTGCCCGCGATCCGCCACGCCGTCGAAAAGGAGGCCACGGTCGTGGTCTCCACGGCCACGATCGCGCTGCAGCGCCAGCTCGTCGACCGCGACCTGCCGCGCCTCGCGAAGGCGCTGAAGAAGCCGCTCGGCCGCGAACCGACCTTCGCGATCCTCAAGGGCCGTCGCAACTACATGTGCTTGCACCGGCTGGACTCCGGCGCGCCGGACGAGCCGGAGGACGCCCAGCTCTTCGACCCGTTCGCGGTGTCGCGCCTCGGCAAGGAGGTCACGCGGCTGCGGGAGTGGGCGTCGGACACTGAAAACGGCGACCGCGACGAGCTCGTCCCGGGTGTCACCGACCAGGCGTGGCGCCAGGTATCGGTGACGGCGAAGGAATGTCTCGGCGCTTCGCGCTGCCCGATCGGCACGGACTGCTTCGCCGAGAAGGCCCGCGCCGAGGCCGGCCGCGCCGACGTCATCATCACCAACCACGCACTGCTGGCCATCGACGCGTTGCAGGGCTACCAGGTGCTGCCGGACCACGACGTCGTGATCATCGACGAGGCCCACGACCTCGTCGACCGGGTGACCTCGGTCGCCACGGGCGAGCTGACCAGCGCGATGTGCGCGGCCGCCGCCCGGCGCTGCGGCAAGCTGATCGACGCCGACGTCGCCGACGGCCTGCTGGAGGCGGGTGACGGCCTGGCGCTGATCGTCGACGACCTGCCCGCGGGCCGGATGGACGCGCTGCCGCAGCCGTTGAAGGGCGCCATCCCGGCGGTCCGCGACGCCGCGCACCGCTGCATCACGGCGCTGGGCTCGGACCGCAAGGAAGACGTCGAAGGGGCCACCGCGCGCAAGCTGGCGCGTTCGCTGCTCGACGAGGTGCACGACACCGCGGTCCGCCTGCTGGAGGCGTTCGACGACGACCAGGCGCACCAGCGTGACGTCGTCTGGCTCTCCGGGGACAAGTACTCGTCGAACCCGCGGCCGCCGGCGCTGAAGGTCGCGCCGCTGGGCGTCGCCGGGCTGCTGCGCGAGCGGGTGTTCAACCAGCACACGACGATCCTGACGTCGGCGACGCTGACCCTGGGCGGCACGTTCGACACGATGGCGCGCCAGTGGGGGCTCCCGCCGGCCGCGGCGCGCGTGGAGCAGGCGCCGGGCGCCGCGACGGAGAAGGAAGTCCCAGCGGACGTCGACTCCGGCCCGAAGTGGACCGGCCTGGACGTCGGCTCGCCGTTCGACCACAAGCGCAACGGGATCCTCTACCTGGCCAAGCACCTGCCGCCGCCGGGCCGCGACGGCCTCGCGTCGTCCACAATGGACGAACTGGCCGAGCTGGTCGAGGCCGCGGGCGGGCGCACACTGGGCCTGTTCTCCTCGATGCGCGCGGCCAAGCAGGCCGCCGAGGAGATGCGCGGACGGCTCGACTTCCCGATCCTCTGTCAGGGCGAGGACGCGACGTCGCTGCTGGTCCAGAAGTTCTCCGAAGACGTCCGCACGTGCCTGTTCGGCACGCTCAGCCTGTGGCAGGGCGTCGACGTGCCCGGGCCGTCGCTGCAGCTCGTGGTGGTCGACCGGATCCCGTTCCCGCGCCCGGACGACCCGGTGTCCTCGGCGCGCCAGCGCGCGGTGGAAGCCCGCGGCGGCAACGGCTTCCTCACCGTGGCGGCGACGCACGCGGCGCTGCTGCTGGCGCAGGGCACCGGCCGGCTGCACCGGTCGGTCACCGACCGCGGGGTGGTCGCGGTGCTGGATTCGCGGCTGGCGAACGCCCGCTACGGCGGATTCCTCCGTGCGTCCCTGCCGCCGTTCTGGCCGACGATGGATCCGAAGGTGGCGCGTGACGCCCTGCGCCGGCTGGACGCAGCCGCGCCCGCGTGACGCGGTCCACAACACCGACCGGTACGGTGAAGCAACCCAAGTCCTGATCCGACCCGAAGCAGGCCCGCCCTCACGCAGGACGTAACCGCCGCTGCGAAGTCGTTCGGCCGTCGCTGAGGTCGGATCAGGACGAGCGGCACAGCAACAAGGGAGCACCGGTTGAGCCAGGATTCCTCCAGCGCCCAGTCCCGGACCGTCAGCGTCGACGACACCGGCGTGCGACGGCGGCTCGCGGACGGCAGCGAAGAGGCCGTCACGTGGTCCGACCTGTCGTCGGTGATGGTGCGGGTGATCCCGGACGGCCCGTGGAACGAAGACGTCTTCTTCATGCTGGTGGGCACCGACGGCAAGGGCACGGCGATCCCCAGCGGTGACCCGGCGGCCGACGCGCTGATCGAGCGCCTGCAGGCGCTTCCGGGCTTCGACAACGAGAAGTTCATCGAAGCCATGACCACGGACGCCGACCAGGCCTACGTGGTCTGGGAATCCAGCGAGAACTGAGATGCGCTGTCCCGTCTGCGGCGCCGAAGGCAGCCTGAGCCCGCTCGGCAAGCTGGTCAGCACCACCTCGCACGGGGGCAGCCCGGAACTGCGCTTCAAGCGGCGGAACGCCATCCACGCCGAGCCGACGTTCACCGCCAAGCTGGCGCGGGCGTGCAGCAAATGCGGGGTCCTGCTGCCGTTCCTGGACTTCCAGCAGCGCAGCACGCTCGCCACCGCGATGGACGAGCTGATCCCGTACGACCGCTAGGCCTCCGGGAAGCTCTCCGTCACCGGGATCCCCTTCTTGAGCGTCCGGCTCACCGTGCAGAGCCGCTCGATCGCCCGGTCCACCGCGCCGGCCAGCGCTTCCCGCTGATCCTCCGCCAGTGTCGACACGTCGACATCGAAGGCGACGTGGACCGCGTCCAGCTCCGAAGCTCCCTCACGCCGGTCAGCGGTGACGGCGACGCGGAACTTCGCGTCTTCGCCGACCCGCCGGGTGATCAGCTCTTCGGCCGTCACCGCGCTGCAGCCCGCGGCCGCGATCTGCAGCAGCTCCGCGGGTGAGAACGCCCCTTCGGCGCCCGTGCGGCCCAAGCGGACCTCGGCGCCCCGCTCGTTGCGGCCGACGAAGGAGTGCTGCCCGTCGCGCTGTACTTCGAGTCCCATGCCCGCTCCAACCGGCTCAGGAAGCTGCTTGTTCCGGCTCCCACTGGGCAAGAATCGTGAGGGTGCCGGGGTCGACCTCGGTGAACCCCGCGTCCCGCACGGCGACCACGCGGTCGCGCCGCCACGCGCCTTCGGGATCGTCGCCGGGGTGCAGCTCCTTCCACCGCGCCTCGCTCGCCGTGCGCACCGCCGTCCGGTAACCCCGCTCGGCCCAGGCGGCCCGCTCGGCGTCGCCCAGCAGCGCGGCGAGGATCATCGTGGCGTGCCCGACCTGGGCGGCGGCCTTGCCGACGGTCATCGGCGTGTGCGGGTTGAGCAGGAGCAGCGGCACGCCGGCCGGGACCGGGCCCGGCTCGTCCGGCGGCAGCTCGCTGCCCGAGATCTGCAGCCGCGCGATCTCCTTGGGCGTCTCGGTGACCAGGCCGGGCACCAGGGCCCGCGCCTCGGCGCCGTCGACCTCGACGGTGATGCCGGGGAAGTCCTGGGCCGCAGCCCAGTGCGCGCCCCGCGCGCGGCGGGCGACCTTCCGGATCCGGTTGTCGAGCCACGCGTGCATCGGCTCGGCCCACTCCCCGCCGGGCTCGGCGCGCTCGTCGAGGCAGACGGCGAGCGCGGCCGCCGCCGCGGCCTCCAGCAGGGCGGTGCGGGCCGGCGGCTCGGCGCGTTCGATGCGCAGGATCACCGGCATCGCCCGGACTTCCTCCGGGAGCTCGTCGGAGGTGTCCGACGTGTCTTCGGCCGGAAGCCCCAGCCAGTAGGCGTACCGGGCGCCCAGCGGGTCGAGAACGCTGCTCATGGACGCAGCAGCTCGAGGCCGTCGGCGGCGTCGGCCGCTTCGACCTCGCCCCGGGTCAAGCCGAGCACGAACAGCACGGCGTCGAGGTACGGGTGCGACAACGCGGTGTCGGCCACCTCGCGCAGCGCGGGCTTGGCGTTGAACGCGACGCCCATGCCGGCCGCCGAAAGCATGTCGATGTCGTTGGCGCCGTCCCCGACCGCGACGCACTGCTCGAGCGGGATGTCGTACTCGCCGGCGAAGCGGCGAAGCACCTTCGCCTTGCCTGCGCGGTCGACGATCTCACCGACCACCTTGCCGGTCAGCTTGCCGTCGACGATCTCGAGCTCGTTCGCCGCCGCGAAGTCCAGGCCGAGGTCCTCGACCAGGCTGCCGATGACCTGCGTGAACCCGCCGGACACCACCCCGGTCTTGAAACCCATCCGCTTGAGCGTGCGGATGGTCGTGCGCGCTCCCGGCGTCAGCTCGATCGACGCGGCGACCTCGTCGATCGCCGTCGCGGGCAGGCCCTCCAGCAGCGCGACCCGCTGCTCCAGCGACTCGGTGAAGTTCAGCTCGCCACGCATGGCCGCCTCGGTGATCTCGCGGATCTCCGGCTCGACCCCGGCGTGCGCGCCCAGCATCTCGATGACCTCACCCTGGATCAGGGTCGAGTCGACGTCGAAGACGACCATCCGCTTCGCGCGCCGGGTGATCCCGGCCCGCTCGACGGCGATGTCGATCCCGGCCTCGACGGCGGCGTCGGCGAGCTCCGAGCGCAGGGCGGCGTCCGCTTCCGGCGTGTCCTGCTCGACCGAGACGTACAGCTCCAGGCCGGTCACCGGGTAGTCGGCGACACTGCGGATCGCGTCGATGTTGGCGCCGAGCGACGCCAGCCGGCGCGCGACCTCGGAAAAACCCCGCGCGGTGACCGGGCGGCCCAGCACGACCAGCACGTGGGTGGAGTCGCGGCGGCCGAGCGCGAACGGGTCGTCCCCGATGGCCGCCCCGATGGTGACGTCGACCTGCATGCCGACCGACGCCATCGCCTGCTCGACCGACTCCTGCAGGCCCTCCGGGTCGCGGTAGACCCCGGCGAGCACCCCGAGCACGAGCCGCCCGCGGATGACGACCTGCTCGACGTCGAGCACGTCGACGTCGTGCCGGGTCAGCACGGCGAACAGCACGGACGAGACACCGGGCTTGTCGGGGCCGGTCGTCGTGATCAGGACGGGCGTCTGGCTCACTGGTCATCCCTCGTTCGGCAACGCTGCACGGTCAGTCTGCCGGTCCGGACCCGGACACAAGTAGAGCGCGTGCCCGGCTTCACAAAAGCCGGGCACGCGCTCACTCGATCAGGGGTCCTACTTGTCGCCTTGCTCGCTCGCGTTGTCGTTCGAGTGGTCTCCCGGGATCAACGCCTCGGTGAGCACCTGCGACGGCGCCCCGTGGCTGTTGCCCTTCTGCTTCCCGAAGAAGCCGATCTCACCCTCGCTGTGGATGCGCTCGATCATGTGCGGGTAGTGCAGCTCGAAGGCCGGCCGCTCGGAGCGGATCCGGGGCAGCTCGGTGAAGTTGTGCCGCGGCGGCGGGCAGGACGTCGCCCACTCGAGCGAGTTGCCGTAACCCCACGGGTCGTCCACCGTGACGATCTCGCCGTACCGGTAGCTCTTGAAGACATTCCAGATGAACGGCAGCGTCGAGGCGCCGAGGATGTACGCGCCGATCGTGGAGATCGTGTTCAGCGTCGTGAAGCCGTCACTGGTCAGGTAGTCCGCGTACCGCCGCGGCATGCCCTCCGCGCCCAGCCAGTGCTGGACGAGGAACGTGCCGTGGAAGCCGATGAACGTGGTCCAGAAGTGCCACTTGCCGAGCTTCTCGTCCATCATCCGGCCGGTGATCTTCGGGAACCAGAAGTAGATGCCGGCGAAGGTGGCGAACACGATCGTGCCGTAGAGCACGTAGTGGAAGTGCGCGACGACGAAGTAGCTGTCCGACACGTGGAAGTCGATCGCCGGCGCGGCCAGCAGGATGCCGGTCAGGCCGCCGAAGAGGAACGTGACGATGAAGCCCATCGAGAAGATCATCGGCGTCTCGAAGGACAGCTGGCCCTTCCACATCGTGCCGATCCAGTTGAAGAACTTCACGCCGGTCGGGACCGCGATCAGGAACGTCATGAAGGAGAAGAACGGCAGCAGCACGGCGCCGGTGGCGTACATGTGGTGCGCCCACACCGCGACCGACAGCGCCGCGATCGCCAGCGTCGCCCAGACCAGGCTCTTGTAGCCGAACATGGGCTTGCGGCTGAAGACCGGGAAGATCTCCGACACGATCCCGAAGAACGGTAGGGCGACGATGTAGACCTCTGGATGGCCGAAGAACCAGAAGAGGTGCTGCCAGAGGATCACGCCGCCGTTTTCGGGGTCGAACACGTGCGCGCCCAGATGCCGGTCCGCCAGCAGGCCCATCAGGGCCGCGGTCAGGATCGGGAAGGCGAGCAGGATCAGGATCGACGTCACCAGGATGTTCCAGGTGAAGATCGGCATCCGGTACATCGTCATGCCCGGCGCGCGCAGGCAGACCACGGTGGTGACCATGTTGACCGCGCCGAGGATGGTGCCGAGACCGGAGACCACTAGGCCGGAGATCCACAGGTCCGCGCCGACGCCCGGCGAGTGGATCGCGTCCGACAGCGGGGTGTAGGCGAACCAGCCGAAGTCGGCGGCGCCACCCGGCGTCAGGAAGCCCGACAGCACGATCAGGCCGCCGAAGAGGTACAGCCAGTACGAGAACGCGTTCAGCCGCGGGAACGCGACGTCCGGCGAGCCGATCTGCAGCGGGAGCACGAAGTTCGCGAAGCCGAAGAGGATCGGAGTCGCGTACAGCAGCAGCATCACCGTGCCGTGCATGGTGAACAGCTGGTTGTACTGCTCCTGCGAGAGGAACTGCTGTCCCGGGCGCGCCAGCTCGGTGCGGATGAGCATGGCCATCGCGCCGCCCGCCATGAAGAAGGCGAACGACGTGACCAGGTACATGATCCCGATCTGCTTGTGGTCCGTCGTGCGGAACAACCGCAGCAGGTACGAACCCTTGACCGACTCGTGCGCGGGGTACGGGCGCGTCGCGATCGGCTTGGGGGCTACGGCCGTCACTCCTGCCTCCAACACTTGAAACCTTGTGGTGGTCATCGTCGCGCCACCGGCCCGGGAACACCCGGTCCGACGGCTTAGGGGGATCGTAGCCCTCGCTACCGACAGTCGCGCGCACCGGCTGGCAAGATCGGTCCGTGGCCGACGAACACACGCGCGCCGCGGTTCGCGCGGCACTGACCGTGACCTCGCGGCTGGGCCTGCGCGAGCACGAGCCGGAGGTGCTCCACGAGCGCTCGAACGTGCTGGTGAAGCTGGGTCCGCTGGTCGCGCGGGTGCCGGGGACCACCCGCCTGGCGCGGCCCGGTCCGGCGTGGCAGGAGCGGGACGTGGCGCTGTCCCGGTTCCTCACCGAACGTGGTGTGCTCGTCGTCTCACCGGCCACGGATCCCCCGGCCGGACCGCATTTCGCCGAGGGCCTGCCGGTCACGCTCTGGCACCACACCCCGCACGATCCGGACCACCGGTACGCACCGGACGTCGTCGCGCGTTCGCTCGCCGAAGTGCATGCCGCGTTGCGGGAGTATCCCGGCGAACTGTCCCGGCGCGGCCCGCTCGACGACCTCGAGCGCATCTTCGAGCGGCAGGACCTCGACGGCGAAACACCCCGGTTGCGCGCGGAGGCGGCCCGCCTCGCCACGACGCTCCCGGACGTCGCCGTGCAGCCGCTGCACGGCGACGCGCACCCCGGGAACCTGATCGCGACGCCGGCGGGCCCGTGCTGGCTGGACTTCGAGGACACCTGGCTCGGCCCGCTGGCCTGGGACCTGGGGATCCTCGGCCGGCAGGGCGGCCCGGAGCTCCTCGCCGCCTACCCCGATTCGTTCGACGAGACCGCCCTCGAGCCGTGGGTCCGCGTGCGGGAGCTGTACTCGGTCGTGTGGCAGCACGTCATCGCGATCCGGTTCCCGCACCGGCTCCCCGGCGCCCGGTCGGCGCTCGCCGCCTACTTCTCCTGAGTCGCCGGGTACCAGGACAGGATCGCCTCGACCACGCCCGCCGGGTCCTCCAGCGGGGTCAGGTGCCCGGCGTCCGGCAGCACCACGAGCGTCGAGCCGGGCATGGCCTCGCTCATCGCGCTCGCTGCCTCGACCGGCGTGATCGGGTCCTGCTCGCCGACGACGACCAGCGCGGGCACCTTCGCTTCCCGGAGCAGGTCGAGCGAATCCGGCCGGGTCCGCAGCGCCAGCGCCGTCCACGAGATCCCCGCGGGCGGCTGCGACTCGATGATCTCCCGGACCGTTTCGACGATCTCGGGACGTTCCTCGCGCGTCGACTCGGCCAGCAGGTTCGGCAGGTTGGCCTCGGCGAGCCAGCCCTTGATGCCTTCTTCTTCGACGCGCCTGGCGACGTCCAGCCGGCTCTGCGCGGCCTCCGGCGTGTCCGGCGCGGCCTTGGTGTCGATGAGGACGAGCCCGCCGACCCGCTCCGGCGCCAGCCGCAGCACGGCCATCGCGAGGTAACCGCCCATCGAGCAGCCGCCGAGCACGACGCGGTCCAGCTCCAGGCGGCCGAGCAGGGCGACGACGTCGCGCGCGGCGTCCTCGAGACCCGGTTCGCGGTCCGAGTCCGGCAGCGGCGAGCGGCCCAGCCCGCGCTGGTCCGGAGTGATCACCCGAAGGTGTGAAGCGAGGGGCTCGCGCACCGCGTTCCACATGCGGGCGTCCAGGGGAAAGGCGTGGAGGAGGACCAGCGGCAGTTCGGTCATGCGCGCCATTTTGTCGGATGTTTTTGTCGGACCCCCGCGCTAGCTTCGCCGATGTGTTCACCGACATCGAAACCGACCGGCTGCTGCTGCGTCCGCTCCACGAGGCGGACCGGCGGGCGATGGTCGACATCCACACCGATCCGCGCACCAACCGGTTCCACCCCGACCCGCCCGACGTGCCGGCCGCGTCGGCGATGTTCTCGGACTGGCTGGCGCACTGGGCCGAGCACGGCTTCGGCTACCCCGCGGTGACCGAACGCGGGGGCGCCGAGGTGCTCGGCATGTGCGGCGTGCGGCTGCGGGAGTTCCACGGCGAGAAGGTGCTGAACCTCGGCTACCGGTTCCGGCCCTCGGCGTGGGGCAAGGGTTACGCGGTGGAGGCCGGGCTGGCGGTGCTCGAGTGGTGCGCCCGCGACCTGCCGTCGGTGCCGGTGCTGGCGAGCGTGAGCATCGCGAACAAGCCGTCGCTGCGGGTGGCGGAGCGGCTCGGCTTCACCGAGTACACGGAGGAGATGTACGACGGCGCGATGTCGCGCCACTACCGGCGCTGAGCCGGGCGGTGTTTGACAACTCCAGAGCGAATCAGCGGCGGCGTTGCGGCCGCCGCCGGGCGCGGGCTTCCCAGCAGGGCCGGTGCCAGTGCCGGCGGTCGGCGACCGAGCCGGTCTCGTCGGCGGGCCAGACGACGAGGTGCGGGGTGCCGGGCCGGATCTCGTGGTCGCAGCCGGGGCAGCGGTAGAACTTGGTGGCCTGCGAGCCGGGCACGGTCCGCACGAGCCAGTCCCCGTCGGCCCCGGCTTCCGCGCGGGCCCAGCCGGTCGCGGCGCCGAGCTCGCGTTCGGGCGGCCCGCCGTCCGCCCGGCGGCCGGGACGATTCCGTCGAGGCACCCCCGAACGGTATCTCCCGCCCGCCCACCCCGACGCGACCTCCACCCCACACGTGTCGTCCACCCAGGTACGCGAGTCGTCCACCTGAGTACGCGTGTCGACCCTCCAATCACGAGTGTCGACCTTCCAATCACATGTGATGCCCCCTCAATCACGCGTAATGCCCCTCCAATCACGCGAGATGCCCGGCCAGTCACGCGTGATGCCCGTCGGCGCTCAGGCCGCGCGCTCCGCGACCCGGTCACCGGCCCGCAACCGGCGCAGGATGCCGTCGTGGCCGAGTCCTTCCCAGCCGAGCCGGTCCAGCGTCCGGCCCGTCCGGCGGAAGTCCTCACCGCCGAGCACGGACATGATCGTGATCGCGGCGTCGACCATCGGCGTGGCGACGCCGGCGCACCGCGCGAGCGCCTGCAGCGGCACGAGGGTCGAGCGGATGTCCTCGCTGAGGAACCGGTGGTCGAGGCTGGTCGGCGCGGCGATCGTCCGGTACGGCTCCACGGTCCGCAACGCGTCGAGCAGCGTCGTGGCCGGGCAGCCGTAGTAGCGGTCGAGGACCTCGGTCATCGGCAGCAGCCGCGCGCCGTACGCCCGGGCGACGGCGGCGAACTCGGCCTCGGTGCGCTCCAGCAGGGCGATCGTCCGCGGCGAGACGCCTTCGACGTAGAAGAGCAGTTCCTCGGCGCGGTCGATGGTGCCGAGGTTGGCCAGCGCGATCGGCACGTGCGCGACCGCGCCGAAGTCGTGCAGACCGCGTTCGACGGGGTTGCGCGCGACCTCCAGCATCGGGAACCACTCGCGCAGCAGCCCGGCGTGCCGTCCGACGGCGGCCGCGGTGCACCCGGAGAGCAGGTTCCAGCCCTTGACGCCGAGCACGCTCACCCCGTCGGTCCCGGCCGGCCGAGCGGCGAACAGCGCGTCCGTCTCGACGACGTCGACCGCGGGCGCCCCGGCGGCGGCGAGCGCGTGGGCGAACTCGACGCTCCCGCAGAGCTTGCTGGAGAACAGCACCACGACCTGCCCGGCGCCGAGGTGCGGCGCGAGCCGGGCGGCGACCTCCGGGTAGGCGGTGGTCACGGTGGCGACCAGCACGACGGCGCGGCCGCCCAGCCCGGCCGGGTCCGCGGTCACCTCACGGAGCGGGAACCGCCCGGCGAGCACCCCACGCGCGACGATCTCCCGGCGACGCGCGATCTCCGCCACGGCCCGGAGATCCCGGGTGTACAGGTGCACCGGCAACCCCCGCGAAGCGAGGTACGCCGCCACGGCCCGTCCCTCGCCGCCCGCCCCGACCACACCGATGCCGTCCAGCACGCTCATCCCGCCCACTCCCCGTCGATCCGGTACGCAGTGGACAGGTCGGCACACCGGCGGGGAAAGTTCCCGCCGGCGCACATTCCCGGAAAACGGGACGTCAGCCCTGCGCGAGCGCCAGCGGGACCAGCTGCTCGGCGGTGGTCAGCGAACCGTGCTGCCCCACCAGCGACGTCTCGACGGCCTCGGCGAGCCCCCGCACCATCCCGAACCGCCCGCGCGCGGCCGCGACGACGTCGCCGATCCGCGGCAGCACCCGGTCGCTGACCGTGTGCCCGAACCACCCCTCGGCGACGGCTTCCTCCCGCGACCGCACCCACGCCCGCTCGCCCAGCACCGCCTGCCAGGCCGCGAGGACGTCCGCGGCCGCGCCCGGCTCGGTGTAGACGTGCCGGGCCCGCACCTCGCCCCCGAAGGTCCGGACGCCGGACAGCAGCTCCGGCACGTCCTCGAGGTCGAGCTTGTCCTCGACGGTCACCATCCCGTGGTCGGCGACCACCGCGAGCAGGGCGCCGGCCGGCAGACCGTCCACAAGGGACTCGACGAGCCGGTCGATCTGCCGCAGCTGCATCCGCCACGCGGTCGAACCCGGGCCGTAGACGTGCCCGAGCAGGTCGAGCTCGCTGTGGTAGGCGTAGCAGAACGCCCGCCCGTCGAGCACCGACAACGTCCGCGCGGCGAGGTCGCCCAGCGCGTGCACCCCGGCGTAGCGCGCGCCGCCCTGGGTGGCCATCGTCAGTGCGGTGTCGCGGAACTTCGCGGACGACACCACCGCCGCGTCGATGCCCGCCGCGGCCGCCCGTTCGAACGTCGTCGCCAGCGGCTGCACCTCACGCGGCGGGAGCGCGCCCCGCAGGTCGCTGCCGTCGTCGTGGCTGCACCAGCGCAACGCGTTGAGCACGCCCGTGCCCGGCATTTCGAAGGTGTAGCCGACCATCCCGTGCTCACCCGACGCCAGCCCGGTCCCGATGGCGGCCAGCCCGGCCGCCGTCGTCGACGGGAAGCCGACGCGCAGCGACTCCCGGGCGAGCTCGGTCAGCACCGGGGCGTCCGCGGCGTGCTCGGCGAGCAGCTCCCAGCCGAGCCCGTCGACGAGCAGCACCCCGGCACTGCGCGCCTCCGGCAGCGTCAGCGTGTTGGCGCAGCCGGGCACCCCCAGCGCGGCGAGCAGGGACGGGACGACCTGGCCGAGGTGCGGGACGCCGGCGAGTGAAGGGGGCTGCACGCGCCCAGCTTCCCATCCGCGGGCCCCTCCGGCGATAATCGCGGCATGCCGACCTACGCCTACCGCTGCCGCGAGTGCACCGAGACCTTCGAGCTCCTGCGCCCGATGAGCGAATCGAGCGCGCCGGCGGCCTGTCCGGAGGGCCACGACGACACCGTCAAGCTGCTCACCACCGTCGCCCTGACCGGCGCCGCGAGTGGTCCCGCGGCCCCGGCCGGCGGTGGCGGTGGCTGCTGTGGCGGCGGCTGCTGCGGCTAAACCGCCTTCAGCGCCTGCTCGAGGTCGTGCCAGAGGTCCTCGACGTCCTCGAGCCCGGCCGACAACCTGATCAGCTGGTCGGACACCCCGGCGTCGTGCCGGTCGCCGGCGTCGACGATGCGGTGGCTGATCGAGCCCGGGTGCTGGATCAGCGTGTCGACGCTGCCGAGGCTGACGGCCGGCGTGATCAGCCGGACCGCGCCGATCAGGGCGTGCGGGTCGCCGTCGACCTCGAACGCCACCAGCGGCCCGCCCAGCCGCGGGTAGTGGACGGCCGTCACCGCCGGGTGGTCGCCGAGCCGCGCGGCCAAGGTCGCCGCGGTGGCGGACGCCGCGTTCACACGCAGCGGCAGCGTGGAAAGCCCGCGCAGCAACAGGTATCCGGCCAGCGGGTGCAGCACACCGCCGGTGGCGAAGCGGATCTGCCGCAGCCGCGCGGCCTCCGAGGCGTCACACGCGACGATCCCGCCCATCACGTCGCCGTGGCCGCCGAGGAACTTCGTCGCGCTGTGCAGCACGATCCGCGCGCCGTGCCGGCCGGGGCGCTGGAGCACCGGCGTCGCGAAGGTGTTGTCCACCACCAAAGGCACGTCACCACAGGCCGCGGCCAGGGCGGCGATGTCGACCTCGGCGAGCGTCGGGTTGGCCGGGGTTTCGACGAACACCAGGCCCGTGTCGGGCCGGAGCGCGGCGGCGACGGCGTCCGGCGCGGCCCAAGTGACCTCGGTGCCGAGCAGCCCGGACTCGAGCAGGTGGTCACTGCAGCCGTAGAGCGGGCGGACCGCGACGACGTGCCGTTTCCCTTGCGCCACGGCGGAAAGCAGGCAGGCCGAGACGGCGGCCATGCCACTGGCGAACGCGACGCCGTGCTCGAAGCCTTCGAGCTCGGCCAGCGCCCGCTCGAACCGTTCGACGGTCGGGTTGCCGACGCGACCGTAGATCGGCGGGCCGTCGACCGCGCCCCCGGCGGCGAACTCGTCGATCCGGGCGGCCTCGGCGGCGCTGTCGCGGGACGGGTAGGTCGTGGACAGGTCGAGCGGAGCGGCGTGCACGCCGAGGTCCGTGAGGTCGTCACGGCCGGCGTGGACGGCTCGGGTGCGCAGGGCGGAAGTCATACGAGCATGCTCGATCTTTCCCCGGACCGAAGGCAACAGTCTCGGATATCATTCGCCGATGCCCGATTCCGTCGAACTGAGCCCGGTGGACCTCGAGATTCTGCGGTTGCTGCAGAACGATGCCCGGATCACCAACAAGGACCTGGCGGCCGCCGTCGGCATCGCGCCGTCGACGTGCCTCGACCGCGTGGCCCGGCTGCGGGACACCGGCGTGATCACCGGCCAGCACGCGTCGGTCGACGCGGCGAAGCTGGGGCGGCCGCTGGAGGCGTTCCTGTTCGTCCAGGTGCGCCCGCACCGGCGGCCGCTTGTGGACCCGTTCGTCGCGCACCTGCTGTCCCTGCCGGAGGTGCGCGCGGTCTACCACCTGACCGGGCCGGACGACTTCCTCGCGCACGTCGCGACCAGCTCCGCCGCCGAGCTGCAGCGGCTGGTCCTCGACGAGCTGACCGCGCGCGACGAGGTCGCCCGGGTGCACACGAACCTCGTCTTCCAGCATTGGAGCGGCGGTCCGCTGCTACCGCCGAGCTCCTGACGTCACAGCGTTTTAAGCCACCGGCGGGTCCCGCGTGGGGACGTCAGCCGGACGACCGCGGGGCACGGCGGTTCGGCGGCCCACCTCCGGATCCGTGCCCGCTTCCGCGCGAACGACGCGAAGTGCCAGCGGATGATCGAGTCCGTGGAGAACATCTGGCGGAGCGACTCGACGTTGCCGTTGCAGATGCGCTCGCGGGTCAGCGAGCGCCAGGCCGTCCGGCGCACCAGACGGCCCAGCGAAAGCCAGCGCGGGTAGTCGAGCCCCACGATGAGCTGCACGCGGGGCAGCACGACGTCCGCCCACCGGGTGTACGCGGCGTCGAGAACCCAGCGCTCCCCCGCGCACACCTCGGCGATGCGGCGGCGCTGCTCGTCGTCGGGGACCGCAACCCAGCCCGGCAGCCAGGTGAGGTCGTCGGCCGAGACGTACGGCAGGCCGGTGCGTTCGGCGATGCGGGCCGCGAGCGTCGACTTGCCCGAGCCGGTCACGCCGTAGACGACGATGCGCTCAGGACTCGAGGTCACGGGCGGCTTCCTGCGGTCCGCGGTAGGGCAGGGTCTGGCTGTAGACGACGTTCGTGGTCGTGCTGCCGAACTGGGCCAGCTCGTCCATGGTGTGCTCGAGGTGGGCCATGGACGCCGCGGCGATCTTGAGCGTGTAGCAGTCGTCGCCGGTGGTGCGCAGGCACTCCAGGATCTCGAAGCGGTCGGCGAGCAGCTTGTGCAGCGGCTCGTGGCGGCTGCCGGGGTACTTGAGCCGGACGACGGCGAGCACCGGGTAGCCGACCTTGCCGAGGTCGATGTCCGCGCGGTAGCCGGTGATCACCCCGGCGGTCTCGAGCCGCCGGAGCCGTTCGGTGGCCGCGGACGCGCTGAGGTTCACCCGCCGGCCGAGCTCGGTGAGCGGCAGCCGGGCGTCCCGCTGGAGCTCGGCGAGGATGGCCCAGTCCGTCGGGTCGAGACTCTCGGTCATTGGCCGAACATACCGCGAGATCCACGGCGAAAGCGTCCCAACGCCGTGATCGTTCCCTTCCGATCAGGGCGTTGACCTCGATAGCCTTTCCCGGTGAAGATCGGCGTGAACGTCCCCAACTTCGGCCCCGGCACGGACCCGGGCGCGCTGCGCGCGTGGGCGCAGACGGTCGAGGGGCTCGGCTACGACCTGCTGATGGTGTCCGACCACGTCGCGATCACTCCCGACGTCGCCGGCCAGTACCCGGCGCCGTTCTACGAGCCGTTCACGACGCTGTCCTGGCTGGCCGGGATCACCAGCCGGGTGCGGCTGGGCACCACCGTGCTGGTCGTGCCGTACCGCCACCCGCTGCTCGTCGCCCGGATGGCGGCGAACCTCGACGCGCTCAGCGGCGGCCGGCTGGTGATCGGCGCCGGGATCGGCTGGGCGAAGCAGGAGTTCGACGCGCTGGGCGTGCCGTTCGAGCGGCGCGGGAAGCTCACCACCGAGTACCTGCGGGCGATCCGCGCGGCCTGGGCCGACCACGACGACTACCGCGCCGGCCCGATCCCGCTCTGGCTCGGCGGGCACAGCGACGCCGGGCTGCGCCGGGCGCTGGAGCTCGGCGACGCGTGGCACCCGCTGCGGATGACCATGCCGGGCTTCCGGGAATCTTTGGCGCGCCTGGAAAAGCTGGCCGGTGACCGGCCCGTGCCGTCGTTCGCGCCGCGGATCCTCCTGCGGATCACCGGCGCCCCGGTGACCGGGCCGGACCGGCGCGCCGGCGAAGGCACCCTCGACCAGGTCCTCGACGACCTGGCGCAGCTGCGGGACCTGGGCGCGGACACCGTCGTGCTCGACCCGTTCGACTCGGACCCCGCCGAAACCCTCCACCCGGAGGCGGCGTGGCGTGACCTCGCGGCGGTGGCCGCGGCCTGGAAGGAGAACCGGTGAACGACACCGAACTGACGTTGCTGCGGCGGGCGATCGAGCTGGCGCGGGAGGCGCGCGAAGAGCACGGCAACCCGCCCTTCGGCTCCCTGCTGGCCGACGCGGACGGCCAGGTCCTGGTCGAAGACCGCAACACGTCGTTGACGGACAACGACATCACGGCCCACCCGGAGCTGAAGCTGGCCCGCTGGGCGGCGCAGAACCTGAGCCCGGAAGCCGCGGCGGCGACCACGATGTTCACCAGCACGCAGCCGTGCGGGATGTGCACCGGCGCGATCGAACGGTCCGGGCTGGGCCGGGTCGTCTACGCGCTCTCGACCGAGCAGTTCCTCACGCTGCGCCCGCCGGTCACTTGGGGCGACCACAAGCTCGAAGGCCCGGCCCTGTTCGACGAGGCCCGCGTACCGGTTGAGGGCTACTACCAGTGACGAGCTACGACGTCCACCCGGTCGCGTGGGTGGAGTCGCCGCTCGCGGACCGTTCGGCGGCCCCGAAACAAGGTGACGAAGGAGCGCCCCCGGCCCGCGTGGTGATCGCGCCCGAGTTCCACCACGCGGCAGCCGACCTCCGCCCCGGCGACCGCCTGGTCCTCCTCACCTGGCTGCACGAAGCCGACCGTGCGGTCCAGGCGGTCCATCCGCGCGGCGACCCGGACCGCCCGAGCACCGGCGTGTTCTCGACCCGCTCACCGGACCGCCCGAACCCGATCGGCCTCCACACGGTCACGGTGACGGCGGTCGAGAACGGAACGCTCACGGTGACGGGCCTGGAGGCGATCGACGGCACCCCGGTGCTCGACGTGAAACCGGTCCTCGGCGAGGTGGCCGGACGCTGATCAGTAGTCCTTGAAGCCCTTCCCGGTCTTCCGGCCCAGCCGCCCGGCCGTCACGAGGTGCTCCAGCAGCGGCGCCGGCGCGAAGCCCTCCTCGCGGAACTCGTTGTACAGCGTCCGCTGGATGGCGAGCGAGACGTCCAGGCCCACGACGTCGAGGAGCTCGAACGGGCCCATCGGCAGGCCGCAGCCGACCTTCATGGCCGTGTCGATGTCGTTGGCTCCCGCGTAGTGCGCCTCGAGCATCTTCACCGCGTCGTTGAGGTAGGGGAACAGCAGCGCGTTGACGATGAAGCCGGCCCGGTCGCCGCAGTGGACGGCGTGCTTGCCGACCGCGCCGCAGACCGCGTTCGCCGTCGCCACCACGTCCGGGGCGGTCGCGATCGTCGAGACGACCTCCACCAGCTTCATCACCGGGGCCGGGTTGAAGAAGTGGAGACCGACCACGTCGGACGGCCGGGACGTCGCCGCCGCGCATTCGATCACCGGGAGCGAGGACGTCGTCGTGGCGAGGACCGCGCCGGGGCGGACGACCTCGTCCAGCGCGGCGAACACCGCCTGCTTCACCGAAAGCTCTTCGGCGACTGCCTCGACGACCAGGTCGACGTCGGCCAGTGCCTCGAAGTCGGTGACCGGGGTGATCCGCGCCAGCGCGGCGGCCGCGTCCTCTTCGGACAGCTTGCCCTTGACCACGGCCTTGTCGAGCGACTTCTTCACCTTCGCGACCGACGCCTGCGCCTTCTCCAGGCTGCGGGCTCGCAGCACGACGTCGAGACCGCGCTTGGCGAACACCTCCGCGATGCCGGTGGCCATGGTCCCGGTGCCGACCACGCCCACCCGCGCGACCGGGCGCGGCGGCACGGAGTCCACAGTGGACGCACTGCCGGAGTCGACCACGGTGGGCGAGTCCGGTGCGTCGTAGGTGTAGAAACCACGGCCGGTCTTGCGGCCGAGCAGGCCTGCCGTGATCATCTGCTTGAGCAGCGGCGCCGGCGCGTGCAGGCGGTTGCGAGACTGGTGGTACATCGTGTCGAGGATTTCGTACGCGGTGTCGAGCCCGATCAGGTCCAGCAGCGCCAACGGCCCCATCGGGTAACCGCAACCGAAGCGCATCGCGGCGTCGAGGTCCTCGCGCGTGGCGTAGCGCTGCTCGTACATCCGCACCGCGTGGTTGAGGTAGCCGAACAGCAGCGCGTTCGCGATGAACCCGGCCCGGTCGCCGATCACCACCGGCGTCTTCCCGAGCCGTTCGGCGAACGCGACGATCTCGGCGACCACCTCCGGCTCGGTGACCACCGTCTTCACGATCTCGACGAGCTTCAGCACCGGCGCCGGGTTGAAGAAGTGCATGCCGACGACCTTGCCGGGCCGCGCGGTGTGCACGCCGATCTCGGTGATCGACAGCGACGAGGTGTTGGACACGAACACGACGTCCGGCCGGGTGACCTTGTCCAGCTCGGTGAACACCTCGGCCTTCAGCTCGAGGCTTTCCGGGATCGCCTCGATCACGAGGTCCACTTCGGACAGATCCGACAGCGAGGTGCTGTACCGGATGCGCTCCAGCAGCGCCTCGCGGCCGGGCTCGTCGAGCTTGCCGCCGGTGAGCGCCCGTTCGGTGGAGTGCCGCAGGTGGCCGCGGCCCCGCTCGAGCCCCGGCTGGTCGAGCTCGACCGTGACGACGTCGAGCCCGCTGCGCGCGAGCACTTCGGCGATTCCGGCCCCCATGGTGCCGAGGCCGACCACTCCGACCGTCGAGATGTCCCGCGCCATCGAGGCCTCCAGAGATGTTACTCGCTGGTAATTGGCCCCTGACTCTGCCACACCGGACCTTCGGAAGCCCACACGGAATCGAGTCAGTACCGCGCAAGTCACCCGGTCGGCAACACCGGCTTCACTCGCCGAAGTTGCCGTCCACCAGCTCCTTCGCCTTGTTCAGCGCGGCGGAAGCCTGCGTCCCGCGGGCCTGCAGCACGATCCGGTCACCCTGGCGCGCGCCGAGGGACATCAGCGCCAGCACGCTCTTGCCGTCGGCCTCCTGCTCGCCGAGCCGCACGGTGACTTCGGCGTCGAACGCGCTGAGCGCGCGCACCAGCACCGCGGCCGGCCGCGCGTGCAGGCCGACCTCGTTGTGCAGCTCCAGCTCGATCTCGGCACCCCCGGCCGTGGCCTCGGCGGGGGTCAGGTCCTCGGGCATCCCGGCCGCCGCGGCGGCTTCCGCCACCGCCTTGCGGTCCTGCCCGGCCTGCGCCGCGACCGCCGCCGCGATCGCGCCCTCGACCAGCGGGCCGTCCGCCACGACGGCGGAAGAGGGGTCGGCCAGCGACTCGACGGCGAGCTCGGCGGTCATCTGCGCGCTGCCGAGGTCGTAGAGCAGCACCACACCGTCGCCGGAGTCCGCGCGCTGGGTCGCGGCGACGACCTCGTCGTAGTCCGTGCCGATCGAGCCGTCGGGCAGGCCGCCGGCCGGCCGGATGGTGACGTCCGGCGCCATCTGGGCGGCCAGCTCGGCCAGGCCTTCCGCGAGCTTCGCGCTGTGCGAAACGAGCACGATTCCGACGCTCACCGGGCGGCCTCGGCGAACGCGCGCAGCAGCAGAGCCGAGGACCGCGCACCCGGGTCCATGTGCCCCACCGCCCGCTCGCCCAGGTAGGACGCGCGGCCCTTGCGCGGCACCAGGTCCACAGTGGACTCCGCGCCACGGTCGGCCGCGTCGGCTGCCGCGGTCAGCACCGCGGCGACGTCCCCGCCGTCCTCGGCCGCCTTCTCCGCGGCCGACAGCGCGGGGATCAGGGCGTCGACCATCGTCGCGTCGCCGCCGACGGCCTTCCCGCGGGCCTGGACCCCTTCGAGCCCGGCGCGCAGCGCGTCCAGCAGCGCCGGGACGTCGAGCTCCCCGGCCGTGCCCAGTTTGGTCGAGGCACGCAGGAAAGCCGTGCCGTACAACGGTCCCGCGGCCCCGCCGACCTTGGAGATCAGCGTGGTCGCGACGAGCTTCAGCACGCCTCCCGGCGTGTCCGGCGCACCCGCGTCGAGCGCCGCGACGACGGCGGTGAAGCCGCGGTTCAGGTTCTCGCCGTGGTCGCCGTCGCCGATCGCGCGGTCGAGCTCGACCAGCTCGGCCCGGTGCTCGGCGACCACGCCCGCCGCGGCGCGCACGGCGGCCGCGACCCCCTCGGCCTTGCAGGTCATCAGACCCCCCACCGCAGCGCCGCGGTGGTGACCGGTGCGTCCCAGAGCTCGGTCAGCTCGTCGTCCAGTTTGAGCAACGTCAGACTCATCCCCTGCATCTCGAGGCTGGTGATGTACGGCCCGACCAGCCGGCGTTCGACCACGATCCCACGCTCGGCCAGCAGCCGCTCGGCGATGCCGTGCGCCAGGTAGAGCTCGACGAGCGGGGTGCCGCCCATCGAGTTGGTGAACAGCAGCACGCGGTCGCCGGACTCGAAGGGCAGGTCCTCCACCACGGCCTGGACCAGCCGCGCCACCAGCGCGTCGGCCGGCTCGAGCGGGATCCGCTCGCGGCCGGGCTCGCCGTGGATGCCGATGCCGAACTCGATCTCCCCCTCGCCGAGGTCGAAGCTCGGGGTGCCGGCGTGCGGCACGGTCGGCGCGGTCAGCGCGACGCCGATCGAGCGCACCTGGCCGATCACCTTCTCCGCCAGGGCGGTCACGGCGTCGAGCGAGTCGCCGCGCTCGGCGGCGGCGCCGGTGATCTTCTCCAGCAGCACCGTGCCGCCGACCCCGCGGCGGCCCGCGGTGTAGGTCGAGTCCTTGACCGCGACGTCGTCGTCGATCACGACGCTGCGCACGTCGAGGCCCTCGGCGGCGGCGAGCTCGGCGGCCGTTTCGAAGTTCAGCACGTCGCCGGTGTAGTTCTTCACGATGAGCAGGGCGCCCGCGTCCCCGGTGGTCGCCGTGACGGCGGCCTGCACGGCGTCCGGCGTCGGCGAGGTGAACACCGCGCCCGGCACGGCGGCCGACAGCATGCCCCGGCCGACAAAACCGCCGTGCAGCGGCTCGTGCCCCGACCCGCCGCCGGAGATCACGGCGACCTTGCCCGCGACCGGCGCGTCGGCCCGGACGACGACGTCCGGGTCGGACTGGACCCGCAGGATGTCGGCGTGCGCGGCGGCGAGGCCCCGCAGCGACTCCGCGACGACGTTCGCCGGATCGTTGATGATCTTCTTCACGGCAGCCTCCGGCACATCGGCGGGTGGGGTGTCCCCTTCCTACCTCCCCGCGGGGCCCGCCGCCAGGTCAGGCTTTGGGGAGCTTCGTGACCACGTTCTTCGCGACGCCGAGGGCCTTGCCGCACGGGTCGTCGGCGTCCGGTTTGGCGGTGTAGCTCTGGTAGTCCACTTGGGCCAGTTCGACGTCGTCGCCCTGCCACGGCCGGTGCTGCCACTCGACGGTGCACTGCGACGAGCTCGTGGCGCCCTGCTTCCGGTAGGCCGTGACGCCGTTGCCGAGGTCCACCTTGGAGTACCCGTCCCCGACGATCGGGGGCAGGCCCGGCAGGAACTCGACGGTCACGGTCGGGTTGGCGCCGTTGCTCTGCCACGCGCAGGAGTGCAGGCCGGACGGCGCGGACTTCGCCGACGGCACGGCGGGGGTGACCGCCGCGGTGTCGGCCATCGCGCACGGGTCGGCGGTCAGCAGGGTGCCCGGCGGCGTCGAGTACTTCTCCGGCGAGTTGTGCAGCTTCTGCACCACGGCGTCCATCAGCGTCTGCCCGGGCCGGCAGGGGTCACCGGGGTAGGCGACCGTCAGCACCAGGGCGTTGTCCGGGTTCAGCGCCGTCATCGCCGCGACCGTGCAGTCGGTGTCGTCGGCTTTGTTCACCCGTAGCGGCAGCCCGCCGACCTGCCCGGCCGTCTTGTCCGCGTGCGGCAGCAGGGTGCTGCCGATCTCGAAGTCGAACCGGATCTCCTTGCCGCCGGGGTCCTTCACCTTGTTGGCGCACTTGTCGAAGGCGATCGACGACGGCGACGGGTCCTCCTCGACCGTGCCGAGGCCCAGCGCGCCGAGGGCGTCCTTGGTGAGGAACTGGCACGGCTTGATCGTGCGGAGCACGTTCGCCGCCACCGCGGCGTCGGTGATCGGGCCGTCGGCGACCTGGCCGGTGCCGACCGCGGCCGGCACCGTCGTCCGCGCGAAGTTGGACCGGCCGAGGTCCTGCCCGCACGCGGTCAGCGGCAGCGCGAGCGCGGTGACCAGCAGGAACAGCTTCGGAAGACGGCGGCGCCGAACGTCAAGGAGCACGCGGTGCACGGTAGCGGCAACCTCGCGCCGCTGTCCGGACAACCCGGCTATTCACCCGCCGCGGGGGTGGTGTCCCCGGCCTCGGTCTCGGTCTCCGCCGGCACGACCAGCGGCCGGAGCTGCGCCCACAGGATGAACAGGGCGGAGACCACCAGCATGCCGATGCCGGCCCACAGGTTGATGTTCACCCCGGCGGCCTTCTCGATCTCCTGGTCGGAGGTGAAGCCGATGCCCATCACCGTGAGGATGACGCCGTACACGCCGATCAGCAGCGCGATGATCAGCCGGATGTCGAAGGCGCCCGCCTTCCGCGGCGCGCCGGACTCGGTAGCCATGACGGACCTCCTAGAAGATGGCGTTGAGGGCGATGGTCAGGATCAGCACGATGCCCGCGAGCAGGCCCGGCTTGCGGTACCAGCCCGCGTTCTCGCCGGTGTCGTCGTGCTTGCGCGTTTCCTTCGGGGTCAGCGAGTAGACCAGCCCCACCAGCTCTTCGTCCGGCTTCGGCCTGGTCGCCAGCGACACCACGACGCTCACCACGATGTCGACGACGAACGCGGTCCCGGCGGCGACGAAGCTGATGCCCTGGCCGGTGAGGCCGAGCACCCCGGCCTGCGACAGGCCCCAGACGGTGACCGCGGACGCGGTGCCGAGCACCAGGCCGCTCCACCCGGCGTGCGGGGTCATCCGCTTCCAGAACATGCCCAGGATGAACGTCGCGAACAGCGGCGCGTTGAAGAAGGAGAACAGGTCCTGCAGGTAGTTCAGGATGTTGCCGGAGTTCGACGCGATGAACGCGGTGCCGATGGCGAGGATCGTGCCGACCGACGTCACCACGCGCCCGAGGCGCAGGTAGTAGCCGTCCGGCTTGTCCTTCTTGATGTAGGTCTGCCAGATGTCGTACGTGAAGACCGTGTTGAACGAGCTCAGGTTCGCCGCCATGCCGGCCATGAACGAGGCCAGCAGACCGGCGATCGCGATGCCGAGCATGCCGTTCGGGAGCAGGTCGCGCATCAGCAGCAGGAGCGCGTTGTTGAACGTGACGCCGCTCTCCGCGGTGCCGCCGTCCAGCAGGACCTGCTTGTCCTTGACGTACTCGGACACGGTGACCGCGGCGATCATGCCCGGGATGATCACGATGAACGGGACCAGCATCTTCGGGAACGCGCCGATGATCGGCGTGCGCCGCGCGGCGGACATGCTCTTCGACGCCATCGCGCGCTGCACCTCGACGAAGTTCGTCGTCCAGTACCCGAAGGAGAGCACGAAGCCCAGACCGAACACGATGCCGAGGATCGAGAGGATGTTGTTGCCGAAGCCGGTCAGGTTGTCACCGGGCCACGAGTGCAGTTGCGCGGTGCCGCCGGGGCTGTTGGTGACCTTGTCGACCAGGCCCTGCCAGCCGCCGACCTTGACCAGGCCGATGATCGTCAGCGGCACCAGCGCGATGACGATCACGAAGAACTGCAGGACCTCGTTGTAGATCGCGGCGGAGAGCCCGCCGAGCGCGGTGTAGGAGAGCACGATCACGGCGGCGATGATGATCGACACCCACAGCGGCCAGCCGAGCAGCAGGTTCACCACGCTGGCCAGCAGGAACAGGTTCGCGCCCGCGATCAGGATCTGAGCGGCGGCGAAGCTGATGCCGTTGACCAGGTGCGCCGGTTTGCCGAAGCGGCGGCGCATGAACTCGGGAACACTGCGGACCTTCGAGCCGTAGTAGAACGGCATCATCACGATGCCGAGGAACAGCATCGCCGGGATCGCGCCGATCCAGAAGTAGTGCACGGTCGGCAGGCCGTACTGGGCGCCGTTGGCCGACATGCCCATGACCTCGACCGCGCCGAGGTTGGCCGAGATGAACGCCAGGCCGGTGACCCAGGCGGGCAGCGACCGGCCGGACAGGAAGAAGTCGAGACTGCTCGACACCTGTCGTCGTGCCAGGTACCCGATGCCGAGCACGAGCACGAAGTAGAACGCCAACTCGATGTAGTCGATCGCGCTCGCGTCGAGTCGCAGGTTCGCATCGGCTAGGACGAGCACCCGACCCACCTCTTTTCAAACTGGACAACAACCCACAGGAATCACCACTGTCCTGTCGGATCCGGACAGTACTGCATGGATTCAGGGTCGGCACGCTGACCTGTCCAAAGTGGCCTGAAGGCGCGCCTCCCCCGGCATTCACCAGGGGAAACGCGCCTTCGTTCACGCACCGCGGGAGCGGCTGCCGATCACCGATCGGTGGGCACGGCGATCTCGCCCTCCTCCTCGATCAGCTTGGCGAGCACCTCGTCGGGCAGGTAGGTCCGGTGCGGGTAACCCGGACCCCACGAGTTGAGCAGCGGCACGGCGCCGAGCTCGTCCGCGCGCGGGTTGGCCAGCACGGCGTGCACGTCCTCGACCGACTGCGCCCAGCGGAAGGCTTTGATGCCCTGCTTGCCCTCGGGCACGTACTTCTCGCGGGCTTCCCAGTCGTCGTTCTGGTACGAGTCGTCCCACAGGACGTGCCCGGCCTCGGCGAGCACTTCGGCGGCCGCGCGGACCGACGTGCCGTTGTCGTCGCCGGGGTTGGTCTCGGGCCACTCGTCGCGCTTCTTGGCCGAGTCCCAGAGCCAGCGGGCGGTGTACTCGCTGCCGTTGAAGATCGACATGCAGCGCGACCAGCCGAAGCCGACGCAGGCGCCTTCGCGGCCCTGGTCGTAGAACGCGTACCAGGCGTCGGTGTCCGGGGAGCCGCCCGGCTCGAGGCACACGCAGTGCCCGCCGCGGATCCGGCCGAGCTTCGCGACGCCGGCCTTCGCGATGAAGAACTCACCGGAGGCCTCGTCCTGTTCCGGGGTGTCGAACGCGGAGTACCAGTTGACCCCGATCACGACGGGCGCCTGCGTGGGCCGGTCGTCATCGGACAGCGCGGTCAGCGGATACCTTTCCACGTGCCGCCAGTCGTCCGGAATGAACCGGCCCAGGCGCGGGTCGGCCGGATCGGAACCGAGTGGGCGATAACGCATGACTTCCTCCTCCGTGCGTGCGAAAAACGCGCGCACATCGGCCGGACGGACATGCGCACACCGAGCTCGAAGGCGGACTGAAACGTAGGCACGACAAAGAAAGACGGCCGAGCGCACCACCCTCCGGCCACGCCGGAAGCACCGGCGGAACCCCTCGAAATCGAGTGTCGCACGACTCCGGCTAACGAGATCCCGGACTCACCCGAACAGCGCAGAAAGGCGGGAACGGAAAAGATCTGATCACTCCGCGGCCGCCTATCGGGTTAACGATTTCCGGCCGGAGAGTCGCGAGCACCGAATTGGATACGCGATCCAGGCATCGATCCGGCCACGAAGGCCACCTTTCGGCGGGCGACGTCCGGACGACGCGACGCTCCGCCAGGCCGGCGGCGGAATGGGATTGTCCGGCAATCACGAGGAGATTCGCGCCGCCGGCCGGACCGCCCGAGAAATGGCGTCGCCGACCCGAGCGCAGTTCGGCCGGCGGCGAACCACCCGGATTCCCGGAACGTCAGAACAGGCGGAACTCGTCGGACTCGATGCCGCGCAGCTCGTCGTAGTCCAGCGTCAGGCACCGGATCCCCCGGTCCTCGGCCAGCGTCCGGGCCTGGGGCTTGATGATCTGCGCCGCGAACACGCCCTGCACCGGGGCCAGCAGCGGGTCGCGGTTCAGCAGCTCCAGGTAACGCGTCAGCTGCTCGACGCCGTCGATTTCGCCGCGGCGCTTGATCTCCACCGCCACCGACTTGCCGTCGGCGTCGCGGGCCATGATGTCGACCGGGCCGATCGGGGTGGGGAACTCGCGGCGGACCAGCGTGTACCCGTCGCCGAGGGTCTTGATGTGCTCGGCCAGCAGTTCCTGCAGGTGCGCCTCGACGCCGTCCTTCTGCAGGCCCGGTTCCGCGCCCAGCGCCTGGCTGTAGTCGTGGAAGATCTCCTCGATCGAGATCACCAGCTTCTCGCCCTGCTTGTTCTCGACGATCCAGATCTTGCCGTCTTCGATCAGCCAGCAGGGCGGGCTCATCCAGTTCAGCGGCTTGTACGCGCGGTCGTCGGAGTGGACCGACAGCGAGCCGTCGGACTTGACGAGCAGCAGGCGGGTGGCCATCGGCAGGTGGGCGGTGAGCCGGCCGGCGTAGTCGACCTGGCACCGCGCGATCACGAGACGCACCCGAGGAGGGTAGGACAGGGTCGGTGATACTGGGCGCGTGGACCCCATTCAGCGTGTCGCGTCCCGCGAGGTGTACCGGAACAACTGGCTGACGATGCGGGAGGACGAGATCCGCCGCCCCGACGGCTCGGCGGGCATCTACGGCGTTGTCGACAAGCCGACCTACGCGCTCATCATCGCCCAGGACGGCGACCGGTTCCGGCTGGTCGAGCAGTTCCGGTACCCGGTCGGCGGGCGCCGCTGGGAGTTCCCCCAGGGCACCGCGCCGGACCGCGCCGACCTGCCGCCCGCGGAGCTCGCGGCCCGCGAGCTGCGCGAGGAGACCGGGCTGCGCGCCGCGTCGATGGTGACGATCGGGCGGCTCGACGTCGCGCCTGGCTTGACCAGCCAGCGCGGCTGGGTGTTCCTCGCCACGGACATCACCGAGGGCGAGCCGGAGCGCGAGCTCGAGGAGCAGGACATGCGCAGCGCGTGGTTCGCGCGGGCGGACCTCGAGAAGATGATGCTCAGCGGCGAAATCACCGACGCGCAGACGCTCGCCGCCTGGACGCAGCTCACGCTGTTTGAGCGGCACCGGCCCTGACCGGGGAGGCTCAGTCGGGCCAGGACGGCTTGCGCTTCTCCAGGAACGCCGCCATGCCCTCGCGCGCGCCGGGTAGCTGGGACGCCGAAGCCATGACCTCCAGCGCGATCGCGTACGCGTCGGCCTCGGGCCGGTCGAGCTGGGCGTAGAGGGTCAGCTTGCCCATCGTCTTGCTGGCCCGGCTGCCGCGTGTCGCACGCGCGAGCAGCTCCGCGACGGCGTCATCCAGCTGCTCGTCGGGCACGACCCGGTTGACCAGGCCCCAGTCCAGCGCGGTCGCCGCGTCGACGACGTCGCCGGTCAGCGCCAGCTCCATCAGGCGCTTGCGGCCGATCGAGCGCGCCACCGGGACCGCCGGTGTGTGGCAGAACCAGCCACCCTTGCCGCCCGGCAGCGCGAAGCCCGCCGACTCGGCCGCCACGGCGAGGTCGCACGACGCCACGAGCTGGCAGCCCGCCGCGGTGGCCAGGCCGTGCACCCGCGCGACGACGACCTGCGGCACCGACTGCATGGTCTTCATCAGGTCCGTGCAGAGCGTCAGCAGCTCGCGCACGCCCATCAGGTCGCGCGCGGCGACGTCGCCGAAGTCGTGCCCGGCGGAGAACACCGGGCCCGCGCCGGCCAGCACGATGCCGGTCGCGTCGGACGTGCCGGCCTCGTGGAACGCCGCGAGCAGCTCGGCCAGGTGGTCCGCGGACAGCGAGTTGCGCCGCGCCGCGCGGTTCATCGTGATCGTGACGGTGTCGCCGTCGCGCTTGACCAGGATGTGTTCGTACTCGGTCATGCCTCGACGGTAACCCGTCGGAATGTCCGCCGATAGCTGTCGGGGCCGACGCCGACCTCGGCGTGCATCCGGCGCCGCAGGTTCGCCGCCGTGCCCAGCCCGGATCGCTCGGCGACGCGCTCGACCGGCAGCTCCGTCGTCTCCAGCAGCCGCTGCGCGTACCGGACGCGCTGGACGCGCAGCCACCGTCCCGGCGTCACCCCCGCCGCCGCGGCGAACTCGCGGTGGAACGTCCGCTCGCTCATCCGCGCGTGCCCGACGAGGTCCTCGACGCCGATCCCGGACCCGAGCCGCGCCAGCGCCCAGTCCATTGTGGACGCCACCCCCGGCTGGGATGCCGCGGGAGGCAACGGGTTGTCGACGTACTGCCGTTGCCCGCCCTCCCGGGCCGGCGGCATCACCAGGCGGCGCGCGAGCGCGGCGGCGACGTCGGCGCCGTGGTCACGCCGGACCAGGTGCAGGCAGAGGTCGAGGCCGCCGACCACCCCCGCCGACGTCAGGACACCGCCGTCGTCGGTGTAGAGCACGTCGCGCTGGAGGTCGGCGTGCGGCGCGGCGACGGTCAGGGCGTCGAAGTCGCGCCAGTGCGTGGTCGCCGGGCGGCCGTCGAGCAGGCCGGCGGCGGCCAGCGTGAACGCGCCCGAGCACAACGCGGCGACCGTCGACCCGGCCCGGTGGGCCCGCCGCAGCGCCGCGACGGCGGCCGGCGGGACCGTGGCGTGGGGGTCGTCGCGCCCCGGCGCCAGGACGAGGTCGCAGCCGTCGAGCCCGGCCAGGCCGTGCGTGGCCGCGACGTCACCGAACGGCGAGACGGCGGTGCGGACCCGGCCCTGGCTGCACAACCGCAGCGTGAACGGGCCGATCCCGCTGTCGGTCCGGTCCTGGCCCCAGACCTCGCCGATCACCGCCAGGTCGAACATCCGGGTGCCCGGCAGCAGCAGAACGCCGATCGTGCGCATGGCAGGAAAGTACCGCATCGCGCGTCTTCTGCCACTCCTCCGACGGCAGGACAACCGCAAGACTCGACGACATGACGGCACTCATCCTGATCGACGTCCAGCGTGGGTTCGACGACGCGGCCTTCTGGGGCCCGCGCAACAACCCCGGCGCCGAAGCGAACATGAAAGCACTCCTCGACGCGTGGCAGGAGCGGCGGCTGCCGGTCGTGCTCGTGCACCACGACTCCGTGAAGCCGGGCTCGCCGCTGCGGCCCGGGCAGCCCGGCAACGACTTCAAGCCCGAGCTCGACGGCGCGCGGCCGGACCTGGTGTTCGGCAAGCAGGTCAACTCCGCGTTTATCGGCGACGTCGACCTCGACGCGTGGCTGCGCAAGCGCGGCATCACGAGTTTTGTGCTCGCCGGGATCCAGACGAACTTCTGCTGTGAGACCACCGCGCGGATGGGCGGAAACCTGGGCTACGACGTGACTTTTGCGCTCGACGCGACCTTCACGTTCGACCTCCCGGAGGTGACCGCCGACGAGCTGTACCGCGTCACGGCGGCGAACCTGGCCAACCAGTTCGCCACCGTGAAGTCCACGAAGGACATCCTGGCCGACCTCAGCTGAGGCCGTGGCGCTCGCGGATCAGGTCGACGATGCCGGCCATGATGCCGGTCAGCTCGTAGTCCTTGGGCGTGAACACCCGCGCGATGCCGCGTTCGGTCAGCAACGCGGCGTCGTCCGGCGGGATGATGCCGCCGACGATCACCGGCACGTCGCCGGCGCCCGCGGCACGCAGGCCGTCGACGACGTGCGGGACGACCTCGAGGTGCGAGCCGGAGAGCACCGAGAGCCCGACGACGTGCACACCCTCCTGCACGGCGGCCGCGACGATCTGCTCGGGCGTCAGGCGGATGCCCTGGTAGACGACCTCGAAGCCGACGTCGCGCGCCCGGACGGCGACCTGCTCGGCGCCGTTGGAATGGCCGTCGAGGCCGGGCTTGCCGACCAGGATCCGCAGCCGCTCGCCGAGCTCCGCTTCGGTTTCGCGGACCCGGGAGCGCACCCGCTCGATCTCCGGGTCACCCCCGCCGGCGGCCGTGGCGGAAACCCCGGTGGGCGCGCGGTATTCGCCGAACACCTCGCGCAGCGCGCCGGACCACTCGCCGGTGGTGACGCCGGCGCGCGCACAGTCCACAGTGGCCTCGAAGAGGTTTTCCGTGGTCTGTGCGCGTTCCTTCAGCGCGGCCAGCGAGCGCTCGACAGCATCATTGTCACGCTGGGTCCGCCACTCCTCGATCGCCGTGACGGCGGCCTTTTCGACGGCCGGGTCGATCGTTTCGATCGCCTTCGCGCCCTCGGCCTGCAGCGGCGACGGCTCGGTCGTCTCGAACTTGTTGACCCCGACCAGGATCCGCTCGCCGTTCTCCATCCCGCGGCGGTACTCGGCCAGCGACCCGACCAGCTGCGACTTCATGTAACCGCTCTCGACCGCGGCGACGGCGCCGCCGAGGTCCTGCACCCACGCGATCTCCTCACGCGCGCCGGTCATGATCTCGTCGACCTTGGCCTGGATGACGTGCGAGCCGTCGAAGATGTCCTCGTACTCCAGCAGATCGGTCTCGAACGCGAGCACCTGCTGCATCCGCAGCGCCCACTGCTGGTCCCACGGCCGGGGCAGCCCGAGCGCCTCGTTCCACGCGGGCAGCTGGATCGCGCGGGCGCGGGCGCCGCGGGAGAGCGACACCGCGAGCATCTCCAGCACGATCCGCTGGACGTTGTTCTCCGGCTGGGCTTCGGTGAGCCCGAGCGAGTTGACCTGGACGCCGTAGCGCAGCCGGCGCGCCTTGGGATCCGTTACGCCGTAACGATCCCGCGTGAGCTCGTCCCAGAGCGCGGTGAACGCGCGCATCTTGGACATCTCCTCGACGAACCGGACACCGGCGTTGACGAAGAACGAGATCCGCGCGACGACCTTGGCCATGTCGGCCGGCTCGACCTGCCCGGAGTCGCGGACGGCGTCGAGCACGGCGATCGCGGTGCACAGCGCGTAGGCGACCTCCTGCGTCGGCGTCGCGCCGGCTTCCTGCAGGTGGTAGCTGCAGATGTTGATCGGGTTCCACTTCGGCACGTGGTGCACGGTCCACGCGATCATGTCGGTGATCAGCCGCAGGCTGGGGCCCGGCGGGAAGATGTAGGTCCCGCGGGACAGGTACTCCTTGATGATGTCGTTCTGCGTGGTGCCGGTGAGCTTCGCGAGGACCTCGTCCACGTCCCGGCCTTCGGCCTCGGCCTGCTCGTGCGCCACGGAGACGTACAGCGCGAGCAGCCACATGGCCGGCGCGTTGATCGTCATCGACGTGTTCGCCTCGGCGAGCGGGATGCCGTCGAAGAGCCGCCGCATGTCACCGATGTGCGACACGGGCACGCCGACCTTGCCGACCTCACCGCGGGACAGCTGGTGGTCGGGGTCGTAGCCGGTCTGCGTCGGCAGGTCGAAGGCGACCGAAAGGCCGGTCTGGCCCTTGGCGAGGTTGCGCCGGTACAGCTCGTTCGACGCGGCCGCGGAGGAGTGTCCCGCGTAGGTCCGCATCACCCACGGTCGGTCACGTTCACGGTCCGTTGGGTACGGCACAGGACACCTCCGGCGGTGGATGTTTCGTCGAGTGTACCGGCCGGTAACTTAGCTGGGCAGTGCAATCGGACACGTCCGGGTGATTCCAGCGGTCAGCGCGCACCCTGCGTTCGCACGATCAGGTCCCGCACCGGCCCCGGCTCCGGGATCCCGCGCAGTTCCACCCGGCGCAGCGACAGCGACCGGTCCGGCGGCGGCCCCCACCGCGGCGGGGAGAAGAACGCCCCGACCCGGGCCACCGGGTCGGGCCAGCCGAACGAGAGCGTGCCGGTGCCCGCGCGGCCGCTTCGCACCGTCGGCGCCGGCACCTGCGCCAGGTACTCCCACCGCGCCCGGCGCCACGGCCGCTCGTGGATCGCGAGCACCCGCAGCGTCGTGACGAAGTATTCGGTCGAGCGCGCCATCCGCTGCCGGACGAAGATCAGCGCGGCCGGTGGCAGCAAGGCGAACACGATCATCGGCAGGACGAAGAAGGCCATCGGGCTGTGCCGGCCGAGCGACACCGCGAAGAGCACGGACATCAGCGCGCCCCAGGCCGCCGCCAAGCCCAGCCAGAGCCACTCCTCGAAGTGCGGCGGAAACCGGCTCGGCCGTCCTGACCACAGCACCTCTTCGCCCGGGAACAACACTGCGTTCATCCGGCCACCGTCGGCCGGGTCTGCGCCTGGTCGATCAGGTCGCGGACGCGTTCGGCGTCCGGCACCGCCTCGAGCTTCACGACGGCGGGTCCGATGCCCGAGACGCGCTTCAAGGCCTCCAGGAACCCTCCGCCCCCGCCGAAAGTGACGGCGCCGGCCCGCGCGACCGGCGGCGGCAACGCGCTCAGGTCCGCCGAACCCCAGGTCTTCCGGAGACGCGGTCGGCCGCCACGACCCGCAGGTCGGTGACGACGTACAGCACGCGGCGCAGGAGCCACTGCCGCGCGACGACGGGCCACCACGCGCCCGCGAGCCCGGGCAGCGCCCAGACCAGTGGGACGAAACCGGGCTGTCCGTGGCCGAGGAACACGAACCCGAAGGCCGTCCAGACCATGCCGAAGACGATGCAGCACCAGTCCGTTCCGTTGAGCCTGAAGCGCCGCGGCCGGTCCGACCACAGCAGCCGCTCACCCGGCAGCAGAACCTTCGGCGGCACGTCCACCCTGGCCTCCCCCTGTTGCTGCCCGACTAACGCGCAAGAGCTTCGAGGGGTTGCCCCGATCCGGTTCAGACGGGCGGATCGTCCGGCTCGGCGATGGCCCGGGCGAGCAGCGCCCGGACCTCGTCCGGCTCGGTGATGCCCGCCAGCACCACCGGGAGCGGCCCGGACTTGTTCTGGTGCGCGCCGTACCGGGCGGCGGCCACCAGGCGCGGCTCGACCGGGCCGAACGTGATGGTCCCGGTGCCGCCGTGCTCCGGCAGCACGACCGGCGCCGGCAGGCCGGCGAGCCGCAGGGTGGTCGTCCGCCGCCACACCAGGCCCGCGTCGACGACCACCCGCTGGTCGGTCACGACGTAGGTCAGGCGCTTGAGCTGCAGGAACCGCACTCCGGCGTGGACGAGCAGCAAGCCACCGCCCGCCGCCATGGCCTGGAGGGCCGGTTGCCGGTCCGAGGCGGACGCGTACCCCACGAACCCGATGAGGACGGCCACCACGAGCATGGCCGCGAAGTAGTCGTAACGGTGGAAGAGCCGCTGGGGCACCGGCTTGCCGGTCCACAGCACGCGTTCCTGCATGCCTGTCGCACGCTCGAGCGGGCGCCGGGGTTGTCCTCAGGCGGCCGGAGTGTCCGTTTCCGGGGGAGCCTGGCGGGCCCTGGCCTCGGTGATGGCCTTGGTGAGCAGATCGCGCACCCGCTTGGGCTCGCCGACACCCATCAGCGTCACCGTCCCCGGCCCGAACGTGATCGTGCCGGTGCGCGACGACGATCCCGGTTTGAGGACCGGCTCCGAGACGGCGGCCAGCTCACTCGAACGTTCCTTCTGCCGGAACAGCCCCGAGCGCGCGATGACGCGGCTGTCGGTCACGGCGTACGTCGTGCGCCCGAGCGCGAGGTAGCGGACGGCCGAGCGGCCGATCGCGCCGTAGAGGCCGATCACGAGCACGACGAGCGTAAGGGTCATCGTCAGGCCGCTGGGCTCCTTCGTGAGCAGGAACCAGAGGGCGACGGCGGCGAGGACGAGTCCGGCAGGGGCGATCACCCCGTCCGCGGCGACGTACAACGGGCGCTGGACCGGCTCTCCCGCCCAGAGCACACGCTCACCGGGTAGAAGATCGATTTCCCCTGCTGACATGGCCGAACACTACTCTGCCGAGGTGCCCTCCGCCGAGTGCCGCGCGCGCTGCACGTGCTCGAACACCCTCTGTGCGTGGTCGATCGAGGAGAGCTCGAGGTCGCGCTCGGCGCGCCGTGCTTCTCCAGTGTGGGCTCGGGCAGGTCGCGCATCGGGTGGACGCGCTCGTCGAACTTGCCGTCCTCGTCGGTGTGGACGACGATCCGCCGGTCGGTCACGAAGTACTCGACCAGTGACGTCCCCGTCCACCACGAACCATCCGGTCACGCTGAGCCAGAGCAGGAACAGCGCGACGAGCTACGCGGCGGCCGATGTGACGGAAATCCGCGAGACCGAACCGATACCGGTCGGTTAGCGTGGGCAGCCGTGACGTGGAGTTCGTACGGCAGTTACCTGGTCATCGTCATCTTGATCGTGCTCGCGCCGGGGCCCGACACGATGGTGATGCTGAAGAACGCGCTTTCCGGCGGTTTCCGCGGCGGCCTGCTCGCCTCGCTCGGCATCTTCACCGGCAACGCCGTGCAGGGCAGCGCCGCCGCGCTCGGGCTGGGTGTCCTCATCGCGAAGTCGCAGCCGGTGTTCCTCGCGCTCAAGTGGATCGGCGCGGCGTACCTCGTCTTCCTCGGCATCCAGGCGTTGCGCGGCGCGTTCCGCGGGAACTACGACGTCGTCGAGCAGGCCCAGCGGCGGCGCGGTGGTGGGTTCCGGCGGTTCCGCGAAGGGCTGCTCTCCAACATCACCAACCCGAAGGTGCTGGTGCTGTACCTCTCGGTGCTGCCCCAGTTCCTCACCCCCGCCTCGACGTTCGGCGACTCGCTCCTGTTGGCGTACACGGTTGCGGCGCTGGGCATGCTGTGGCTGCTGGTGCTCCTGGTGTTCGTGCACCGCGTCCGCACCTGGCTGGGCCGGCGGCGCGTGCGCCGTACGCTGGACGGCGTCACCGGCACCGCGCTGCTCGGGTTCGGCGCCGCCCTCGCCCTGGAGTCCTGATGACGTGGAGCACCTACGCGGCCTTCGCCGGGATGATGGCGTTCCTGGCGATGATGCCGGGCCCGGACACGATGATCGTCCTGAAGAACGCCCTGACCGGCGGCGCCCGCGGCGGCGGCTGGGCGTGCGCCGGCATCAGCGTCGCGAACTTCCTGCAGGGCACGGCGGCCGCGCTCGGCCTGGGCGCGGTGATCACGCGCTACCAGCCGGTGTTCGAAACGGTGAAGTGGCTGGGCGCGGCCTACCTGGTGTTCTTGGGCGTCCAGGCTCTGCGCGGCGCTTGGCGCGGTGACTACGAAGCGCTCGACGACGTCCGCCGCGCCCGTGCGTCCCGGAGCCGGCGCTTCCGCGAGGGGTTCCTGTCCAACATCACCAACCCCAAGGTGATCGTGCTGTACCTGTCGGTGCTGCCGCAGTTCCTCACCCCGGCGTCGACCTTCGGTGATTCACTGCTGCTGGCGTACACGGTCGCGGCGCTGGGCGTGGTGTGGCAGGTGCTGCTGTTGTTGTTCGTGCACCGGGTACGCGGCTGGCTCCAGCGCCGCCGGGTCCGCCGCACGATGGACGGCGCGACGGGCATGGCGCTGATGGGATTCGGCGCGGCGCTGGCCCTCGAAGGCTGACCCGCGCGCCGCGTCGTGCGGCGATGCCACATTCCGGGATTCGGCCGGCCTCACCTCGTCCCGTCCTAACCTGGGCTGATGACCTGGGGAAGTTACGGCACCTACGTGCTCTTCGTTCTGCTCGTCCTGGTCGTGCCGGGGCCGGGCACCGCACTGGTGCTCAAGAATTCGCTCGCCGGCGGGCGGCGGGGCGGGGTGCTGACGGCGGTCGGCATCGGGTCCGGGAACCTCGTCCAAGGCGCGGCCGCGGCGCTCGGCCTCAGCGCCGTCATGGTGCGGTCCGAGCCCGTTTTCGAAACCCTGCGCTGGGCCGGCGCCGCGTACCTCGGTTATCTCGGCGTCAAAGCCCTGATCGCCGCGTGGCGCGGCGACTACAGCGCACTGTCACGTCCGAAGCCGAGTGGTGGCCGGCGCTGGCGGGAAGGTTTTCTCTGCAACCTCACCAACCCGAAGGTCCTCGTCTTCTACCTCTCGATGCTGCCGCAGTTCCTGACGCCGGAGTCCACGGTCGCCGAGTCGCTGCTGCTCGCCGCCACCGTCGGGGTGCTCGCGACGCTCTGGCAGCTCGTCATCGTCGCCGGCGTGCACCGGATCCGGGCGTGGCTGCTGCGGCGCCGGGTCCGCCGCACCCTCGACGGCGTCACCGGCACCGCGCTGCTCGGCTTCGGGGCCGCGCTCGCGATCGAAAGCTAGAGCGTCCTGTCCAGCCAGTCGTAGACCCGGCCCGCCGCGAGCCGCTGGGCTCCGACGTGGCAGTGAGCATCCGCGCCCTCCTCCGCGGTGAACGTCATCAGCGTCTTCGGCGCGTTCAGGTGCGCATACAGCCGGCGCGGCTCGGTCTCCTGCTCGCCGCCGAAGAACAGGTCGTCCGCCGCCTCGCAGACCAGCGTCGGGGCCGTGATCTTCTCCGCGATCCCGTCTTCCAATGTGTACTCGAGGTACTTGGCGATGAACTCACGGTCCGTCGCCGCGCCCAGGACGTAACGGCCGTGGTCGCACGCCCAGCGCAGGGTCGAGCTCGCCTCGCGGCCGGCCGCGAGGATCGCGTCGAACTCTTCGTCCTCCGGCGCGGAAGCCCGGCGGACGATCTCCTCGCGCGGCCACGGCAGCATCTGCGTCACCGCGGACCCCGCGTCGTACACGCCGTCGACGGCGACGACCGCCGCCAGCCGGGATTCGAACGCCGCCGCGCGCGGGGCCAGCTCACCGCCGAGGCTGATGCCCAGCAGCGCGATCCGCGCCGGGTCGACGTCCTCGAGCCCGAGCACGAAGTCCACCACCGGGGTCACGACGTGCTCCCAGTCCGGCCGGAACACGAGCTTGTCGTGCCGGATCGCGCTCGGCTGGCCGGGGCCGTCGAACGTCAGCACGTGGTAGCCGCGCTCCGCGCCGGCTCCGGCGCCCATGAAGTGGCATTCCTCGGCGCTGCCGTCGAAGCCGCTGTGCATCAGCAGCACCGGCTTCGGCCCGGAGCCCGGCGCGCGGTAGAAGTACCCACGCAGAACCGTTCCCTCGTAAGGGATTTCGACCGGCTCGGCGACGTCGGCACGCCGGAAGCACTCGACACTGCGGTCGTACGCCGCCGCGATCCGCGGGTCCGACGGGTCGCCGTGCAGGAAGAACTCCGCCGAGAAGTAGTAGGTCGACGCGCGCAGCATCAGGTCGCGCGCGGTGACCGGGCCGGCGTCGGCGGCTTCCGCGTACAGCCGGTCGGCGAGCCCGCGGTAGGCGTCGTGCCAGCTGTCGTAGTCGCCGGGCGTCACGGTCGACGCCGCGGCGAGCACCTCGCCGAAGTCCGAGCCGCCGTAGGCCGCGTGGCCGAACAGGCGCAGGGTTTCGAACCAGAACTGCGGGTCCTCTCCGAACATGAGCTGCTTCATCGGACCTCTTCCTCCACAAAGGTTTCGAACGGGCGGGCGGGCCGGCCGGTGACCTCTTCGACGGCCGGGGTGACGCGGTCTTCGGCGCCGCGCCGGATGTCCTCGTCGAGCGCGGCGAGAACGGTGGCGAACTCTCCGGGGATCCCGGACGCCGCGACCAGGGCGGCGAACTCGGCGGTGCTCACCGCGCGGTGACGCACGGGGCGTCCGGTGCGCGCGGTGATGACCGCGGCCGCTTCGGCGTAGCTCACCGCCGCAGGACCGGTCAGCACGTGTTCGGTGTTGTGCGGTTCGGCGTCGGTCAGCGCGCGGACGGCGACCGCGGCGATGTCGCCGGCGTCGACGAACGCGATCCGGGCGTCGCCGGTGGCGGTGACGATCTCGCCGTCCCGCACGCCTCGCGCGACGAGATGCTCGCCGGTGAAGTTCTGCATGAACCACGACGGCCGCAGCACGGCCCACTCCGGCGCCGCGCGCACCAGCCGCTGCAGGTCGCCGAGCCCGGGTGTGTCCACCGTGACAGCGGACGAGCTGAGCAGCACGACCCGCCGGACGCCCGCCGCCAGAGCGTCGTCCAGGAACGGCGCCACCAGCTTCGCCGGCGAAGCCTCGCCGATCGGCGGCAGCAGGTACACCGCGGAGACGTCGCGCAGCGCGTCGGCGTGGGTCGCGCGGTCGGTCCAGTCGAACCGGACCTGCCCGGGCTCGCCTGGCTTGCGCGTCGCGGCGCGCGCCGTGACGCCGACGTCACGCAGGCCCGCGACGACCCGGCGCCCGGTGGTGCCGGTGCCGCCGAGGACGAGGACGTCAGCCACTGAAGGCCGCCGTCAGCTCGTCGACGCCGCCGAGGAGCTCGGCCGCGGCGAGCGGGCTCCAGTAGTCGCGGTAGTGGTGGATCTCGCCGTCCGCGACGGTGATCACCGCGATGTACGACAGCTCGTACGGCTTCTGCGACGCGACGACCAACCCCGCGACCGTCATCTCCACGACGACCACGGCCGGGTCCGCGGTCTCGTGCACGGTCTGCGCGGTGAGCTCCCGGACGTCGAGCAGGTCCGGGTAGTCGCGCAGGTACTCGCGGATCGCGTCGCGCCCCTCGACGCGCTGCGGGTAGCCCGGCGCGGCGAACGGAAACTCGAGCACACCGTCGGCGGCCCAGAGGTTCGCGAACCCGGTCATGTTGTGCCCGAGGAGCAGGTCGAGGGCCTGCCGAACGAGGTCTCGCGGCTGCATCGCAGTCTCCTTCGACGTTTGGACGAGACGGTACCGTCCCGACGTCACTGTAGACGGGACGGTACCGTTCCGTCCACCCGCTACACTGCGCTCATGGCACGCACCCCGACCGGCGCCGCGGTCCTCCAGCCCGAGGTCACGCAAGCGATCACCGACGCCGTCATGTGGGAACTCGCCGAGCAGGGCTACGGGCGGCTGTCGATGGAAGCCGTGGCGAAACGCGCCGGCGTCGGCAAGAGCGCGCTGTACCGGCGGTGGGTGTCGAAGGACCACATGATCGCCTCCGTCGTGACGGAGTTCAGCGTGACCCGCGCGCCGGAGGCCGACACGGGTTCGCTGCGCGGAGACCTGCGCGAAACGATGCAGGCGCTGATCGACTGGCTCACGCACCCGCTGTTCTCGCGGATCCTGCCGGACCTGGTCGCGGAGGACGCCCGCAACCCGGACCGCGGCGCCGGCCTGCGCGAGGCGATCGGCGGCCCCCGCCGCGAGGTCGGCGAGGCGATGCTGCGCCGCGCGATCGCCCGCGGCGAGCTGCCGGCGGACCTGGACATGGAGCTGGCGCTCGACGCCCTCGCGGCGCCGATCTACTGGCGCCTGGTGGTCCGCCTGGCCCCGGCGGAGCCGGACTACCTCGACCGGCTGGTGACCTACGCCCTGCGCGCGCTGGGCGCGCGGAACGCCTGACTACTTGCGGTCGGGTTCGCCGCTGACGCGCTTGATGTTCGCGCCCAGGCGGTTGAGGTTCTCGACAAAGTGCGGGTAGCCGCGGTCGATGTGGAAGACGTCCCAGACCTCGGTGACGCCGTCCGCGCACAGGCCGGCCAGGACCAGCCCCGCGCCCGCGCGGATGTCGGACGCCCAGACCGGCGCGCTGGACAGCCGCTCGACCCCGCGGACCACCGCGTGGTGGCCGTCGGTGCGGGCGTCGCCGGAGAGGCGGATCATCTCCTCGATGAAGCGGAACCGCGCCTCGTAGACGTTCTCCGTGATCATCGACGTCCCCTCGGACACCGCCGACAGCGCCACCGCGAACGGCTGCAGGTCGGTCGCGAAGCCGGGGTACGGCAGCGTCACCCAGTCGACGGCCTTCGGGCGCTCCGGCTGGACCACGCGGAAGCCCTTGTCGCCGAACGTCTCGACGTCCGCGCCGGCGAGCTGGAGCTTGTTCAGCACCAGGTCGAGGTGGTGCGGGTTGACCCCGCGCACGGTGATGTCGCCGCGGCTCATCGAGGCGGCGAACGCCCAGGTCGCGCCGACGATCCGATCGCCGATGACGCTGTGGGTGGTCGGGTGCAGCTGCTCCACGCCGTGCACGGTCAGCGTCGAGGTGCCGGCGCCCTCGACCTTCGCGCCCATCTCGACGAGCATCGTGCAGATGTCGACGATCTCGGGCTCGCGCGCGCAGTTGTCGATGACCGTCGTGCCCTCGGCCAGCACGGCCGCCATCAGGATGTTCTCGGTCGCGCCGACGCTCGGGAAGTCGAGCCAGATCTGCGCGCCGACCAGCGTCTCGGCCTTCGCGACGACGCAGCCGTGCTCGATCGTGCTCGTCGCGCCCAGCTTGCGCAGGCCGTTCTGGTGCATGTCCAGCGGCCGCGAGCCGATCGCGTCGCCGCCCGGCAGCGCCACGACCGCCTGCTTCAGCCGGCCGACCAGCGGCCCCAGCACGCAGACGGACGCGCGCAGCTTGCCCATCGCGGCCGAGTCCGCGCGGTGCGACAGCTCCGCCGGCGTCGTGATGGTGGCCGTGTCGCCCTCGATGACGACCTCGCAGCCGACGCTCCGCAGCACGTCGCCCATCAACGGGACGTCGAGGATCTGCGGGCAGTTCGTGATGGTCGTGGTGCCCTCCGCGAGGAGGGCGGCGGCCATCAGCTTCAGCACGCTGTTCTTCGCGCCGACCACGTCGACCTCGCCGACCAGCCGGGCTCCGCCATGCACGTCGAAGTGCTCGCTCATGGCCGCCAATCATGCCCTCTCGCCCGGATTCGGCCCGGGCGGGGGCCGCTATGGTGGGTTCATGGTCGTTCGCATCAACCGGGTCTACACGAAGGTCGGCGACAGCGGCACGACCGCGCTCGGCGACGGGTCCCGCGTGCCGAAGACGTCCCCGCGCCTGGGCGCCTACGCCGACACCGACGAGGCGAACTCGGTCATCGGCCTGGCCGTCGCGCTGGGCGCGCTGCCGGACGAGCTCAAGGATGTCCTGCGCACGGTGCAGAACGATCTTTTCGACGTCGGCGCGGACCTGTGCCTCCCGATCTCCGACGACCCGCCGTACCCGCCGCTGCGCATCACGGAGAAGTACGTCGAGCGGCTCGAGGGCTGGTGCGACGAGTTCAACGACCGCCTGCCGAAGCTGACGTCGTTCATCCTGCCCGGGGGCACGCCGGGCGCGGCGTTCCTGCACCAGGCGCGCACGGTGTCGCGCCGGGCGGAGCGGAGCGCGTGGGCGCTGTACGAGGCCGAGCCGGAGGCGACGAACCCGGTCGCGGTGAAGTACATGAACCGGCTCTCGGACCTGCTGTTCATCCTCGCGCGGCTGGCGAACCCCGAGGGTGACGTGCTGTGGGCGCCGGGCGGGCAGCCCTAGATCCCCCAGCTCTCCCGCAGCGCCCCCAGCGCCTGGTGGAAGCCGGGGAAGGTCTTCTTCACGCACTCCGGGTCGTCCAGGGTGATGCCGGGCGTCCGCAGGCCGGTGATGCTGAACGCCATCGCGATCCGGTGGTCGCGGCGGCACTTGACCAGGGCTCCGGTGGGCGTGCCGGGCTGGATCTCGATCCAGTCGCGGCCCGTCTCGACTGAGATGCCGAGCGCGCGCAGGTTCTCCTCGCACGCGTCCAGGCGGTCGCACTCCTTGATGCGCGTGTTGTAGACGTCCTCGATGCGCACCGGGCCCGAAGCGAACGGCGCGATCGCCGCCAGAGTCGGGACCGTGTCGGAGATGTCGCGCATGTTCACCGTGACACCGCGCAGGCCGTCCGACGGCCCGGCGACCGTCACCGAATCCGGCTCCAGCGACACGTGCGCGCCCATCTGCTCCAGAACGTCGACGAAGCGGACGTCGCCCTGCAGCGCGGACGAACCCAGCCCCGGGATGGTCACCGTGCGGCCGGTGACCGCCGCCGCGGCGAGGAAGTAGCTGGCCGTCGACGCGTCGGGCTCCACCGGGTACTCACACGCCTGGTACGGCGCAGGCGGCACGACGAACGTCTGGCCTTCACGCCGGACCTCGACCCCGAAGCGGCGCATCATCTCCAGCGTGATCTCGACGTACGGCACCGACACCAGGTCCGTGACCGTGATGCGCAGCCCCTCCGCGGTCAGCGGCCCGAGCAGCAGCAACGCGGTCAGGAACTGCGACGACAGCCCGGCGTCGAGGGTCAGCGAACCGCCTTTGACGCCGTTCGCGCGCACGGTCAGCGGGTGGTGCCCGGGCTCGCCCTCGAAGGTCAGGTCGACGCCCAGCTCCTGCAGCGCGTCGGTCAGCGGGCCGAGCGGGCGGCGGCGCATCTGGTCGGACGCGTCGAAGTGGAACGTCCCGGTGCCGGCCGCGGCCAGCGCGGGCAGGAACCGGGCCGTCGTGGCGCCGTCGCGGCAGAAAACCTCGGCGGACGCGACTCCGGGGCCGGAGGGACGGCCTTCGATCGTCCACGCACCCGGCTGCCGGTCGACGCGGTAACCGAGCTTGACGAGCCCCTCGGCGAAGCCCTCGGTGTCGTCCGAATGCAGCGGACGACCGAGGGTCGTGGTGCCGTGCGCGGCGGCGGCCAGGAACAGGCCACGGGCGGTGACGGACTTGGAGCCGGGGATCTCGACGAGAGTCACGGACCCCAGTTTAGTGGGGCTGGATCTCCGCCATCGGGCCCCAGTCGGAGGCGTCCTGGACGTTGATGATCTGCGGGTGGTCGCTGATGTAGGCGCCCAGGTTCGCGACCGCCCACTTGAAGTGCTCGGAGCCGACGTGCGCGACCGCGGCGTCCTGGCCTTCGAAGCCCTCGACCAGCACGTACGTGTTCTTGTCCTCGAGGCTGCGCGACCACTCGAAGAACCGGTTGCCCGCCTCGCCGCGGGTGTTCTTGGTGTAGTCCGCGACGATGTCCGGCCAGGCTTCCGCGTGCTCCGGCTTGACCGGGAACTTGACCACGATGAAGATCATGCCCTCAACCGTAGGCCAAAACCGCGGGCGTGGCTGTCTCGGTTTGAGACAGCCTCAGGACGCGCGCGGGAGACGTCGCCCCGGCGGGGCGGATTCGAGCCACGACAGGAAGCCGGTCAGCGCGCCTGGGCCCATGGCGATCTCGATCGCCTCCTGGGTCTCGGACTCGCAGCGCAGCACGGTCGCCCCCTCGGGGACGGCGTAGGCCTCACTGCCGGAGGGGTCGCGCCGGTCGGCGATCTGCATGCTTTCGCGCTGGAAGACGCGGTCCGGGCCGGTCCGCAGGCTCCACACGCGGTACCAGACGAACTCGTCACCCTCGTAGCGGCCCAGCCCCAGGTGCCAGCCCGCGCGCGCGTTGTCCGGACGCCACCGCAGCGCGACGCTCACACCCCCGCCACGGCGCATCCGGATCCAGCGCTGGCCGTACCACCCGACCAGCACGACGAGCACGATCAGGAGCCCGGTTACCACCACGGTGATCGTCACGGCCCGGCTCCTGCCCGTCTCCCGCTCAGGCCGACTGACCTGCCGCGCGGAGCTGGGCGGTGGCCCTCGTCCGCTCGGTCTCGTCATCGGCGTTCAGGGCCGCCTTGGCCGCGCTGACGTCGATCTCGTCGGACAGCTCGGCGCTCTCGGCGAGGATGCTCACCCCGGTGCCGGTCACGGAGAGGAAACCACCGTGCACCGCGGCGCAGACCGTCTCACCGTCCGTGGTCGTCACCTTGACCACACCACCCTCGACGAGCTGCCCGAGCACGGGTTCGTGGCCGGCCATGATGCCGATCTCACCCTCGGTGGTCTGGGCCACCACAAAAGTGGCGGTACCCGACCAGAGACGGCGCTCGACAGCCACCAGCTCCACGGACATCTCGGCCACGTAGCACTCCTTCGCTCGGGGTGTTACCACCGAGTGTAATAGGTCTGTCTCCTGCTATGACGACGGCGGGGGCGCGAGTCCACAATGGACACTGCCCCCGCCGCGGTCGGGAACTCACTTCTTGGTGATTTCCTTGTACTTCTTCTCGAGGTCTTCGAGGCCACCGATGCCCAGGAACGCCTGCTCCGGGTAGTGGTCGAAGTCACCCTTGGAGATGCGGTCGAACGACTCGATGGTCTCCGACAGCGGCACCGTCGAGCCCGGGATCTGCGTGAACGCCTCCGCGACCAGCATGTTCTGCGAGAGGAAGCGCTCGATCCGGCGGGCCCGCTGGACGGTGAGCTTGTCCTCTTCCGAGAGCTCGTCCATACCGAGGATCGCGATGATGTCCTGCAGCTCCTTGTACTTCTGCAGGATCCGGATGACCTCGGAGGCCACGCGGTAGTGGTCCTCACCGACGATCGCCGGGTCGAGGATCGTCGACGTCGACGCCAGCGGGTCCACCGCCGGGAAGATGCCCTTCTGGAAGACACCACGCGAAAGCTCGGTGGTGGCGTCCAGGTGGGCGAACGTCGCGGCCGGCGCGGGGTCGGTGTAGTCGTCCGCGGGGACGTAGATCGCCTGCATCGAGGTGATCGACCGGCCCCGGGTCGAGGTGATCCGCTCCTGCAGCTGGCCCATCTCGTCGGCCAGCGTCGGCTGGTAACCCACGGCCGAAGGCATGCGGCCCAGCAGGGTCGACACCTCGGAACCGGCCTGGGTGAACCGGAAGATGTTGTCGATGAACAGCAGCACGTCCTGGTTCTGCACATCGCGGAAGTACTCCGCCATGGTCAGCGCGGACAGGGCGACGCGCATACGCGTGCCCGGCGGCTCGTCCATCTGGCCGAACACGAGGGCGGTGTCGTTGATGACGCCGTCTTCGCTCATCTCCAGGAAGAGGTCGTTGCCCTCACGGGTGCGCTCGCCGACCCCGGCGAACACCGACGTACCACCGAAGTTCCGGGCGACACGGGTGATCATCTCCTTGATGAGCACCGTCTTGCCCACGCCGGCACCGCCGAAGAGGCCGATCTTGCCACCCTGGACGTACGGGGTGAGCAGGTCGACGACCTTCAGGCCGGTCTCCAGCATCTCCGTCTTGCCCTCGAGCTGGTCGAAGGACGGCGGGTTGCGGTGGATGCCCCAGCGCTCGAGGTCGTCGCCGTAGCCGGGCTCGTCGAGGCACTCGCCGAGCGCGTTGTAGACGTGGCCCTTGACCTTGTCACCCACCGGCACGGTGATCGGCTTGCCGGTGTCGGTGACCTCGGCGCCGCGGACCAGGCCGTCCTGCGGCTGGAGCGAGATCGTGCGGACGAGGTTGTCACCCAGGTGGGAGGCGACCTCGAGCGTCACGGTCTTGCGCAGCTGCTCGAACTCGATTTCGACCTTGAGCGCGTTGAACTGGTCGGGAACGGAACCGCGCGGGAACTCGACGTCGACGACCGGCCCGGTCACCGAGACGATGCGCCCCTTGGCGCGCGGGGCTTCAGTACTGGTCATCAATCATCACTTCCTGCTGCGGTGAGCGCGTTCGCGCCACCGACGATTTCGGAGATCTCCTGGGTGATCTGCGCCTGGCGGGCCTGGTTCATCTCCCGCGTCAGGTTGCCCACCAGCTCGTTCGCGTTGTCCGAGGCGGCCTTCATCGCCGTGCGGCGCGCGGCCAGCTCGGACGCGGCCGACTCGAGGAAGGCCGCGTACAGACGCGTGTTGATGTACTTCGGCAGGAGCGCGTCCAGCAGCTTGTCGGCACTCGGCTCGAACTCGTAGCTGGGGAGCAGCCCGGCGGGCTTCTCCTCTTCGCCTTCGGAGTACTCGACCTCGAGCGGCGCGACGCGCTTGGCCGTCGGCCGCTGGGTCAGCATCGACACGAACTCGGTGTAGACGATGTGGATCTCGTCGACACCCGTGATGCCGTCGGCGTTGCCGTGCTCGTCGTCGACGCCCCGCATGAACGACTCGACCAGGGCGTCGCCGGCCGCGACCGCGTTCGCGTAGCCCGGCTGGTCGGAGAAGCCCGTCCAGCCGTCCACGACCTCGCGGCCCCGGAACCGGTAGTAGTTCAGCCCCTTGTTGCCGGTGACGTAGACCTCGGGCTCCTTGCCCTCCGAACGGAGGAGGGCGAGCAGCTCTTCGGTCGCGCGCAGCACGTTGGAGTTGTACCCACCGCACTGGCCCTTGTCACTGGTCACGACCAGGACGGCGGCCCGCTTCGGGTTCGGGCGCTCGACCAGCATGGGGTGGTCGAGCGTGGTGGCCGCGCCGGCCAGCGCCGAGAGCACCTTGGTGATCTCGTCCGCGTACGGCCGGGAAGCGGCGACCCGCGCCCGCGCCTTGGTGATGCGCGCGGTGGCGATGAGCTCCATCGCCTTGGTGATCTTGCCGATCGACTTGGTCGCCTTGATGCGCGACCGGAGTTCCCGGAGTTGTGCGGCCATGAGCTACCAGCTCACTTCTTCGGGGCGGGCTTGTTGACCTTGACGGTCTCCTGCCCGACCTTGTCGGATTCCATGGCGTCCGCGTTCTCCTCGAGCTGCTTGCCCTCGGAGGTGGTGAACTCCTTCTTGAACTCGTTCACCGCGGCGACCAGCTTCTCGGCGGTCGAGTCCTCGAACTTGCCCGAGTCGCGGATCGCGCCCAGGACGTCGTCGTGCTTGCGGCGCGCCGAGTCGAGGAACTCGTGGTTGAAGCGGCGCACGTCCTCGGTCGGGACCGAGTCGTAGTGGCCGTTCGTGCCCAGCCACACCGTGCAGACCTGCTCCTCGACCGGGATCGGCGAGTACTGCGGCTGCTTGAGCACCTCGTACAGGCGGGCGCCGCGCTCGAGCTGCGCCTTCGACGCGTCGTCGAGGTCCGAGGCGAAGGCGGCGAACGCCTCCAGCTCGCGGTACTGCGACAGGTCGATGCGGAGCGAGCCGGAAACCGACTTCATCGCCTTGACCTGCGCGGCGCCACCCACGCGGGAGACCGAGATACCCACGTCGATGGCCGGGCGCTGACCGGCGTTGAACAGGTCCGACTGGAAGAAGCACTGGCCGTCGGTGATCGAGATGACGTTCGTCGGGATGTAGGCCGACACGTCGTTGGCCTTCGTCTCGATGATCGGCAGCCCGGTCAGCGAGCCGGCGCCCAGCTCGTCCGAGAGCTTCGCGCACCGCTCGAGGAGACGGGAGTGCAAGTAGAAGACGTCGCCGGGGAAGGCCTCGCGGCCCGGCGGGCGGCGCAGCAGCAGCGAGATCGCGCGGTACGCGTCGGCCTGCTTGGTCAGGTCGTCGAACACGATGAGGACGTGCTTGCCCTCGAACATCCAGTGCTGGCCGATGGCCGAGCCGGTGTACGGCGCGATCCACTTGAAGCCGGCGGAGTCGGACGCGGGCGCCGCGACGATGGTGGTGTACTCCATCGCGCCGGAGTCCTCGAGGGACTTCTTCACGGCCGCGATCGTGGAGCCCTTCTGGCCGATCGCGACGTAGATGCAGCGAACCTGCTTCTGCGGGTCGCCGGTCTCCCAGTTGGCCTTCTGGTTGATGATCGTGTCCACGGCGACGGCGGTCTTGCCCGTCTTGCGGTCACCGATGATCAGCTGGCGCTGGCCGCGGCCGATCGGGGTCATCGCGTCGATCGCGGTGATGCCGGTCTGCAGCGGCTCCGACACCGGCTGGCGCTCGACCACCGAAGCGGCCTTGACCTCCAGCGGGCGGCGGTCGGTGGTCTCGATGTCGCCGAGGCCGTCGATCGGGGCGCCCAGCGGGTTGACGACGCGGCCGAGGTAGCCGTCGCCGACCGGCACCGACAGGACCTGACCGGTGCGCTTGACCTGCTGGCCTTCTTCGACGCTCTCGAAGTCGCCGAGGATCGCGGCGCCGATGGAGCGCGCGTCCAGGTTCAGTGCGACGCCCAGGACGCCGCCGGGGAACTCGAGCAGCTCGTTGGCCATGGCCGAGGGCAGGCCCTCGACGTGGGCGATGCCGTCACCGGCGTCCACCACGATGCCAACTTCTTCCCGGCTCACGTCCGGGGCGTAACTCGAGACGTAGTTCTCGATCGCGCTACGGATCTCATCCGAGGAGATCGTCAGCTCGGCCATGTCTTTCCCGCTCTCGCTTCGTTCTTGCCAGTATGCAAAGTCTTGGGTGACCTGGAGCTATGCCCGGGCCAGCCGCCTGCGCAGGGCCGCCAGCTGACCCGCCGCGCTCCCGTCGATGACCTCGTCGCCGACGCGGACGACGAGCCCGCCGCCGAGCCGCGGGTCGACCTCGACGTGCAGCGCGATCTGCCGCCCGTAGATGTCGTTGAGCTTCGCGCCCAGCTGGGCGGTCTGCTCGTCGGACAGAGCGTTCGCGCTGGTCACGTACGCGACCGAGCGTTCACGGCGTTCCGCGGCCAGCTTGACCAGCTTGTCGAGCCCGACGCCGACGCCGCGGCCCTTGGCCCGGCGCACGACCTGCTCGACGAGGGTCTCGGTGACGACGTCCACCTTGTCGGCGAACAGCCCGCGCACCAGGGTGCGCTTGGCGTCGGCGGGGCCGGCCAGGTCGGAGAGCGCCGTCTCCAGCTCCGGGGCGCCGGCCACGATCCGCGCGACCTGGAACAGCTGGGCCTCGACGGTGTCGACGTTCCCGGTCTTCTCGGCCGCGGTCAGCAGCGCCGAGCGACCGAGCGACTCGAGCCCGTCGGTCAGCTCGCGGGGGCTGGACCAGCGGCTGCCCGCCACGGCGTCGAGCACCTTCAGCGCCGGTTCCGAGAGCTTGCCGTCGAACAGCCGGCGCACCAGCCCGGTGCGCGCCTCCGGCGTCGTCGAGGCGTCGCTCACGGCCCGGCGCAGGCCGATCTCACGGTCCAGCAGGTCGACGACCGAGAGCAGCTCGTCGCCGACCGTGGCCGCGTCGGCTCCCGCGTCGGCCAGAACCTCGCCGAGGCGTTCCTCGGCGAGGCCGAGCGCTTCACGGCTCGCAGCATGCAGCGTCATTCCGGTCTACTTCCCCGCCCCACCAGCAGCACCGGCGGTGTCCAGCTCCGCGAGGAACCGGTCGACGGTGCCACGACGGCGCGCCTCGTCTTCGAGCGACTCACCGACGATGCGGCTGGCCAGCTCCACGGCGTTGCGGCCCATGTCGGCCCGCAGCTCGGCGATGATCTGCGCCTTCTGGGCCTGCAGCGCGGCCTGGCCCTGGGCGATGATCCGCTGGGACTCGGCCTCGGCCTCGGCTCGCAGCTCCGCCTTGATCTGCTCGGCTTCGAGCCGGGCGTCGTCGCGGATCTTCGCGGCCTCGGACCGGGCGTCGTTGAGCTGCGCCCGGTACTTGGCCAGCGCCTCTTCGGCTTCGGCCTGGGCCTTCTCGGCCTTCTCGATGCCTCCCTCGATCTTCTGCGCACGCTCTTCGTACGCCTTCTCGAAACGAGGGACGACGTACTTCTTGAGAATGAACAGCAGGATCAGGAAGGCGACGATGCCGAGAATGAGCTCGGAAATGTCCGGCACGATCGGCAACGGCGTTTCCGATGCCAGAACCAGTTCGTTCGTCACGACAACGTCTCCTTAAGCGGCGAGCTGGACGGGCTCAGGCGGAGGCGATGAAGTAGATGACGATACCGATCAGGGCGAGCACCTCGGTCAGCACGAAGGTCGCGTAACCGATGCCCTGGAGCTTGCTCTGCGCCTCCGGCTGACGCGCGGTGCCGTTGATGACGGCGGCGAAGATCAGACCCACACCGATGCCCGGGCCGATGGCGCCGAGGCCGTAGCCGATGGCGGCGAGACCCTTGTTCAGGTTGACGGCCTCGGCGGCCTGCTGGGCCAGAACGATGTTGCTCACGTGCATTTCCCTTCACTTCGGTCCACGCGCTCGCGTGGATCGGGGGCTTGTGTTCTCAGTGCTCCGACGCCAGCGCGGCGCCGATGTACCCGGCCGACAGCAGGGCGAAGATGTAGGCCTGCAGCACCTGGATGAAGGCCTCGAGGAAGGTCAGCCCGATGGCGAAGATCCACGCCACCAGCGAAACCGGCTTCAGGGCCCAGCCGGACGTCTCCGTCAGCAGGAAGGTGCCGCCCAGGGTGAACACGGCGAGGATCAGGTGACCGGCGAACATCGCCGCGAAAACACGGATGGCGAGCGTCAGCGGGTTGAGGAAGAACTTCTCCGCGAACTCGATCAGTGCGAACAGCGGAAGCACCATCGGCGGAACTCCGGGCGGCGCGAGCTCCTTCTTGAGGTACCCACCCAGGCCGTGCTTCTTGATCCCGACGAAGTGGTACACGGGGTAGACCACGAGGACCGACAGCGCGACCGGGAAACCGAAGCGCGCCATGGTCGGGAACTGCAGCACGGGGATGACGCCGTAGAGGTTGTTCACCAGGATGAAGGTGAACAGCGCGAAGATGACAGGGACGAACCGCTTGAAGTCCTTGCTGCCGATCTGTTCGCGCGCGATGTTGTTGCGGCTGAAGTCGTAGATGGACTCGGCGACGAACTGCCCCTTGCCCGGCACGACCTGCAGCTTGCGGGTCGCCAGCAGGAAGTACGTCGCGATGATCACGACCGAAAGCACGACCAGCAGCATCGGCTTGGTGACCGAGCCGAAGATCGGCGGCAAGATGAAGCTTTCGGCTCCGGGCGGTGCGAACACCGCTCCCTCGGCCAGTACCAGCGCGCCCACTGGGCTCCTTCCGGTTCTCCCGGCCGGCGTTCACTCCGCCGGGGGAATCGTCACGATCTGGACTTAACGTACCCGATACGTATCGGGACGCCGGAGGCGGCTGCCCCACTGTGCGATGAACACGGCTTCACGTTCTGCACACGGGGTTGTCTCGCGTGAACACTGCCCTGCGGTCTACTTCGGACCAGCGGCGGAAGAGGCGGAACTACACGGTCGCCACACTGCTGATCGCGGTTCGTCTTAGGGAGCGTGCGGCCGAGGCCGCCACCCTTGACGCGGACCATACCAGCAGGTCAATCAGTGCCGTACAGGCGTACTCCATACCAACCGATCAGCCCAGGACTTAGGTCCCGGGTGGTCCCGGGACCCAGGTCCGGAGCCGGGCGGGACCCCGTCTCCAACGCCGCAGGCGAGCCCGTCGAGGGGGTCCTGGAGGGGCGCTCGAAAGCGCACGGGAGTGGCCCCGGTCACACTCGGGCGGCGGCAGGCCGCCTCACCCTGCGTGAGGGGCCCGGCGGTGGTCAGGAGGGGATGATCGTCGGGAGCTTGGTCTTGCGGAAGGCCGCGAACTCGGCCGCGGCGGCCACCAGGATGGCGACGATCATGGTGATCCCGAGCGACATCGGGTGCAGGGCCGTGACGCCCTTCAGCAGGGTCAGCGCCCCGAAGAGCACGATGACCTTCACGACGTACCCGCCGAGCGCGATGACCATGGTGAACATCGGGTCCATGCCCGCGCTGAAGCGCATCATGCCCAGTGTGGAGAGCGACGCAAGCATCGCCAGCACGGCGCCGACCAGCGAGCCGAGGAAGCCGTGCAGTCCGTTGAGGATGCTGAAGAGGACGATGCAGACCACCACCGCGGGCACGGTCGCCACCAGCGAAGCCTTCGTCATCGCGCGGGCCGCCTCCACCACGGGCTTGGCGTGGGGGTTCTCCTGCGTTTCGGTCTCGCTCACGACTGGCTCCCTGCTCGGTTCGACACCCGAGTGTAGAGAACCCGGCGGATCAGGCGCCGGGCTGGTGGCGCGAGCGCATCCGCGGGATGACCGAAACCACCACCGCGAACACCAGCCCGGCGCCGATGATCCACAGCGCCGCGGCGTCGTCGAAGAGCGTCACCGACACCGCGCCGAACGCCAGGATCCCCGCCCACAAGTAGATCAGCAGCACCGCGCGACGCTGGGAGTGCCCGATCTCCAGCAGCCGGTGGTGCAGGTGCATCTTGTCCGCCGCGAACGGGCTTTCGCCGCGGCGGGTGCGCCGGACGACCGCCATGATCAGGTCCAGCAGCGGCACGAACAGCACCGCCGCCACGACCACCAGCGGGGACAGCAGCGCGATCGCGTCCTTGCCGCTGAACTGCGGGTAGGGCACGCGCCCGGAGGCCGACGTCGTCGCGCCCGCGAGCATCAGGCCGATCATCATCGAGCCGGAGTCGCCCATGAATATCTTGGCCGGCTGGAAGTTGTAGGGCAGGAAACCCAGACACGCCCCGGCGAGCGTGGCCGCGATCAGCGCGGGCGGGTACGTGCCGACGTCGCCGCCGGAGCTGTCGAGCAGCCCGAGCGAGAACGCGCACGTCGCCGCGGCCGCGATGAACCCGAGGCCGCCGGCCAGCCCGTCGAGGCCGTCGACGAAGTTCATCGCGTTGACCATCACCACGACCATCAGCACGGTGAGCAGCGCGCCCTGGTTCTTGTCCAGCACCAGCACCGAGCCGAACGAGTCGCCCTGCCCGCCCCACGGCACCCAGAACGACACCCACTGCACCCCGAAGATGACCAGGATCCCGGCGCACATGACCTGGCCGGCGAGCTTCGTCCACGCGTCGAGCTCGAACCGGTCGTCGAGCGCGCCGATCAGCGAGATGACCCCGGCCGCGAGCAGCACGCCGACCGAGTCGAACGAGGCGTCGAAGCCGTGGGACAGCGCGGGCAGCTGGTGGGCCAGGCCCATCGCGCCGGCGACGCCGAGGAAGATGCCGATCCCGCCCATCCGCGGGATCGGGGCGACGTGGACGTCGCGCGCCCGCGGGTTGGCGATCGCGCCGACGCGGATCGCGAGCCGGCGCACGAGACCGGTGAGCAGGTAGGTCACGGCCGTCGCGGTCAGCGCGACGAGGATGTATTCCCGGATGGGGAGCAGACCGGATGTGGGCGGCACGGGGGCGTCACGCTCGCGGGGTCGGGGTCACCCGCGACACGCTATCGTGCCGCGGTTCCCGGCCTGATCCGGCTTCACGCCAACGTTTCCGCGGGCACACCGAGCACCTCCGCCACGGCTGCCTTGGCCACGGCGCCCTCGCGCAGCACCACCGGTTCGGCGCCGGTGAGGTCCACAATGGTCGATGCGACGGCCTCGCCGCTGGAGCCGCCGTCGAGGTACACCGCGACCGAGTCGCCCAGCTGTTCCTGCGCCTCCTGCGCGGTGCTCGCCGGCGGCCGGCCGGAGACGTTCGCGCTCGAGACGGCCATCGGGCCGACGTCGCGCAGCAGCTCCAGCGCCACCGGGTGCAGCGGCATCCGCAGCATCACGGTGCCGCGCGCGTCGCCGAGGTTCCACTGCAGGCTCGGCGCGTGCGGGAGCACGATGGACAGGTCGCCCGGCCAGAACGCCTCGATGAGCGCGCGCGCCTGCGGGGGCACGCCGAGCACCAGTCCGTCCACAGTGGACCAGGAGCCGACGAGCACGCCGACCGGCATGTCCGGGCCGCGGTTCTTCGCTCGCAGCAGCGCCTGGACGGCGCCCGCGTCGAACGCGTCGGCGCCGATGCCGTAGACCGTGTCGGTCGGCAGGACGACCAGCCTGCTCGACCGGACCGCACCCGCCGCCGCGGCCAGCCCGTCGGCCCGGGAGTCACGCTTGCTGCAGTCGTAGACCACGCTCATGGCGGTCAGCCTAGCCTCGTGAGTGGTCAGGAGGGTTAGAACCCTCCTAACCACTCACGAGGGCCGCGGTCAGAAGCCGAACGCCGTGCAGCTCGCCGTCGCGGTCTTCGACGGGTCGCTCACCGAGGTCGCCGTCAGCTTCACCCGGGCCGCGAGGTCACCGCCGCCGCGCTTCGCGAAGGCAGCGACCTTCGTGAACTGGCCGAACTTCGCCGTCGCCAGCTCGTTCGGCAGCCGCACCTGCCAGCCCTTCGCGTCCGTCGAGACGCTCAGCCGGTAGGTGTCGGTGTCGTACGGCGCCTTCGCGCCGCGCGCCGAGCCCGTGTTGAGCAGGCCGAAGTCGCAGGTCGCGAGCCCGTCGCGGGTGAACGCCGGCAGCGCCGGGGTCACCGCGGCGCCGCGCGCCTGGCTGCCCGCGCCGTCCAGCGAGGCGACCGTGACCGTGTACGACAGGATGCCGCGGCGGTCCCGGGCGAGGTCGGTGACCAGGAACCGCAGCCGGTTCGCCTGGTCGGTGTACTCGTACGGGCTCGCCGCCTCGGTGCCCGCCTTGAACAGGGCGTCGTTGAGCTGCCGGTAGTCCCCGACGGTGATCTTCACCGGGGTGCCGTCCGGCTTGGTGTAGTCGGTGATGCCGATGTCCTGCGGGTTGGCGTCGATCACCCAGTCGAACGGCGCGTTGTCCTTGTTCTTCGTCTTGGTGATCATGACGCCGGAGTCCGGCGCGAAGGAGTCCGCGCCCATCCGGTCGACCACCTCGACGGTGTAGTTGTCGTACCCGCCGCCGTCGCAGAACGGGTCCTTGGCGCGGTCGCACTTCGGCGCCTTGTCCCCGCCGGTGAGCTTGATGTTCAGCCCGGTGAACGCGCCGGGCTGCGCCTCGGTCTCCCGAGCGGTCAGGCGCGCGCTGACCGGGCCCGTCTTCGCCAGCTCGTCGCGGTCGAGCTGCAGGACGTCCGCCGGGTCGACGATGCCGAGCTTCAGCTTGTTGCGCAGCTGGTGCTGGGCGCCCATCGAGCTGCCCTGCGTCGCCGGGATCTGCCAGCGGGTGTGCGGCCCGCCGGGCCCGTTGAACGTGCCGCGCGAAAGCATGTCCCACGGCCCGCTGTAGCTGCGGGACGGCGGGACCCCGAACGGGTTGTTGTAGTTGTCGCCGATGCCCAGGATGTGGCTGAACTCGTGCGCGTAGGTCGACTGGCCCGAGCTCTCGGCCTGCACCGAGCTGCCGTCCTGCGCGTTCGGCCAGATGCTGGCGGCCGACGCCCACGACGTCCACGGGACATACCGGGTCGCCGCGTAGTTGGGCAGGTCGTGGTTCGGCGGGCCGAACGCGTCGGGCACGTTCTCCTTGGCGCCGAACTTCATCTCGCCGAACTCCTGCCAGGTCGAGCTCTCGTCCTGGCCGGCGGAGAGGTAGAAGACGAAGTCGAACTGGTTCGCGGTGTCCCCGACGTCGGCGCGCCAGGCGGCGTTGGCGTCGGTGCGGATGTCCCGGTTGCAGTTCGCGCTCGGCGGGCAGGCGCTCGGCTGGAACTCCATGCCGTACTCGTAGGACTTCCCGGGCATCCGGTACGCCCCGAACGCGGTCAGCTGCACGCCGAACCGGCCGCCGGAGTCCTCCATCCAGTACTCGTTGATGGTGTGCCCGTTGTTGAGCGCCTCGGGCTTGTTGAGGAAGTCCTGGTAGTACTTCGCGACGCCGGCCCGCGGGATGTTCGCGGCGGCGGGGCCCGGGTTGCCGAAGATCGTCGAGTTCGCCGGCTTCGTCACGACGAAGTCCTGGTCCGGGTAGTCGGCGAGGACGACGGCGCCCTTGAAGGTGCGCTGGGTGGGCTTGAGGCTGGGGTCGGCCCAGTTCGTGCCGGGCACCTTCTGGTAGTCGGACCAGGTCATGTGGTCCTGGTTCTCCCAGTGCGCGGCGTCGATCGGGGCCGGCCAGCCACGGGTGAGCGGCGCGGCGGCGGCCGTGCCCGTGCCGAGCCCGGTCAGGACCGTGACGGCGGCGAGCAGGGCGAGCGCTTTCGGGGTTCTGGAACGCATCTGCGGCTCCTTCACTGGACACCCACGGGGGTGGTGGGTCCCGGTGATCGACCGTATTGAGCCGAGCTGTCCCCGTTCTGCCGCGGAGGGAGGTTTACCCGCTTGCCCCACGACGAAAGTCTGGCCGGTTTGTCAGCCGCGCCGCCGCTCAGCCCAGCCGTCGAGCCGTGACGAACCGCGCGCGCCCCGTCAGGTCCGGGTGGTCCTCGACGCCGGTCAGCACTCGCCGCGCGCGCACCAGGGCCGGGACCGCCGAGCCGTGCGTGTCGTCGTGCTCGATCGCCAGGCCGCCGCCCGGGCGCAGCAGGCGCGCGCCCGCCGCGATCGCGTGGCGGATCACCGCCAGGCCGCTCTCCTCCGCGAACACCGCGCGTGGCGGGTCGTGCTCGGCGACCTCCGGGGGCACCGGGGTCCCCTCCGGGACGTACGGCGGGTTGCACAGCACCAGGTCGACCAGGCCGTCGAGCTCGGCGAACATCGTCGGGTCGCCGATGTCCCCGGAGTACAGCCGGATCGGGGTGTTGCCGGCGTCGGCGTGGACGTCCGCGTTGTGCCGCGCCCAGGCCAGCGCCTGCGGGTCGACGTCCACCGCGTAGACGACCGCGTCCGGCCGGGCGTGCGCGACACCCAGGGCGAGCGCCCCGGAACCGGTGCACAGGTCCACCACGACCGGGTACTCCCGGCCCTGCAGGAACTTGACGCCCCACTCGAGCAGCAGCTCGGTCTCCGGCCGCGGCACGAACACGCCGGCCCCGACCGCGACGGTGATCTCCCCGAGCGCGGCCCAGCCGGTCAGGTACTGCAGCGGGATCCGCTTCGCGCGTTGCTGGACGAGCTGCCCGATGGCCTCGATGACGGGCGGGTCGACCAGCGGCACCATGGGCAGCCGCCCGCGTTCGACCCCGAGCACGTGCGCGGCGATCACCTCGGCGTCGAACCGCGGTGAGGCGACACCGGCCCGCTCGAGAATCCGGGTGGCCTCGATGATGGCCAGGCGCAGCGGCTGCCGATTCACTCGTCGTCCTTCACCTCGTCAAGCCTGGCACACCAGGCGGAACTCCCCCGTCAGGACACGCGCCGGTCCTCCGCCGTCCAGCGTATCGAGGCACCCGCGCGGGCCGTGCCCGGCTCACGCGGGTGACAAACGCCCGCGTAACAGCGGTCACCGCCAGAATGGAACCGGACACCGTGGCTGGCGAAGCGGCCGCCGGTTCCTAAGATGACCGTGACACCGACCTCCGGGAGTGCCCGTGCCGAACGAGCCGGCCCAGCGCCGCCGGGTCGCGTTCATCTTCCCGATCTACAACGAGGAAGAGAACGTCGACCTGCTGCACCGCACGGTCGACGAGGTCACCGCGCCGCTGGCCGGGCGGTACGAGTTCAGCTTCGTCTACGTCGACGACGGCAGCCGTGACGCCTCCCTGGAGCGGCTCACCGAGCTCGGCGCGCGCGACGCCCGGGTCACGGTCGTCGAGCTGTCCCGCAACTTCGGGCACCAGATGGCCGTCACCGCCGGGCTCGACCTGGTCGACGCGGACGCCGTGATCATCATGGACAGCGACCTGCAGGACCCGCCGCGGGTGGCGCTCGAGCTGCTCGAGAAGTGGGAAGAGGGCTACGACGTCGTCTACGCGCAACGGCGGTCGCGCCAGGACCCGCCGTTCAAGCGGTTCACCGCGAGCGCGTTCTACTGGTTCCTGCGGAAGATGGCCGCGGTGGACATCCCGAAGAACACCGGCGACTTCCGGCTGGTCGACCGCAAGGTCGTCGACGAGCTGCGCAGGTACCGCGAACGCGACCGGTTCCTGCGCGGCCTGGTCAGCTACGTCGGGTTCAAGCAGACCGCGGTGCTGTTCGACCGCGACAAGCGCCACGCCGGCGTGACCGGCTACCCGCTCACGAAGATGCTGCGCTTCGCCGCCGACGGCATCCTCGGGTTCTCGACGACGCCGCTGCGGATGATCACTCGGATGGGGTACCTGATCTCGCTGCTGAGCTTCCTCGGCGTGCTCTACGTCGTCGGCGTGAAGCTGTTCGCGCCGGAGACCGCGGTGCCCGGCTGGGCGTTCATCACCATCGCGATGTTCTTCCTCGGCGGCATCCAGATCATCATGCTCGGCGTGCTCGGCAGCTACGTCGGCCGCACGTACTCGCAGGTGCAGAACCGGCCGCTGTACACGGTGGCGTCGGTGCGCACCGGGCAGCCCGCCGAGAACCGGAGCGCCGCCCGATGAGGTTCGTCACCGCGACGCAGGTCCGCTTCGGGATCGTCGGGATCGGCAACACCCTGGTCGACGCGCTGGGGTACGCGCTGCTGGCGACGCTCGGCGTGCCGACGTTCCTGGCCAACTTCATTTCGACGACCGCGGGCATGCTGCTGTCGTTCACGCTGAACCGGAACTTCACCTTCCGCGCGAAGGACGGCGACATCCGCCGCCAGGCGCTGCTGTTCTTCGGCGTGACGGCGTTCGGGCTCTGGGTGGTCCAGTTCGGCGTGATCACGCTGGTCAGCCACCTGTTCCCGGGGGTCAACCTGCTGGTGCCGAAGGGCGCGGCGATCGTCGTCGGGCTGTTCTGGAACTACCTGCTCTACCACTACGTGGTGTTCCGGCACCGGCCCGTTTCGCCCGTTCCCGGTGCAGCGCCCGCCGACTCTGCGTGATCTCGTACGCTGTTCCGAGTGCGTACTCGTGAACTGCGCTTCGGCTTGGGCGTCTTCGTCCTTTCGCTGGGCGTGCTGCTGCTCCGGTTCCTCGTGCCGAGGCCGGTCGGGATGGCGGACAACGGCGACGGCTGGCGCCTCCTGTGCGACCTCGGCGGCCGGCACCCGGAGCTGAAGTCCGAGTTCTACGTGCACTTCAGCTACGGCCCGGGGTCGGCGTGCAAGAGCGACTACATCTCGAGCCAGGCCTGGTTCGACTGGTTCGCGAGCAAGCTGGGGAAGGTGCTCGGCTCGTCGGCGGAGCTCAACCTGCTGGTGCTCGGCGCGATCACGTGCGTGCTGGTCGCGGTGGGTGTCGCGGCGACCGTCCTCGCGCTGGACCTGAGCACCCGCTACCGCGTCATCGCGGCGGTGCTGCTGCTGCTGGTGATGGCCGACTCGGCGTTCTTCGGCTACTTCGCGTCGGTGCTCAGCGAGGGCGCCGGGTTCGTGGGGATGCTGCTGACCACGGGCGGGCTGCTGCTGATGCACCGCGCAGGCGCGTGGCGCTACTGGGGCGCGGCGCTGACCGTCGTGGGCGCGCTGATCGGCATCAACGCGAAGTCGCAGACGCTGCTGCTGATCCCGCTGCTGGTGCTCGCCCTGGTGCTGGTCCGGCCGCTCGGGAAGCGCGGCCTCGCGCGCTGGGTGCTGCCGCTGGGCGTGCTGGTGGTCGTCGGCGCGGGGACGGCGCTGGTCCAGTCCCACGGCGACCCGGCGAACGCCGAGTACCGCGAAGCGAACATGTTCCACGTCGTGTTCGACAGCATCGTGGACGGCAAGCACAACACCGACGCCGACCTGGACGCGCTGGGCCTCCCGCCGAGCGCGAAGAAGTTCATCGGCAAGGGCTGGTGGGAAGCGAGCCCGTGGACGGACGCCGACTACAACGGCTTCCGCGACAAGATCAGCCGCCGCAACGTGGTCCAGTACTACGCGTCCCACCCGCTGCGCACGGCCCAGATCCTCCAGCAGGGCGCGGTCGACACCCTGACGGCGCGGCCGGCCCGGCTGGGCAGCTTCGCCGAGTCGGCCGGGTTCCCGCAGATGGCCCAGGAGTTCCGCGTGCCGGTGTTCTCCGGGCTGTCCGCGCTGGCGGCGCCGCTGGGGCTGTTCGTGCTGGTGCCGTTCTGGCTGCTGATCGGCTGGGCCGGCATCCGCGCGTTCCGCCGCCACCGGCGCGAGTTCGGGATCGTCGTGTTCTTCCTGCTGCTGTTCGCGGTGGGCCAGTTCGGCCTCTCGGCGCTCGGTGAGGGTGTCGAGGGGGTGAAGCACCAGCTGCTGACGCTGTTCCCGACGTTCCTGGCCCTGGTGTTCGGGGTGATCAGCTTCTTCCCGAAGCCGGTGCCGCCTGCGTCGGAGCCGGCGCTGGAGGAGGACGAGCCCGTCACCGAGGTGTTCGACGCCTTCCGCGAGCCGGAATCGCCCGCCGTCCGCTGACCGCTTTGGGCAGCCGTCGAGGACGACGCGCTGGTCGCCGACCAGCGCAGACGGGCCGTGTCGGCTCCCCGATCACGCGTGTCGACCGCTCAATCACGCGCGCGACCGAGCCGAACCGCACGGGATTCGGCACCGCGTACTTCACCCCGATGACGTTCGGGGCGGCTTCGCCCAGCGCCCGCAGCTGCTCGCCAGGTTGCGGACATAGAGCACCACCTCGAGTTCACGCGTGTCGGCCCTCCGGACACGCCGGCAGGCCGGTTCGTGTGCGTCGAGGGTCGACAAGCGTGATCAGGGAGCCGACACGCGTGATTGGAGCGTCGACACGACGTCAGCCGGCCGAGGCCGCCAGGCGTTCTTCGCGGTCCGCCGTCGCCAGGGCGTCCAGCACACCGTCCAAGTCGCCGTCGAGGACCTGGTCCAGGTTGTACGCCTTGTAGTTCACCCGGTGGTCGGAGATGCGGTTCTCCGGGAAGTTGTACGTCCGGATCCGCTCCGAGCGGTCGACCGTGCGGACCTGCGACTTGCGCGCGTCCGACGCCTTGGCCGCCGCCTCCTCCTCCGCGATCGCCTGGAGGCGGGCCTGCAGCACCTGCAGGGCCCGCGCGCGGTTCTGGATCTGGGACTTCTCGTTCTGGCACGACACGACGATGCCGGTCGGCAGGTGCGTGATCCGCACCGCCGAGTCGGTCGTGTTGACGCTCTGGCCGCCCGGGCCGGACGAGCGGAACACGTCGATGCGCAGGTCGTTCGGGTCGATCTCGACCTCAACCTCCTCCGGCTCGGGGTAGATCAGCACCCCGGACGCCGACGTGTGGATCCGGCCCTGCGACTCCGTCGCCGGCACGCGCTGGACGCGGTGCACGCCGCCTTCGAACTTCAGGCGGGACCAGACGCCGTCGACGACCGCCGACTTCGTCTTGATCGAGAGTGTGACGTCCTTGAAGCCGCCCAGGTCGGAGTCGACCGAGTCGAGCACTTCGGCCTTCCAGCCGTGGCGCTCGGCGTAGCGCAGGTACATCCGCAGCAGGTCGCCGGCGAACAGGGCCGACTCCTCGCCGCCCTCGCCGGACTTGATCTCCATCACGACGTCGGAGCCGTCGTACGGGTCGCGCGGCAGCAGCAGCTCGGTGAGCTTCGACTCCAGGTCGGGGATCTTCGCGCTCAGCTCCTCGGCCTCCGCGGCGAACTCCGCGTCCTCCGACGCCATCTCCCGCGCGGCCGCGAGGTCGTCGCGGGCCGTGTCGAGCTCGTGGACGGCCCGCACCACCGGCGTCAGCTCGGCGTAGCGGCGGCCGAGCTTGCGGGCGCGCGCCTGGTCGGCGTGCACCGCGGGGTCCGCGAGCTGCGTCTCCAGCTCCGCGTGCTCGGCGAGCAGCCCCTTGAGCGAGCTCGAATCCACCTCTGCCACCTCTCAGCTCGGTTCCGCGGACAAAGCAACGGCGCCCACCCGCGCGTGCGGGTGGGCGCCGTGAAAAAAGCTACTTGGCGTCGGCGTCCTTCTTCTGCCGCTTGCCGTAGCGAGCCTCGAAGCGCGCGACCCGGCCACCGGTGTCCATGATCTTCTGCTTGCCCGTGTAGAACGGGTGGCAGTTCGAGCAGATCTCGACGTGGATGTTGCCGCTGGTCTTGGTGCTGCGCGTGGTGAAGCTGTTTCCGCAGTCGCAGTTCACTTCGGTGACCACGTACTCGGGGTGAATGCCGCTCTTCATGGTGTCCTCTCTCGTTGGCTCCGGGTCCCCAGTCGTCCACGGGGTGAACCGGCGCCGGACTTCAGCGGATAATTCTGCCAGACGGGCTGACGATCACTGGAACGCACCCCGCTGACCTGGTATTCCGAACGCGCCGGAGGCCTCCTCGCGCCGACCGCGGGGAGGCCTCCGGCGTACGCGCTCAGTCGTCTTCGCCGCCACCGAGGGCGGTCTTCGAGACCTGCATCAGGAACTCGACGTTCGTCTTCGTCTTGCGCAGCCGCGAGATCAGCAGGTCGATGGCCTGCTGCGAGTCGAGCGCGTGCAGCACCCGGCTCAGCTTCACGGTCACGGCCAGCTCGTCCGGCGAGAGCAGCAGCTCGTCCTTACGAGTACCCGACGGGTTGACGTCGACGGCCGGGAACACCCGGCGCTCGGCGATCTTGCGGTCGAGCTTGAGCTCGGCGTTACCGGTGCCCTTGAACTCTTCGAAGATGACCGTGTCCATCGTCGACCCGGTCTCCACCATCGCCGTGGCGAAGATGGTCAGCGAGCCGCCGTTCTCGATGTTGCGCGCCGCGCCGAGGAACCGCTTCGGCGGGTAGAGCGCGGTCGAGTCGACACCACCGGACAGGATCCGGCCGGACGCCGGGGCCGCCAGGTTGTACGCACGCCCGAGCCGGGTGATCGAGTCGAGCAGCACGACGACGTCGTGGCCCATCTCGACCAGGCGCTTGGCCCGCTCGATCGACAGCTCCGCGACCGACGTGTGGTCGGACGGCGGCCGGTCGAAGGTCGAGGCGATGACCTCGCCCTTCACCGAGCGCTGCATGTCGGTGACCTCTTCCGGACGCTCGTCGACCAGGACGACCATCAGGTGGCACTCGGGGTTGTTCGTGGAGATCGCGTTCGCGATGTCCTGCATGATCGTGGTCTTACCGGCCTTCGGCGGCGACACGATCAGGGCGCGCTGCCCCTTGCCGACCGGCATGATCAGGTCGATCACGCGGGTCGTGAGCTTGTGCGACTCGGTCTCGAGGCGCAGCCGCTCGTTCGGGTACAGCGGGGTCAGCTTGGTGAAGTCGGGACGGCGCTTGGCCTCGTCCGGCTCCAGGCCGTTGATCGAGTCGACGCGCACCAGCGGGTTGAACTTCTGCCGCTGCTGCTCGCCGTCACGCGGCTGGCGCACGACGCCGGTGATGGCGTCACCGCGGCGCAGGCCGTACTTGCGGACCAGCGAGAGCGACACGTACACGTCGTTCGGGCCGGCGAGGTAGCCGGAGGTGCGCACGAACGCGTAGTTGTCGAGCACGTCCAGGATGCCCGCGACGGGCAGCAGGACGTCGTCCTCGCGGATCTCGGTGTCCGGCGAACCGCCGTCACGCTGGCCGCCACCACTGCCCCGGCGACGACGGTCGCGGAAGCGACGGCCGCGGCGGCCGCCTTCCTCGTCGTCGTCCGGCTGCTGGTTGCGGTTGTCGCGGTTGTCCTGCCCGCCGCGGTTGCCGCCGTCCTGCTGGTTGCGCTGGCGGTTGCCGTCCTGACGGTTGTCGTTGCGGTTGCCGCCGCCCTGACGCTGCTGGTCACGGTTGTTGCCGCCGCCCTGCTGGCGGTCGCCGCCCTGACCCTGCTGGCGCTCACCCTGCTGACGGTCGCCGCCCTGCCCCTCGGGCGCGCCGGCGGCGCGGTTCGACCCGCGGCGGCGCCGGCTGCGGCCGCCCTCCTCGGGCTGGCCGTCCTGGCCCTGCGGGCCGTCCTGCTTGTCCTGCCGGTCCTGCTGCGGGCGCTCCTGCGGCGGGGCGTCCACCGCGGGCGCGCTCGCCGCCGGGGCCTCGGCCTGCGGCTCCGGCTTGGTCTCGGCCGGCGCCGACGGCGCTTCGGCCTTGGGCTCGCGCTTCGGAGCCTTGACCGGCTCGCCGACGCCCTCCAGGGGCAGCGTCTCGGCGGCCGGACGCTTGCGGGACTTGCCCTGACGCTCGCGGATCGCGGCGATCAGGTCGCCCTTGCGCATGCCCGTCGTCTCGCCGACGCCGAGCTCCCCAGCCAGCGAACGCAGTTCCGCCACGGTCTTACCGGTCAACCCGCCGACCGTCTTCTTGGGAGCGGGGGTGCTGCCGTTCGACTCCGCGGCGCTGCTACCCACGTCGCTCAAAAGATCGGTGTTGCTCACACATGTCCTTCCTGACCGATCCACGCCTCCAGGCGGATCAGCGGACTGCCGCTCGCTTCTGATCGCGAACCGGCGTAACTGCCCCCCGATACGGGAGATGAGCTCTTCGGCCGTGCGAAACACAGCTGGAGCGCCTCCACCACAGGGGTTTGCGTCCTCCATTCGGAGGATGCGGAATCCGACACCGCCGAGACCGGAAACCCGCCTGCGTCCCTCCGCGTTACCCCGCTTGCCAGGCGGTGCGGATTCGGCGGATCGACGAAGGATGCCATCCGGGAAATTTCCCGGGACCGGCATCGGGTGCGGAAACGCACGGTGATCGAACGCCCCCGAGGGTAGACCGCGGCGGTGCCGGGTGCAACAACCACCCCCCGCGTGGCGGGACCGGCCGCGGCCACGTGACCCAGCCTTTACTGAGCCGCAACCTGCACACCCGTGAGATCCACGGGCAGCTCGAAGACGTCGAAGCCCTCAACGTCGACCTCCGGCGGCAATATTCCCGTCGTCGTCAGCGCGAGCACGGTCGGGCCCGCTCCGGAGACAGTGGCGGCCACGCTGCGTGCACGAAGCGTCGCCACCAGCTCGCCGCTCGCCGGGTAGGCGGGCGCGCGGTAGTGCTGGTGCAGCCGGTCGTCGGTGGCCGCGAGCAGCAGCTCCGGCTTCGCCGTCAGCGCGTGCACGGCGAGCGCGGCGCGGCCGGCGTTGTGCGCGGCGTCGGCGTGCGGCACCGCCGCCGGCAGCAGGCCGCGGGTGGTCGCGGTGGCCGAGCGCACCGACGGCACGGCCACGACCGGCCGGATCGAAGCGTGCGGCGCGAGCCGCTCGGCGTGGAACTCCCCGCCCTCGCACCAGGCGACGACGAGCCCGCCGACCAGGCTGGCCGCGGCGTTGTCGGCGTGCCCCTCGAAGCCCGCGGCCAGCTGCAACGCGCCGAAGTTGTCGAGCTGACGACCGGCCAGCGCGTACCCCGCGGCCACGCCGGACACGACGGCCGCCGCGGACGAGCCGAGCCCGCGCGCGTGCGGGATCGCGTTGAAGCAGCGCAGGTGCAGGCCGGGCGGCTCGACCCCGAGGTGCGCGCAGGTCCGCCGGATCGCGCGCACCACCAGGTGGGTCTCGTCGGTCGGGACGTCCGCGACGCCGCCCGCGCCGGCGTCGACCACTTCGACCTTGAGCCCGGCGTCGACGACCTGCACCTCGACGACGTCGTAGAGGCCGAGCGCCATCCCGAAGGCGTCGAAGCCCGGCCCGAGGTTCGCGGTGGACGCCGGGACGGTGACGCGGAACCCGGTCATCGCAGGTCCAGCGCCGCCGCGACGGCCGAGGGGTCGACGGCCAGCGGCTCGACCTCGACGTTGCCCGCCAGCGCCGTCTGCGGGTCCTTCAGGCCGTGGCCGGTGACCGTGCAGACCACGCGGGAGCCGCGCGGCAGCCGTCCGTCGGCGGCCGTGGCCAGCAGGCCCGCCACGCTGGTGGCCGACGCCGGCTCGACGAACACGCCTTCGCGCCCGGCCAGCAGCCGGTACGCCTCGAGGATCTTCTCGTCGGTGACGGCCTCGAAGAGCCCGTCGGAGGCGTCCTTCGCCTTCACCGCGGCGGTCCACGACGCGGGGCTGCCGATCCGGATCGCGGTGGCGATCGTGTCCGGGTCGCGCACCGGCTCGCCGTGCACCAGCGGCGCCGCGCCGGCCGCCTGGAAGCCGAACATCCGCGGGGTGTTCTTCACCACATCGTCGGTCGCGTACTCCGAATACCCCGCCCAGTACGCCGTGATGTTGCCGGCGTTGCCGACCGGGAGGCAGTGGATGTCCGGCGCCTCGCCGAGCACGTCGCAGATCTCGAAGGCCGCGGTCTTCTGGCCGGCGATGCGGACCGGGTTGACCGAGTTGACGAGCGTGACCGGGTAGTCGGCCGCGGTCTTGCGGGCCAGCTCGAGGCAGTCGTCGAAGTTGCCGTCGACCTGCAGGATCCGCGCGCCGTGCAGCACGGCCTGGGCGAGCTTGCCCATGGCGATCTTGCCCTGCGGCACCAGCACGGCGCAGGTGAGCCCGGCGCGGGCGGCGTAGGCCGCGGCCGAGGCGGAGGTGTTGCCGGTCGACGCGCAGATCACCGCCTTGAGCCCGCTCGCGAGCGCGTGCGTGATGGCCACGGTCATCCCGCGGTCCTTGAACGAGCCCGTCGGGTTGGCGCCCTCGACCTTGAGGTGCACCTCGCAGCCGGTCAGCTCGGACAGGTGCCGCGCGGGCAGCAGCGGTGTGTTGCCCTCCCCGAGCGTGACGACCTGCGCGCCGTCCGGGACCGGGACGCGGTCCCGGTACGCCTCGATGATTCCGGGCCAGGGATGCCTGATCACTGGTCTTCGCCTTCCACGCGCATGACGCTAACAACTTCGTGCACGACGTCGAGCCGCGCGATTTCGTCCACAGTGGACTGCAGGGCGGCGTCGGGCGCCTGGTGCGTCACGACGACGAGGCTCGCGCGGTCGCCGACGTCGCTCTGGCGCACCGCCGCGATGCTGACGCCCCTCGCGGCGAACGCCTGCGCCACCTGCGCGAGCACACCGGCGCGGTCGGCCACGGAAAGGCTTACGTGGTACCGGGTCGGCGTCTGGCCCATCGGGCGCACCGGCAGCGCCGCGTGCGCGGACTCGCGCGGGCCGCGGCCGCCGGCGACCCGGTTGCGGGCCACCGCGACGAGGTCGCCGAGCACCGCGCTCGCGGTCGGCGCGCCACCCGCGCCCTGGCCGTAGAACATCAGCTCGCCGGCCGCGTCGGCCTCGACGTAGACGGCGTTGAACGCGCCGCCGACCCCGGCCAGCTGGTGGCTGCGCGGGATCATCACCGGGTGCACGCGGGCGGACACCGACTCGACCCCGTCGTCGTCGGCGACCCGCTCGCAGATCGCCAGCAGCTTCACCGTGCGGCCGAGCATCCGGGCCGCGCCGAGGTCGGCGGCCGTGACGTCGGCGATGCCCTCGCGGTGCACGTCCGAGGCCGTGACCCGGGTGTGGAACGCGAGCGAGGCGAGGATCGCGGCCTTCGACGCGGCGTCGTACCCGTCGACGTCGGCGGTCGGGTCGGCCTCGGCGTACCCGAGCCGGCTGGCCTCGTCGAGCGTCTCGGCGTAGCCCGCGCCGGTGGAGTCCATCGCCGAGAGGATGTAGTTGGTGGTGCCGTTGACGATGCCCATCACGCGGGTGATGCGGTCACCCGCCAGCGACTCGCGCAGCGGGCGCAGCAGCGGGATGGCCCCGGCCACGGCGGCCTCGAAGTAGAGGTCGGCGCCCGCGGCGTCGGCGGCTTCGAACAGATCGGCGGAGTGCTCGGCCAGCAGCGCCTTGTTCGCCGTGACCACCGACTTCCCGGCCTTGAGCGCGGCCAGCAGCCAGCCGCGCACCGGCTCGATGCCGCCGACCAGCTCGACCACAACGTCGACGTCGTCGCTGGTCACGAGCTTCTCGGCGTCCGCGGTCAGCAGCTCCGGCGGCAGCTCGGGGTGCTTGTCCGGGCGGCGGACGGCGATGCCGGCCAGCTCGACCGGCGCGCCCGCCCGCGCGGCCAGCTCCCCGGCCTGCTCGGTGAGCAGCCGGGCGACCTGGCCGCCGACGGTCCCACAGCCGAGCAGGGCGACCCTGATGGACGGTCGTTCCTCTGGGGCAGACACTGGTGCTCAGACCTCCAGGCGCAGCATGTCGTCGGTCGTCTCCCGCCGCAGCAGCAGCCGGGCGCTGCCGTTGCGCACGGCGGCCACGGCCGGGCGCGGCTGCCGGTTGTACGTGCTCGCCATCGAGTAGCAGTAGGCGCCGGTCGCCGCGACGGCCAGCAGGTCGCCGGGAGCCAGCGTGTCGGGCAGCCAGCAGTCTCGTACGACGATGTCGCCGGACTCACAGTGTTTTCCCACGACCCGGGACAGCACGGCCTGCGCCGGCTGCTCGTTGTCGCCCGCGGACCGGGAAACGAGCCGGACGTCGTACACCGCGTCGTAGAGCGCGGTCCGGATGTTGTCGCTCATCCCGCCGTCGACGCTGACGTACCGGCGCGACCGGTCGTCCCCGAGCGAGACGTCCTTGATGGTGCCGACCTCGTAGAGCGTGATGGTGCCGGGACCGGCGATCGCGCGGCCGGGCTCACCGGCGATGCGCGGCACCGGCAGGCCCGCGTACGCGCACTCCTTGCGGACGATCTCGCGGATCTGCGTGATCATCTGCGCGGGCGGCGGCGGGTTGTCCTTGTCGGTGTAGGCGATGCCGAAGCCGCCGCCGAGGTCGACCAGGCTCAGCTGGTCGAGCAGCTCGGGACCGTGCTCCTTGGCCAGGTCGGCGAGCAACCCGACCACGCGGCGGGCGGCGACCTCGAAGCCGTCGGCGTCGAAGATCTGCGAGCCGATGTGGCTGTGCAGGCCGACCAGCTTGAGCGACGGCGAGTTCAGCACCCGGCGCACCGCCTCGGCGGCGTCGCCGGAGGCCAGCGAGAACCCGAACTTCTGGTCCTCGTGCGCGGTCGCGATGAACTCGTGGGTGTGCGCCTCGACGCCGACGGTCACCCGGATGAGGACCGCCTGGGTGATGTCGTGCCGCGCGGCGATGTCGGCCAGCCGGGCGATCTCGAAGTAGGAGTCGAGCACGACCGTGCCGACCCCCGCGACGATCGCGGCCTCGAGCTCCGCGGGCGACTTGTTGTTGCCGTGGAAGGTGATCCGGTCGGCCGGGAAGTTCGCGCGCTGTGCCACGGCGAGCTCGCCGCCGCTGCAGACGTCCAGGCTCAGCCCCTGCTCGGCCACCCAGCGGGCGATCTCGATGGAGAGGAACGCCTTGGACGCGTAGTGCACGAGCGACGGGTCGTCGAACGCCTCGGCGTAGTCCGCGCAGCGGGACTTGAAGTCGGCCTCGTCGACCACGAACAGCGGCGTGCCGTGCTGCTCGGCCAGCTCGCGGACGTCGACGCCGGCGATCCGCACGACGCCGTCACCGCCGCGGAAGGTGTTGCGCGGCCACACTTTCGCGGGCAGCTTGTCGAGCTCTTCGACCCCCGAGGGCTGCAGCCCCGAGGTGTCGGCGTGGGGGTAGACGTCGGCGTGCCGGGGGCCCGCGGGGTGCGCCATGGGTTACATCCGTTCCGGAGCAGAGACACCGAGCAGGGCGAGACCGTTCGCCAGCACCTGGCGCGCCGCTTCGCACAGCGCGAGCCGCGCGAAGGTCAGCGGGGTGGCTTCTTCGTCACCCATCGGGAGGACTCGTCCCACGGTGTAGAACTTGTGGTAGGCGCCCGCGAGTTCTTCGAGGTAGCGCGCGATCCGGTGCGGCTCCCGCATTTCGGCGGCACGGCGCACGGTTTCCGGGAACTCGCCGATGGTGCGGATCAGGTCGCCCTCGGCGGGCAGCGTGAGCAGTCCGAAATCGACGTCGGAACCGGACTGCTTCGTGAGGCCGAGGTCGGCCGCGTTGCGCTGCAGGGACGCCAGCCGCGCGTGCGCGTACTGGACGTAGTAGACGGGGTTGTCGTTGGAGTGCTTGCGCAGCAGGTCCAGGTCGACGTCCAAACTGGAGTCCACGGAGTAGCGGATCAGCTCGTAGCGGGCCGGGTCGACGCCGACCGCCTCGACGAGGTCCTCCATGGTGATCACGGTGCCGGCGCGCTTGGACATCCGGACCGGCTTGCCGTCGCTGACCAGGTTGACCATCTGGCCGATCAGCACCTCGACCGTCGCCGGGTCGTCGCCGAACGCGGCGGCCGCGGCCTTGAGGCGGGCGATGTAGCCGTGGTGGTCCGCGCCGAGCATGTAGATGCAGAGGTCGAAGCCGCGGTTGCGCTTGTCCTTGAAGTAGGCCAGGTCACCGGCGATGTAGGCCGGGTTGCCGTCCTGCTTGATGACGACGCGGTCCTTGTCGTCCCCGTACTCCTTCGACTTCAGCCACCAGGCGCCGTCCTCGAAGTAGAGGTTGCCGGAGTCCTTCAGCTCCTGCACGGCGGCGTCGACCGCGCCCGACTCGTGCAGCGAGTTCTCGTGGAAGAAGACGTCGAAGTCGGTGCCGAACTCGTGCAGGCTCTGCTTGATCTCGGTGAACATCAGCTCGATGCCGATCCGGCGGAACGTCTCGTGCCGCTGCTCCTCCGGCAGCGAGAGCGCGCTCGGCTCGGCCTTGATGACCTCGGCGGCGATGTCGTTGATGTAGCCGCCCGCGTAGCCGTCCTCCGGCGCGGGCTCACCCTTCGCGGCGGCGATCAGCGAGCGGACGAACCGGTCGATCTGCGCGCCGGCGTCGTTGAAGTAGTACTCGCGGGTGACCTCGCCGCCCTGCGCGCCCAGGACCCGGCCCAGCGCGTCGCCGACCGCGGCCCAGCGGGTGCCGCCCAGGTGGATCGGGCCGGTCGGGTTCGCCGAGACGAACTCGAGGTTGATCTTCGTGCCGGCCAGCGCGTCCCCGCGGCCGAACGCGGCGCCGGCGTCGAGCACCTGGCGCACGATGTCGCCTTGGGCGGCCGCGGCGAGCCGGAAGTTGAGGAAGCCGGGGCCCGCCACCTCGGCCGAGGCAACGCCTTCGTCCGCCGAGACCGCCTCGGCCAGCGCGTCGGCGAAGTCGCGCGGCTTGAGCCCGGCCTTCTTGGCCACCTGGAGGGCCAGGTTCGTCGCGTAGTCGCCGTGGTCGGGGTTGCGCGGGCGTTCGATGGTCACCTGCTCCGGCAGCACGGCGTCGGTGATGCCGCGTGCGGCGAGCACCTGCACGGCGGAGCTGCGGACCAGGTCGGCGAGAGCGGCGGGAGTCACTCCGCGAATTCTAGGTGTGCCCAGGTCGGGCGCTTTCAGCGGTCTCGGCCACGTCACGGCGGGCGTCCGTGTGAGGCGTTAACGGTGATCAGACGCGCGGTCTCTACACTGGCTCGGGCGGGAATCCGTCCGCAGCCACCAGAGGGAGAACGCGGGAGCCATGGCGAACCGGACAACTCGGAAAAAGGGGTCGGCTGTGAAGGCTGCCCGCGGTTCCGTCGTGAGCAAGAAGGGCACGCCGTGGGGCACGATCGTCGCGGTCATCGCCATCGTCGCCCTGGCCGGCGCCGTGATCACCTACTACATGGTCGCGTCCGCGCCGAAGCGTGAGCAGTCCGACCGCGAAGCGGCCGCCGCCTCCTTCGCGCCGACCGCGTCCGACCCGGACCCCTCCAAGCGCATCCCCGGCGTGGTGACGGCCACCTACACCGGCAGTGTGCACGTGCTCCCGACCGAGCGCGTCGCCTACGACAAGACCCCGCCGTTCGGCGGCCCGCACGACGGGTACTGGGCCACCTGCACCGGCACGGTGTATCCGAACGCCGTCCGCACCGAGAACATGGTGCACGGCCTCGAGCACGGCGCCGTGTGGATCGCCTACAACCCGCAGCAGATCACGGGTGACGCGCTGAACCTGCTCAAGGTCCGCGTCGAGGGCAAGCCGTACACGATGATGTCGCCGTACCCGGGCCTCGACAAGGCGGTCTCGCTGCAGTCGTGGGGTCACCAGCTGAAGGTCGACAAGGCCGACGACCCGCGCATCGACGAGTTCATCGCGGCGCTGCGGAGCAACCCGAACGGCGTCTACCCCGAGGTCGGCGCCTCGTGCGACGCGCTCGGCCCGGGCCAGTTCGACCCGGACAACCCGCCGCCGTTCGACCCGTCGAAGCCGGGCCCGGACGCGAAGCCGATGGACTACAAGGGCACGCCGAACGCGCAGACCGACCAGCAGACCGGCGGGATGAGCCAGCAGCCGTCGGCCCCGGCCACCAAGTGACTTCGGAGGCCCCCGGGCCGCCCACGTGGTCGCGCTGGGTGATCATCGGCGGCGCGCTGCTGGCGGTCCTGCTGATCGGCGCGACCGCGGGGATGTTCCTGACCCGCACCCTCGACAACGGCTCGGCTGCCGCGACTCCGGCAGCCGGGTCGGTCGAGGTGGGGTTCGCCCAGGACATGTCGACGCACCACCTGCAGGCCGTCACGATGGCCGGCTGGGCGCGCGACCACTCGACCGACCCGGAGATCCGCCAGCTGGCGTTCGACATCGAGCGCACGCAGCTGGAGCAGGTCGGCCGCATGAAGGGCTGGCTCATGCTGTGGGACCAGCCGGAGCAGGCGATCGGCACGCCGATGAAGTGGATGACGGAACCGATGTCCGGCATGCCGGGCATGTCGATGGGCACATCGTCGGTCAACCCGGCGGCGGGCGCCCTGATGCCGGGCATGGCGACCGAGGCGGAGCTGGCCAAGCTGCGCTCGCTGTCGGGCAAGGAGCTGGACGTGTACTTCCTCCAGCTGATGCTGCGCCACCACCAGGGCGGAACGGCGATGGCCCAGTACGCGGCGGGGCATTCGAACCTGACGGCGTTGCAGGCCCTGGTGCGGAGCATCCTGACGTCGCAGGGTGCGGAGATGGACCAGATGAAGCTGATGCTCTCCAGCCGGGGCGCCCAGCCGCTCCCCTGACTACCAGGAAAGCTCCTGGCAGCGCCGCGCACATTGCGGCGCCTCCACCTGCAGGGTCGCGTGCTCGATCGCGTACCGCGAGGCCAGCAGGTTCTGCGCCTCCGTCAGCACGTCCGACTGCTTCGCCGGCGGAGCCAGCGTCAGGTGCGCCGAAGCCACCTCCATGCCGGACGTCAGCGTCCAGACGTGCAGGTCGTGCACGTCCGCGACCCCCGGCAGCGCGGCCAGCTCGGCGTTGATCGCGCCCACGTCGACGCCGTGGGGTGCGTGCTGGAAGAGGATGCGCAGCGCGCGGCGGGCCAGGGCCCACGTGCGGGGCAGCACGAACAGGCCGATCGCCACGCCGATGATCGGGTCCGCGTAGCGCCAGCCGGTCAGCAGCGTCAGCGCGCCGCTGACCAGGACGCCGACCGAGCCGATCAGGTCGGCCAGCACCTCCAGATACGCGCCGCGGACGTTGAGGCTCTCCTTCGCCCCCGAGCGCAGCACGGCGAACGACACGACGTTGGCCAGCAGACCGGCCGACGCGGCCAGCAGCACCGGCAGGCCGGGCACCGCCGGCGGGTCGCTGATCCGGCCGATGGCCTCGACCAGGACGTACCCCGCGACGCCGAACAGCAGGATCGCGTTGCCGAGCGCGGCCAGCACCTCGGCCCGGTAGAGCCCGAACGTGCGGCTGACCGTGGGGCCGCTGCGCCGCGCCAGGACGATCGCGGCCAGGGCCATGCCGACCCCGAGGACGTCGGTGAACATGTGCGCGGCGTCGGAGATCAGGGCCAGCGAGCCGGTCGTGAAGCCGACGACGAACTCCAGCACCATGAAGCCGGCGCCGATGCCCAGCGCGATGGTCAGGCTGCGCACGTAGCGCCCGGACGCGCTCGCCGGCGCGCTCGTGTGGCCGTGCCCGTGGCCGTGTCCCATCTCGCCTCCGCTCCGCGTGTCGTTCCGAGGCCAAAAATATAGTCGAATGCGCATATGTGCAACAGAGGTGAGGCTAAGTTCACCCATCCGAAAGCTACTCCGCGGCTTGTTCGTCACCAATCCACCAGGAGGGGTTTCCCGCCTGGTGGACCGGTCACGCTTCGACGTCGCCCGCGGCTAGCGCACCAGCCGGAAGAAGCCGCGGACCTGCTCGACGAACAGCCGCGGCTGCTCGAGGGCGGCGAAGTGCCCGCCGACGGGCAGCTCCTCGAACCAGCGCAGGTCGGTGTACCGCTGCTCGGCCTGGCGCCGCGACGGCCGCACGATCTCCTTGGGGAACACCGAAACCCCGGCCGGCACGTCCACAGTGGACAGGTCGCGGTCGTTGTTCTCCCAGTACATCCGCGCCGACGAGGTCGCCGTGGCGGTGAACCAGTAGACCGAGATCGCGTCCAGGATCTTCTGCCGGTCGACGGCGTCCTCGGGGTGGCCCTTGTTGTCGGTCCACGCCCAGAACTTCTCGGCGATCCAGGCGGCCTGCCCGGCCGGCGAGTCGGTCAGGCCGTACCCGAGCGTCTGCGGCCGCGTGCCCTGCTCGGCGGAGTAGCCCGCCCCGGTCCGCCGGAACTCCTGCAGGTCGGCGAGCGCCTTGCGCTCCTGCGGCGTCGGATCGTCCTGCTCGAGCCGCACGGGCGCGAAGTTGACGTGCACCCCGGCCACCCGCGGCGAGCGCCCGAGCGCGTTCGTCACGGCGGCGCCCCAGTCGCCGCCCTGGGCGCCGTAGCGGTCGTAGCCGAGCGACACCATCAGCGCGTCCCACAGCTCGGCGACCCGCGCGATCTTCAGCGCGGGCTTGTCGCTCCAGCCGTACCCGGGCAGGGAGGGAATGACGACGTGGAAGGCGTCGGCGGGATCTTCGGGCTCGGTGAGCGGCCCGATGACGTCGAGGAACTCCAGCACCGAGCCGGGCCACCCATGGGTGAGCACGAGCGGCAGCGCGTCCGCGTGCGGCGACCGGACGTGCAGGAAGTGCACCCCGACCCCGTCGACGCTCGCCCGGAACTGCGGAAAGGCGTTGAGCCGCCCGGCGAACCCGAAGTCGTACTCCTCGCCCCAGTCCCGGCAGAGCTCACGCACATAGGCCAGCGGAACCCCCTGCGACCAGTCGCCGACGGTCTCCGCCTCCGGCCACCGCGTCCGCCGCAACCGCTCCCGCAGATCGGCGATGTCGACCTCGTCGAGAGGTACCTGGAAGGGTTCGGCCATCTCGCCTCCTTCGGGTGAGGCTCCCACGCTAGCGACGTGCGGGTGAGTGGATCAACTTTCTTGCGCCGACCAGCGGGATCACCCATCGCCCCACCTGCCCGCGCGAGCCGTGGGGGATGCGCTAAGCTTTCCGAGTCGCCCAGCGATGGGCCCTCGTAGCTCAGGGGATAGAGCACTGCCCTCCGGAGGCAGGTGTCGCAGGTTCGAATCCTGCCGAGGGCACCCGAGATGCCCGAGGTCTGTTCGCGGATTGCGCGAACCAGGTCTCGGGTTTTGTGTTTTCTGGGGGCCGAGCCCCCAGACCCCCGCCGGGGGCAAGCCCCCGGACCCCCCAAGGTGGTCACCTTGGGTTGAAACCTTCCTTCGCGCCCGGCGCTCGATGGTCTCCAGAGCAAACGTGGAGACGTCTTCGCCGCGTCCGGAATCGTACGGTTCCGCCAAAGAACCGACCGGCCAGCGTGAAGGAGTAGGTCGTGAGTGACAGCAATGGCGGCGCGGCGAGGCTAGTGCCCGTCGGCCCAGGCTCCGGGGGCACGGCGACGCCGGCCAAGGCGCTGAACTCGTTGACAGGGCTGCGGTTCATCGCCGCGATCATGACGTTCCTCTTCCACACCGGGCTGATGATGAGCCCGCTCGGCCCGACGTTCGCGTCGGTCAGCCCGTTCGCCGACACCGGCGCAGCGACGTGGTACGCGACGACCTTCGCCTTCAGCGGCTACATCGGGTTGTCCTTCTTCTTCGTGCTGAGCGGCTTCGTCATCACCTGGTCCGCGCGGCCGACCACCACCGCGAGGTCGTTCATCCGCCGCCGGCTGGTGAAGGTCTTCCCGAACCACGTGGTCATGTGGATCGTCGTCATGGTCCTGTTCGCCGGTGGCGTGGTCAGCTGGCGCGTGTGGCTGCCCAACCTGTTCCTGATCCAGTCGTGGTTCCCCACCTACGAGATCAGCCAAGCCATGAACGTCCCCGCCTGGTCGCTCTGCGCGGAGCTGCTCTTCTACCTGACCTTCCCGCTGCTCGTCCGGCCGCTCTTCCGGCTGAAGGCGCGCGGCCTGTGGATCGGCGCGGTCGCGATGCTCGCCGGCCTCGGGATCTACCAGCTCCTGGTCAACACCGTCATCGAGGGCCCGGCCGCCGGCTCGCCGGACCCGATGTCGCCGACGCAGTACTGGCTCGCCTACCTCTTTCCCGTCGGGCGCATCTTCGAGTTCCTGACCGGCATGTTCCTGGCGCGCATCGTCGCCGCGGGCAAGTGGCCGAAGCAGGTCGGCCCGCTGGTCGCGACCGTGATCATGGTCGTCGCCTGGTTCGTCGCGCTGTACGCGCCGGTGCAGCTGGCGATCAACCTGATCACCCTCGCGCCGATCGGGATCGTGATCGCCGCCTTCGCCAGCGCGGACCTGCGGGGCGCGCGCACCCGGGTGAACGGCAAGCGCTGGGTCTTCCTCGGCCAGATCTCCTTCGGGTTCTACATGGTCCAGATCGTGACGGTCTTCTGGTTCCGGGGCGTCACCGGCGGCCAGTTCTCCACCCCCGTCGCGATCCTGGTCCTGCTCGGCATGGCCGCGCTGAGCATCCTCGGCGGCTTCATCCTGTTCCGCTTCGTCGAGTCGCCGATGATGCGCAAGTTCGGCCGCAAGAAGACCGCGCCGCTCAAGGCGGTCGAGACGCCCGGCCCGAAGTCGCCGGACGCGGGTGAGGAGCGCAGCGCGGCATGAGCACCGAGCCCGCACACCGGGACGACCGTGAGGTCGAGGTCTACGCCTGGGCGACCGACGATGATCCCGAGCGGGTCGTCGAGAAGGCCGCGGTCGACTCTCTTGTGGAGGTGTTCGCCCGCCGGTCGCCCGACCTGGAGTTCGTCAACCCCGTCCTCTCCGGGGACGGGGTGGCGGACCCGGTGGCGGCGCTCACCTCCCGGTTGCGGGCCGGCGACCCGCCGGACAGCTTCCAGGTCCACCCCGGCGGCGAGGTGACCGACCACGTCGCCGCCGGGGCGCTCGCCGACCTGGACGACCAGTTCGCGCGGTGGGGCCTGACCGATCTCCTGCCGCCGGGGCTGCTCGAGGGCCTCTCGGTCGACGGGAGCGTCTACTGCCTGCCGACGGGCATCCACCGCCTGTTGTTGTGGGGCAACGGGGACACGCTGGCCGGGGCCGGGCTCACCGCCCGGCCGACGTCCCTCGCGGAGCTCTTCCACCACCTGGACGAGCTGCGCGCCGCGGGCCTCGACCACCCGCTCGCACTCGGTCCACATTGGACTCAGCTCGACCTCCTCGAAGGGCTCCTGCTCGGCGAGCTCGGCGCCGACCGCTTCGAATCCCTCTGGACGGCGGACGCCGACTGGGCGCACGCGGACATCACCCGGGTGCTCGAGGACTACAAGAAGCTGCTGTCGTACTCCAACCCGGACCGCGACAGTCTGCATTGGACCGAAGCGGCGAAGCTGCTGAGCGACGGGAAAGCCGGCTACTTCTTCATGGGCGACTGGGTGGCCGCCGAACTGGAGGACAACGGCCTCACGAACTACACGTACCAGCCGTTCCCGGGCGCCGAGGGGACGTTCCAGTGGCTCGGTGACGGGTTCGTCCTGCCCAAGAACGCCCCCAACGCGGCGGGCGCGATCCGTTGGCTCCAGACCGTCGCCGGCCTCGAAGGGCAGCGGGCTTTCAACACCCGCAAGGGATCCGTCCCCATCCGCCGGGACGCCGACCCCGCCGACTACCCGCCCTACCAGCGGGCGGCGATCGCGGACCTCCACCGGCTGCGGCTCGTCCCGTCGTGCATGCACGGCTCGGCGACCTCCCCGGACCGGGTGATGCCGGTCGTCCTCGCGGTGAACTCCTTCTCCTCGACGGGTGACGTCGCGCAGCTGCAAGCCGCGATCGCGGCGGGCCTCACCGGCCGGTGAGGCCGAAGACACTCCAGGAGTAGACCCCCACGGCGGGGGTTCAGAAGAATCAGAGGGAGCCGAACAGGCTCGATCGTGAGGTCCGGAGCTCGGGGATCCGCCGGCGGACGGCGAGATCCACCGCTTCCCCAACGCCGGTGGCCGGGTTCCGGTCGGTGCCCGCGACCTGAAGCGCTGAGACTTGGGAGTGGACATGACGCTCGTGCAGCAGGAAAGCCCACCGTCGTCCGCCTGCTCCGCCGGCGAAGCGGGGAGGCGGGTCCGATGACGGAGCTCACGGTCCGCGCGGAGCTGCTGGACTGCCTCCAGGCCAACCTCGCGGTGGTCGCCGACCGCCACCACGGTCCCGACACCCACCTGGCCCTGGGCGCCGCGTTGCGGTTCCGGCCCGCGGCCGGCCCGGACGGGCTGCCGACCGTCGAGCCGAGCCTGGCCGCCCACCTCGCCGACGCGGAAGAGTTCCTGGGCCTGCGGGTGACCGAGCACTGGCGGGACGTCCCGGCGGCGGAGCTCGCGGACCTGGCGCTCCAGTACGGCGAGCTCTACGTCGTGGCCGACGCCTACGACCTCTCCTGGACGCCGTACTACGGCCAGCAGCACATGGAACACAGCTTCCTGGTGGAGAACAGCCCCGCCGGCGCCGAGATCACCGACGCCTACCGGAACCAGACGCCGTGGGGCAACGCCGTGCCCGGCCACTGGTCGACCGACTGGGCGAAGCTCCCCACCGCGGACCACGTCGTCGCGCTGGCGCCCGCCACGAGCGCGCCGGATGTCACCCCGGTCGTCGACATCGCCGATCCGGCGTCCTACCTGGACTCTTACGCCCGGCACGAAGACCGGGCCGCGGCGCTGCACCGGCTGACGCTCGAAACCTGGCTGCTGACCCGGTCCCGCAAGCTGCACGCCGCGTTTTCGGGCGCCGGCGCGGCCGAGGACCACCTGCGCGCCTGGGACCTGCTGACCGAGCAGACCTACCTGGCCGCCCGCCGCGTGGAGCGGGGCCGCCGGGAGCCGACCGGGCTGCTCGACCGGCTCGGCCAGGCGCTGGCCGCCGACCGGGACGTGTTCGGCGCGGCCTCGCCGGACGACCTCCGCGACAGCGTGGCCGCGATCGTGGCCGACGTGCTGGGCACGAGCACCGAGCGCGTGCTGGCCGAGCCCGAGCTCACCCTGCTGCCGGGGTTCGACTCCGTGCGGCTGGTCGAGGTCGTGGCGCGCCTGGAAGACCGGCTCGACGTCGAGTTCGACCCGGACGACCTGCTGCCGGAGAACCTGCACCACCTCGACGGGCTGTGCCGGCTGGCCGGCGCCACGGAAGGAGCCGCGTGAACTCCCAGCCGACCCTGCTGGCGCAGCTGCTGGACGACGCCGCCGCCCGATGGCCCGGCCGGCCGGCCGTGACCAGCGGCGGGACCACCCTGACCCACGCCGAGCTGGCGGCCGCGAGCCACCGGCTCGCCCACCGGCTGGCGGACCGGGGCCTGCGGCGCGGCGACCGGATGGTCGTCGTCGCCGGCTCGACCCCGCTCACTCCCGCGCTGCTGTACGCGGCGGCGCGCGTCGGGGTGGCATTCACCCTCCTGCACGAGCAGGTCCGCGGCCGTCCCCTGGCCCACGTGCTCGACGACTGCGAGCCGGTCCTGGTCGTCGGGGCCGACGAGTCGGTCGTCGACGACGCTCGCGCCAAAGGCATCGACGCGATCGGCACCGAGGAGCTGGCCGAAGCCGCGTTCACCGGCGAACCGCGGCCCTGGACGCCGCCGGCCGGCCAGGAGCCGCTGCCGGTCGACCCGGTGTGCCTGATCTACACCTCGGGCACGACGTCGCTGCCCAAGGCCGTCGTCTCCACGCACCAGCAGGCCGTCTTCGCGGTGCTCGCCATCCACTCGCAACTGTCCTATCAGGACGACGACGTCGTGTACTCGCCGCTGCCGCTGTCCTTCGACTACGGGCTCTACCAGCTGTTCCTCGGGGCGGCGAGCGGGGCGCACGTCTGGCTCGGACAGCCGGCGGAAGTCGGGCCGGCGTTGGCCCGCAACCTCGTGCGCGCCGGCGCCACGGTGCTGGCGGCGGTGCCGGCGGTCGCGGAGGCGCTCGCCCGGCTGCTGGCCCGCGGCGGTCCGGCCCCGGCGTTGCGGCTGATCACCAACACGGGCGCGGCGATGCCGTCCGAGGCGCTGGTTTCCCTGCGCGCCGCCATTCCCACGCTGCGCGTGCAGCTGATGTTCGGGCTCACCGAGTGCAAGCGGGCCACCATCATGCCTCCGGACGAGGACCTGGCCCGCCCGGGTTCGAGCGGACGCGCGCTGCCGGGCACCGAGGTGTTCGTCGTCGACGACGTCGGACGGCGCCAACCGCCGGGCGAGGTCGGCGAGATCGTCGTGCGCGGGCCGAACGTGATGGCCGGTTACTGGCGGCGTCCCGACCTGACCGAACAGCGGTTTCCCAAGGCCGACGGGCTGTTCCCGCAGCTGCGCACCGGCGACTACGGCTGGGTCGACGAGGACGGTTACCTCTACTTCTCCGGCCGCCGGGACGACATCTACAAGGAGCGCGGCTTCCGCGTCAGCGCGACCGAGGTGGAGGCCGCCGCACGCCGGGTGCCCGGCTGCGCGTCGGCCGCGGTGCTGCCGCCGGGTGACGGCGAGCCGGCGTCGCTGGTGGTCACCGGGTCGTTGACGGCCGAGCAGGTCCTGGCCGGCATGCGGGAGCAGATCGAGGAGTTCAAGATCCCCCGCCGCTGCGTGGTCATCGACGAGCTCCCCTTGTCCCGCAACGGGAAGGTCGACCGCAAGGCGCTCGCCGGCCTGATCAAGGAGGCGCGGCATGTCTGAGGCGGTGCTGGACCAGCGGCTCACCCTGACCCCGTCGGTGCGGGACGCGCTCGCGCAGGTGGGCACCCCCGCCTACGTGTACGACCTGGCCGAGGTGCGGCGCAACGCGCGCCGGCTGCGGGCCGCGCTGCCCGAGGGCTGCGGCCTCTACTACTCGCTCAAGGCGAACCCGCACCCGGCGCTGCTGCGGGAGCTGCGGGAGGCCGGCGCGGAGCCCGAGGTGTGCTCGCCGGGTGAGCTGGCGGCGTCGATCGAGGCAGGCTGGCCGGCGGCGAAGGCCCTCTACACCGGGCCCGGGAAGCGCGACGCCGACGTCGCGGCGGCCCTGCGCGCGGGCGTCCGCACGTTCTCCGTGGACTCGCCGGCGGCGCTGGACCAGCTGGACCGGATCGCCGCGGGCCTCGGGGTCCGGGCGCGCTGCCTGCTGCGGGTCAACGACGACCAGCCGACCCCCGGCCAGCGGCTGGCGATGACCGGCGTGCCGTCCCAGTTCGGCGCGGACACCGGCTGGGTGCTCGCCGAACCCGGCCGGTTCGCGGGCCGGCCGCACGCGGCCGTGGTCGGGCTGCACCTGTACATGGGCACGAACCTGGTCGGCACCGACGACCTCGTCGCCCAGTTCGGCCACACCCTGCGCACCACCGCGCGTCTCGTCGCGGCGCTGGAGGCGGAAGGGGCGACGATCGAGGTACTGGACCTCGGCGGCGGGTTCGGCGCGCCGTTCGCGCGGGCCGGCGCCGCGGTCGAGTTCGCCGGGCTGCGCGAACGGCTGGAGCAGCTCTTCGACGACGGTGTGCCCGGCTGGCGCACCGGCAGCCCGGAGATCGCGTTCGAGTCGGGCCGCTACCTGGCCGGCACCGCGGGCACGCTCGTCACCGCCGTGCTCGACGCAAAACGTTCCCACGGCCGGGAAATCGTGGTCCTCGAGTCCGGCATCAACCACCTCGGCGGCATGTCCGGCCTGCGCCGGCTGCCGCCCCTGGTCCCCCACCTGCTCACCGTCGGCGACGCACCCGATCGGGGCGACGCGGTCGAGACGACCGTCGTCGGCCCGCTGTGCACCCCCCTGGACACCTGGGCGCGCAACACCCCGCTGCCCCGGCTCGTGCCCGGCGACCTGCTGGCGGTCCCCAACACCGGGGCCTACGGCCTGCACGCGAGCCTGCTGGGCTTCCTCGGCCACCCCGCCCCGGCGGAGCTCGTCATCGACGGTGACCGGCCCGGCTCGCCCGTTGTCCACGCCTCCCGGCTGCACCTCGCGCGTGACCCGATTCGCCTTGGTGCCACAGGAAAGGAATGATCATGGACCCGCGATTCACCGAGCTGCTCACCCGATTCCTGAGGTTCCTGGACGGGCGGGAGATCACCCCCGAGTCGAAGCTGTGGGAGCTCGGGCTGGACTCCATGCAGTCCATCGAGCTGCTGTTCGCCATCGAGGACGTCTTCGACGTCTCGCTGCCGGACGAGGACCTCACCGACGCCACGTTCGCCACCGCCGGCAGCCTGTGGAACGCGGTGCAGGCCGCCCTCGGCACCCCCGGCGAGCAAGCGGCATGAGCGACGCGACGGTGGCCCTGGCCGAGCCGTCGCCGGCGAGCGTCACAGCCCTCGCGAAGCGCGTGGCCGCGGTGGCCGCCGAGCACGCGGCGCACCACGACCGGGAAGCGACGTTCCCGGTGGAGGCGCTGGCCGAGCTGCGGGCGACCGGGCTGCTGGGCCTGCTGGTCCCCGGCGACCACGGCGGCCTCGGCGGCGGCGTCACCGACCTGCTGGACGCCGCGATCGAGCTCGGGCGCGCCGACATGTCCGTGGCGATGATCTTCGCCATGCACTGCCAGCAGGTCGCCGCGGTGGTCGGGCACGCGGGCCCGCGGCTGCGCGCGGAGCTGCTGCCCGAGATCGCCGCGGGCCGGATCTACCTGGCGTCGGTGACCACGGAGGCCGGCAAGGGCGGGCACCTGCGCACCGCGCAGGCCGAGCTCGAAGAGTCCGGCGGCGACCTGGTCGTGGACCGGTTCGCGCCGATCGTGACCGGCGGGACGCACGCGGACGGCTTCCTCGTCACCATGCGCAGTCCCGGCGCGACGTCGCCCAACCAGGTCTCGCTCGTGTACGCGCACCGGGACCAGCTGCAGCTGACCGCGTCGGGCGATTGGCAGCCGATGGGGATGCGCGCGAGCCACAGCGCACCGCTGCGGCTGGACGGGCGGCTGCCCGCGCACCAGGTCGTCGGGGAGCACGGCGGGTTCGCCAAGATCGCGTCGGAGGTCTTCGGGCCGCTGGCCCACCTCGGGTGGTCGGCGAGCTGGCTCGGCACCGCCTGCGGCGCGCTGTCGGGAGTGCTGACGCTGTTGCGCGCCCGGGAAAGCCGTCGCCGGTTCAACCTCGACTCCGAACTGCTGCTCAGCCGGCTCGGGTCGGCCCGGCAGCGGGTGGACGCGGTGCACGCCCTGCTGCGGCAGACCGCGCAACGGGTGGCGGAGGCCGACGACCTGTCACGCCCGCGTTACCAGCTCCTGCTGAACGCGCTGAAGGTCACCGCCGCGGAGCAGTGCCACGCCGCGGTGGAGGACCTGATCGACGCGGTCGGCCTGCAGCACGGCTACCTGAAGGACTCGCCCACCGGCCTGGAGCGGTCGCTGCGCGACCTGCGGTCCGCGGCGCTGAACTACAGCAACGACCGGCTGCGGCTCGCGGACGGCCGGCTGGCCCTGCTCGACCCGGAGGTGCGTCTTGCCTGAGCTGCGGCCCGACGCGGGTGACGCGCTGACCGGCGGCGGCCGGGAGGTCTGGGCCGCGCTGGGCGCGTCCGGCGCGCTGCGGTCGGCGTACCGCGGCGGCGACCCGACGCTCGGCGTGGACCCCACCGGCCTCGGCCGTCTGCTGTCCGAAGTGGACGCTCAGGTGAGCGTCGGGGCCACGCTGTCGGTGTGCGTCCAGGTGGCCACCGCGGTGCCGCTGCTGACGACCGGCTCCGGCCCGGCCGCGGCGGCGCTGGCGGACGCGCTCGCCGGGACGTCGGTGACGGCGCTGGCCGCCACCGACACCACCGCCGGCTCCGACCTGACCGCGCTCGGCACCGAGGTCACCATCGGCGACGACGAGCTCGTGCTGACCGGCGGCAAGCGCTGGATCACCAACGCCACCCAGGCCGACCAGTTCCTGGTGCTGGCCCGCCACCGCCCCGGCCGGCACTTCACCAACTTCACGTGGGTGCTGGTCCCGGCGCCGGCCGCCGGGGTGACCGCGTGCGAAGCGGACACCGAGCTGTTCGAGGGCGCCGGCGTCGGGCACGTGACCTTCGAGGACGTGCGGCTGCCGCGTGAGCACCTGGTCGGCCGCCCGGGCCGCGGCCTGGCCGGGTTCGCCCGCCAGATCGCCGTGGAACGGCTCGCCGGCGCCCTGTGGGCGGTCGCGCTGTGCCGGCGAGTGCTGACGGCCACGAAGAGCCGGCTCGAAGACCCCGCGCGGTCCGACGAACCGTTGTGGCGCAACGACAGCGTGCGGCAGCGGTTCGCCGCGTCCGTGGTGGCGGTGCGGCAGCTGCACGCGCTGTGCCAGGAGCTCGGCGACCGCGTGGCGACCCGGTACGACGGTTCGGCCGCCGCGCTGCTGAAGGCCAGTGCCGGGCTGACCGCCGAGCGGGTGCTCGCGGACTGCGCCCAGCTGCAGGGCGCCGACGGCTTCGCGACCGGCGGCGCGCAGTGGCTGCGCGCCCAGGCCGCGGTCTTCGGGATCGGCGGCGGTGTCACCGAAGTCGTGCTGTCCGGGGTCGCGGACGCGGCCGACGCGCTGCTGGCGGAGACGGCCTGATGACGGCCCAGCCGAGGAGGGAACCCATGACCGACACCCGCACGCTCGACGACTGGTTCACCACCACCGTGGCGCGGTTCGGCGACCGGACCGCGCTGGAGGTGGCCGGCGAGCAGTTCAGCTACACCGAGCTCGACGCGCTGGTCCGGCGGCTGGCCGCGGTGCTCGTCGCCGAGCACGGCGGGGTGCCGGCGAGGATCGGCCTGCTGGCCGCGCGCTGCCCGCTGGCCTACGCGGGATACCTTGCGGCGCAACGCCTCGGCGCGACCGTCGTCCCGCTGAACCCGGCGTTCCCGGTGGCCCGCAACGCCGCGATCACCCAGGCGGCCGGCCTCGACCTGGTGCTGACGCAGGAAGACGTCCCGGACTTCCCGGCGCCCGTCGTCCGGATCGACCCTCAGCTGGCCGAACTCCGTGAGGGGACTCCGCCCGAGCTGCCGCGCTCCGCGGCCGGTCCGGACGACCTCGCCTACATCCTCTTCACGTCCGGGTCCACCGGCACCCCGAAGGGCGTGCCGATCCGGCACCACAACGTTTCCGCTTACCTCGACTACGTGATCCCGCTGTACGGCGTGGGCCCGGACGCGCGGGTGTCGCAGATCTTCGACCTCACCTTCGACCCGTCCGTGCGCGACATGTTCCTGGCGTGGGGTTCGGGCGCGACGCTGGTGGTGCCCACCGGCAACGACGTCCTCGCGCCGGCGCGGTTCGTGAAGCGGGCGCGCATCACGCACTGGTGCTCGGTGCCGTCGGTGGTTTCGTTCGCGCAGCGGCTGCGCGGCCTGGCTCCCGGCAGCATGCCGACGTTGAAGTGGAGCGTGTTCTGCGGGGAGGCGCTGACGACGAGCCAGGCGGAGGCGTGGCGCGCGGCGGCGCCGGACAGCGTGCTGGAGAACAGCTACGGCCCCACCGAGGTGACGATCACCTGCACCGGCTACCGCCTGCCCGGCGAGCTCGGCGCGTGGCCGCGGCCGGCGAACGGCACGGTCCCGATCGGGACGGCGTACCCGGCGCTGGAGACCCTGGTCGTCGACGAGGACGGCGTGCCCGCGGAGGACGGCGAGCTGTGCATGCGCGGGCCGCAGCGGTTCCCTGGGTACCTGGACCCCGCCGACAACATCGGCCGGTTCGTCACGTTCGACGGCGAGCGCGCCGAGGTCTACGACGGATCGACGCCGTTGACCGACGAGCACTGGTACCGCACCGGCGACCGCGTCCGCATCTCCGACGGCGAGCTCGTCCACCACGGCCGGCTCGACCACCAGGTCAAGATCCGCGGCTACCGGGTCGAGCTCGGCGAGATCGAGGCGGCGCTGCGGACGCGGCCGGGCGTGCGGGACGCGGTGGTCGTGGCGCTGGCCGGCCCGAACGGCGAGCTGGACCTCGAGGCCGCGTACACCGGCGGCGTCCAGGACGCCGAGGCCCTGCTCGCCGGGGTGCGGGCGAAGCTGCCCGCCTACATGGTGCCGCGCCACGCGACGGCGTTCGACGAGCTGCCGCTCAACCCGAACGGCAAGGTCGACCGGGCGGTGGTGGCCGCCCGGCTGGCCACGCCCGAGGCCGCGTGAGGATCCCGTCAACGCGAAGGAAAGGTGACCCATGGCCGACAACCAGCCCGTGATCGGCAGGATCGAGCCCTGCCGAATCATCGACTTCCCCGAGCACGCCGACGAGCGCGGCCGCCTGACGGTGATCCAGCCCCGCCACGACATCGAGTTCGAGGTCCGCCGAGCGTTCTACCTCCACAACATCACGGACGGCGCGTCCCGCGGCGCCCACGGCCACCGCGAGCTGCGCCAGCTCCTGATCGCGATCCACGGAAGCTTCACGGTGGTCGCGAACGACGGCTTCGAGCAGGCGACGTACGTGCTGGACAACCCGAGCCGGGGGCTGTACGTGAGCCCGATGGTGTGGTGCGACGTCACGGAGTTCGCCCCGGGAGCGGTGTTGCTGTGCCTGGCCTCCGAGGAGTACGACGAGGCGGACTACTACCGCGACTACGACGAGTTCCACGAGGCGGCGCAGGGGCTGGCCGCTTAGCGGGCGGGGCTCCTGGGCCGGCGTTCGAGGGCCCGGGAGCCCTCGGCTGGAGATTAAAAGATCGTCAGGTCGTTCATGAGGGCGACCCTCCGCAGTGGACGGTTCCGCTCGCTCGCCTCGATCGCCACCGAGGAGTCAGCGGAGGTCGGTTCGTCCGAAGCGGTCCCGCCGTCGTTCATTCCCCGCGCAAGGCGACGAAGGCCGGCCCGAGGTGCGCTATCAGCTGCCGGACCAGTTCCGGCAGGTCGAGTCGCGTGGCCTGCTCGTGGATGCCGCTGTCGGGATCAACGGGCGGCATGGGGTCTCCCAGGTCCGGACGCCACTGGTGCCGCAGCCCCGCCGCACCACGCCGACCCATCGGCGCACGAGGGACCCGCAGCAGGCCGCTCCCCGACCCTCGGCATCCCCTTATGCCACCCATAAACCCCACTCAATCAACTACCGAAAGTAATATCCGCAGGTCGAGACCTCACGTGAACACACACGGAGTACGGCTGCGACGAGCAGCACGGGACCCGGCTGCCCGACCAACACTCGGCTCACCCCAGACGAGAAAGCGCTCCCGCGCCCGGCCACGCACAAGGCCGCCATCAGGCCTTTTCGGCATTTCTGTCCAGGAATTTTCCAGGATCTGTCCACTTTTCCATTCCCCGATATCCAACCGTTGCCAATACCTTATGCCGTCCTGACCTGATCCGGTAACGTTCCAAATGGCTGACGAGACTTCGATCTCAGCGATGGAAAAACGATCCAGTGAAGGCGAGCCGACCATGTCTGTCCCCTGTGCGCGGTGTGGAACGGCGCCCACGCGACCGGGCGGGGAGCTCTGCGACGGCTGCGGGCCGGCGACCGCCATGTCCATGACCCTCGAATTCCCCGCCGTGCAGCCGGAAGCCGAGCACGCCGAGGACGAGACCGACCTCCGGCTGATCCCGCTGGAGGACCTGCCACCCGCACCCGCGCCGGTGCTGGTGCCCGGCACTCCGCCGCCCGCCGAGCCGGCGCCCGAGGAGCCCGCGCCGGGCGAGCCGCGGCACGTCAAGCGGATTCTCGCCGCCGTGGCGGCGGTCGCCGTGGTCGCCGCGATCGTGGTGATCGTCGCCTTGACCGCCAACACCGAGCGCAAGACGCCGGTCGCGGCCGCGCCCAGCGACGTCGCGGCGCCGGGCACGACCACCGCTCCGCTCGAGGTCGCCACGAGCACGCCGGATCCCACGCCCACCGACGAAAGCTCGGCGCAGCAACGGCTCGAAGCCCAGGTCGCGCACGACCGCGGCCAGGTCGAACAGCTCGCGGACTCCTGGGTGCCCCAGCTGTCCTCGAAGTCGCTCGGACTCAAGGCGAACGGCACGACCTACAACCACCTGGCCATCTGGGCGGACTTCGCGAACCTGCAGGCGAGGTACCCCGGCGCATTGCTGCTGTGGTCCGGGGACTACAGCAGCTTCAAGCAGGGCAACTTCTGGGTCACCGTCCTCCCGCAGCCCTACAGCAGCGGCGAGTCCGCGAACGGCTGGTGCGACACCGCCGGCATCGACAAGGACGGCTGTTACGCGAAGCGCATCACGCACACCGGCGGCTACAACGGCAGCACTCTGCTCCGGAAATAACACTCACTGGACAACTGACGGACAAAAACACGACGAACTCGGATACGGAGAAGCTCCCCGTGACCCAGGTTTTCCTCAGTTATCGCACCACCGACGAACCGTTCGCGGCGGCATTCTTCGACCACGAGCTCACCCGCGAGTTCGGTCCGGACGCCGTGTTCTTCGCCTCCCGTTCGATCGACCTCGGCGACGACTGGGAGACGGCGATGTTCGACGCCGTGTCCGCGTCCGTCGCGGTGCTCGTGGTGATCGGTCCGCGGTGGCTGACCGCGACCGGCAAAGACGGCCGGCGGCGGCTGGACGACCCGAACGACTTCGTCCGCCGCGAGATCGAGCTCGGGCTCCGGCTGAACAAGCAGGTCATCCCGGTGCACCTCGAACGCCGTCACCTGCTCGACCCGGCCGAGCTGCCCGGATCGCTGCGCGAGCTCACCGAGAAGCAGAGCACCATCGTGGCGTTCCGCAACAGCAAGCCCGACCTCGACCGGCTCGTCACGCGCCTGCGGCGGCAGATCCCGGCACTGGGCCCGGCCCCGGCGCCGCCGAGCGCGCCCGGCGCCGGCACCACCACGAACAACACCGTCCTCGGCACGGTCCACGGGAACGTCATCCAGAGCGGCACGCACATCGGCGGCATCTTCCTCGGCGACTGGCCCGCCGGCACCTGACCGATCTCACCCAGCCCGTCAGAGGAGAGTCCCCGTGGCCGACGAAAGACCACCCAGCCCGCCGCCGACGCCACCGGCGACGCCGCCCCCACCACCTCCGCCGCCCGCCACGCCCCCGCCGGAGGCCAAGGCCGGCGAGAAGCCGGAGACCAAGACCGAAGAGCCCGCCGCGCCGTCGTCCCCGCCGGCGGACCTCGGGCGCGACAGCGCCGTGCGCAACCTGCAGGGCGAGACGAGCGAACTGGCCCAGACCCGGATGGGCGAGTACGTCGCCCGCGGGATCAACCAGTTCAACGCCGAGACGATCACCGTCTTCACCGGCTCCTTCGACGAGGAGCTCGACCGGCGGCGTCCCGGCCGCCGCTCGCCGAAGGTCAGCTTCTCCGAACGCGACCTGGACGAAGCGACGGCGTCCTTCGTCGACCCGCCGGGGTTCCGCGAAGAGCTGGACCTGCTCGCGGAGCGGAACCTCGTCGTGCTGGGCGGCCCGGCCCGCACCGGCAAGCGGACGCGGGCGCTGCAACTGCTCCGGACGACCCTCCACGAGGCCAAGCTGGCCGAGGCCGTCGCCGAGGTGCCCGCGTCGGTGCTCACGAACCCGATGTGGCGGGTGCCGCGCGAGGACACCGGGTTTGTCGTGTTCGACGAACCCGGCCGGAACGACGCCTTCACCGCGGCCCGGATCACCGAGGAGTGGCTGCGGAACACCGCGCAGCGGCTGCACGACGCGAACAGCTACCTGGTCGTCGTCACCGGCCCGCCCCGCGGCTCGCTCGACGACGTGCCCAACCGCGCCGAGTTCGTGCTGGACGAGTGGGAGCTGCCCGACCCGGTGGAGATCCTCCGCCGCCGCCTGCGGGACACGATGCCGTCCGAAGCCGAGGAGCTGCTGGAGGAGCTGGCCGGAACCGAACTGTTCGAAGTGCTCGCCGAGCGGAACACGCCGGCGTTCGCGGTCCGCGCCGCCACGGAGATCCAGGAGAGCCACCGCACCGGGCGCAGTCTCGCGGAAACCGCCGCGAAGCTGGGCAACCCGGAGGGCCTGGTCCGCGAGTGGCTCAGCCGGGAACCGGAGGCGAAGGATCTTTCGCTGGTGCTGGCCACGGCGGTGCTGGACAACACCGGCTACCTCAAGGTGGCGGACGCGGCGGTCTCGCTCTACAAGCGGCTGAGCGGCGGCAGCCGGGCGCCGACGTCCCTGCGGTACACACAGCGGCTGCTCGCCGACCACACCTGGCTCCAGCTCGTGCCGTCCGAAGATCTGCGCCGCGCGCCGTCGGTCCGGTTCCGGCACCCGCGGGTGCGCCCGGCGGTGCTCGGGATCGTCTGGTGCGGCTACGACGGGGCGCGGCTGAAGATCCTGGAGTGGCTCAAGGAGCTGGCCGAACACGCCGACGTCGAGATCCGCGCGGGTGCGGCGCAGGCCATCGGCATCCTGGCGCGGCAGGACTTCCAGCACGGGGTGCACGAGTACCTGCAGCCGTGGGGCCGGGAAAGCTCGCCGTGGCTGCGGCAGACGGCGGCGCAGGGGCTCAACGTCGCCGGCGCGCTCGGTGACGAACGGGCGGCCTGGTCGGTGCTCGAGGACTGGGCGGTGGCGGCGTACTCCAAGAACACCGAGAACCTCTGCACGACCGCGGCGCTGGCCGCCGGTGGTCCACTCGGGATCCGGGAACCGCAAAGGGCGTTGGGAATCCTTCGCGACTTCGTGGTCTGCCCGGACAAGTGGGAGGTGCTGGGTGCGGTGGCCGCGAGCGCGGGCGCCCTCCTCGGCGCGGGCTGCGGCCGCGACGTGCTGGAAGCGCTGGGCGAGTGGACGGACAACCGCGACGACGAAGACGCGTTCATCAAAGCGCTGCTCGTGTTCACCTGCGTCGTCCGGCCCGAGACCGACGAGAGCTGGCCCCTGCTGCTGCGGACCGCGGACGAAAACCGGGAGTACATGGCGATGCTGTGGAGCCGGGCCATGAGCAACCGGTTCGTCCGGGACCTGGCCCTCGCCGGGCTGCGGACCTGGGTGCGTCGTGTCGACGAAGACGCCGACGCCGGTGAGGTCGTCCTCGGCCTCGTCGCCGACATCGCGGACGAGAGCACCGGCGACCAGAACCGCGTCCACTACGCGCTGGGCCTGTGGGCCCAGGACCGCTACCAGCCTTCGGTCGCCGCGGCGACGTTCTACGACCTGATGGACGAGGCGGAAGAAGAGGTGTCATGACCCGGACCTACAACCCCATCCTGGAACGCACCGAGGTGGGCCGGCGCTGGTTCGGCTCGCCCCCGGTGCCCGAGCTCGGCACGGCGCACGTGCTCATCCGCACCGCGGGCGAGCCGATCGTGCTGTGGCACGGGCGGCCCGCGCCGACCGGCCGGCTCGGCAAGTACCGGCGGTACGTGATCGACGTCGCCAACCACGGGCTCTCGTTCACCGTGCAGGCGGCCAGCGCGGAAGCCGTGTTCCCCTTCTCGGTGCGGGTCGAGCTGGCGTGCCGCGTGCTCGACCCGTTCACGATCGCGCGGGACAGCATCCAGGACATGACCGCCGCGCTGCTCCCCTCGCTCGCCCGCGAGATCCGCGACACGGCGGCGCGGTTCGACGTGCTGCGCCCGACCGAGGCGGCCCGGGCGATCGAGGCGCGGTTGAGCTCCGCCCACCCGTCCCGGGACGTGGAGCTCGGCGGCTACTCGGTCACGGTCCAGCCGGTGAACACGCAGGGCGTGGTCGAGGCCAAGCAGGAGCTCGGGGTGCAGGAGCTGCGGCGCAAGGAGCTGCGCGAGGTCTCCCACGGCAGTTCGGAGGAGCAGATCGCGCAGCTGCTCGCCACGAACAACGGCGACGTCCGCGAGGTGCTGGCCTACCTGAGCAGCGAGCGCAACACCGAGGCCGAGATCAAGCTGAAGGCGCTGCAGATCGCGATGGGCGGGAACCTCGAGGACATGGACGTCTCCGAGGTGCACCGCACCGCGTTCGGCAACCTCTTCGGCGGCAACCACAACGGGCTCGGCGACAAGCGGGAGACGATGCGTCAGCGTCTCGAGCGCCGGAACACCAAGGCGGCGATCGAAAGCGGTCCCGTCGTGTCCGGGGTCACCGAGCCGGCCGCGGCCAAGCCGGCGGACCCGGCGCCGAAGCCCGCGCCCGCCAAGCCGTCGTCCGACAAGGCACCGGCCGAGCCGGCGGGCGGCTCGAACGGCGCCGGGCCCTCGGGCGACGCGTGATCCTGTCGAAAAGCTGAGAAACGGACGGATCCGGCACTACCCGGTCCCCTCCGGACGTTCTCCAGGTGAGACGGACGGAGGGAACCATGGGTGCGCTAGGGACACTGCTCGGCTTCGCGCTGACCCTGTACATGCTGGTGCTGATCGCGCGGATGGTGCTGGACTGGGTCGGGATGGTCGCCGACAGCCCGCCGTGGGCGCGGAGGGCCCGGGGGCTGGCCTACTCGGCCACCGAACCCGTCATCGGGCCGGTGCGGCGGGTTGTGCGGCCGGTGCGGATCGGGGGGATTTCGCTCGATCTGGCCTTCACGCTGGTCTTCGTCGCCGTGCTGGTGCTGCGGTCGGTCGCGTTCGCTCTATAACGAGCCGCGGAAGCCCGCGGACAGGCGGTCGATGCCGCGTTCCAGCTCGGCCCGGACGCCTCGGAGGTCGACGCCGTCCGGGTCGACCAGTGCCTGCATCGAGATGCCGCGCAGCTGGGCGAGCAGCGCCGACGCGTAGGAGTCCGCGTCGCGGACGCCGGTGATGGTCCCGTCCGCGACGCCGCTGGCCACCGTCTGGGCGATCGCGAACCGGAAGCGGCGGTCGGCCTCGGTCAGGGCGCCGCGCAGGGCCGAGTTCTCCGCCGTCGCGTCGCCCCAGAGGGCGAGGAACGCCTGGTTGAGCGTCGGCATCGTGCGGATCAGCTCGAAGATGATGTCCAGCAGCGCCCGCAGCATGTCCATCGGCGTCGCGGTCGCCGCGCCGGTCCGGGCCGCGACCGCCTCGCTGTAGGCGTTGGTGAACTCCTCGACGGCGTGCTCGACGAGCCGCTGCCCGAGCCCGTCCTTGTCGCCGAAGTGCTGGTAGATGACGGACCGCGCGTACCCCGAGCGAGCGCAGACGCCCCCGAGCTTGAGACGGCCGAACCCGTCCTCGGCGATGAGGTGCGCGGCGGCATCCAAGATGCGCGCCTCGACGATCTCCTCGCCGTCCTGGATCCGGCCTGCGGCGGAGCGGTCCACCGCGCCATGCTAACCACTCGAACCGGGCACCACCGGCCCAATGGCCACGCGGCCACCCGAGCAGCGGGTACGTCAGCGTTCCCGCAGCGACTCGTCGAGCGCGCCGAGCTCGTCGAGCACTTCCGGCCGCCAGCTCACGAGGTGCCGGGCCGTGAGGATGCCCAGCAGCCGCCCGCGGATCTGCCGGGGGGTGTCGAGCGACTGCACAGTGGCCCGGAAGTCGGTGAAGGCGGACTCCTGCCACTGCAGCTCCGCTTCGAGCAGGTCCAGGTTCTGCAGCAACAGGTTCGCGAGCCGGCGGCGTGAGCGCATCTCCGCGCGGGCGGCCGGGGTATAGAGCCCGGGCCAGAGGTACCGCAGCGGTGACCAGATCGCGGTGGCCAGCGCCTTGAGCCCCAGCACGAGCTTGGGGAGGAACACGACGAGCACGAGGACGCCGATGATGACCGTCGGCACGCCCCACTCGCCGGTGAGGACGTCGACGTAGCTCGGCTCCGCTGCCGCGCGGGCTGTCACGAGCACCACCCTCCCCTGGGATCTGAACTCCCCGGGGAAGTCGCCCGCCCGGGCGAGCGGGTTACACCTGGCCGTCAGCGGATCGTGCGAGGGCCGTCAGCGGTCTCCCGCACTCTTCGGTCATCAGCAGCGACCGAGAGGAACTTCCGATGACCGCCAAGACCGTGCTCGTGTCCGGGGCCAGCATCGCCGGCCCGTCGGCGGCCTTCTGGCTGCACCGCAGCGGCTACCGCGTCACCGTGGTCGAGACCGCGCCCGCGCTGCGGCCCGGCGGGCAGGCCGTCGACTTCCGCGGGGAGCAGGTCAAGCTGCTCGACGCCATGGGCATCCTCGACGACGTCCGCCGCCACGAAACCGCCATGGGTGACCAGACCGTGCTCGGCCTCGACGCGCGGCCGGCGCTCACCGTGCCCGGCGCCGCCTGGAGCGGGGAGGTCGAGATCCTGCGGGGTGACCTCGCGCGGATCCTCTACGAGCACACCGCGGACTACACCGAATACGTCTTCGGTGACCGCGTCACCAGCCTGACCGAGACGGCGGACGGCGTCGAGGTCACCTTCCGGCACGGCGCGACGCGCACGTTCGACCTCGTCGTCGGGGCCGACGGCGTCCACTCCGGAGTGCGCGCGGCCGCCTTCGGGCCCGAGACGGACTTCCGGCGCGACCTCGGGTTCGGCATCGCCGGGTTCACCGCGCCCAACCACCTCGGCCTCGACCACAGCAGCGTCATGTACAACGAGCCCGGCCGCGGCCTGACCGTCGGCAGCCACCGGCTGCCGGACCGGCTGCACGTCGCGCTCGTCTTCGCCGCCGACGGTGTCGAGTTCCGCCGCCGCACCACCGACGAGCAGCGCGCGCTCGTCGCGCAGCTCTTCGCCGACACCGGTTGGGAGACGCCGAAGCTGCTCGAAGCGCTGCCGACCACGGACGACCTGTACGTCGACTCGATCAGCCAGATCCACCTCGACCGCTGGTCCAAGGGCCGGGTCGTGCTCCTCGGTGACGCCGCCTGGTGCGCCGGGCCGGGCGGGTCCGGCACCGGGCTCGCGATGATGGGCGCGCAGGTGCTGGCCGGCGAGCTCGCCGCGGCCGGTGGTGACCACGTGACGGCGTTCGCGAAGTACGAGGAGCGGCTGCGCAAGCCGGCCACGGTCGGGCAGAAGAACGGCAAGGGCTCGGGCAACTTCCTCGCCCCGCGGACCGTCGCGAAGATCCGCAGTCGCAACCGCGGCTACCGGATGCTGAACACGCGGTTGTTCGGCAAGGTGTTCCTCTGGATGACCGACCGCGCGGCCAACGCGGTGGAATATCGTGAGTACCCGGCGCTCACCGCCGCGTGAGCTGCCGGTGGCCGGCGACGGCGCCACCTACGCCGCCCGGTTCCCGATCCGGCCAAAAGCAGGCCGCCCCTCCAGCGGCACGTAACGGTAGATGCGAAATCATGCGGCCGTGGCTGTGGCCGGATCGGGAACAGCCGGCACAGTCGGTGAAGCAGCCGGATTGGCCAAGGGCAACGACGTCCGCGTCGCCGGGGTCAAGGTCGGGCGGGTCGCGGACATCGAGCTGAGCGGCGACCACGTGCTGGTTTCCTTCCAGGCCAAGGGAGCCTGGCTCGGGGACACGACCGGCGCGTCGATCCGGCTGAAGACCGTGCTGGGCCAGCAGTACCTCGCCCTCGACCCGCAGGGTGAGGGCACGCTCCACCCGGACGTGCCGATCCCGCGCTCCCGCACGAGCGTCCCCTACGACATCCTCACGGCGTTCGGCGACCTTTCGTCCACTGTGGACCGGATCGACACCACGCAGCTGGCGAAGAGCTTCGACACGCTTTCGGCGACACTGGCGAACACTCCGCAGAGCGTCCGGACCGCGCTCACCGGGCTGTCTCGGCTGTCGGACACGCTCGCGTCGCGAGACCACCAGCTCGGCACGCTGCTGGCCAACACCCGGGTGGTTTCGCAGACGCTCGTCGACCGCGACAGCGCCGTGCGGCAGCTCCTCGCCGACGGCAACCAGCTGCTGTCCGAGGTGAGCCGACGCGAGCAGGCGATCAGCACCCTGCTCGACGGCTCGCGGCAGCTCGCGACCGAGCTGTCCGGGCTGGTCGACGACAACAACGCCCAGCTCGACCCGCTGCTGACCCAGCTCGACCAGCTGACGTCGATGCTGCAGCGCAACCAGGACGCGCTCGCCGCCGGCATCAAGGGGTTCGCGCCGCTGGTCCGGCTCGCGGTGAACCTCTCCGGGAACGGCCGGTGGATCGACGGGTACCTGTGCGGGCTGGTCCTGCCGTCGATGGGCCCGCTCAACGAGGAAGGCTGCCACGGCTGAACCGTCCACTATGGACGAATCAGGTCACGACGAGCCGGAACCCCGCGTCCCACTCCGGCCGGTCGATCAGCTCCGCGTGCTCGGCGTGCCAGCGGCCCGACTCCAGGTCCGCCCGCAGCCGCGCGATTCCCCGCGCGACGGCGTCCGGCGCGGTCTGCGCGAGTGCCGAGCACGCGCGCCGCACCGCCGGGTCGAGGTAGGCCTCCGGACGCCGCCAGTGCGCCGGGAAGACGCCGTCGGTGAAGTCCCACGGCACCGGCAGCTCGACCACCGAAGCCGCCCCGAGGAAGGCCGCGATCTCCGGCGCGGACGGCCGGGACGACTCCAGCGCGGCGACCTCCGGCACGTACTCGCGCACCAGCCAGAAGTTGTTGTGCAGCGCGGTGTCGTAGGCCAGGACGACCTGACGGCGCGAGACCCGGCGCAGCTCGGTGAGGCCGCGGCGCCAGTCCGGCCAGTGGTGCACGGTCAGCACCGCGAGCGCGGCGTCGAACGCGCCCGCGGCGAACGGCAGCGCTTCGGCGACCGCGCGCACGACCGGCGCGGCGCCGGGACGGCGTTGCCGGATCATCTCCGCCGACGGCTCGACCGCGACGACCGCGCGCCCGGGCGGCTCGTAGGAACCGGTTCCGGAGCCGACGTCGACGACCGAACGCGCGTCTCCCAGCGCGTCGAGCACCGGCGCCAGCCAGCGCGGGTCGGTCCGCCGCCCCAGCGCGTAGCCGACGCCGATCTCGTCGTAGCGCGTCATCAGCGCTCGGGGCCGTCGCCGCCGTTCTGCTCCGCCAGGAAGCGCTCGAACTGCGAGCCGAGCTCCTCGGCGGTCGGCATGTGCTCGACGGACTCCGCGAGCAGGCTGCCCTTCTCGGACGCCTCGATGAACGTGTCGTACTGCCGCTCGAGCGCGCGGACGACGTCGGCGACCTCGTCGGACTCGGCGACCTGGCGGTTGATCTCGGCGTCGGCCAGCTCGGCGGCCGCGCGCAGCTCACCCTCGGGCAGGCTCAGCCCGGTCGCGCGGCTCAGCGCGTCGAGCACGATCAGCGACGCGCCCGGGTACGTCGACTGCGCGAGGTAGTGCGGCACGTGCGCGGCGAAGCCGATGGCGTCGTGGCCCCACTCGCCCAGCCGGTACTCCAGCAGCGCGGCGGCGCTGCCCGGCACCTGCAGCCGGTTCGGCAGCGGCTGGTGCTCGCCGACCAGGTCCTTGCGGGTGGCGTGCGCGGTGACGCCGAGCGGGCGGGTGTGCGGCGCGCCCATCGGGATGCCGTGGAACCCGGCGGTCAGCCGGACGCCCCAGCGCTCGACGAGGTTGCGGACCGCGGCGCAGAACCGCTCCCAGTCGTGGTCCGGCTCCGGGCCCGACAGCAGCAGGAACGGCGTGTCGTCGGCGTCGTGCAGCAGGTGCACGACCAGCTCGGGCGCGTCGTAGTCCTCCCAGTGGTCGACCGCGTAGGTCATCGTCGGCCGCCGCGAGCGGTAGTCGATGAGCCGGTCGACGTCGAAGCGCGCGACCACCCGGTGGTCCCCGCCGAGCAGGTGCTCGGCCAGGAGCCGGCCCGCCGAGCCGGCGTCCATGAACCCTTCGAAGTGGTGCAGCAGCACCGCCCCGGTCAGGTCGGGGACGTCCGAGTCCACCTCGTAGAGATCGTCGGGCTCGAATCCCACGGGTCCTCCTGCTCGCAGCTACTTCTCTCCGTAAAGCACAACACACGCGCGAGGGAATTCCATTCCACCGGCGGTGGCGCCGATCGTAACGGCACGCGATCGAGGCCGGACCGGATCGGCATCGTGACACATGTCCTGGGCACACAAGCCACCGATCGGGCACGCTTGAGCCCGTGAGCGAACACACCACGAACACGGCGTTGCGGCTGCGGCCACCGGCGCACCGGGTCAGCCGCCGGGCCATCGGCTACTGGACGGCGACCGCCGCGATCCTCTGGATCGTGCTGCTCGGGATCCAGACCGCCATCGTGGTGACCAGCGACGATCCACCGGCGTTCCTCGACGTCACGCTGGTGGTCTCCGCCGTGCTGGCGCCGCTGCACCTGATCGTCATGCCGCAGTGGCGCTACCGCGTGCACCGCTGGGAGGTCACCGACGAGGCCGTCTACACGCAGGCCGGCTGGCTGAAGCAGCAGTGGCGGATCGCGCCGGTTTCACGGATCCAGACCGTCGACATCGAGCGTGACCCCTTCGAGCAGCTCTTCGGGCTGGCGAAGATCACCGTGACGACGGCGTCCGCGGCGGGCCCGCTGCGCATCGCGGGCCTGACCCACGGCCGCGCGCTGGAGCTGGCGGACGAGCTCACGAAGACGACGCAGGCGATCCGGGGGGACGCGACCTGATGAGCACCGAAGCCACCGAAGCCGTTGTGGTCCTGCCCGCCGAAGGCACGCAGGACGCGCCGTGGCACCACCTCGACCGGCGCATGCTGCTCATCCGGCCGGTGCTGGACCTGGTGAAGTCGCTGCCGGTGCTGCTGGGCGCGCTGCTGTTCGGCCACGGCGAGCCGTGGCAGTGGATCGGCCTGGTCTTCACCGCGATCGCCGTGTTCACCGGTGTCTCGCACGTGCTGACCTCGCGCTACCGGATCACCGCGTCGCAGGTCGAATGGCACACCGGGCTGCTGCTGCGCAAGCAACGGGCCATCCCCCGCGACCGGATCCGCACGGTCGACGTCACCTCCGAGCCGAAGCACCGGCTGTTCTCCCTGGCCGCGGCGCGGATCGGCACCGGGCGGCATTCGCACGGCAAGGGGCCGGGCAAGGACGAGCTGGTCCTCGACGCCGTCACCGTCGCGGAGGCGCAGCGGCTGCGGACGCTACTGCTGCACCGCAAAGCGCCCGCGGCCGACTCCGCGGAGGAGCCCGCCGCGCCGCCGGAACAGCTCGTCGCCGCCGTCGACAAGAAGTGGCTGCGGTACGCGCCGTTCACGCTGTCCGGGCTCGCGGTGGTCGGCGCCGCCGTCGGCACCGTGTACCACTTCGCGCACGAACTGCACTTCGACCCGATCCAGTTCTCGCTGGTCCGGGCGGTCGTCGGGCACTTCGCGGACACGCCGACGTGGCTGAGCCTGGTGCTCGCCGCGGCCGGGCTGCTGGTGCTCGTGTCGGTGCTGTCGGTCGGCGGGTACGTGCTGTCGTTCTGGAACTTCCGGCTGACCCGCGAGCCCGCCGGCACGCTGCACATCCGGCGCGGGCTGATCACGACGCGCTCGGTGTCGATCGAGGAGGACCGCCTGCGGGGCGTGGAGATCCGCGAGCCGCTGCCGCTGCGGCTGGCCGGCGGCGCGCGCTGCGTCGCCATCGCCGGCGGCCTGCGCGAGGGCAAGGGCGCGGACAAGAGCGGCGGGCTGCTGCTCCCGCCCGCGCCGCTGGCGAAAGCGCACGAAGTCGTCGCCGAGGTGCTCGGCGAGGACCCGGTCGCGACGCCGCTGACGCGCCACCCGCGCCGGGCGCTGTACCGGCGGCTCTCCCGCGCCGTCACCGGCGTGCTGCTGCTCGCCGCCGCGCTCTACGGCCTCGCGTGGCTCGGCGCCCTGCCGGACTGGCCGTGGCAGGCCGCGCTCGTGCTGCTGCCGTTCGCCCTGCTCGTCGGCTGGGACCGCTACCGCGGCCTCGGGCACGCGTTCACCGGCCGGTACCTGGTGACGCGCTCGGGCTCGCTGGACCGCGGCACGGCGGCGGTCCGCTGCGACGGGATGACCGGGGTCGTCGTCGAGCGCTCGTACTTCCAGCGCCGGGCCGGGCTGGTCACGGTCATCGCGCCGGTCGCCGCGGGCAAGGGCCACTACCGCGTGCTCGACGTCGCCGAAGCCGACGGGCTGACGCTCGCCGACCAGGCCATGCCGGGCCTGCTGACACCGTTCCTGACCGGTCAGCGGGATCGCGGTTGACGCCTCACCCGCGCGGCTCGTAGCCGGAAGCTCCTTGGCGTGCTGGCCGCGGGGATCGTCGCGGCCTCGGTGTTCGCCCCGGCCGCGCAGGCGGTGGACAACCCTTACGGTGACCCGAACCTGGTGCCGATGTTCACCGGCACGGACCTGAGTTCCTGGACGTCGTCGAAAGTCGGCCTGTGGTCGGCGAAAGACGGCGTCATCCACGGGAATGGCACCGCGCGCGGCTGGTTGTACTACAACAAACAGCAGGTCGGCACGTTTCGGTGGATATTCAATGTCCGGCAGGTCAAGGGCAACCACAAACCGACCGTGTTGATCTGGGGCACCACCGACCCGATCCGCGACGCGTTGAGCGCTCTCGCACCCCACGATCGACATCAAGAAGTGGGCGCAGTGCGAGCTGATCGGCGACCAGGCGACGGGCGTGGCGCGGATGGCCTGCTGCCCGCTCACCGGGACGGCCGTGACCTGCAAGGGTGTCGAAGTCCTGCAGTTCACCGACAAGACCGCCGGGCGCGTCGGCCCGCTCGCGCTGCAGGTGCACAACTCCGGGATCCAGGACGAGTACCGCGGGCTCTACGTCGAGTCACCGGTGGTGACGAAACCGGGCGAGTTCCTCACGCTCTGACCCGCGGTTTTCTCGAATGGTGGGGCCGTCGGCGGATTGCTGGCTTTCCTTTCACACAACGTGCTAATTTATTCACCCCGTGTGATAGCGAAGGTCGTTTTTGTCTCACCGAGAGGTCATGATGACGCCTGCCGTCAGTACCGTCGACGGTTCCGCCACCACCGAACCCCGCCGCACCCCCGGCGCCAGCAGTTCCCGGAAGGTCCTCCAGCTGCTCCTCGCCTTTTCCGAGCGCCGCTGGGAGGCCAGCGTCGCCGAGCTCGCCGCGACGATCGGCACCCCGGTCGCGACGACGTACCGCTACGTGGCGTTGCTCAAGGAGCTGCAGCTGCTCGAGGAGGGCCGGGCCGGGCACTACCACCTCACCAGCCAGGTGATGCCGCTCGCGCGCGCCGCGCAGCTGGCGAACGACCTCGTGCGGCTGGCGAAGCCGGCCATGGAGGAAGCCGCGCGCGAGCTCGGCGAGACGGTGATGCTCTTCCAGCAGTTCGGCGACGCCGCCGTGTGCGCGGACCGCGTCGAGTGCGACCGCGCCATGCGGTTCACGTTCGAGCCGGGGCATTCGGTGCCGCTCGGCGTCGGCGCGTCGGGGAAGATGCTGCTCGCGCTGCTGCCGGAGATCGAGCTCGAACGGCGGCTGGCGACGGTCGTCGAGCGGCGGGGCACGGCCGTGCGCGACGAGCTCAAGCACGCGCTGGAGAACCGGTTTTCGGTCAGCTCGGGGGAAATCGACGAAGGCGTGTGGGCGTGTTCGGTGCCGGTGCCCACCTACGGGCGGCGGCCGACGGTGCTGAGCCTGGCCGGCCCGGCCGCGCGGATCACCGAGGAGGCCCGGCAAGCCGCGATCACCGCCCTGCAGGAGTACGCGACCCGGATCCAGCGGACCGTTTCGTCTTATTCGCTGTGAAAATCCCGGCCGGGCGCGTACGAATGCGATCGTGATCCGGCTCGCGCGCCCCGACGACCTGCCCGCGTTGATCGAAATCGAGCGTGCCGCGGGCAGCCTCTTCCGCGACGTCGACATGGCCGCGATCGCCGACGACGACCCGGGTTCGGTGGCCGAGCTGGCGGTGTACCAGTCCGCCGGGCGCGCCTGGGTGAGCGTGGACGACTCCGACCGGCCGGTGGCGTACCTCGTCGCCGAGGTCATCGACGGGCACGCGCACGTCGAGCAGGTCTCCGTCCGGCCCAGCCACGCCCGGCGCGGCCTCGGCAGCGCGCTGATCGAAGCGCTCGCCGCGTGGGCCGTCGAGCGCGGCCTGGCGGCCCTGACGCTCACGACGTTCGCCGCGGTTCCGTGGAACGCGCCGTACTACGAGCGGCTGCGGTTCCGGGTCCTCGAGGACGCGGAAATCGGCGCCGGCCTGCGGGAGATCCGTCGTGCGGAGGCCGCCCGCGGCCTGGACGCGTGGCCGCGCGTGGCGATGATCCGACCACTCTGACCTGCGATTTTGCCCTTTACTCCCCTGGGCGGGGGATCCACTGGCGCACCCGGTCGAACATGTGTTCTACTGTGCGGGCCGGTCCCGGAGGGGGAAGCTCCGCGGGCCGGCCCACAGACTTCGGGAGGTTGTTGTGGCGGTCAAGATCACCCACTTGATGAACGGCCAGCAGGTGCGGTTCGCCAACGCCGACGGCGCCCGCCGGTACGCCGAGATCATGGGCGGCGGCGTGGACAAGTGGCGCTTCACGGTCGTGCCCGAGGACCCGAGCCTCCGGAAAATGTCGGACTCGGTCGTTAACGTGCCGGTATGGCGCATGACTTCCAGGTAGTGGTGGATTCGGCGGACCCGCACGTGCTGGCCGACTGGTGGGCCGAGACGCTCGGCTGGTCCGTCGAACCGACCGACCCGGACTTCGTCCGGGAGATGATCACGAAGGGGTACGCGAAGGAAGAGGAGACCAGGACCCACCGCGGGTCGCTGGTCTGGCGGGCGGGGGCGGCGATCCGGCACCCGGACGCACCACCCCGCCGGATCCTGTTCCAGGAGGTGCCGGAGGCGAAGTCGGTGAAGAACCGCGTCCACATCGACGTCTGGGTCGGCGCGGACAACGTCGAGGCGACGCTGGAGAAGCTGAAGGCCCGCGGCGCGACGTATCTGCACCGCGGGCGGCAGGGGCCGCACAGCTGGGTGACGGTGGCCGACCCGGAGGGCAACGAGTTCTGCGTGTCGTGAACGTCAGCGCAGGCGGTCCAGGGCCTTGGGCAGCGCCGAGGCCAGCAGGTCGAGCTCCGGCTCGGCGGCGATGAGCGGCGGCGACACCGCAACACCGCGTCCCAGGTTGCGGACGATCACCCCTTCGTCCCGGCAGGCGCGCTGCAGCTTCACCGGCGCGCCCGGGTCCGCGTCCATGACCTCGGCCGTCAGCTCGACGGCGGCGAGGAACCCGAGCCCGGCCCGCACCTCCGCGACGAGCGGGTGGTCACTCACGCCGGACACCGCGTCGGCCAGGGGCTTCTCGAGCTCGCGGCCGCGCGGGATGAGGCCGTCGCGCTCGTAGATGTCGAGCGTCGCGAGGCCGGCGGCGCAGGCGACGGGGTGGCCCGCGTACGTCGCGCCGTGGCGGAAGATCGGCGCGCCCGGCGCGCCCGTGAAGAAGGGTTCCGCGACCCCCGGGGCGACGACCAGCGCGCCGAGCGGGATGGTGCCGCCGGTGATGCCCTTCGCGGTGGTGATCATGTCGGGCTGGACGGCCCAGCGGTCGATGCCGAACCAGGTGCCGAGCCGGCCCCAGGCGGCGATGACACAGTCGGCGACGAACAGCACGTCGTGCCGCCGGCAGATCTCGGCAACGGCTTCGATGTACCCGTCCGGCGGCAGCAGAACCCCACCGGCGCCGATCACGGGCTCACAGAAGAAGGCGGCGACGTTCGCGGCGCCGACCCGCCGGATCTCGGCTTCGAGCGCGTCCGCACTGTCAAAGGCAACATGCGAAAACTCGGGCGGCTGCGGGCCGACGTCCTTGGCGTTGGCGGGAATGCCGCCGACGGCGGTGCCGAAGCCGTGGGTGCCGTGGTAACCCTGCGCCCGCCCGATGACGTGCACCTTCTCGGGCCGCCCGGTGTGCGCGAAGTAGGCGCGCGCGAGCTTCACGGCGGTGTCGATGACGTCCCCACCGCCCGAGCCGAAGAAGACCTTCGACCCCGGCGTCGGCGCGAGAGCGGCAACCCGGTCCGCCAGCTCGATGGCCGGCTCGTTGGCGTTGTAGCCGAACAGGTTGTACGAGTCGAGGGTCTGCAGCTGCTTGCGGACGGCCTCGGTGATCTCGGGCCGCCCATGCCCGAAGTTGGCGTACCAGAGCGAGGCGGTGGCATCGAAGTACCGCCGCCCGGAGTCGTCCCAGACGTACGAGCCCTCACCCCGGGTGATGACCATCCGATCCCCGTCGACGGCGCCCATATCGGCGAAGGGGTGCCAAAGGGCGTGCTGTGCTGACATCGGTCCTCCTCAGTCCTGCCCCCATCCCTACCAGGGCGAAGCGGGAAGCGCGAACACTCCATCGTGCACAGTTCGACGCCCGGAGCTGGCCGGAGTGGCAAGGCAACCTATAAGGGCCACGCGGCCTCGCCGACCTTCCTGCACTGGAGACCCGCCCCAGGCTGAACCTCACTCCAGGAACTCCGCGATCTCCGCCGCCGAATACCCGAGCTCGCCCAGCACCTCAGCAGTGTGCTGCCCCAAGGTAGGCGGAGCCGACGTCGCCCGAGCCGGAGTCTCCGAAGCCTTCACCGGAAACCCCGTCCCGACATAAGTCCCCACAGTCGGATGCGGCAGCCGCACCACCTGCTCCCGCGCCACCGCCCACGGATCCGCGTAAACATCGTCGATCGAGTTGATCGGAGCCGCCGGAATCCCCGCCGCGTCGAAGTCCTTCAACCAGTCCGCCGCCGTGCGGGTCGCCAGCACCGGCTCCAGCAGCGCGTTCAACGCATCCCGATGCGCCGACCGAGCCGCGTTCGACAAGAACCGGGCGTCCGAAGCGATGTCCAACCCCAGCACCCCACAGAACGCGTGCCAAAGCTTCTCGCTGCCCACCGCGATGATCAACCAGCCATCGGACACCCGATACGCCTGGTACGGGACGATGCTCGGGTGCGCCGAGCCCATCCGGCGCGGCCGAGGGGTGTCGTAAAACGAAGCGCCCGCCGCGTAAACATGCCAAGCCAGCTGACTGTCCAAAAGGGACACGTCGAGGTACTGGCCGCGGCCGGTCGTGTGCCGGGCCTGCAGCGCCATCAGCACCGCGATGATCGCCCACGTGCCCGCGTTCAGGTCCGCCACCGGCAGCCCGACCTTCGCCGGCGCGCCGTCGGGCTCGCCGGTCAGGGACATGACGCCGCCGAGGGCCTGCGCCACCAGGTCGTAGCCCGCGCGGTCGCGGTACGGCCCCGTCTGCCCGAAGCCGGTGATCGACACGTGGATCAGCCGCGGGTTCAGCGCGGACAACGCGGCGTAGTCGATCCCCCACCGCTCCAGCGTCCCCGGCCGGAAGTTCTCGACGAGCACGTCCGCGTCCGCGACGAGCCGGCGCAGGGCCTCGCGCCCGCGGTCGCTCTTGAGGTCCAGGACGATCCCGCGCTTGTTCCGGTTCGCCGCCAGGTAGTAGACGGCTTCGTCCCCGACGAACGGCGGCCCCCAGCCCCGCGTGTCGTCGCCGTGGCCCGGCGGCTCGACCTTGACGACGTCCGCGCCCATCTCACCGAGGTACTGCGTGCAGTACGGCCCGGCGAGGATGCGCGAGAGGTCGACGACCTTGATCCCGTCCAGCGGACGGAAGGGGGCAGGGGTCATCAACGGCTCCTCGTCGGGCTCGGCGTCCGGCCCCCTTTCTACCTCCCCCTGACCGGGAAATGGATTACCTACTAACGGACGTAGACGACAGTCACTCCCATCCTGTTCATTGTTGAGTGAGTCTGTGCAAAGTTGCGCACTCCCGGAGGGACCTATGCGTCGTCTTGTTGGATTGGCGGCCACGCTCGCCGCCACCGTCGTCACCGTCGCCCCAGCCACGCCCGCCCAGGCCGCCGAACCCCAGTACTTCGCCGCGCAGCGCGTCGGCGAGCGCCCGCCGATGGGCTGGAACAGCTGGAACAAGTTCGGCTGTGACATCAACGAGGACCTGATCCGCGGCGCCGCCGACACACTGGTGTCGTCCGGCATGAAGGACGCGGGCTACCAGTACGTCAACATCGACGACTGCTGGGCCGAACAGAACCGCACGGCCGAGGGCAAGCTCGAGCCCAACCACGAGAAGTTCCCGCACGGCATCAAGGCGCTCGCCGACTACGTCCACGGACTCGGCCTCAAGCTCGGCATCTACACCAGCGCGGGCACGCTGACCTGCCAGAAGACGATGCCCGGCGCGCTCGACCACGAGGACGCGGACGCGCAGTCGTTCGCCGACTGGGGTGTCGACTACCTCAAGTACGACAACTGCAACAACGAGGGCCGCGACGCGATCGAGCGCTACACGAAGATGGGCGACGCGATCAAGAAGACCGGTCACCCGATGATCTACGCGCTCTGTGAGTGGGGCGAGAACGACCCGTGGACCTGGGGCCGCGACGCGGGCGCGCAGCTCTGGCGCACCACCGGCGACATCAGCGACAACTGGGGCAGCATGACCGGCATCCTCGACCAGCAGGTCGGCCTCGAGAAGTACTCGGGACCGGGTGGCTGGAACGACCCGGACATGCTCGAGGTCGGCAACGGCGGCATGACCGACGCCGAGTACCGCTCGCACTTCGCGCTGTGGGCGCTGCTGAACGCGCCGCTGCTGGCCGGCAACGACCTGCCCGCGATGTCGCCCGCCACCAAGAAGATCTTGGAGAACCGGGACGTCATCGCGCTGGACCAGGACTGGGCCGGCACGCAGGGCCACAAGATCCGCGACGACGGCGACACCGAGGTCTGGGCGAAGCCGATGTCCGACGGCTCGGCCGCGGTGGTGCTGTTCAACCGCGGCTCGGCGGCGGCGGAGCTGCACACCACGGCGAAGGACCTCGGTCTCAAGGGCCACACGTACCGCGTCCGCGACCTCTGGAGCGGCACCGAGTCCGAAACCGCGGGCACTCTCCGCGCCGCCGTCCCGTCGCACGGCTCGGCCGTCTTCCGCGTCTGGCCGTCGACGCACCCGGCGGCGGCGCCGATGACCACGCTCGCCCTCCCGGCCCCGGACTACGTGCCCGCCGACCGGCCGCTGACCGCGACGCTGAAGGTCACCAACGACGGCAGCACGCCGATCGCGGCCGTCCGGACGAGCATCACGGCGCCCGCGGGCTGGCAGCTGGCCGGCCCGGGCTCCTTCACCACGCCGTTCGTCCTGCCCGGGAAGTCCTGGCAGCACGACGTCACATTCAAACCCGCCGGCCCGACCGGCGAGCGGGTCACGCTCACCGCGAAGACGAGCTACCTGACCGCGTGGGGCAAGCTCGAGCTGACGTCGGAAGGCACGTCACCGCTGGTCACGCGGCCCGCGGCGGGCACGACGGCGTTGTCGAAGGCCGCGTGGATGTCCTCCGACAACGGCTGGGGCCCGGTCGAACGCGGGACCAGCAACGGCGAGAGCAAGGCGGGCGACGGCCACCGGATCACCATCGCCGGCACCGGTTACGACGACGGCATCGGCGCGCACGCGCCGTCCAGCGTCCGGATCTACGTCGGCGCGTCCTGCACCTCGGTCAGCGCGCTGGTCGGCATGGACGACGAGAACTCCGGCGGCAGCGCGGGCTTCCGCCTCCTCGGCGACGGCAAGGAGCTGGCCGCCACCGGCGTCATGCATCCCGGGGACAAAGCGCGGCCGCTCGACGCGCAGCTGTCCGGCGTCCAGGTGCTGGAGCTGGAGGTGAACGACGCCGGGGACGGCAACACCAACGACCACGCCGACTGGGCGAACGCCACGGTCACCTGCTGAGTCTCAGGCCTCGTCCAGGAGCACCACGGCCTGCGGCGTCTGCTGGTAGAGCACGAACCGCCCGTCCCGGACCTTGCTGACCAGCCCGGCGCGGTGCAGCGCGCCGAGGTGGTAGGAGATCGTGCCCGGCGCGTAGCCGATCCGGGTGGCGAGCTCCGCGGTCGACCTCGCGGTCTCGAGGTCGGCCAACAGGGCCGCCCGGGCGGCGCCGACCACCTGCGCCAGCTTGCCGCGCCGGTGGTCGCGGCCGGTCCCGACGCGGTGGGCGGGGTAGTAGAGCACGAGCTGGCCGGGCACGTCGACCTGCACGGCGAAGCCCGGCCAGCTCAGCACCCCGGGCGCGAGCACGAAGTCGCGGCCGGTGCTGTCGACCTCGCCGCTCCAGGTCGCGGCGAAGGTGATCGTGCGGCCCGTCCAGCCGATGCCGGGGTGGAGGCTGCCGAGCACACCGCCGATCCCGTGGCGGGTGATGGTGTTCGCGCGGTGGGTGATGTCCTGCTCGATGATCGAGTTCAGCTCGGCCCAGCCCTCGGCCAAGGCCTCCCGCCAGAACCGCGCGAGACCGGCGGCCAGCCGCCGGGCCAGCCGTCCCGAGTCCGCGACACGGCGGGTCGTGACCGGCAGCGGCCGGCTCCAGTGCGCCCGGGTATAGGTGAAGACCTGCTCCTCGAGCTCGTCCGGCGCGGTCGTTTCGATCCGCGCGAGCTGTTCGTCGAGCAGGTCGCGGGGCCGGGTGGCGGTGCCGGGCTGAGGGGTGAGCAGGTCGGGTGTGTAGACGTCACCGGGGCGCGGCAGCAGGCCCGCGAGCAGGGCGACGTCCGGGTGCGCGAGCGCGGCGCGGGCGAGCGGGCCGGGATCGCCGAACACGGGGTGGCGTCCCGCGGCTGCGGTGAGCTTCAGCCACGCCAGCGACTCCGAAGCCGGGGACGGCGAAAAGCGGGTCCTGGCCACCGTCTCGGCGTCGACCCGCAGCGTGAACACCGGTCGACGGTAACACCGGCCGCCCGATTTGAACCGGCTCGAATCCTTTCCGGTCCGGTGCTCGCGGAGGGTTCAGTGGACGCATGTTCGCCCGCGCGAAGACCACCGCCGCCGTGGCCGCGCTGGTCCTCGCCGGGGCGCCGGCCGCCGAGGCGGGTCCCCTCGGCTACGCGGTCACCCACGTCGTCGGCACGGTGACCCGGCACCACTGGTCCGCCGGCGCCGACGGGACGTACCGGGCCGTCACGTCCCGCGAGCTGTGCACTTTAACGATCGTTTACCCGACGGCTCAGGACTCGCTGAGCGCGAGCAGCCGGGCTTCGGCGTCACGCAGGTAGCGGTCCAACGCCGACTCCGCCGCGGCGAACCGGCCTCGCCGCAGGTCGCGCAGGATCTTCTCGTGGCAGTCGAGGAACGGCTCGTAGAACTCCCGCGTGTTCTCGTTGAGGACGAAGAACAGCCGCGTTTCGGCGAGCACCTGGCGCATGGTCGCGGAGATGCGCTCGCTGCCCGCGAGGTCGACGACGGCCTGGTGGAAGTGGATGCTCGCGGTGCCGACCGCAGGCCAGTCCGCGGCCCGCGCCGCCGTCCGGCCGTCCCGCAGGGCCTGCTCGACCGGGCCGAGGTCCACCTCGGGCAGCTCGGCCGCGCGGCGCAGCGCCCCGCATTCGGTGGCGCGGCGCACGACGTACAGGTCTTCGATGTCCTCGACGGTCAGTTCGCGCACGAACACCCCGCGGTTCAGCTCGTGCACCGCCAGCCGCTCGTGGGCCAGCAGCTGGAACGACTCGCGCAGCGTGTTGCGCGAGACGCCGAGCGCCGAGCTGATCACCGGCTCGGACAGCCGTTCACCGGGGGCGAACACGCCGTCGGTGATGTACTGGCGCAGGATCGCGGCGACCCGCTCGGCGGTGCCACTGCGTTCGAGCTGGTGCCGCTCGCTCTCCAGCCCCGAGGCATCGACGGACACGGCGCTACCTGACGCCGAGCTCGAAATCGAGGCTGTAGCGGTTACCCGGCATCGCGCCCGCGGCCTTCGCGCCGTCGATCGGGAGCACCACGCCGTTGATGAACCGCGACTCGTCACTCGCCAGGAAGACGACCGCTTTCGCGACTTCCCAGGCTTCGCCGACGCGCGCCGCGGGGGTGCTCGCGACGAGCTGGTGCTGCTTGGTTTCGAACTCCTCCGGCGAGTTGAGCGTGCCGCGCAGCATGTCGGTGTCGATCGCGCCGGGGTTCACCGTGTTGGCGCGGATGCCTTGGTGCGCGTGGGCGACGGCGATGGACTTCGTCAGCCCGACCAGCGCGTGCTTGGTGGCGTTGTAGACGGGGTCGCCGGGGCGGCCCATCACCCCGCCGTTCGACGACGTCGTGACGATGCTGCCGGCCTTGCGCTCGATCATGTGCGGCAGCACGGCGCGCGTGCCGAGGAAGGCGGCGCGCACGTTGAGCGCGAAGATGCCGTCGAACTCGGCCAGCGTCGTGTCGGCGAGCGGCTTGCCGAGGTGGCCGCCGACGTTGTTGAACAGGACGTCGATCCGCCCGGTTTCGGCGACCACGCCGTCGACGAACGCCGCGACCTGGTCCTCGTCCGTGGCGTCCACAATGGAGTGGCGGTACCCGTCGATCCGTTCCGCGGGTTCGCGGATGTCCGAAGCGAACACCGTGGCGCCTTCGGCGAGGAACTCCTTCACCGTGGCGAGGCCGATACCCCGCGCGCCACCGAACACGACCGCCACCTTGCCGGCCAACCGACTCATGTCACTCCCCTGCCCTCAGCCGAGCTGTCCGCTCGTCGTCCACCTCGTAGTCCTCGGGCAGCCGGACGAGCGCGTCCGGTTCCCCGAGGTAACGCACCTCGACGCCGTACACCGCACGCGCCGCCGCCACCGAGACGTACCCCTCGACGACGTCGGCGAGCACCGCCGTCACCGGCCGCTCGAACGGCGGCCCGTACCCGCCGCCGCCCGGCAGCGTGACGTCCACAACGGACTCCGCGGCCAGCGTCACCCGGCTCTTCGCGGGCAGGTCGTCGCCTTCGCGCAGCCCGAACCGGCCGACCGCGCCTGGTCCGCCACCGTCCACTCCGGATGCTTCGGCACGCACCCGGTCGACGTTCCCGTTGACACTCCACGCTTCCGAGCCACGGACCGCCATCGTGGTCACCTGGCCGAGGCCGCCGCGCCACCGTCCGGCGCCGCCGGAGTCTGCCCGCAGCTCCCGGGTGTGCTGGACGAGCGGCGCCATCGTCTCGATGACCTCGGTCGGCGTCGACCGCAGCCCGCTCGGGAAACCGGTGGTGTTCAGGCCGTCCTTGTCCACCCGGGCGCCCGTCCCGCCGGTCTGGAAGACGTTGAGCATGAACCCGGGACCACGCCAGATGGTCATCCACAGCGCGTCGGCACTCGGCGCGATCGCGGTGCGGGGCAGCGCGCCGATCAGCAGCGACGGCAGGAAGTGCCCGATCAGGTGCCGCGACGCGACCGGCGCGGGTGGCAGGCAGTTCAGCACCGAACCTTCGGGCGCGGTGACGCGCACCGGCCGGAACGACCCGGCGTTGTGCGGCACCTCCGGCGAGATCGCCGCCTTGACCGCGAACGACGCGTACGCGCGCGTGTAGTTCAGGACGACGTTGATCCCCCGGCGGCTCTGCGGCGACGAACCTGCGAAGTCGAGGTGGATCTCGTCACCGTCCACAGTGGCCGTCACCCGCAGGACGACTTCTTCGTCGTCGAAGCCGTCAGTCGCGATCTCGTTGGTGTACGTGCCGTCCGGCAGCTCCCGCAGCGCGTCGCGCAGAGCCTTCTCGGACCGGTTCATGATCTCCGCGGCGACGTCGTCGAGCGAGTCGAGCCCGAACTCGTCGAGGAGCCGCAGCAGGCTCGCCGCGCCGACCTCGTTGCCGGTGACCTGCGCGTACAGGTCGCCGATGGTCTCCTCCGGCGTACGGACGTTGGCGCGAACCAGCCGTTCCAAATCGGTGTTGACCTCACCCGCGCGCAGGAACTTGAGGATCGGCAGCCGCAGGCCCTCTTCGAAGACCTCGTGCGCCTCGGCGGAGACGAGCCTGCCGCCGATGTCCGGCGCGTGGCAGCACGACGCGAACCACGCGACGAGCCGGCCGCGCCGGAACACCGGGGTCGCGACGGTGATGTCGTTGATCTGCCCGGCGGTCTGCCACGGGTCGTTGGTGAGCAGCACGTCGCCGGGTTCGAGCGTCTCCGGCGGGTAGGCCGCGACGAAGTGGTGCATGCCGGTGGCCATCGCGTTGATGTGGCCGGGCGTGCCGCCGACGGACTGCCCGATCATCTCCCCGCTCGAGTCGAACACCGCGCAGGCCAGGTCGAGCGATTCCCGGACCACCGCGGAGAAAGCCGTGTTGACCAGCGCGTTCTGCTGCTCGGCGAGGATCGAGTGCAGCCGGTTGCCGAACAGTCCGACCAGGATCGGGTCGACGCTCACACCGTCACCTCCAGCGCGGCGTCCTCCCGGACGACGCAGTGCGCGCCGGGTGGGACGACCACAGTGGACTCTCGTTCCTCCACAATGGCCGGTCCGTCGATCCGCATGCCCGGTTCGAGCCGGTACCGGTCGAAGACCGCCGTGTCGACAAATCCCCCGGCGGCGGGAAAGTAGGCCTTGCGGGTGCCCTTGCGCGCGTCACCGCTGGTCACCCGCGTCTTGAGCCGCAACGTGACCTCCGGTGCGGGTCCGCTCGAGACGACCCGCCAGTTCAGCACCTCGACACCGACCTCGGGCCCGGTGCGCCGGTAGAGCGCGCGGTAGGTGGCCGTGAACTCCTCGATGAGGGTGTCCGGCCAGCTGCCATCCTGAACCGGCACGCGGATTTCGTACCCCTGCCCGGAATAGCGCATCTCGGCGATCCGGCGATGGGTCACTTCGTCCACACCGGACTTCGCGAGCAGCGCCGCGCCCTCGGCCTCCATCTCGGCGAACAACGCGTCGACCTGCTCCCACGCCAAGTCGTGCACGGCCGCGCGGGCCGACCGGACGAAGTCGAACGCCAGCGGCGCGGTGAGGAACCCGGCCGCGCTGAGCACTCCGGCAGCGGGCGGCGCGACGACCGACGGCGCCCCGAGCGCGCGGGCGACACCCACGCCGTGCACCGGGCCCGCGCCGCCGAAGGTGTACATCGGCAGCTTCGCCGGGTCCTGGCCACGCTCGACGGCGTGCACTCGCGCGGCGTTCGCCATGTCCTCGTTGACACTCGTGTGGATGCCCCACGCGGCCTCTTCGACACTCACGCCGAGAGGTCCGGCGATCTTTTCCGCGATGGCCGACCGCGCGGCCGCGGCGTCGAGTGTCATGCTGCCGCCGAGGAAGTACCCCGGGTCGAGGTAACCGAGCACCAGGTCGGCGTCGGTCACCGTGGGCTCGGTGCCACCCCGGCCGTAACAGACCGGCCCGGGCTCGGAGCCCGCCGAGTCGGGCCCGACGGTCAGCAGGCCGAGCGCGTCGATCCGGGCGATCGACCCGCCGCCGACGCCGATCTCGATCATGTCGGTGACCGGCACCTGCACCGGCAGCCCCGATCCCGGGAGCAGCCGGTACTTGCGGTCCACTTCGAACTGGTGCGTCACCAGCGGTGCGCCGCCGGCGATCAGGCACAGTTTCGCCGTGGTGCCGCCCATGTCGAAGGCCAGCAGGTCGCCGGGTCCGATCGCGGCCGCGGCGAGCGCCCCGCCTGCCGGGCCGGACTCGAGGATCCGGATCGGGTGCCGGGCCGCGGTGTCCACAGTGGCCAGACCGCCGTTGGACAGCATGATGAGCGGCGCGCCGCCGATCCCGAGCCGCCGCAGCCGGTGTTCGAGATCCCGCAGGTAGCGTTCGGTGAGGTCCTGGACGTAGACGTTGGCGACCGTGGTCGAGGCGCGTTCGAACTCGCGGATCTCCGGGACGACGTCCGACGACAACGCCACCCTCAGCGACGGCGCCGCCTCGGCCAGGATCTCGGCGGCGCGCCGTTCGTGGTCCGGGTTGGTGAACGAGTGCAGGAAGCAGACCGCGACCGCTTCGATACCGCGGTCCACGAGCTCGCGGCCCAGTCGCGCGACGTGCGCCTCGTCGAGTCCGATGTGGACGGACCCGTCGGCGAGAATCCGCTCCGGGACGTCGAAACGCAGATGCCGTGGCACGAGCGGCGCGGGCAGTTCGAGGTGCAGGTCGTAGAGCTCGTACCGGTGCTCGCGCCGCATCTCCAGGACGTCGCGGAAGCCCGCCGTCGCGAGCAGCGCGGTCCGCGAGCCCTTGCGCTCGATCAGCGCGTTGGTCACCAGCGTCGTCCCGTGCACGACCTGCTCGACGTCCCCGGCGACGATCCCGGCGTCCGCCAGCAGCGCGTCGAGTGCCTGCGCGATCGCGCGGGCCGGCTCGTCGTGCGTGGTCAGGACCTTGCCGACCGCGACGATCCCGGTCTCGTCCACCGCGCAGAGGTCGGTGAACGTGCCGCCGATGTCGACGCCGATCCTCATCCCGCGGCCTTCCGGTACCACCGCGGCGAGGTGTTGAGCGGCGGCTTCAGCTTGGCCTTCACCACCAGCACGTTCGGCTCGTCCGACTCGACGAACTCCCCGAGCAGCCGCCGGAACGCCCGCCCGAACCCGGACACGCGGTCGGCGTGCACCCCGAAGGACCGCGCGAGGCCGACGAAGTCCGGGCTGTCCCAGTCGACCCCGCGACGCGGGAGCCCCTCGCGTTCCTGGTCGTAGCGCAGCATGCCGTACCCGCCGTCGTCGACCAGGACCACCGTGACCGGCAGCTGTTCCTGCGCGAGCGTCGCGAGATCTCCGCAGGCGTAAAGGAAACCGCCGTCCCCGGTGATGCAGATGGCGCGCCCGACCCCTGCGGCGGCGGCGCCGAGCGACGCCGGGAAGCCGTACCCCAGAGTGCCCCAGCCCATCGGGTAGGCGAGCTTGCGCGGCGCCCGCACCCGGTGGAAGCCGCCGACCCAGTACCCCGCGACGCACATGTCGGAGACGAGCACGGCGTTCGTCGGCAGCACCTCGTCCAAAGTGGACAGGAAGTCGTAGGCCTGCGGCTCCTCCTCGCGGATCCGCTGCCGCACCCGGCGGCCGATCCCGGCCAGCCGCAACGTGATGTCGTTGAGCCCCGGCCGTTGTTTCGGCAGCAGCCGCTCGACGATCGCCCGGGCGTCGCCGACCAGTGTCAGGTCCGGCGGGTAGTTCTTGGCGGCGTCGTCGGCGTCGACGTTGACCGCGATGAGCTGCCGCGGCTTCGGCATCAGCCAGTTCTGCGTCATCAGGCCGTCGAAGTCGGTGCCGATGGCGAGCACGACGTCGGCCTCGTCCCACAGCTCCCCGACCTCCGGCGTGTGCACCGGGTTCGGCGCCAGGCACGGGTGGTCGAGCGGGAGCAGGCCGCGCGCGCCGAAGGTGGTGATCACCGGCGCGGCGATCTTCTCGGCGAGCGCGCCGATCGCGTCCCCCGCGCCCGACCGCAGCGCGCCACCCCCGGCCCAGATCAGCGGGTTGCGCGCGTCGGACAGCATCGCTTCGGCCCGCGCGAGGTCGGGGACGTCGCTCTCGGGCTTGCGGTGCGGCGCGGGCGGACGCCGGTGCGGCACCGTCTCGCGCAGGTAGTCGGTCGGCACGCCGAGGTAGACGGGCCCGCTCTGCGGCTGCAGCGCGAGCCGCGCCGCGCGGTGCACGGTGGTGCCGATCTGGTCGGCGGCCCGCACGGTGAAGCCGCCCTTGGTCACCGGCGCGAACATCGCCTGCTGGTCGGACGTCTCGTGCAGCACCCCGCGCACAACACCCGGACGCCGCAGCGTCGAAGGGATGTCGGTGGCGATGACCAGCACCGGAGCCGCGGACGCCATGGCCTCGCCGACCGCGCCGAGGGTGTTCGCCGCGCCGGGCCCGGTGGTCACCAGCGCGACGCCGAGCTTGCCGGTGGCGCGGGCGTACCCGTCGGCCGCGTAGCCGGCGGTCTGCTCGTGCCGGACCCCGACGAGCTTGATGTCGGTCTCGGCGAGCGCCTCCCACAACGGGAGGTTGTGCACTCCCGGGAGCCCGAAGACGATCTCGGTCCCGAGTGTTTTCAGCGCGTCCACCAGCTCCCGAGCACCACTCACAGCCACGGCCCGGATACTGCCAGATCGTTGAACGATCTGGCAATCAGCCCCTAGACGATGTTGCGCTCGGCCGGTGCGGTATCGGCGCCTTCGAACCGCCGGACGTCGAGCCCGGCGATGTCCACGGCCGGCGGTCGCCCCAGGTAGAGGTCTCGGACGAGCTCCCCGGCGGCCGGGCCCATCTGGAAGCCGTGGCCGGAGAAACCGGTCGCGTAGAAGAACCGCGACAGGAGGACGCTTTCCCCGATGATCTGGTTGCGGTCCGGCGTCATTTCGTACAGCCCGGCCCAGGCGGTCCGGACTCCGGCGTCGACCACGGCCGGAATCCGCCGCCCGGCCACCTCGGCCAGCCGCGGCAGCCACTCGCCGGCTTCGTAGTGGATGTCGAAGCCCGGGAAGCCGTCGTCGTCGCAAACGGACATCGCCAGACCTGCACCCTCCCGATGGAAGTAGAACGCCGACGACATCTCTATGGTCAGCGGCACCTGCTCCGGCAGGTCGGGCACAGGTCCGGTGAAGACGACCTGCCGCCGAAAGGGACGCACCGGCAGGTCCAGCCCGGCAAGCTCCCCGACGCGCCCCGACCACGCACCTGCCGCGCACACGACCGCGCCGGTCCGGACGAACCCCGCCGACGTGTTAACGCCGGTTAACTGATCGCCGTCCCGCTCGATGCCGGTGACCTCCACGCCAGTCCGCAGCTGCGCACCTTTCGCGCGCGCAGCTCTCGCGTAGCCCTGCACGACCGCGTCCGGAGTCGCCTTCGCATCGTCCGGCGACCAAAGCGCGGCGACCAGGCCGTCCGTCTCCAGCAGCGGCATGACGCGCTTCGCTTCGGAGGGCTCGAGCAGGTAGCTCCGGACGCCGTGCGCCTGTTGCAGCTCTGCGCAATGTCCGAATGCGGGCACGTCCGCGGGGTCGGTGAGCAGGTACAGGTAGCCGTCCCGCCTGAAGTCGATCTCGACGCCGAAGTCCTCGGAGAAAGCGCTGTACGCCGCGAGCCCGCGCAGGCCCAGCTCGACGTTGACACCGCTGGTGAACGACGAGCGGATGCCGCCGGCCGCCTTCGCCGTCGAGCCCTCGCCCAGGCCGTCGCGCTCCAGCAGCAGGACGTCCACCCCGGCCTCGGCCAGCCGGAACGCGCAGCTCACCCCGATCACCCCGCCGCCGATCACGACACACTCGGCCATCGGTGGCAAGGACGTTTCCCCAGCGCCGCGGACGGTCATACTCGCCAATGTAGAACGTGATCCACCCACGGTCGCCGAGCGCGTAGAGTCGGCGTGCCGAGTGCGGAAGGTGATGTCCCATGGCGATGATGCCCGTGACCGACTCGATGTTCCTCCTGGTCGAAACGCGCGAGCATCCGATGCACGTGGGCGGTCTGCAGCTGTTCAAGAAACCGGACGGCGCGGGCCCGGACTACCTGCGCGACGTCCGCCGGAACCTGCTCGAATCGGACAACATGCGGTCGGTGTTCCGGCGCCGCCCGGCCCGCCCGGTCAACACGATGGGTCACGTCGCCTGGCGGGCCGAGACCGACCTCGAGCTCGACTACCACTTCCGGCACTCGGCGCTGCCGCAGCCGGGCCGCGTCCGCGAGCTGCTGGAGCTGACGTCACGCTGGCACAGCACGCTCCTCGACCGGCACCGCCCGCTGTGGGAGACCCACCTCATCGAAGGCCTGGCCGACGGCCGGTTCGCCGTCTACACCAAGGTGCACCACGCGCTGATGGACGGCGTCTCCGCGTTGCGGCAGCTGCAGGGCACGCTGTCGGACGACCCGGGTGACCTGGACTGCCCGCCGTGGTGGGGCAGCCGGCGCAAGCCCGGTGAAAAGCCCGCCAAGAGCCCTCGCTCGCTCCTCGAGACCGCGGGCAAGACCGTCAACCAGCTCGCCGGCCTGGCGCCCGCCGCGATGAAGGTGGCGCGGGAGGCGTTCAGCGAGCACACGGTGACCCTGCCGGGGCAGGCGCCGCGGACGATGTTTAACGTCCCGATCGGCGGCGCGCGGCGGTTCGCCGCGCAGTCGTGGTCGCTCGATCGCGTCCGGAAGGTCGCCAACGCCGGCGGAGTGTCGCGCAACGACGTGGTGCTCGCGATGTGCTCCGGCGCGCTGCGCGACTACCTCATCGAGCAGCGCGCGCTGCCGGACGCGCCGCTCGTCGCGATGGTGCCGGTGTCGCTGCGCCGCCAGAACGACCCCGGCGAAGCGTCGGGCAACAACATCGGCGCGCTGCTGTGCAACCTCGCCACCGACCTGCCGGACGCGGGCAAGCGGCTCGTCACGATCCACCAGTCCATGCGCAACGGGAAGCGGCTGTTCTCGGAGCTGACGCCGTTGCAGACGCTGTTGTTATCGGCCGTTAACGTCGCGCAGCTGGGCGTCTCGCCCATCCCGGGCGTCGTGAACAACACGCGCCCGCCGTTCAACCTGGTGATCTCGAACGTGCCCGGCCCGCGCAAGCAGATGTACTGGAACGGCGCCCAGCTCGACGGCATCTACCCGGCGTCGGTGCTGCTCGACGGCCAGGCCGTCAACATCACGCTGACCAGCAACGGCGACAACCTCGACTTCGGCGTCACCGGCTGCCGGCGCAGCGTGCCGCACCTGCAGCGGATCCTGACGCACCTCGACACGGCGCTGGTCGAGCTGGAGGCCGCGGTCAGGTAGCACCGGTGAGCGGCACCCGCACTCGGCCATCGGAAGGAAAGTTTCCGAACTGCTCTGGCCAGCTCGCTCTCCGCGCTCCTACGGTGGCGGAGATCAGTTCCGCGAGAGGAGCAGGAAATGACCGAAGGCACCGAAGTGTGGACCACGCCCGACTTCGTCGAATACGAAACTCCCATGGAGGTGACCGCCTACGCGGCTCGCATGGCGGACTGAACCGTGACCGTCGAGCCATTGCCGGAAAGCGCATTCACAGCTGAGCTGCGCGGTCTTTCCGGCCGGTACTGGGGCACGCACCCGTTCCACCACCGCTTGCACGCGGGTGAGCTGACCGAGCGCGGGTTGCGCGTCTGGGCGGCCAACCGCTGGTACTACCAGCAGGCGCTGCCGCAGAAGGACGCGGCGATCATCAGCAACTGCCCCCTGCCGGAGATCCGGCGGCACTGGCTCGACCGGATCGTCTACCACGACGGCACCACCGCCGGGGACGGCGGCGCCGAACGCTGGCTGCGCCTCTGCGCCGCGGTCGGCCTCGACCGCGACGAGGTGCTCGACCAGCGCCACGTCGTCCCCGGTGTCCGCTTCGCCGTCGACGCCTACGTGAACTTCGCGCGCACCAAGCCGTGGTGGGAGGCCGTAGCCTCCGGCCTCACCGAGATGTTCGCCGGGCACCTGATGCAGCAGCGCGTCGCGGACATGCTGGCGAACTACGCGTGGATCGCGCCCGCGGACCTCGCCTACTTCACCAACCGGATCGACAAGGTCTCCGGCGAGGGCAAGGACACCCTCGACATCGTGGTCCGCCACTGCGTCACGCGCGAACAGCAGGACCGCGCGATCGCCGCACTGGCCTTCAAGTGCGACGTCCTGTGGACCATGCTGGACGCGATCGAGCGGGCGGCAGGATGATCACCGCGGCGTCCATCCCACAGCTGCGCCGCGGCGTGCGACTGTCCTTCGACCACGTTCGGGAGACGCACGTGCTGCTGTTCCCCGAAGGTGTCCTGGTGCCGAACGCCACCGCGGCCGCGGTGCTCGAACTCTGCGACGGGGCGCGATCCGTCACCGAAATCACGACGGTCCTGGGAAAGCGCTTTTCCGGCGTCCGGGCCGACGACGTCCTCGACGTGTTGTCCCGGCTGGGTGAACGGCGGGTCGTCGCATGGACGTGACCCCGCCGCTCGGCCTGCTCGCCGAGCTGACCCACCGTTGCCCGTTGCATTGTCCTTATTGCTCCAATCCTCTTGAACTCGTGTCGCGCGACGCCGAGCTGTCCACCGAGGACTGGATTTCGGTGCTTTCGCAGGCACGCGAGCTGGGCGTGCTGCAGGTGCACATGTCCGGCGGTGAACCGCTGGCCCGCCCCGACCTGCCGGAGCTGGTGGCACACGCCGGCGAACTCGGCTGCTACGTCAACCTCGTCACCTCCGGGCTGGGGCTCACCGCGGCGCGGCTGGACGACCTCGTCGAACGCGGCTTGGCGCACGTCCAGCTGTCGGCGCAGGGCGCAACGCGGGAGCGCGCGAACCTGCTGGCCGGCGCCAAGGCGCACGACCGAAAGCTCGCCGCGGCCGCGCTCATGAAGGCGGCTGGTCTGCCGCTGTCGCTGAACGTCGTGCTGCACCGGCAGAACCACGACGAGCTGGCCGGGATCATCACCCTGGCCGAGCGGATGGGCGCCGACCGGCTGGAGCTGGCGAACACCCAGTACTACGGCTGGGCGCTGCGCAACCGCGACGCACTGATGCCGACGCCGGCCCAGCTCGAGGCCGCCGAGCCGATCGTGCGCGCGGCCGTCGCGCGGCTGCGCGGCACGATGGAGATCGTCTACGTCGTCGCCGACTACTACGAGCCGTACCCGAAACCGTGCATGTACGGCTGGGGCGCGCGGCAGCTGACCGTCGCGCCGGACGGCACCGTACTGCCCTGCCCGGCGGCGTCGGCGATCTCGACACTGCAGCTGTCCTCGATACGGGACACCCCGCTCGCCGACATCTGGTACCGCTCCGAGTCCTTCAACGCCTACCGCGGCGAGGACTGGATGGCCGAGCCGTGCCGCACGTGCGACCGCCGCGGGCTCGACTTCGGCGGCTGCCGCTGCCAGGCGTTCCTGCTCACCGGCGACGCCGCGGCGACCGACCCGGTGTGCTCGCGGTCGCCGCAGCGCGACGTCGTCGACCTGATCCTGTCCCGGCCGGGCACGTCCGAGCTGGTCATGCGCCGGTGAAGGTCATCCTGCTCGGCACAGCCGCGGGCGGCGGTTGTCCACAGTGGAACTGCGCGTGCCGGTTGTGCACGTCCGGGCTCCCGCCGCGCACGCAGGACTGCGTCGCGGTAAGCGCCGACGGCGCCGGCTGGTACCTGCTCAACTGCTCACCCGACATCCGGTCCCAGATCCTTTCCACGCCGGCGTTGCGGGCCGGGCCCGGCCCGCGCGAGATCCCGGTGCGCGGAGTGCTGCTCACCGACGCCGAGCTGGACCACTCGCTGGGTTTGCTGATGCTGCGCGAGTCGGGCGGTCTCCCGGTGTGGGCGCCCGACGCGGTGCGGCAGGGGCTCTCGCCCGTGCGCGCGATCCTCGACAGCTACGGCGGCTGGGACTGGCGGCCGCCGGAGGACCTGCCGGGACTGCGCGTCGCCTGCCTTCCCGTGAGTGACAAGCGGCCGAAGTACGCAGCCGCGCAGGACGGCCCGTGGGTGGTCGCCTACCGGATCGAGGACCCGGCCACCGGCGGTGTGCTGGTGTACGCGCCGTGCCTGAAGAGCTGGCCGCCGGGCTTCGACTCGTTCGTGGAGGGTGCATCTCTGGTGCTGCTCGACGGCACGTTCTACGCACCGGACGAAATGGCCGGCGTCGACGGGCCGGACCAGCTCGCGATGGGGCACCTCCCGATCACCGCGAGCCTGGCCCGCATCACCGGGCGGCCAGGACCACGCTGGGCGTTAACGCACGTTAACAACACGAACCCGGCGCTGGACCCGACATCCCCCGAGCACGCCGCAATGCTGACCGCCGGCGCACTGCTCCCGGCGGACGGCACGGAGTTCTCGCTCTAGGCGACGCCTTCGGGAGCGGCGCCGGCGACCTGAACGGCGTCGGCGGTGATCAGACGAATGCGTCAGTCTTCCCGGCCAACGAAACCCCCAAATAAGTCTTTGACAGTCGTGGCAGACTCGGACCATGCCCCACGACCACCTGCGTGTCCTGGCCCACCCGCTGCGCATGCGCATCCTGTCCCTCCTGACGGGCACGGCGATGAGCGCGGCCGAAGCGGCGCGAGAGCTGGACGACACGCAGGCCAACATCAGCTACCACCTGCGCCGCCTGCACGAAGCGGGCCTGGTGGAGGTGGCCGAGGAGGTCCAGATCCGCGGCGGCCGGGCGAAGCGCTACCGCCACCACCCGGACTCGGGGCGCCGCCTGACGCGCCACGACCCCGCGGAGGAGCAGCTCTTGACGAAAGCCATCGCGGGCGAGCTGCTCCGGCGGGCGAGTTCCCGTGCGGCGGACCGCCCGGCATCGCTGACGGACGCGGAGCTGTGGGTGGACCCGGCGGTCTGGGCGGGGTTGCTCGAGCGGGCGACGGCGTTGAGCCAAGAGCTGCACGACGCGGCGCAGCCACCGCGAACCCCGGGGACGGTGCGGGTCAGCGCAAGCGTGGCCCTGTTCGAACTGGGCGAACCGCGGTGAGCGCGCAGCCTGGGAGGTACGACGCCGGTGCCCGTCGGCGCGCTCGCGGAGCGGCTAGAGCATCGCTACTGGCCGTCGTCGCAGCGAAGCGGCTACGCCCGCGTCCGCGGCCAACCACAAGCAGCCGCGTGAACGCTCGTTAACCGAGCCGCCTGAACTCCGCCGCCAAGCTTCGCGCGAATCCTCTTGTCCCACCGGCCGTCACCCTCGCCGTCGAGTTGCCACCCACGCCCCCGGAGCTTCTCCCATGAACCCACTGCTCGCCCCGCTGCGCGAGACCCGCTTCCGCGCCCTCGTCACCGGCCGGACGTTCGCCGACTTCGCCAACGCCGTCGCGCCCTTTGCGTTGGCCTTCGCGGTCGTCGACCTGACCGGGTCGGCCGTTGATCTCGGGATCGTCGTCGGGGCTCGGTCGATCGCCAACGTCCTGCTCGTGCTGTTCGGCGGCATGCTGGCCGACCGGCTGCCGCGGTCGGTGATCCTGCAGGGCACCGAAACCGCGGCCGCGCTCACCCAGGCCGCCATCGCCGCGAGCGTCCTTTGTGGATTCGCCTCGATCCCGCTGCTGGTCGGGCTCAGCCTGCTCAACGGCGCCGTCTCGGCGATCTCCCTGCCCGCAGCCGCCTCGCTCACGCCGTTGACGGTGCCTTCTCCGTTGCTCGCCCAGGCGAACGCGCTGGTCCGGCTACTCTCGAACGTCGGCCGCATCGCCGGCGCCGGGCTCGCCGGGATCCTCGTCGCGTTCGTCGGCTCCGGCTGGGCGCTCGCCGGGAACGCCGTGCTGTTCCTCGCCGCCGCGCTGTCGTACCGCCGAATCCGGCTGCCGCGCGGAGAGCGGATCCCGGGCAGCCGTCCGCTCGCCGAGCTCGCCGTGGGTTGGCACGAGTTCCGCGCCCGCTCGTGGGTGTGGCTGGTGGTGCTGCAGTTCATGGTGGTCAACGCCGTGAACGCGGGCGCCCTCCTGGTGATCGGCCCGCTCGTCGCCGACGAGACCTTCGGTCGCACCGGCTGGGGGCTCGCGCTGGCCGTGCAGACCGCGGGGTCACTGCTCGGCGGCATCGTCGCCGCGCGCTGGCAACCGCGCCGGATGCTCCTGATCGGCGTCGCACTGGTCATGGTCGACGCGCTGCCGATGCTCGCCCTCGGCGAGACGCCGTACCTGCTGCCGCTGTTGTTCGCGATGTTCCTGTCCGGGATCGCGATCGAGCAGTTCTCCGTCGCGTGGGACGTGTCGCTGCAGGAGAACATCCCGCCCGCCAAGCTCGCCCGCGTCTACTCCTACGACATGCTCGGCTCGTTCGTCGCGATGCCGCTCGGCCAGATCAGCGCCGGTCCCCTAGCCGAAGCCGCCGGCCACGAGGCAACACTGCTCGGCGGCGCGGCCCTGGTCATCGCCGCGACGGCGCTGGTGCTGGTCAACCCGCAGGTGCGCGGCCTGGTCCGCCACGCACCGGTCAGCTCGGGCGAACCAGGATGAAGTTCAGCAGGCTCGCACTGAAGACGACATCGTCCCCCGCGTCGACGAGCTCGACGTGCGTGCGCACCAGCCCACGATCCGGCTTCGAACGGGAGAGCCGCGCCTCGGTGACGGTCGCCCGCAGCCGAAGCACGGCCCCCGGTCGCACCGGACGCGGCCACCGCAGCTCGTCGACGCCCGGGCTCCCCAGACTGGACACAGTGGACAGGTAGTGGTCGGCGTAGAGCCGCATCATCAGGCTGGCGGTGTGCCAGCCACTGGCGATCAGCCCGCCGAAGGGCCCCTCCGCCGCGGCGATCGCGTCGGTGTGGAAGCTCTGCGGGTCGTAGCGCCGGGCGAATTCGAGGATCTCGGTCTCGGTGACCTCAACGCTGCCGCAGTCATAGGTCGTGCCCTGGACGTAGTCCTCGAAGTAGCGGTCGCTCGTCATGGCCGCAGCGTGCCACAGACGAAAGGCTCAGCATCGATTGCTCCCACGGCACGCGGTTGTCCCCACCCTCAGCCGGTTGTGGACAACTCCGGCGCGAAACCCCCGAAAAGCCAGAACCGCCCACACCGCCCGATAGACTGGCCAGGGGGCCGACCCCCGGGATAGGGCGGGCCCTGGCCGGGATCGCTCCGGCGCGAGAGGTGCACTCGCTTTGGCCACGGAGAGCTGCTGGTTCTGACCGTGGAGAGCTCCTGGTTCGCCCGGCGCGAGAGCTGCTCCGGTCAACGTCTCGCGCGAGGTTCCGGCGTCAGGTCGCGGTGGCCGTCGAGGCGCCACCAGTTCTCCAGCGTCTCGCGCAACGCCTTCAGCAACTCGCCGCCCGTCTCCAACGGGACCAGCGCCGCCTTGCCGTCGTCCACCCGGACCGCCGCCGCCAGGCGGTCGCCCTGCTCGATCAGGCCGACCACCACCCGGGTTGGCTGTCCGGCCGCGTCTACCGTGGGAATGGCTCGTTCGTACCGCCAGCCTGGAGCGTTCACCCGGCCGACAGTGGCACAGCTTTCTCCGCGACGGCCCGGGTTTCACCCTCAAGTGTGGTCAGGCGGCCGCCCAGGGCCGGACTTCCTCCAGGAGCTTCGCCACGGCCAGCACGAGGTCGTCCGAATGGCGCGGACCGACGATCTGCAGGCCCACCGGCAGCCCCGCGGACGTGCGGCCGGCCGGGACGCTGATCGCCGGCTGCTGCGTCATGTTGAACGGGTACGTGAACGGCGTCCACTCCGGCCACTCGCTCAGCCCGCTGCCCGGCGGCACGTTGTGCCCGGCTTCGAACGCGGCGATCGGGATCGTCGGGGTGATCAGCACGTCGTAGCGCGTGTGGAACTCGCCCATCAGGATGCCCAGCGCAGCCCGCTCGGCCGTGGCGTCGAGGTAGTCGCTCGCGCTCCACGTCTTGCCCAGCTCCCAGACCTTCCGCAGGCCCGGGTCGGTCCGGTCCTCGGAGCCCGGCGGGAACGAGTCGAGCAGCTTCGCCGCACCCGACGACCACAGGACGTCGAACGCCGGCTTCGGGTCGGCGAACCCCGGGTCGGTCTCCTCGATGTGCAGCCCCGCGTCGCCCAGCGCGCGCACCGCCGCCGCGACGATCTCGGCGATCTCCGGGTCGACGTCCACATACCCGAGCGTCGGCGAGAAGGCGGCGATCAGGCCCCGCACGTCCCGGCGGACGGCCTCGCGGAACGACGCCACCGGCGGCGCCAGCGCGGCCGGGTCACGGTGGTCGGGCATCGACAGCACGTCCAGCAGCAGCGCGGTGTCGTCCACCGAACGTGCCATCGGTCCGGCGTGCGACAGCGGCCCGAACGGGCTCGCCGGGTAGAGCGGGATCCGGCCGTGGGTCGGCTTGAGCCCGACGATCCCGCAGAACGACGCCGGGATCCGCACCGAGCCACCGCCGTCGGTGCCGACCGACAGCTCGCCCATCCCCGCCGCGACGGCCGCGGCGCTGCCGCCGCTCGAGCCCCCCGCGGTCTTCGACGGGTCGACCGGGTTGCGCGTGATGCCCTGCAGCGGGCTGTCGGTGACGCCCTTCCAGGCGATCTCGGGCGTGGTCGTCTTGCCGAGCAGCACCAGGCCGGCCTCACGCATGCGCGCGGCGACCGGGCTGTCGACGTCCCACGGCTGGTCCGCGCTGATGCTCTTCGAACCCCGGACGGTCGGCCACCCCTGCGTGAGGAACATGTCCTTGATCGAGGACGGCACGCCGTCGAGCAGGCCGATCGGGTTGCCGTCCCGCCACCGGATCTCGGACGCCTTGGCCTGTTCGAGCGCCCCGTCGGCGTCGACGAGACAGTAGGCGTTGCACTCGCCGTCCCGGTCCTCGATGGCCTGCAGCGCGTTTTGCGTCGCCTCGACCGGCGAGAGTTCGCCGGTCGCGTACGCGGCGACGAGCTCGCTGGCGGTCAGCATCCTGTCGTTCATCCGGCTCCCTGGTTCCCCGACGGCACGTAGCCGAGCGACTTGTCGACGACATTGCGCAGCGGCTCCCCAGCGCGCCAGCGGCGGAAGTTCTCGGCGAACACCTCGACCAGCGTGTTCCGCCAGCCGACGAAGTCGCCGGACATGTGCGGCGAGACCAGCACGTCCGGCATGCGCCAAAGCGGGCTCTCCGCGGGCAGCGGCTCGGTGTCGAACACGTCGAGCGCCGCGCCGGCGATGGTCTTGTCCGCGAGCGCCGCGACCAGGTCCGAGGTGACCACCAGCTCACCCCGCCCGACGTTCACGAACCGCGCGGACGGCTTCATCGCGGCGAACACACGCGCGTCGAACATGCCTTTGGTGTGCTCGGTCAGCGGCGCGACGGCGACGACGTAGTCAGCGTGCGGCAGAAACTCGATGAGCCGCGAAGACTCGTGCACAACGCCGAAGTCAGGGTCGCCGGTACGTTCCCGCCGGCCGGCGCCACTGACCCGCATCCCTGCGGCGCGCAGCAGCCGCGCGATGGCCCGGCCGATCGGCCCAGTTCCGACAACCACGACCTCGCGCCCGGCGATGCGCTCGCTCTCGCGGTGCTGCCAGCGACCTGCGAGCTGCAGGTCGCGAGACCGCGCGAAGTCCTTCGCGAATGCCAGCACGACGCCGAGCACGTACTCCGCAATGGCGTCGTCGAAGACTCCGCGCGAGTTGGTCAGGAGGACGTCGCTCTCGACCAGCCCGGGGAACAGCACGGGGTCGACGCCCGCGCTGGCGATGTGCAGCCAGCGCAGCCGGTCGGCGGCGTGCCAGGCGCCCGGCACTGCTGTGGAGAGGAAGTCGTAGACGAAGAGTGCGTCCGCTCCGGCCAGGGCATCCGCGAGGCCGGCCGCGTCCGTGTAACGCACGACCGCCCCGGATTCGACAGCACGCATGTCCGGTGGACGGTGCTCGCCGCAGAGCACGGCCAGGACGGGAGTTTCCCGGTTTTCCGAGGCGATCACGTTGACACGGTAAAAGCGGCTCGTATGATTGTCAACAATCCGAGGAACGACCCCCGGAGCACCGGACGTGTCAAGTTCAGACGTATTCCGGAGGCTGAGCCTTGGATTTCGACTTCCTGGCGTTCGACGGCCCGCTGGCGCAACGCGGCATCGGGGTCATCGCGCCCTTCGACCTCGCACTGGAGCGCGAGCTCTGGCGATGGGTGCCGATGGAGGTGTCGCTGCACCTCGCCCGCACGCCGTACGAGCCCGTGCCGGTGAGCATGGAGATGGCACGTCTCGTCAGCGACAGCCACCACCTGGCCAGCGCCACCCGTGACGTGCTGCACGTCGAGCCCGAGGTGGTCGCCTATCTCTGCACGTCGGGCAGCTTCGTCAACGGCGTCGACTACGAGCGCTCCCTGACCAAGGCGATCTGCGACGCAGGCGCACCGGACGCGGTCACCACCTCGGGCGCGCTGGCGGAGGTGCTGCACCAGCTCGACCTGCACCGCGTCTCGGTGCTGACGCCCTACGACGCCGACCTGACCGCAGCTCTGCACGACTTCCTGGGCGAGCTGAACGTCGAGACGGTGGCCAGCGACCACCTCGGACTGGGCGGCGGCATCTGGAAGGTCAGCTACCGGACGATCGCCGAGCGGATCCTCGCCGCCGACCACGGCGACGCCGAGGCGATCTTCGTCAGCTGCACCAACCTCCCGACCTACGACCTGATCGAGCCGCTGGAAGCAGCGCTCGGCAAGCCGGTGCTCACGGCCAACCAGCTGACCATGTGGGCGTGCCTGCGCCGGATGAACCTGCCGATCGTCGGACCCGGGAAGTGGCTTCGTGACGTGTCGTGAAGGATTTCCTTGACCAGCCCTCTAGGATTGTCGACAATTTGCGTCCCTCCGGAGGTTTCGTGACCACCATCGGTTTCATCTACCCCGACCACGCGGCCGAAGACGACTACCCGCTGGCCGAGCAGCTGCTCGGCGGCGCGGCGGCCGACGAGGGCGACATCCGGCTGGCGGTCGAGCACATCTACGGCACCGACAAGCACGCGGTCGCCGAACTGCTCGACCTCGGCAGCGAAGCCCGTCTCGCCGACGGCGCCGCCCTGCTCGGGAAACACGAACCGGACGCGGTCGTCTGGGCGTGCACCAGCGGCAGCTTCGTCTACGGCTGGGAAGGCGCGCGCGACCAGGCCGACCGCCTCACCGCCGTCGCCGGGGTGCCGGCCTCCAGCACCTCCTTCGCGTTCGTGCACGCCGCGCGTGCTCTGAACGTCAAGCGGGTCGCCGTCGCCGCGAGCTATCCAGACGACATCGCCCAGCTGTTCGTGGACTTCCTCAAGGCCGGCGGTGTCGAAGTCGTCGCGATGGCCAGCGCCGACATCATCACGGCCGCGGAGGTCGGTTCGATGACGCCGGAAGCCGTCATCGAACTCGCCGTCAGCCACGACCACCCGGACGCCGACGCCGTGCTGGTGCCGGACACCGCGATGCGGACACTCCAGGAGATCAACGCGGTCGAATTCGCGCTGAAGAAGCCCGTGCTGACCGCCAACCAGGTCACCGTCTGGGAAGGCCTGCGCCTGACCGGACAGCACCGGCTCGTCCGCTCGCTCGGCGCACTCTTCCGGCATCTGCCGGACGGGAGCGCCTGAGATGGCGCTGCCACCGGGCATGCTGCCCGAGATCGAGCCGGTGAGCCGCGAGTCGACGGCCGCGGTCATCGCGCGTCAGCTGCGCGACGCGATCATGACCGGCGCCCTCCCGCCGGGCACCCAGCTCGGCGAAACCGAGCTGGCCTCACGGTTCCAGGTGTCACGGGGGCCACTCCGGGAAGCGATGCAGCACCTGGTATCCGAAGGCCTCCTGCGCAGCGAGCGGCACCGTGGGCTGTTCGTGATCGACCTCGAGCCCGGCGACGTCTACGACATCTACGCCGCCCGCTCCGCGATCGAACGGGCCGCGATGATCCGCGCCGTGCGTGGCGGGGAACGGGACCGGATCGCGGACGTCCTCGAGCACACCGTCACGGAGATGGCGACGGCCGCGAGCGAAGACGACCCGAGCGCGCTTTCCACGGCGGACCTCAAGTTCCACGAGGCCCTCATCAACGCCTCCGGCAGCAAGCGGCTCGTCCGGATGGCCCGGACCCTGCTCATCGAGACGCGGATGTGCCTGACCGCGCTTCAGAGCACCTACCAGCGGGTCGAGGAACGGGTGGAGGAGCACACGAAGCTCATCCAGGCCCTGCGCGACGGCGACGAGGACACGGCGCTGGCCCTGCTCGACTCGCACATGGAGGACGCGGTGCAGCGGCTCGCGCCGGGGACGAGCCTCAAAGAGGGGCACGCCCCGCCGGTGCCGGGAAACGCGTGATCGGAGCGCCGACGCCCGTGATCTGACGGCCGACACGCGTGATCGCAGAGCCGACATGCGTGGTTGCGAGGCCGGCACACGCACCCGGACGAACGGTTCGCGGGCCGGAACGGACGACGCGCGCACCCGGACGGTCTTTTCCCGCGCCGGAAAGGACGGCACGCGTACCTGGACGGACGGCACCGGTATCGGGAAGCAGCCCACCGGCACACCGCACCCGCAGTCAGCGCGCATGACGGACTCCCAGGACCGGCTGGCCACCACGGCCGTCGCGGAAATCCGCGGACCACGGGAAACGGCCCCGCGGATCCGCGTACACCAGTTGCAGCGCACGGACTCCCGGGCCGTACAGCGCCACCGCGAACACCAGGTGCGCGGACGGCTCCGTGACCGGAACGACCTCGATCGGCGGTTTGCCGCGCAGCGCAACGGATTCCCCCGGCGAGGGCGGCGTTGCATGCAGCGCGTGCAAAGCCATGTCGTTGAGCAGTTGCGCGGCCTCCGGCACGGGCAAGCCGGTCACGACCAGTTCGGGCAGGCTGTACCCGCTGAGGCCGATCGTGTAGGCCCACGGCGGGTACAGCCCGCTCCCTTCCACGCCCTGCACAAGCCAGCCCCGGTCGGCCACGCCGTCCCGAAGCCGTTCCACGTACCCGGATCTGTCCGGGTCCTCGCACTGCCAGCACATCGGTGCCTCCTCCCCCTCGATGGACTTGGGGCCACCGTGCCGGAGGGCACCGACAAAAACTCAGCCCAGCGCTTCGGCCACCGCCGTGCCGAGCCGTTCTGTGGTATGCGTGCCGCCGAGGTCGGGGGTCCGCACGCGGCCCTCGTCGAGCACCCGGTCCACCGCGGTCCGGATCGCTTGCGCGGCAACGGTTTCGCCCAGGTGTTCGACCAGCATCGCGGCCGCCAGGATCTGTGCCACGGGGTTGGCAATCCCCTGTCCCGCGATGTCCGGAGCACTCCCGTGGACGGCCTCGAACATCGACGGGAATTCACCCGATGGGTTGATGTTGCCGGACGGCGCCATGCCGAGTCCGCCGGTGATCGCGGCCGCGAGGTCGCTCAGGATGTCGCCGAAGAGGTTCGACCCCACGATGACGTCGAGCCGGTCCGGCGCCTGGACCATCCGCGCCGCCAACGCATCCACGTGCATCTGTTCACTGTGGACATCGGGGTACCCCGCCGCGACCTCGGCGAAGATCTCGTCCCAGAACGGCATCGAGTGGATGAGCCCGTTCGACTTCGTCGCCGAGCAGACGCGCAAAGACCGCGTCTGCGCCAGCTCGAACGCGTACCGGATGATCCTTTCGACACCGACACGCGTGAAGACCGACTCCTGCAGCACGAACTCGTCGGGACGGCCAGCGTTATGCCGCCCGCCGATCGCGGAGTACTCCCCTTCGGAGTTCTCCCGGACGATGACCAGCTCCAGCTCCTCGGCCTTCCGGCCGGCCAGCACGGACGTCGTGCCTGGCAGCAGCCGCACCGGGCGCAGGTTGACGTACTGCTGGAACGCGCGCCGCAGCGGGATCAGCAGGCCCCACAGCGAAACGTGGTCCGGCACGCCGGGGAAGCCGACCGCGCCGAGCAGGATGCCGTCGAACGCCGAGAGCTGCGCGACACCGTCCTCCGGCATCATCGCGCCGAGCTGGGCGTACCGCTCGCAGCTCCAGTCGAACTCCGTCCATTCCAAGGAGAAGCCGAAGAGCGCGGAAGCTCGGTCGAGGACCTTGCGGGCCTCGACCGTGACGTCCACGCCGATCCCGTCGCCGGGGATGCTCGCGATGCGGTAGGAGCTCACAGGGCCACCGCGATGTACTTGGTCTCGAGGAACTCCTCGATGCCGACCGTGCCGCCTTCGCGGCCGAGCCCGGACTGCTTGATTCCACCGAAGGGCGCCGCCGGGTTCGAGACGATGCCCTGGTTGAGCCCGATCATGCCGGATTCGAGCGCTTCGGAGACGCGCAGCGCGCGCTTGAGGTCGCTGGTGTAGACGTAGGAGACCAGGCCGAACTCGGTGTCGTTCGCCTTCGTCACCGCCTCTTCTTCGGTGTCGAAGGGCGTGATCGGGGCGACCGGCCCGAAGATCTCCTCGTGCGTCAGCCGCGCCTCCTGCGGGACGTCGGTAAGCACAGTGGCCTGGTAGAAGTGGCCCGGACCGTCGACGCCGGAACCGCCAGTAAGCACCTTTGCGCCGCGGTCAGTGGCGTCCTTGACCAGCTCTGTCACCTTTTCGACGGCCTTTTCGTCGATCAGCGGTCCGACCACGACGTCCTTCTCCGTGCCGCGGCCCATCGGCAGGGCCTGCATGCGCTCGGTCAGCCGCCGGGAGAACTCTTCGACGACGCCGCGCTGCACGTAGAACCGGTTGGCGGCGGTGCAGGCCTCGCCGATGTTGCGCATCTTCGCCTGCATCGCGCCGTCGATGGCCGCGTCCATGTCGGCGTCGTCGAAGACCAGGAACGGTGCGTTGCCGCCCAGTTCCATCGACGTCCGCAGCACCTTGTCGGCGCACTGCTCCAGCAGCTTCCGGCCGACTCCGGTGGACCCGGTGAACGAGAGCTTGCGCGCCCGCCCGTCGCGGATCAGCGGCTCCATCACGCCGCCGGAGTCGCTGGTGGTGATGACGTTGAGCACGCCTTCGGGCAGTCCGGCCTCGGCGAGGATGCCGGCCAGCGCGAGCATCGACAGCGGCGTCTGCGCGGCCGGCTTGATCACCGAAGTGCAGCCCGCGGCGATGGCCGGGCCGATCTTGCGGGTGCCCATCGCCATCGGGAAGTTCCACGGCGTGATCAGCAGGGTCGGCCCGACCGGCTGCTTGGTGATGAGGAACCGGCCCGTGCCGTTCGGGGCGGTCGCGAAGCCGCCGTCGATCCGGACGGCCTCCTCGGCGAACCAGCGGAAGAACTCGGCGGCGTAGGCGATCTCACCCTTCGACTCGGCGAGCGGCTTGCCCATCTCGAGGGTCATGAGCAGGCCGAGCTCGTCCTGGCGCTGCATCAGCAGCTCGTACGCCCGGCGCAGGATCTCTCCGCGCTCCCGCGGCGCCATCTTCGCGAAGTCCGCCTGGGCGGCGACGGCGGCATCCAGAGCTGCAACGCCGTCCGCCGGGGAGGCGTCGGCGACCTGGCACAGCTCTTTGCCGGTGGCCGGGTCGACCACCGGGAACGTCTTCCCGGACCCGGCGGCGACCCACTTGCCGCCGATGAACAGTTCCTTGCCGACCGCGTCGACGACGCCGGACTCGGTGCTCGCGCTCATCCCGACTGCTCCTCACGTGTTGTCCCGAGGGCCATGCTATGGATATTGTCAACAATCGACAACCCGCTCAACCGACCAAGGAGCACGCTGCCATGGCCCAGCTATCTCCGCTGCTCAAGCAGGCAACGCCCGTCGTGGTCGACCACGGTGAAGGGGTTTACCTCTACGACGTCGACGGCAAACGCCACCTCGACTTCACCGCCGGCATCGGCGTGACGAGCACCGGGCACTGTCACCCACACGTCGTGCGCGCGGCGCAGGAGCAGATCGGCAAGCTCGTCCACGGGCAGTACACGACCGTGATGCACCAGCCCCTGCTCGAGCTGACAAAACGGCTCGGCGACGTCCTGCCGAGCGGGCTCGACTCGCTCTTCTACTCGAACTCGGGCAGCGAAGCCGTCGAAGCTGCGTTGCGGCTTTCGCGGCAGGCGACAAAACGTCCGAATGTCATCGTCATGCAGGGCGGCTTCCACGGCCGAACCGTCGCGGCGGCGTCGATGACGACGTCCGGAACGCGGTTCAGCGCCGGCATCGGCCCGCTGATGGCGGGCGTGCACGTCGCGCCGTTCCCCTACGCCTACCACTACGGCTGGGACGAGCAGACCGCCACGAAGTTCGCGCTGCGCGAGCTGGACTACCTGTTCCAGACGGTCAGCGCGCCCAACGAGACCGCCGCGATCTTCGTCGAGCCCGTGCTCGGCGAGGGCGGGTACGTCCCGGCCAACACGGAATTCATGGCCGGGCTGCGCGAGCGCGCGGACCGGCACGGGATCCTGCTCGTCGTCGACGAGATCCAGACCGGTTTCGGCCGCACCGGGAAGTTCTGGGGGCACGACCACTTCGACGTCTCCCCCGACATCGTGCTCATCGCGAAGGGCCTGGCCAGCGGCTTCCCGCTGTCGGGCATCGCTGCTTCGCAGGAGCTGATGGCGAAGGCGCTCCCGGGTTCCCAGGGCGGCACGTACGGCGGCAACGCCGTCTCGTGCGCCGCGGCGATCGCGACGCTCGAGGTCATCCAGCAGGAGAACCTGGTGGAGAACGCCGCCGAGCGCGGACGCCAGCTGCTCGAAGGCGCGCGAGTGATCGCGGACAAGACGCCGGCCATCGGCGAGGTGCGGGGGCTCGGCCTGCTGGTCGGTTCGGAGTTCACCACCGCCGAGGGCGAGCCGGACGCCGCGACCGCGGCCGCCGCGCAGCAGACCGCCGCCAAACACGGGCTGCTGCTGCTCACCTGCGGGCCGTACATGAACGTCGTGCGCATGGTGCCGCCGCTGATCGTCAACGCCGAACAGGTCGACGACGCGCTGCGCACCTGGGGCGAAGTCGTCGCCTCCGTCACGGGGAGCTGAGCATGGCCCGGTACATCACGATCACCCTGGACAAGCGCGGGGTGACCTGCCGGGCGAGGCTGCTCGACGACGAGGCGCCGCGCACCTGCAAAGCGGTGTGGGACGCGTTGCCGCAGAGCGGCTCGGCCTATCACGCGAAGTACGCGCGCAACGAGGTCTACACGCTCGTGCCGCCGTTCGCGGAGCCGAAGCCCGGGCGGGAGAACCCGACGATCACGCCGATCCCCGGTGACGTCGTGTACTTCGGGTTCGAAGCCTGGGAGATCGGCAACCCGGCGTACGGCTACGACGAAGACAGCGAAGCGCACAGCGACCAGGGCGCGACCGACCTCGCGATCTTCTACGGGCGCAACAACCTGCTGATCAACGGGGACGCGGGCTGGGTGCCCGGCAACGTATTCGCCACGATCGAGGAGGGCCTGGCCGAGATGGCGGCGGCCGCGCAGGATCTCTGGTTGCGGGGCGTCGAGGGCGAGACGCTCTCGTTCGCGCGAGCCTGAATCCTTTACCCGGCAAGGGGACGCCGGGTGCGGATCTCCGCACCCGGCGTCCCCTTTTTGCGTTTCCCGCCACCCGAAAGGGTGATCATCGCGAATTCACCTTTCGTGTCCGGTGATCACCACATCGAGCTACGCGAGTGCCCAGGATGCCGGATCAAGGTCGGAACTACCGACGGTGATGTTCACCCCGCTCGCTACCCAGGGTGGTTGACCGCCAAAGCGGGTACCCCGGCGTCAAACACGAAGGGATTACGTGTTTAGCATGGGAAGATTCCGCGGTGTTGGTGTCGTTCGGGAATGGCTCTTTGACACCTCGCCAGCACGGTGAAAACCTGATTCCGCTCTCCACGGAGAGCACTCCAGGGAATCCATGAGTTATTCGACAAGGAGCCATTCCATGCAGATGTTCGCCCAGCACGCCCACTACTGCCACGACATTCTCACCGGCGCGCTGGCGCACCTGGCGCACGTTCTCGGCTGGCTCGTCTGACCCAGGCGGGAGCCGGACGCCCGGCCGCGGGAAACCGCGGCCGGGCCGCTTTCACGCCAGCGCGTCCAAGCGCCGGAAATCGTCGTCGGAAAGCGTGATTCCGGCGGCGGCGCAGTTTTCTTCGAGGTGCGGAATCGAAGACGTTCCAGGAATGGGAATCACCACCGGTGAACGGCGGAGCAACCAGGCGAGGGACACCTGAGCGGGTGTCGCACCGAGGCCGGCCGCGACCTTTCCGAGCGCTCCGCCCGCCGTCGCGTGGTCACCCCGCGCGATCGGCAGCCACGGGACGAACGCGATCCCCTCGCGCTCGCAGTACTCGAGAACGTCGTCCGACGCGCGGTCCGTCAGGTTGTAGCGGTTCTGCACGCTCGCGATGGGCGTGATGGCCCGCGCTTCGGCGAGCTGCGCCACGCTGACCTCGGACAACCCGATCCGGGCGACCTTGCCCTCCGTCCGCAGCCGGGCGAGCGCACCGATCTGGTCGGCGAGCGGCACCTGCGGGTCGAGGCGGTGCAGCTGCAGCAGCTCGAGCCGTTCGACGCGCAGCCGCCGCAGCGAGAGTTCCGCCTGCTGCCGCAGGTACTCGGGCCGGCCGAGCGGCACCCACTCGCCCCGGCTCGGGCGCGCGTGGCCGCACTTCGTCGCCACGAGCAGCCCCGGATAGGGGTGGAGCGCGTCGGCGAGCAGCTCTTCGTTCAATCCCAGGTCATAGGCGTCGGCGGTGTCGAAGAAGGTCACGCCGAGCTCGGCCGCGCGGCGCGCGACGGCAGCGGCGCCGTCGGGCACGTGGTCCCATTCCGTGAGCCGCATGGCGCCGAAACCCAGCCGCCGCACGGAAAAGCCGTCTTCGAAGGTGTGCGTCGATGTCATGCCGGGAAGCATCACCCGGCGCGGAGTCACCCACCAGAGATTTAGTCAGGACTAAATCCTCGTCTGTAATCGGCTGATCACCGGTTTCATCCGGATTTCATCAACCCTCCCTAACGTCCGCCGCGGCAGTGATCAACTGACGGAGGGGACTGCGAAGTGAAGAGGTTGAAACGGCTTTCGCTGATCGGCGCCGCAGTGGCGGCGCTCGTCACCGGATTCGTCACCACACCAGCCGCGCACGCCGAAGGCGCGCACTACTACATCCTGATCGGCGGGACCTGCAACGGGAACGCGGACCAGTACCAGGAACCGTGGCTGCGCGGCGGGATCCGCAAGGTCGTGAACTACCCGGCCGGCGCGTCCGGGCTCCCGGGACCGTGCGGCGCGACACCGATGGACCAGAGCGTCGCCATCGGCCGTGAGGAGGCGAAGCGCATCGCCCAGGATTCGTTCAACGAGGACCCGGGCGGCGAGTTCACCGTCGTCGGGTACTCGCAGGGCGCGATCGTCGCGAACTTCCTGCTGAACGACATCGCGGACGGCGTCGTGAACGTCGACCGCGGCCACTTCAACGCGAAGCTGTATGCCGACCCGATGCAGCCGGTCGGCCCGCCCGGGCTCGGCATCAGCGCGGTGATCCCGGCCGGCGCGGGCGCGCCGTCGCCGTTCGGCGGGTACGTCTCGTTCGGCCCGGGCCGAACGGACTTCGGCGGCATCCCGTACATCCGCTACTGCATCCAGACCGACGGCGTCTGCCACTTCAACACGCCCGAGGCGCCGGGCGGCTACTTCGCCCAGCACTGGTGCTACGTCGAACGCCCGATCATGGCCGACACGCTCGCCGACGGGGTCTACACGAACTCGTCGATCGAGCTGCCGCGCCAGGACTGCCGGCCGCCCTGGCCGATCGGCTGAGTCACTTCTCCGGGCGGGCGCCGGCCCGGCGTCCGCCCGGACTCGTCCACGTCCGAAGAACATGAAAATCCTTCATAGCGGCGTACCGGCGGTACGTACTACGCTGCGGTAACCACAGCAACGGCGCGGAGGAGAGACTGTCGATGGGCGACGTGGCAGCACGGCTGGCCGAGATCGTCGGGGACAAGAACCTGCTGACCGGCGACGCGATCTCCGAGGACTACGCGCACGACGAAGCGTTGACGGCGGAGCCGCAGAAGCCCGCGTACGTCGCGAAGCCGGCAACCGCCGAAGAGGTCGCGGAGCTGCTGAAAGCCGCTTCGGAGCACAACGTGCCCGTGACCGCGCGCGGCTCCGGAAGCGGCTTGTCCGGAGCTGCACGTCCCCGCGCGGACGGCCTGCTGATCTCCTTCGAGCGCATGAACGCAGTCCTGGAAGTCGACACCGGGAACCACGTCGCCGTTGTGCAGCCCGGGGTCACGCTCGCCGAGCTCGACGTCAAGACCGCCGAAGCCGGGCTCAGCTACACCGTCTATCCCGGTGAGCTCAGCGCGAGTGTCGGCGGGAACGTCGGCACCAACGCCGGCGGGATGCGCGCGGTCAAATACGGCGTCACGCGCAACAACGTGCTCGGCCTGCAGGCCGTGCTGCCGACCGGCGAGATCATCCGGACCGGCGGCAAGACGTCGAAGATCTCCACCGGCTACGACCTCACGCAGCTGATCATCGGCTCCGAGGGCACCCTCGCGCTGGCCACCGAAATCACCGTCAAGCTGCACCCGCGGCTCACCCACGGCGCCACCGTGCTCGCCCCCTTCGGCGACTTCGACCAGGTCATGGCCGCCGTCCCGGCGATCGTCTCCAGCGGGCTCGCGCCGCACATCCTCGAGTACATCGACAACATGACGATGGCCGCCATCGTCTACAACGAGAAGCTCGAGCTCGGCGTCCCGGACAAGATCCGCGAGACATGCGACGCATACCTGGTCGTAGCGCTGGAGAACCGCGAGGGCGGGCGACTCGAAGAGGACGTCGAAACCGTCGGCGAGCTGCTCGGCGAGCTGGGCGCGGTCGACGTCTACGTCCTGGACGGCGGTGCCGCGCGCAAACTCATCGAGGCCCGCGAGAAGGCCTTCTGGACCGCGAAGGCGGTCGGCGCCGACGACGTGATCGACGTCGTCGTCCCGCGGACCGCCATGCCGCAGTTCATCACCAAGGCGCGGGAGCTCGCGATGGCCGCGGGCGGCGGCGCACTCGGCTGCGGGCACGCCGGCGACGGCAACGTCCACCTCGGGATCTTCTGCAAAGACGCGGACCGGCGGAAGCAGCTGCTCACCGATATCTTCTCCTTCGCCATGGAGCTGGGCGGCGCGATCTCCGGCGAGCACGGCCTCGGCCGCACCAAGGCGGGCTACCACCAGGCACTCGAGGATCCGGCGAAGATCGAGCTGATGCGCCGGATCAAGCAGAGCTTCGACCCCGCCGGGATCCTCAACCCCGGCGTTCTCTTCCCCGAAGGAACCGCATGAGCGAGATGAACGGCGCCCAGTCCCTGATCCGCACGCTGGTCGACGCCGACGTCGACGTGTGCTTCGCGAACCCCGGCACGTCGGAGATGCACTTCGTCGCCGCACTCGACTCCGTTCCGGAGATGCGCGGCGTGCTCGCGCTGTTCGAAGGTGTGGTCACCGGCGCCGCCGACGGTTACGCGCGCATCGCCGACAAGCCCGCCGCGACGTTGCTGCACCTCGGCCCCGGCCTGGGCAACGGCCTCGCGAACCTGCACAACGCACGTCGTGCGCACACGCCGATCGTCAACATCGTCGGCGACCACGCGACCTACCACAAGCAGTACGACGCGCCGCTGGAATCGGACATCGAGGCGGTCGCGGGCTCGCTGGAAGGCTGGGTGCGCCGCTCGGAGCACACCAAGGACGTCGGGGCCGACGCCGCCGCCGCGGTCGCCGCCGCGCAGGACGCGCCCGGCCGCGTCGCCACGCTGATCCTGCCCGCCGACGCGTCGTGGGGCGAAGGCGGCGAGACGTGCGCGCCGATCCCGCCGCGCGTGCCGCAGGCCGTGGACGCGACGACCGTCAAGGAGGTTGCCGCGGTGTTCGGCGCCGGTGAGCCGGTGGCGCTGCTCGTCGGCGGCAGCGCGTGCCGCGAGGAAGGTCTGCGCGCGGCCAGCCGGATCGCCGCCGCGACCGGCGCGAAGGTTTTCGTCGAGACGTTCCCGTCTCGTCTCGAGCGTGGCGCGGGACTGCCGGCGATCGAGCGGCTCGGGTACCTCGCCGAGCAGGTCACCTACCAGCTCGACGGCGTCAAGCACCTCGTCGTCGCGGGCACGAAGGCGCCGGTGTCGTTCTTCGCCTATCCCGGCAAGCCGAGCGACCTGGTGCCTGAAGGCGCGCAGGTGCACACGCTCGCGTCCGTCGGCCAGGACGTCACGCGCGCACTGAACGAGGTCGCCGACCTCGTCGCCGCGGACACCGAGCCGGTGCTGCAGCAGGCGTCCCGGCCCGCGCTGCCGAGCGGTCCGCTGACCCCGCAGAACTGGGTCGACGTCATCGGCGCGCTGCTCCCGGAGAACGCGATCATCGCCGACGAGGCGAACACGTCCGGCCTGCCGCTGCCGACGGCGACGGCCGGCGCGCCGCGGCACGACGTGCTGACGCTCACCGGCGGCGCGATCGGCTACGGCATGCCGGTCGCGACCGGCGCGGCGGTGGCGGGACGGGACCGTCCCGTCCTGAACCTGCAATCGGACGGCAGCGCGCTGTACACCATCTCCGCGCTGTGGACGCAGGCACGGGAAAACCTGAACGTCACGACAGTGCTGCTCAACAACCGCGCGTACGCGATCCTGCGGCTGGAGCTGCAGCGCGTCGGCGCGGCGTCGGGCGGGCCGAAGGCGAACGACCTGCTCGACCTGTCGCGGCCGGACATAGACTTCGTGAAGATCGCGGAAGGCATGGGCGTCCCCGCGACGCGCGCAACCACCGCCGAAGAGCTCGCCGAGCAGCTGCAGCGCGCGTTCGCCGAACCCGGTCCGCACCTGATCGACGCCGTGGTGCCGCCGCTGCTCTGAACCGGACTATTCTCCCGTCACACCGAGGACGAGGAGTGGCGATGAGCGAAGACGAACACGCGAAGCGCGGTATCGATCTCGAGAGACCGAACGCGGCGCGCGTGTACGACTACATGATCGGCGGCAAGCTCAACTACGCCGTCGACCGCATGTTCGCCGACCAGATCATCGGGGTGCTGCCGAACGCGCGGCACATGGCCCTGGTCAACAGGGCGTGGCTGCGGCGGGCCGTGCGGTTCGGCGCGGAGCAGGGCATCCGGCAGTTCCTGGACATCGGCTCCGGCATGCCGACGGTCGGGCACGTGCACGAGGTCGTCCAGGCGATCGACCCGGAGTCGCAGGTCGTCTACGTCGACAACGAGCCGATCGCCGTCGCGCACAGCGAGATCGTGCTGGAGGGCAACGACAACGCCGCGATGGTGCAGGCCGACGCCGAGTACGTCGACGACGTGCTGGAGCACCCGACCACCGAGGCGATGCTGGACTTCGACCAGCCGGTCATGGTCGTCATGGCCGCGTTCGTGCACTTCATCCCCGACTCCCGCGACCCCGCCGGCCTGATCTCGAGCTACTTCGACGCGTTCGCGCCGGGCAGTTACCTGGCGCTGTCGTCGGGCACGTGGGAAGGACAGGGCGAGGAGTCGCGGCGCTCGGTCGCGCTGTACGAGAAGGGCGGCACCCCGTTGACCCTGCGCTCCCCCGACGAGATGCGCGCGCTCGTGAAGGGCTTCGAAATCCTGCCGCCGGGCGTGGTGTTCACGCCGGAATGGCGTCCCGACGAACCCCTCGAGGACCCGCCGGCGCTGTCGGGCGGCCTCTCCTTGGTGGCGCGTCGGTGACCGACGAGCACGCGAAACGCGGGATCGACTTCGACAAGCCGAACGCGGCGCGCGTCTACGACTACCTGATCGGCGGCAAGCTCAACTACGCCATCGACCGGATGTTCGCCGAGCGGATCCTCGCGGTGCGGCCGGAGTCCCGGGACCTGGCGCTGCTGAACCGGCGGTGGTTGCGGCGGGCCGTGCGGTTCGGCGCGGAGCAGGGCATCCGGCAGTTCCTGGACATCGGCTCCGGCATGCCGACCGTCGGGCACGTGCACGAGGTCGTCGAGGCGATCGACCCCGCGTCACGGGTGGTCTACGTGGACAACGAACCGGTCGCCGTCGCACACAGCGAGATCGTGCTGAAGGGCAACGACAACGCGGAGATGGTGCAGGCCGACGCCGAAGTCCCGGCGGATGTCCTCGAGCACGAGACCACCGAGCGGCTGCTGGACTTCGACCAGCCGATCATGGTGATCATGGCCGCGTTCGTGCACTTCATCCCGGACGAGCGCGACCCGGCGGGGCTGGTCGCGGCGTACCGCGACGCGCTCGTCCCGGGCAGCTACCTGGCGCTGTCGTCGGGCACGTTCGAGGGACAGGGCGAGGAGGTGCGCCGCGCGGCGCAGCTCTACCAGCAGAGCGGCACGAACGTCTTCGCGCGCTCGCGCGAAGAGCTGCGCGCGCTGGTGGACGGGTTCGAGATCCTGCCGCCGGGAATCGTGTTCACGCCCGAGTGGCGGCCGGACGACCCCGGCGAAGTGGGTGAGCAACCGGAGCTGGCCAGCCAGCTGGCTCTGGTGGGGCGGAAGAACTGAATCGGCTCCACGTCGTCACGCATCCCGAGGCGACGCACCACGTGGAGGACCGGGTCGGCGGCTGGTTCGACTCGGCACTGACCGCCCGCGGCCGCGGCGGCGATCGCGGCGCGGCTGCGCGAGCTGATCCCGGCGGCCGCGCCGATCGAGCTGTACAGCTCCGACCTCCGGCGGACCGTCGAGACCGCGGAACCGATCGCGAGCCTCTTCGGCGTCGAACCCGTGCTCGTGCGCGACCTCCGCGAGAAGTCCTACGGTCTCGCGGGCGGACGGCCGCAGTCTTGGCTCGACGAACGCTTCGTCCCGCCGCTGGCGAACGGCGAGCGGCTCGACCACAACGAGGGCATCGAAGGCGCCGAGACCAAGCTCGAGTGGGTCACCCGCGTGTACCGCGCGACGGACCGTGTCATCCGGTCCGGCGGCGAGCACCAGGTGGTCGTCACCCACGGCGGGTCGCTGAGCTGGGTCGTCGCGGCGTGGCTGGGCCTGCCGCTCCCGGCGTGCGCGCACGTGTCGTTCCGGTCGAGCCCCGGCGGCATCACAGTGCTGCACGAAGACGACCATTTCCACAACCGCACGGTGCACACGCTGAACGACACCCGCCACCTCACCGAGGGCGGTGATCAGCTCACTGCCCTGCGTGTCCGGCTATTCTCGCGTCATCCCCCGAGCCCTGGAGTGGCGGATGACCGAAGACGAGCTCATGCGGCGCGGCATCGACCTCGAGAAGCCGAACGCCGCACGCGTGTACGACTACATCCTCGGGGGCGAGCTCAACTACGCCGTCGACCGGATGTTCGCGGAGCAGGTCCTGACCGCCCAGCCGAACGCGCGCGAGCGGGCGCAGCTCAACCGGCAGTGGCTGCGGCGCGCCATCCGGTTCGGGATGGACAACGGCATCCGGCAGTTCCTCGACATCGGTTCGGGCATGCCGACCGTCGGGCACGTGCACGAAGTGGCCCAGGCCATCGACCCGCGGTCGCGCGTCGTGTACGTCGACCACGAGCCGGTCGCCGTCGCGCACAGCGAGATCGTGCTGGAAGACAACGAAAACGCCGCCATGGTGTTCGCCGACGCCGAGTTCCCGGACGACGTCCTCGAGCACGAGACCACCGAGATGATGCTGGACCTGGACCAGCCGGTGATGATCGTGATGGCGTTGTTCGTGCACTTCATCCCGGACGAGCGCGACCCGGCCCGGCTGCTCGGCACCTACCGCGACGCGCTCGCGCCCGGCAGTTACCTGGCGCTGTCCTCCGCGACGCACGAGCTCCAGAGCGACGGCACCGCGCGCGCCGTCGCGATGTACCAGAAGAGCTCGAACCCGGTCATCCCGCGCTCGGCCGACGAGCTCCGGGCGCTGGCCGACGGCTTCGAGATCGTCGACCCCGGCGTCGTGTTCATCCCGGAATGGCGGCCGGACGCGCCCGCGGACGTGCCGCTCAACCCCGCGGAGTGCGGCGGCCTGGCGTTGGTGGCGCGCAAGAACTAAGCGACGCCGACCAGCTCCGGCGCCACCCGCGTCTTCGGCACGAGCGCGGCCAGCACCACTCCGGTCAGCGCGGCGAACGCGGCCACGGCGAACGTCGCGCGGAAGCCGAACAGGGACGGCACCGGAAGGCCGCCGACGCTGATCGTCAGCTGCGCCAGCATCGCCGCCATCACGGCGCTCGAGATCGCCGTGCCGACCGAGCGCATCAGGGAGTTCAGGCCGTTCGCCGACGCCGTTTCGGTGACCGGCACCGAGCCCATGATCAGCGCGGGCATCGCCGCGTACGCGATGCCGACCCCGGCGCCGATGATCACCGACGCCGTGATGAGCTCCAGCGCGTTGTCCATCAGCACGATCGCGAACAGGTACCCGACCGCGATCACCAGCGCGCCGCTCATCAGCGTCGGACGCGGGCCCAGCCGCGTGATCAGCCGCGCCGACACCGGCGACAGCAGCATCATCACCAGGCCGTTCGGTGCCAGTGACAGCCCGGACTCCACCATCGTCTGGCCGAGCCCGTACCCGGTCGACGCCGACGCCTGCAGCAGCTGCGGGAACGACAACGCCATCGCGTACATCGAGAACCCGACCATGATCGACGCCAGGTTCGTGAACAGCACCGGCCGGCGCGAGGACACCCGCAGGTCGACCAGCGGGTCGCGGCGTCGTAGCTGGTAAGCGCCCCAGCCGACCAGGATGACGACGGCCGCCGCGGCGAGCCCGAGCGTCGGCGCGCTCGTCCAGCCCCAGGCGGCGCCCTTGACCACCGGCAGCAGCAGGCAGAGCAGACCGGCGGCCAGCCCGAACGCGCCGAAGTAGTCGAACGGCGCCGGCGTGCGCACCGGCGACTCCGGCACGAACTTGACGATCAGCAGCACGAAGAAGAGCCCGAGTCCCGCGGCCATCCAGAACAGCACGTGCCAGTCGGCGTTCTCGGCGACGATCGCCGCGACCGGCAGCCCGATCGCGCCGCCGACCCCGAGCGTCGCGCTCATCAGCGAGATCGCGCCGCCGACGCGTTCGGGCGGGAGCTCGTCGCGCATGATGCTGATGCCGAGCGGGATGACGCCCATCGCGCAGCCCTGCAGCCCGCGGCCGAGGATTTGCAGCGCCAGCTCGCTCGACGTCGCGGACACGACCGAACCGGCGATGAGCAGCGCGAGGCTGACGAGGATCATCCGCCGTTTGCCGTAGAGGTCGCCGAGCCGGCCGCTGACCGGGGTGATGACCGACGCCGCGAGCAGCGTCACGGTGACCACCCAGGACGCGTCGGCGGCGGAGGCGTTCAGCAGCCGAGGGAACACCGGGATCAGCGGCACCACCAGCGTCTGCATGAACGACGCGACCAGCCCGCACGAAGCGAGCACCACGACGATCGCGCGCGCGGACCGCCCGGGACGGGACACCAGCACACCCCCGGTGTGTAGTTAGTACACATCATGCAACTTCATGCACTGTACCTACGGGATGGCGGGTTTCGTCTCGATTGGTGCTCTTGTCACAGCCAGGTGCGCACGCCTCCGTGTCCGGAGCAGGTGCCCGAGCGGTGCTGGCTGTAGCTGTAGCTGCCGTCCTTGCAGAGGGCCGTCGCGCCGGCCGGGTTGTCGCTGGGCCGGTGGACGCAGTTGCCGCTCGAGTTCACGTAGTAGTCGGCGCCGCATTCGGCGGGCTTCGGCGCGGCCTGCGCGGTGGTCTTCGGGGCCTTCGGCTTGGTCGCGGTCGTCTTCGGCGCCGGCGCGACGGCCTGTGGCGTGGTCGCAACCGGTGCTTCAGAAGTGGTGGCGGGCGCTTCGGTCGTGACCGGAACGGAATACGTCGGCGTCGAATACGTCGACGTCGGTGTTTCGAGGACACCGACGTTTCCGACGTCCTTAGTCGGCACCGAGCCGACGCCACAGCCCGCGACCAGCAGGCTTGCCGCCAGGACCAACCCCAGTTTCTTGCTCACTCGCACTCCTTGGCCACGCGAATCAATGCCGACTGGTCGGTGACGGGAAACCCTTTGTTACAAACGAAAATCCCGTTCGCGGACGGCGATTACGCTGTGAGCAAATCCCGCCCTTCGCGCACGGCCCCGGCCGCAAGCTGCGCGAAGCGCCCTAAACTCGGCGTATGCGGCGCTACCTACCCGAGCTCGCGGTCACCGTCGCGGTGCTCGTCGGCACGCTCTTCGCCGTGCTCAGCGACCACGACGAGCCGGGCCGCCACGCCGTTCTGGGCTGGGTGCTCACCGTTCTCTGCTGTGCCGCCCTGTTCTTCCGGCGCCGCCACCCGCTCGGCGTCGCCGGGTTCGCTCTCGTCTGCTGTGCGCTGTACTACCCGCTGACCGATCCCGACGGCCTGGTGCTGCTGGCCTTCGCGTACGCCCTGTACGCAGCTGCGGCGGCCGGGCGGATTCGCGGCGCCGCGCTGCTCGTCGTCGCGGCGATGGCGGGCGTGGTGGTCGGCGAGATCAGCTCGCGGACCGGGCGGCACGTCGACAACTTCGCGTTCTTCCTGATGACCGGCTGGTTCGTGGCCCTGGTCGCCGGCGGCGCCGTCACGCACTACCGCGCGGAAGCCGAGCGCACGAAGGAGGCCGAAGCCCGGGCGCGCGCCACCGACGAACGCCTGCGCATCGCGCGAGAGCTGCACGACGTCCTGGGCCACCACCTCGCGCTGATCAACGTCCAGGCCGGTGCAGCGCTGCACCGGCGTGACCCCGCGCAGTCGGAAGAAGCGCTCGGAACCATCAAGGACGCGAGCAAGACCGCGCTCCAGGAGCTGCGCGCGACGCTCGGCATGCTCCGCCAAACCGGCCAACCGGGTCTCTCGCGGGTCGCCGACCTGGCCGAGTCGGTGGGTGCGTCCGGGCTGACCGTCCGCACGGAGATCGACGGCGTCGCCCGCGACCTGCCGCCGGACGTCGAGCACGCCGCGTTCCGCGTGGTGCAGGAAGCGCTGACGAACGTCGCGAAGCACGCGGCCGCGAAGACCGTCGTCGTCCGGCTCGGTTACGGCGCCGACGAGCTGTCCGTGCAGGTCGACGACGACGGCCGCGGCGGCGCGGCCTCGCCCGGAAACGGCATCCGCGGCATGGCCGAACGCGCTCGCGCCCTCGGCGGCGAAGTGACGGCGTCGCCGCTCGAAAGCGGCGGTTTCCGGGTGCGCGCCCGGCTGCCGGTGCGATGATGGGCCGATGATCCGGGTCCTGCTCGTCGACGACCAGCGGCTCGTCCGGGCCGGTTTCCGCTCCATTTTGGACGGCGAGGCCGACATCGACGTCGTCGCCGAAGCCGCCGACGGACGCGAAGCGCTGCAGGCCGCGCACGACCACCACCCGGACGTCGTGCTGATGGACATCCGGATGCCGGTGCTCGACGGCCTCGCGGCCACCCGGCACCTCCTCGCGGACCCGGCGCTCGCAGGGACGAAGGTCGTCATCCTCACGACGTTCGACCTCGACGAGGACGTCTACGGCGCTTTGCGCGCGGGCGCGAGCGGGTTCCTGGTGAAGGACACCGAGCCCGAAGAGCTGATCCACGCGGTGCGCGTGGTGTCCCGCGGCGACGCGCTGCTGGCGCCGTCGATCACCCGGCGGCTGATCTCCGAGTTCGCCGCGCGGGTCACGCGCCCGGCTGCAGCTCCGGCGCTCGACCGGCTCACCGACCGCGAACGCGAAGTGCTCTCCCTGGTCGCGGCAGGCCTGTCGAACGACGAGATCGCGCGGGAGCTCACACTCAGCCCGGCGACGGCGAAGACACACGTCAGCCGGATCATGACCAAGACCGGCACGCGCGACCGCGCACAGCTCGTCGTCCTCGCGTACGAGTCCGGCGCGGTGACGCCGCGCTGGCTCACCCCCTAGCCGTACTCCCGCGGGGGTACGGGAAACGCCTTAAGGGACACCGCCGGGAGCACGTCAAGTGTCCTCCGCCGCGCGACGCGGAGTAGGGCCTCACCGGCGAATCCTTGTCGCCCATGGACACCATCACTCGCACCACCGGGGGACGGCTGGCGCGCTTGGCCGGCTGGGCGCAGCGTCACCGGTGGCTCGCCGTCGCACTCTGGGCGCTGGTTCTCATCGGCGTCACGTTCACCTCTCGTCTGGCCGGCGACTCCTACCACGACGACAACTCGCTTCCGGGCACCGAATCCCAGCAGGTCGTCGACCTGCTGCAGCACACCGCGCAATCGGGCGCGAGCGCGCAGATCGTCTTCAAAGCCGAGAACGGGCTCGCAGGTCAGCGCGCTGCAGTCGATGCAGTTCTGGGAAATGTCCGATTGCAGCCGCACGTGAGGGCAGTGACCGAGCCGTTCGAGACACTGTCGCCCGACGGCCGGATCGGCTACGCGACCGTCACCTTCGACGCAGCGTCGGCCGACCTCCCGTACGACGACCTCGTGAAGTTCGCCGACGTCGCGAAACAGACCGGCGCTGTGCAGGTCGCGCTCGCCGGCGATCCGGTCGAGCGGGTCTCGGGAGGCGGCGGGCCCGCGGAGGGCGTCGGGCTGCTGGCCGCGCTGGTCATCCTCGTGTTCCTGTTCCGCTCACTGCTCGCGGCCGGCCTGCCGGTGATCACCGCGGTGTTCGCCGTCGGCAGCACGCTGGGCGTGATCACGCTCGTCTCGCACTACGTCGACATCGCGAGCTACACCGCGCCGCTGATGATGCTGGTCGGGTTCGGGGTCGGCGTCGACTACGCGCTGCTGATCTTCTCGCGCTACCGCGGCGAGATCCTCGCCGGACACGACCGCGACAGCGCGGCGCGGCGAGCCCTCGACACTGCCGGCCGTTCGGTGCTGTTCGCCGGGACCACGGTCATCATCGCGCTGCTCGGCCTGCTCGCGCTCGGGCTCGGCGGGCTGCGCGGGGTGGCGGTGGCCGTCGCGCTGACCGTCCTGATGACGATGCTCGCGTCGGTGACGCTGCTCCCAGCGCTGCTGTCGCTGTTCGGCAACCGGCTCGAACGCGGCATCCGCCGTCACGCCGCGAAGCGCGACCACGGCAAGGCGTGGCGCCGGCTCGCCGACGGCGTCCAGCGGCGTCCGCTGGCCCCGCTCGCTCTCGGGCTCGCCGTCCTCATCGGCCTGTCCCTTCCGGCCGCGGGCATACGGCTCGGCTTCGCCGACTCGAGCACCGACCCGGCCGGAACGACGACGCGCCAGGCGTACGACCTCCTGGCCGAGGGCTTCGGGCCGGGCTTCAGCGGCCCGCTCGCGATCGTCACCGAAGACGGCGACCCCGGCGCGATGCAGCAACGGCTCGCGTCGACCCCGGGCATCGCGCGCGTGCAGCCGCCGACGGGCCCGACCGTCTTGGTCTTCCCGACGACGTCACCCCAGGACGAAGCGACGGCCGAACTGGTGACACGCCTCCGTACCGACGTCCTGCCGACGCTGCCCGGCCACTACCTCGTGGGCGGTTCGGTCGCGGCCGCGACGGACTTCGCCGACGCCGTCGCCGACCGGCTGCCGCTGTTCGTGCTGGTCGTCGTCGGGTTGTCGGCGCTGCTGCTGATGGTCGTGTTCCGGTCGATCCTCATCCCACTCAAGGCCGCGCTGCTGAACCTGCTGAGCATCGGCGCCTCGCTCGGCGTCATGACGCTGGTGTTCGGCGACGGCTGGTTCGGCGCGCAGCCCGGACCGATCGAGGCGTTCGTGCCGGTGATGATCTTCGCGATCGTGTTCGGGCTGTCGATGGACTACGAGGTCTTCCTGGTCTCGCGCATGCACGAAGAATGGCGCCGCACCGGCGACGCGCGGCTGGCGGTGCGCGAAGGTCTCGCGTCGACCGGCGGCGTGATCACCGCGGCCGGCGCGATCATGGTGCTGGTGTTCGGCGCGTTCCTGCTCGACCCGTCGCGGATGCTGGCGCAGTTCGGCCTCGGCCTGGCGGTCGCGGTGCTGCTGGACGCGCTGGTGATCCGCTGCCTGCTCGTCCCGGCGATCATGCGGCTGCTCGGCGAACAGGCCTGGTGGCTGCCGCGGTGGCTGGACCGCCGGCTCCCGCACATCGCGCTGGAGCCCTAACTCCCCCAGGTCGTCGGCGTCTCCGACAGGCGGAAGTCCAGCGTGCCGCCGCTGCGCTGGAAGGACGCGTCGAGCTTCCAGTCCCGCTGCGGCCGTCCGCCGCGGCGGACTTCCTGGACGTACTTCCCGCTGCCCGACGTCGTGATCCGGATCGGCGCGCCGCCCGCCGGCCGGATCACGGCGCTCGGGAACAGCGGACTCGAGAGCAGCAGCTCCGCGGAACCGGGTGTTCGCGGGTAGAGGCCGAGCGCGGCGAAGACGTACCAGGCGGACATCGTGCCGAGGTCGTCGTTGCCGGGCAGGCCGGACGGTCCGGTCGTGTAGACGGAGCTGACCAGCTGGCGCACGGTTTCCTGCGTCTTCCAGGGCTGCCCGAGCTCGTTGTACAGCCACGGCGCGTGGATGTCGGGCTCGTTCGTCGGGTCGTACTTCAGCGGGCCGCCGCCCTTGAGCTGCCAGTTGCCGTTCGCGTCGTGGAAGAAGCCGTCGAGCCGGGTGACGGCGGTGGTCTTGCCGCCCATCGCGGCGGCGAGCCCGGAGACGTTCTGCGGGACCATCCAGGTGTAGGCCGCTGCGCTGCCCTGTGCAAAACCGCGGTCGCTGGCCGGGTCGAACGGCGTCACCCAGCCGCCGTCGATGTTGCGGGCCTGCGTGTAACCGGTGGCCGGGTTGAAGACGTTGCGCCAGTACTCCCCGCGCGCCTGCAGCTCTGCAGCTTCGCGAGTGCGACCCAGCAGCTCTGCGAAATGTCCGATTGCGGAGTCGGCGACGGCGTCTTCGAGCGTCTCGGCGGCGCCGCCCCAGCAATGGCAGACGTCGTTGGGCGCGTAATGAGAGGTCAGGTACTGCGCGAGGTTCGGGCGCTGGCCGACGCACTGGCCCGGGCAGCCGCCGTCTTGCAGACCTTCCGGCCGCGGGACGGTCGCCTGCTTGTACAGCGAGTCGAACGCGCCGCGGTAGTCGAAGTTGCGGACGCCCATGGCGTAGAACGTCGCGACCGTGGCGGCCGACGGGTCGCCGGTCATCACGTGGGTCGCGCCGTTGACGTGCACCCAGCGGTCCCAGACACCGTCGTTCTGCTTCGCGTAGTTGTAGAGCGACTGCGCAAAGTTCCCGGCGACGCGCGGTTCCAGCAGCGCGAGCAGCTGGATCTGCGCGCGGTACTGGTCCCAGCCGGAGAAGTTCGAGTACTGCGCGTCCTGCCCGCGTTCGACGCGGTGTGGCTTTCCGTCCATCCCGAGGTACCGGCCGTCGACGTCGCTGACGAGGTTCGGCTGCTGCAGGCTGTGGTAGAGCGCGGTGGTGAAGACGATCCGCTGGTTGGCGCTGCCGCCCCCGACGTCGACGCGGCTCAGCTCGGTGTTCCAGGCTCGCTTGGTCCGCTCCGCGATCGTGTCGACCGTGGATCTCCTGGGCTGCTCGGCCTGGAGGTTGCGCTCGGCGCCGTCGAGGGAGACGTAGGAGATCCCGATCCGCATGGTGACCTTGCTGCCCGGCGCAAAGGTGACGTAGCCGCCGGAGCCGCGCCCGGCGCGGTCGTTGCCGGTCGCGTACCCCTCACCGCCGGTCTGGTCGGTGCCGCCGGGCTGCAGGGTCGCGTCCCTCCAGGTCCCGGTGCCGGTGACCGGCTGGTCGAACTGCGCGGTGAAGTACAGGCGGTAGTAGGACTTGCGGTTGTTGACGCCGCCGTTCGCGCGGCGGCCGCAGAAGGCGCCGGTGAGCACGGACCCGGTGACCTTGCGGTTCGCCGCGTCGATGTGAGTCTCGGCGTCCTCGCTGCCGTTGAGTGAGTTCGAGGTGCGGAAGAGCAGGCTGGCCGGCTTCTGGGCGGGGTACTGCAGGGTGCCGATCGCGGTCCGCTCGGTGGCGGCGACATCGGTCGTCACGGCGTTGGCCAGGCCGAGACGGTACCGTCCCGGCGACGCTCCCTCGTCCGCGTGGCTGAAGTTGCTCGCGTAGATCGCGTCGGTGGTGTCGGCGGTCGGCGAAGAGGTGACGTCGCCGGCGAACGGCAGGATCGGCACGTCCCCCGCGGCGCCGGGGTTGCAGCCCGCGCCGTTAACGTGCGTTAACGCAAAGCCGCGGATCCGGGTGGTGTCGTACTGGTAGCCGTTGGCGGCGCCGGTGGATGTCTGATCGCCGCGAGTGCTGGTCGGGCTCCAGGCGAGCATCCCGAAGGGCGCGGTGGCGCCGGGATAGGTGTTGCCGTCCCCGGCGGAGCCGATCAGCGGATCAACGAAGTCGGCGGGGCTCAAGTCGGCGGCGGCTGACATCGTTGTCAACGCGGAGGCGAACAGGGCGGCGGCCAGTGCCACCGTGACGGGACGGCGCATGGGCGGAGATTAACCCGCGTTTGATGGCCTTCGGGCGAACTGGAGCGGACAAACAGGCGGACACGCACTTCGCGCCGGTGCCCGACGCAGTGACAAGTAGATCACCGCGGCGACACTCGAGTGCGGCGCGGCGACCTCAACGGCGCCCAAGTGACCGTCGCGAACGAGAAGAACGAGATCATCGGCGTCACCACTCTCAAGCTGGTGAAGCTCGACGACCTCGATCTGGCAGCTCTGGACCTCTACAACCGGACGTTCACGTTCACCTTCACCGGGATCGAGAAGGGTGCAGCACGCTACGGCTTCCATGCCGGGGACAACACCCGCGCCACCGTCTGGAAGACCGAGGCCGAAGCCGCCAAGGAGGTCGACCTCGTTGTGAAATGACGAAGGCCGCCACCGAAGTGACGGCCTTCGTCGCTCACGCCTTATTCGTAGATCTCGCCTTTGGCGGCCTTCTCCACGAGCGAAGCCGGCGGCTCGAAGTGGTCGCCGTACCGGGCGGCCAGCTCACGCGACCGGTCGACGAAGCCCTGCAGGCCACCCTCGTACTGGTTGATGTACTGGATGACGCCACCCGTCCACGCCGGGAAGCCGATGCCGAAGATCGAGCCGATGTTGGCGTCCGCCACCGACGTCAGCACTCCCTCGTCGAAGCACTTCACCGTCTCGAGCGCCTCGGCGAACAGCATCCGCTCCTTGAGGTCCTCGAACGGGACCTCGGCGGAACCGGACTTGAAGGCGTCACGCAGGCCCGGCCAGAGCCCGGCGCGCTTTCCCTCGTCGTCATAGGAATAGAAGCCCGCGCCGGTCGAGCGGCCCTTGCGGTCGAACTCGTCGACCATCCGGTCGATGACACCCTCCGACGCGTGCGCCTTCCACGTGCCGCCGGCCGCCTCGATCGCCTCGCGCGTCTCCTTGCGGATCTTGCGCGGCAGCGTCAGCGTCAGCTCGTCCATCAGCTGCAGCGGCGGCGCCGGGTAGCCGGCCTGCGAACCCGCCTGCTCGATCGACGCCGGCTCGACGCCCTCGCCCAGCGCGGCGACGGCCTCGTTGATGAACGTGCCGATGACGCGCGAGGTGAAGAACCCGCGGCTGTCGTTGACGACGATCGGGGTCTTCTTGATCTGCAGTGTGTAGTCGAAGACCTTCGCCAGCGTCGCCGGCGACGTCTTCTCGCCGCAGATGATCTCGACCAGCGGCATCTTGTCCACCGGCGAGAAGAAGTGGATCCCGATGAAGTCCTCGGTCCGCTGCACGCCCTCGGCGAGCGTGGTGATCGGCAGCGTCGAGGTGTTGGAACCCAGCACCGCGTCGGCGTTGACGACGCTCTCGATCTCGCCGAACACCTTGTGCTTCAGCTCGACGCTCTCGAACACAGCCTCGATGACGAAGTCGACGCCCGCGAAGTCGGCCGGGTCACCGGTCGGCTTGATCTTCGCCAGCAGCGCGTCCGACTTCTCCTGCGTGGTCTTGCCGCGCGAGAGGGCCTTCTGCTCGAGCTTGGCCGCGTAGCCCTTGCCCTTCTCGGCCGCCTCGAGCGAGACGTCCTTGAGGACGACGTCGATGCCCGCCTTCGCCGACACGTAAGCGATCGCGGCACCCATCATCCCGGCACCGAGCACACCGACCTTCTTGGCCGTGTACTTCTCGAAACCGTCCGGCCGCGAGCCGCCGGAGTTGATGGTCTGCAGGTCGAAGAAGAACGCCTTGGTCATGTTCTTCGAGACCTGGCCGGTGGCGAGGCTGATGAAATAGCGCGTCTCGATCAGGATCGCGGTGTCGAAGTCGACCTGCGCGCCCTCGATCGCGGCGGCCAGGATCGCCCGCGGCGCCGGCATGTTCGCGCCCTTGATCTGCTTGCGCAGGTTCGCCGGGAACGCAGGGAGATTGGCCGCGAAGCTCGGGTTGGACGGCGTGCCGCCCGGGATCTTGTAGCCCTTGACGTCCCAGGGCTGGACGCCGCCCTCGGGGTTCGCCTTGATCCACGCCTTCGCGGCGGGGACGAGCTCCTCGACCGTGCCGACCAGCTCGTGCACCAGGCCGAGCTCCAGCGCCTTGGCCGGACGGTGCCGCTGACCCTGCAGAAGTACGTTGAGCAGCGCGCTCTGGATACCCAGCAATCGGACAGTGCGCACAACACCACCGCCGCCGGGCAGCAGGCCCAGCGTCACTTCCGGGAGGCCGATATGGCTGCCCTTGACGTCCGCGGCGATGCGGTGGTGCGTCGCCAGCGCGATCTCCAGGCCACCGCCGAGCGCGGCGCCGTTGATCGCCGCGACGACCGGCTTGCCGAGCTGCTCGATCCGCCGCATCTGGCCCTTCATCAGGCCGGACGACTCGGTGAACTCGACCGCGTTCTCGGGCTTCGCCTGGATGAGGTCGTTCAGGTCGCCGCCGGCGAAGAACGTCTTCTTGGCGGACGTGATGACAACGCCGGTGATGGAGTCCTTCTCGGCCTCCAGACGGTCGACCGTGACGCCCAGCGACTCGCGGAAGTCGGCGTTCATCGTGTTCGCCGACTGCTTCGGGTCGTCGAGGGTCAGCGTGACGATGCCGTCCGCGTCCTGCTCCCAGCGGATGGTCTTGCTCTCAGCCATTAGTGTCCTCACACCCGCTCGATGATGGTGGCGACGCCCATGCCGCCGCCGATGCACAGGGTCACCAGGGCGCGGCGCGCCTGGCGGCGTTCGAGCTCGTCGACCACGGTGCCGACCAGCATCGCGCCGGTGGCGCCGAGCGGGTGGCCCATGGCGATCGCGCCGCCGTTGACGTTGACCTTCTCCTCGTCGAGGTGCAGGTCCTTGATCCACTTGAGCACGACGGACGCGAACGCCTCGTTGAGCTCCCACAGGTCGATGTCCTCGGGCTTGAGGCCCGCGGTCTTCAGGACCTTCTCGGTGGCCGGGGTCGGGCCGGTGAGCATGATCGTCGGCTCGGAGCCGATCGACGCGGTCGCCACGATCCGGGCGCGCGGCGTCAGACCGAAGGTCTTGCCGACCTGCTCGGAGCCGACGAGCACCAGCGCGGCGCCGTCGACGATGCCCGAGGAGTTGCCGCCGGTGTGGACGTGGTTGATCTTCTCGACCGAGTGGTACTTCTGCAGCGCGACGGCGTCGAAGCCGCCCATCTCACCGATCATCGAGAAGGCCGGCTTGAGCTTGCCGAGGCCCTCGACGGTGGAGCCGGGACGGCGGTGCTCGTCGTGGTCCAGGACCGTGACGCCGTTGATGTCCTTGACCGGCACGACGGACTTGGCGAAGTAACCGCCGGACCAGGCCGCCTCGGCGCGGTCCTGCGAGCGGACGGCCCAGCGGTCGACGTCCTCGCGCGAGAAGCCCTCGATGGTCGCGATCAGGTCGGCGCCGGTGCCCTGCGGGACGATGTAGTTGTCGTACGCGGTGGCCGGGTCCATGAACAGCGCGCCGCCGTCGGAGCCCATCGGCACGCGCGACATCGACTCGACGCCGCCCGCGATGATCAGGTTGTCCCAGCCGGAACGGACCTTCTGCGCGGCGGTGTTGGTGGCCTCCAGGCCGGAGGCGCAGAAGCGGTTGAGCTGCACGCCGGCGACGGTCTCGGGCAGGCCGGCGTTCAGCGCGGCGGTGCGTGCGATGACCGCGCCCTGCTCACCGACCGGGGAGACGACGCCGAGCACGACGTCGTCGATCACCGCGGGGTCGAGGTTCGGGTGGCGGACCTTGAGCTCTTCGATCAGGCCGACCACCAGGTCGACCGGCTTGGTGCCGTGCAGGGCACCGCCCTTGTTCTTGCCGCGAGGCGTGCGGATCGCCTCGTAGATGTAGGCCTCGCTACTCACAGAACCTCTCCTCGCGAGCGGTGGACGTCGTCGTTCCGTGGCCGATGATACCGACCGGTAGTGCTAATGGCCATTAACATATCGCCGGATAACCCCATGGTGTCAATGGGTTGCGGGTGTGCCGTTAGCCGCTATCGTTCACTCACCATGACCGAAGCCCGCAATGCGCGCCCCCGCGACCGCAAGGCCCAGCTGGCCGCGGTGGCGGCGGAGCTGTTCCGCGCCCGCGGCTTCCCCGGAGTCGGCATCAAGGACATAGCGGACGCGGCGGGCGTCACCGGGCCGGCGCTGTACCGCCACTTCGCGGACAAGCAGGCGATCCTGGCGTACGTCGTCCTCAGCGGATTTGAAGACCTGGAGGCGGCGACGGCGGAGGCGCTGTCGGACTCCGTTTCGCCCGCTGACCAGCTGGAATCACTTCTGGGCCGGCTGGCGACGCAGGCCGTCGAACGTCGCGAGATCGCCGCGCTGTGGCGCTGGGAAGGGCGTCATCTCCCGAAGGAGGACCAGCGGGAGATCGCCCGCCGGTCGACGCTCGCGCTGACAGCGTGGTCGAAGGCGCTGCAGGTCCGGCGCCCCGATCTGCCGGGCGAGGACGCGGAGCTGCTCTGCTGGGCGGCACTGTCCGTGTTCGGCAGTGTGTCGGTCCACCACACGTCAGTGGCGCGCCGCCGCTTCGCCCAGTTGCTCGTCGAACTGGCCCTGGGTGTGCTCGACACCACACTCCCGCCGCCGGCAGTGTCGGAGCCGCCGTTGTCGCGTCTCGGCACCCCGTCCCGCCGCGAGCAGGTCCTGGCGGAGGCGACAACGCTGTTCGCCCAGCGCGGCTTCCACGACGTGAGCATGGAGGACATCGGAGCAGCGGCGGGCATTGCGGGCCCCAGCGTGTACCGCCACTTCCCGAGCAAGGCGGCCCTGATGGTCGCAATCGGACATCGCGCGGCAGACAGGTTGGCGTTGGCGGCCGAGCGAGCGCTGCAGGCCCCGGACGAGCACACGGCCCTGCGCCGCTTGGCTGCGTCGTACGTGCACACGATTCTGCACACGCCGGAGCTGCTGGTGTCGTTCTCGGCGGACCGCGTGACGATGCCGGACCGCGACAAGGCGGACCTGCTGCGGGTGCAGCGGGACTACGTGGCCCAGTGGGTGACGCTGCTGTCGGAGGTGCGCCCTGCACTCCCCCCGCGCGAAGCGAAGATCACCGTGCACGCGGCGTTAACGATCGCTAACGACCTGGCCCGGACCCGGCGAGTGGCGGCCCGGCCGAACTTCGAAGCGGAACTCACGACACTGCTGCAAGCTGTCCTGGACGTCACGAGAGTACAAGAACGGGCAACCCGAAAGAGCTGAAGAAGGTCGGAATCAGTCGATCTGAACTGGGCTCCTTGAGCCAAGCCCATCATTCGATGCAGCAGCGCGACACGGCCACTTGGGTGATGGCGCCGATCCGGTCCGAGCGATGATTGACCTGCGGTTTTCTTGGGCGGAGTGTGGATGCAGATCTCGGCGGAGTGGTGTGCCCGACCGGCCGGCGTCCGCAGGTCGCGGGACGCGGGACGCGGAAGAGGCTTCGGGCAGCACCGGCGAGCCCAGAGCAGAACCTGTCGGCGATGGCCGGGAACTCCCGCGTCCTCGCCGAAACGCGGTGTTGCCCGAGTGCCACAGATCCACCGTCGCTCCGCGGTGGGGTGCCTTGGGTTTCATCTGGTCACCGCGACCCGATCACACCGGTAGCGTCGCGGAACCAGGGCAGCCCCAGGACCGCCTGCCGGTACCGGGGACGACGCCCACGCTGCGCGGCGGGTGCCTCGTCGTCGGCGTTCACATCTGTGATGAACAATGCCACGTCGAAACGTGGCGCCATAGGTGATCACGTAGGACCGCCGGCAGTGGGTCCGATCTTCACCAATCCGGTCTCACCAGGGCTCCATGCCTCATCTCGGGCCAACACGCACTCCCACCCAGCACTCCGAACTGTGCATGTCTCGCGCATTACGAGCGACAATCGGAGGTAGCACCATGGAGCGCACCGGCGTGAGTGTCCAGCGGGCTCTCGGGCGACGCAGCCTGCGGCAGACCGCGACGTCGATTGGCGGATCCGTCGCATCAACCTCCGAAACCCGCTTGAGGGATCCGCACCAGGTCGGGGATGGCGTCCGGTGAAGAGTCGTCCGATCGTGGCAGACCCACGGCTTCCTGCAGGCCGTGAGGATCAGCCCGACCGGCCTCGCCTGATCGGCGCACGGCGTCCGTCCCTGTCGCAATCGCGCAAAATGCGGGACAATCAAGGTGGGCCGACGGGGTCCGCTCTCCCTGAGGAAGGGGAAAAGCGTGATGCAGGCAGCTCGTACCGGCACAGATGAAGGAATCGAATCGGAACTCATAGATCTTGGCGCGGTCCCGCTGTCGAAGCTGCGCACCCTGGACGGCAACGAATTGCGCAACGCGCTACGGCATGCCGTGGAACGAGTTTCCTACATCCCTGTGACCGCAAGCGACGGCTCCAACGGCGCGGAACGCGTCGACTGACAGTGATCACCAGCGAGCTGTTCCCCCACCGCATCTCGTGGAGCGATTTCGACGCACTCGCACGTGGCAGCGGTGATCCGCAGCCGGTGCGGCGGCTTCGTGCGGCCGAGCGGAGCAGGCGGCTGCTTCTCCTGCGAGGAATAATCGACCTGGCTGCGAAAACGCCGGAACTGTCCGGACCGCTTCCGCCCGCCGAATCGGCGTGGGAGTTGCTGGCTCGTGTTCAGGAAGCAGCCCCCGCCGCCGTCGAATCCATTCTCGCCCATCCCTATACCGGAAGCTGGGCCGGCTACACCACCCGGTTGTGCCGTCAGGATGTGACCGGTGTCTGCCCGTTGTGGGTCCACCTCGGCCACGTGCACTGCCTGGCCGCCGCGGCCGCGATCCTCGGCGGGGTCGTGTTCGAGACGGAGCTCCCGGTTTGGCAGGGCAGTGCGGCGTTACCGCTCCTCGGGACCATCCGGCTTCGCAGTGCAGAAACCTTTGGCGTGGTTCGGGTCTGCACCGAAAACGGCCGCATCGTGGTCCGGCACCGGCACGCCGAGATCACGTTGCCGGCCGATTTGAGTTGCGAAACCGTGAGCTGGCTACCGGTCCGCCGCATAGCTAGCTGGCACGCCCACCGCCGGCTTCACCTTCGGCTCGACGACCTCGACCCGTATCGGGGGCTCTACGAACCGGTACCGCCCAGACGACTCACGCCGCTGGAGGTCGAATCGTGGCGGACGGTTGTCGACGGCGCGTGGCAGCTGCTGAGTACCTGCACGCCCGGTATCGCCGATGCGATGCCATGGGGCCTCGAGTCGTTGGTGCCCATGCCGGCAGTGGCTTTCCGGCTGCCGAGCGCATCGACGGGCGAGGCGTTCGGCAGTGCGATCGTCGCGTACGGTGAAGATCCGGCGCAGCTGGCCGCCGCACTCGTGCACGAGTTCCACCACATACGGCTTGGCGGCATCCAGCACCTGGCGACCCTGCACGTCGATGACCCTCGCGAACGGCTATACGTGCCATGGCGGGCCGATCCTCGGCCAATCGGTGGAGTTCTGCAAGGGATCTACGCCTTCTTCGGCGTCACCACGTTCTGGCGGGCGCTGGCTGCGGCCCAGGCGGACAACGCCCTGGCGGCCTTCGAGTTCGCCCTCTGGCGAGCTGCCACCTGGCGCACTCTGTGCGCAGTGCGCCACGACGAAAGCGTCACTCCGAGCGGACGCAGGTTCCTCGACGGCATCGCGACCGAGCTGGGACCATGGCAGGACGAACCGGTTCTCTCCGAACCCGGCACCTGGGCGGTGAAGGCCGCCATCGATCACTACGCAACCTGGCGCCTCCGTCACCTCCGCCCCGACAGCGGGACGGTTTCGGCACTCGCGGAAGCTTGGCGCCGCGGCGAACCGTGGCCCAAGATCAATGAACCGCCTGAACCACGCACTCCCACCCCGGTCCAAGACGGATGCTGGACCGACGCACGGACTGACCTGCTTCGTCTGCGGTTCAACCGTGAAACGACCGCCCTCGGCGAGCACGGCCCCGAAGTTCCCGGAGTCACCAGCGCCGACCTCGCACTGGTGACTTCCCAAACCGACTCGGCGCTGACCTCTTACCGGAACACACTGGCGGTGGACCCTGACATCCCCGCGGCGATAGTCGGACTCGGGCTGGCGCTGATGGCCCGCGGTACGGGACCCGCGGCTCGCGCTTTACTGCACCGCCCTGAACTGGTCCGAGCCGTGCACCGGCTAGTGCGCGCGAGCACCGATCACATTCCGACGGTCGAAGCCGTCGCGGGGTGGCTCGGCCGCTTCACCAACTGAACTCGTTACAGTGGTGTCGGATCGATATCGCAGTCCGCACGAACTCGTTGTGACGCCGCGACCGTACCCGGGTGCGTCTCGCCCAGGACCTGCCGATAGCGACTGATCACATCTTCATAAAGTTCGTCCGCTTCACCGGTCCGTCCAAGCGCCCCTAGATCCAGAGAGTAATTGAGCTGGACAGCCAGTGTGGTCGGGTGGTCCAGGCCGAACACCCGGCGCGCACGCTCCAGCAGCTCCGCATCGCGTTGCGCGGCCTCGTCGACGCGATCCAGCGCGGCGAGGTCGCTGGCGACTCCCACAGCGCACACAATGGTGTACGGGCTGTCCTCGCCCAGCTGCTCCCGGAACCCTTCGAGCGATCGTTCGTCCAGTACACGGGCTCCCGACGGGTCGCCGGAAAGGCGCAACGTGACGCCAAGGTCCAGCGCCGCGGCCAGCGTATGAGGATGCTTTTCGCCCAAGCTCTCACGATAAAGATCGAAGACCTCTTCACCCAGCTCGCGGGCTTTCGTGAAATCGTGGGTGTGCCGGAGATCGATCGAGTGTCCGAGCGCACAAGCCAGCGCGTTCGGATGTTTGTCGCCGTAACGGATCCGGAAGCGGCGGAGAGCGTCCTCGGAGATCCGACGGGCCTCCTCGTGGTCGCCGTCCTTCCGGCATGCCACCGCCAGGTGGTTCTTGCGCCGAAGAGTACTGACGTTGTCCTCACCGTAGAACTGCGTGACGCGGTCGGTGATCTTTTGCTGCTCGATCCTCGCCCACGGGTAGTCACCCAGCTCGCGCCGGGCGATGACCATGAGGACCTGCGTTCCCACCGTCAGGGCATTGTCGTACCCGAAGACTTCCACTCGCCGGCGGTAGGTCTCGGACGCGAGATCGTTCGCCGTCCGATAGTCGCCGACCAAGAGCAGTGCGACCACATAGTCGTGCGCCGCGCCCAAAGTGAGCGGTTCATCCTTGCCGAAGAGGTTGCGTGTCTTGAGATAGATCTCTTCGTTGAGCCGGGCTGCCTCGACAAAATCGCCCCGCGCTTTCAGGATGACCGCGTAGGTCAGCTCGGCGTTGAGCGTCTCTTCCCGGTCCTGGCCGATGAGCCTCTTGTAGCGGTCTCGAGTGTCTTCGATGGTCCTTGCCGCTTCGGCATAACGGCCGACCGTCCATTGGAAGAAGGCCAGCCGCTCGGATGCCTCCAGCTCTTGCAACGGAGGTTCCTCGATCAATGCCTCGCCACGGCTCTGCCGTTCCGAGCGGTCCCTTGCCCACTCTTCGACTGCTCGCCCGGCGAGGGCGACCGCGCCGTCGTGGTCGCCCCAATGGTAGAGGAACTTCGTCAGGTTGATCACCAGCTGGCGGACCCACTTGTCCGTGCATTCGATCAGCTCGGCGTCGTAGATGTGCGGCAGCACTTCCTGGTAGCGCTGCCACTGCCGCGGCGAAGCAGGGTCGTTCGGATCCAGGTTGGCCAGCAGCTTGTGCGCGCCGTGACGCATCTCGCGTCGCCCTTGTTCGGTCATACGATTGCGCAGAACCAGCTGTACCAGGCGGTGCAGGAGAATGGTGTCGGTTCGGTGGTCGATCTTCGCCAGGCCGAAGCGGTTGATGTCGCGGACCGCCCGTCCGAGTTTGATCGGGTCGCCCAGGGCGGTGTCCAGCTCAGGCGACACCGTGAGGCCACGGACGCCCGTGAACAGGCTGCGAGACACCGGTTCGGGAGCGAAGAACGCGCACACCTGGAGCAGCTGGTGAGCGGCGGGACTGCTCACGCTCAGCTGGTCGAACGACACGTTCCACGCCGCCGCCACGGAAGTTTCGTAGTCCTGCGGGTTCGATGTATCGAGGATCTCGGCAACTTTCTCGTCGAACAGGCGCAGGTACTCCCCGGCCGTCATTCCGGTTTCGGCCAGCCACGCCGCCGCCTGCTCGATGGCGAGCGGCAGGTCACCCAGCTTGTCGGAGATGCGGTCCGCGTCGGCGTCGTCCAGCTGGGGCCCGCGCCTGCTCAGCAGCATCTTGCTTTCGCTTCGTTCGAATACCGCCACCTCGAGCGGGCGGGCGACACCGGCCCAGTTCGGGTTCCGGGATGTCACCAGGATGTCGCCCGGGCCGCCGACCGGGAAGAACGGGCGGACCATTTCCGGATCTTCAGCCGAGTCGAATACCAGTAGCCAACGCCGGTAAGGCCGGCCGAGGCGCAAAGCTTCCTTCACTGCGGGCACAGCAGTGATCGCTTCGTCGGCTCCCGGCAGGCGGAGGTGCTGGGCCAGTTCGGTCAACGACGCGTTGATCTGGGTCGGCCGGGTGGCCTGGATCCACCACACGATGTCGTAGTCCTGCAAGTGCCGGTAGATGTACTCCGTGGCCATCTGGGTCTTCCCAATGCCGCCCATGCCATGCAGAGTCGCCGGCAGGACCGCCGTCGTGCCGGCGCCCAGCCTTTCACCCAACTGGGACAGCAGTTCGCCGCGACCGGTGAAATTGGGATTGGGAGGGGGAATTGAGCCCCAGATCGGGGGAACCTCTTCACCCGATCGTCGTACTTGCCGGGACGTCGACGCTCCGACACTGGCGACCACGTTCGCCTTCTCGGCCGTCGCCGGATTCTCCTTGCCGGTCCGACCGCGTTGCGCCACATCCCGGCTCTCTCGATCGGCGGCTGCAGGATTGCCGGGAAGATCCGATTGCTCGAGATCGCGGGGCACAGTGGTCACGCGCGCAACGATATCGGTACTGACTCGATCCAGTCGACGGGGGCCCGATAGTTTACCCAAACGGTCCGCTCGGGACAGGTACGGCCCGGATAGAGCACTCATGACGTCCCGCTCGAGCGCTATCTCCGAACTCGTCGCCGTGCCGGGTTCCGGATCCGGCGTCGAGTCCGGATCGACCAGGGCCGCCTGGAGCCTTGCCAGCGCTGGATTCTGCTCACCGACGCGCCGAGCCGCCGCGCGAACCGCATGTGCAGTATCCGACCTTCGCGCTCCGCTGAGCAAGACCCTTCTGGTGTGGCCGGAAAATTCCCATGGAGTCGTCCGGTCCCACGGTTGCCGGCTTCCTTCGTGCCGGAGCAGCCCGCTGGTGAATACCTCGACCAGGTGATCCGGACCCGACCCGGGGAGCATTTCCTCCTGCACCGCGGCGGCGACGTCAATGTCCACCGGAACCGCGGCCAAAAGCGTGACCAGGCGAAATGCCGAGGGTGATGCTTGACTGTGAAAATCTCTCACTCGGCTCTGTGCGGCAATCTCGCTTTCCGGCTGCTCGAGAACATCACTTTCCCCGGGGGCGGATACCGGCGGTTGATCGCGGATCACCACGACCGAACATCGGCGTGGCCGCTCCTCCCTTCCGGTGACGACCTCCGCCCATCTGCGGAACCAGCGTTCTTCCAGTTCGAGCACCGGCACCGCGACCGCATCGCCGGTCAGCTCCGCCTGGCCCGGATCTTCGAACAGGTCCGTCAGGCGCACCCGGTACGAGTCGTTGGGCAGCACGGGGCCTTTGGTGGTGATTTCGGCGCTCTGCGCATCTACGCCGCCCCGGCCCCAGAGGCGTCTCGGCAGAAGGTGCACGATCGCCACCGGGACTTTGCGGCCCCAGCGGGCGATCAGCGGCTGGATCAGGTCCCGGTGCCAGGCGTCGCTGATTCCGTCGGTCAGCACCAGCATCAAGCGCCGTCCGGACGTGTCGACAGGCTCGCCCGGACCGCGCGCGGGGCTGTCCGGAGTTCCGCCGCGCAACACCGGCCCCAGGACCAGGCCACCCTCGGCGCGGCCGGCTTTGCCTGTCTCCAGCAGCCGCACCTGAACGGATCTGAAGATCCCGAGCCGCCGCTGGCAAAGCGTCACGAATGCCGTCACGGTCGGAGCCCACAGCGCCATCGACGGCGCTTGCTCGACCACCAGCGTCAAGTCCAGCCACGGCAGCCGCTTCCGCTTGGTGACCGGGCTCCACACTCCCGCTTCCACGCTGTCCTCGGCGGTCCGCTCCTCGTCGAGTTCGACGTCTTCCGGGTGTGTCGAAGGCACCTTGCGCTTGAACCCTCGGAACGCCCGTACGAGACGGCCGATGTCAGGCAACGGAGACGGAGCCGCAGGGTATGACGTTCCTTCGCCTCCCAGCAGGCCACCAGCGCCCGCGTTGCCGACGGCCGGAATCTCCGGCACCGGGCGCTCACCAGCGCTCTCCGGCTTGTCATCGGAGAGAGGGACATCGGCGAGAACAGACGACTCGGGACGGCGAGGGGAGACGGGAAGCGGAGCTTCGAGATGGTTCGGAGACGCCGGCGGTTCGACCGGCGGGATCGCCTCGGTTGCGGTCGCCGCGATGGCCGCCATCAGCCACAGCCCGTCGGCAATCTCATCGGGCGTCAGCTCGTGGGGCTCCGGTCCGCCCGGCATTTCAGTGGCCCTGCTGGTTCAGCTGTTGCCACAGTGACTCGACCAGTCCCGGCCAGCCCGGGTCGTCGGGCTGGTAGGCCCCGGAGGTCGCCAGGAAGATCGCGTCGAGCAGCTTGTCCGACGGCAAGCCGCCGAGCGCGGTGCGCCGAGCGACGAAGTCCTCGATCAGCACTCCCCGGTGTCGCGGGTCAAGTGCATGGGCTGCGACGATGGCGGCGAGCTGAGCCGGATCCGGGTCCTTCATGTCCAGACGCAGGCATCGCCGCAGGAACGCGGGCGGGAAATCCCGCTCCCCGTTGCTGGTGATCACGACAACCGGGAACGCCGAACACCGGACGACACCGTTCTCGATCTGCGCGGTATACCCAGGATCGGCCGTGAACACCTCGGCCACCGGCGAGCGACGGGCATCGCGCGCGAGCTCCGGGATCAGGAACTCGCCGTCCTCGAAGATCGACAGCAGGTCGTGGGGCAGATCGGACTCGGCCTTGTCGAGCTCGTCCACCAGCAACACACGCGGCAGGCGCCGCGGCAGGAACGCCGTTCCCAGTTCGCGCAGACGGACAAAGTCGCCGATCGGCGCTTCCTCGCCGCTGCCATCGCCAGGACCGGCGTGGCGAGCGGCCGAGGCCTGCACCCTTCCGATGGCATCGTAGTCGTAGAGCCCGGATTTCAGGGTCGTCTGCGAAGTGACCGACCAGCGCAGCACGCGTCCCAGCCGCAACTCGCGTGAAATCCGGTAGGCCAGGCTGGACTTACCGCTGCCGGGTTTCCCGGTCACCAGCAGCGGCCGGCGCAGGTACAGCGCGGCGTTGACCATGTCGACTTCCGCACGGTCGGCCTGCCCGGACGTGAAGCTCAGCTCGACACCCAGGCGCCGGTCGGTCTCGGCTTCGTCCTGCGGCACGTCGACCGCGAGCAGCTCGCCGTCGCGCCGGAAGTCGCGCCAAGGCGGTGGCGGCGGTAGCCGGTCGGCCAGGTGCGTGTCCTGTAAAGGGTGGCCTGTGCCGCGGTAGATCCACCACTCCGGCACACGGTCAGGAAGCTCTGTCGTGCTCATCCGCACCCCCTTCCCCGACCGGATCGGTTCCGCCGCCGTCCAGGGGGAGCGTGCGGTTCGGGTCATCCCACAGCACTACCAAATCGCCGACGATGCCGCCGTCCGGGTGCGACGACCGATTTCGCATTGCGTCGATACGGTGCTTCCTGGTCAGCGTCGGCAAGTTTCCCAAATCGTCAGTGTCGGCCAACCAGCTTACCACCTCACGCACGATTTCCGAAGACTTCGCGGGGTGCCAAGCGATGACGGGCATGCCTGCCTGCAATGCAGCGAAAAGCTCGTCCCGGCCCGGAATCGGGCTCGCTGACGGCGCCTCCGTCAGAACGGTCATGAGCCACCGCTCGTCGCTGAGAATCGCGTCGAGGCGGTGATGATCTTCGGTGTCCTCACGGCCACAAAAATACACTCGGTCGAACGAAGGCTCTGCGGTCCATGACGCCCACCTTCGCCGCCATACCCGGTGCAAACGCCGGGACTTCATCCGTTCCAGTGAACGAATTACCGTGGGATATGTCAGATAGAGCGGCCGAGGGGACCCGAAGTCACGCTCCGTGTTCCAGGCATGCACCGGAAGGTCCAGCAATCCGCGCGGAAGCACGAACTCCAGCAGAACTTCGGCGTCACGTTCCGACCACGCCTCTTCCGCGGCGAGGACCACCTCCGCCACTTCCGGCTCCAGTCCGGCGGACGTCGTCGTGACGGTTTGGCCGCGCGGGGGTGGCCACTCGCCTGGCTCGTCCTGCCGCCAGTGGGAAAGTTCGTACCGATCCGGGTCGACGGGATCCTGGTTGATCATGATGGTCAGGTGCAGCCGCCCGGATCCGGCAAGATGCGGTGCGCCGGTCGCACGAAGCCCGTGAAGCGCGTGGTCGAGCCGGAGACGGTGTGCCTGTCCGTCAGCCCACTTGCGGAGCTGCCCGGCCAGTGGCTGGTCGCATTCGTCCGCGATCAGCTCGGCGAACGCCACGACCGGCGGCAATTCTCCGGGCGCAGCGTTGAAGTCCGCAAGACCGACGAAGGCTCCCGCTGCGTCGGTGTAGTGCGGGGCCGGCACGACGAACGGGGCAGCGGCACGCACGGCTGCCCGAAGCCCAGGTGGCGAGAATCCCGCCAGCTGCTGCCGGAACCGCTCCTGCTCCGCCTCTGTTACCACGTCGTGCAGCGGGACGGAATCCACCAAAGCGCAGAATTCCGCGTACTCTTTCGTCCCCGGTCGGAGTAACTCGAGCACATCGGCCAGCACCGCGAGGCCTTCGTCGAGCCCACTGCACTCGTTGACGATTTCGACCAGCTGGGCCCGCGGATCCAACTGGTCCGGCACGGTGAAAGGACTGTCGAATGTTCTCCGCAGCTCCGCGACCATCAACGTCCGGATCGACTTGTCGTCGGCGAAGCCGGCGATCACCAAGACATCGACGAGCGCTCGCCGGATCGCGATGCCGACTTGGGGGCGCCCTTGTCTCGTCGACACCGGCGTACCACCTCCCGCCCCCGCGAAGTGTCCCGAAGATCGCGAGTCTACCTATCCGGCGCTCCGCGAAAAGGGGCAAAAGGCGGACAACTGTTAACGAACTCCAAGCCGTGCACGACTCGCGATCACGACACCGAGGTGGTCGACCTGAGGTGATCCCGGCTCGAAGAGGCGCACGGTGGCGAGCAGTTCCTCGAGACCGCCGTCGTACCGTTCGCACGTCCGCGCCAGCGCGATCACGTGCAGCCGATCTTCCGCCTGGTGGGGAACCGCGTCGGCGATCTCGCGCCGGGCGAGCCCCTGCAGCAGGAGCCGGCGGCTTTCCGCGTCCCGCAAGCACGCCACCGCCAGCATCGCCTCGACGAGGTCCGCGAAGGGGCGCGGACTGGCGACCGATCGCAGTGCCGACACGGCGACCTGTGCGGCCGGGGCACCCAGAAGGCGCAGCCACGCTTCGGTCTTCGTTTCCTTGACAGATACCGGAATCCGGTGATATGCGGCGGCATCGGCAGCCGGGTCCGCTCGGACAACGTCCTGGTAGAACGTGTCCGAGACGATCAGGACCATTACCGCGCCCGACTCCTTCAGCACCTTCTTCGCCGCCGGCTCCTCCAACAGCCGGAACGCGAAGCTGTTCGCGTCGCTGATCGTGCCGTGACTGCCCTGGTAGACCTCGCCCGCGTGCAGCGCCACCCGCAACCGGATGCCCGCCTCCTCCGCGTAGACCGCGTTGTACCGGCGCAGCTCCGCCAGCATCCGGTCCGGCAGCTGCGCCACCAGGTCCGCCTTCGCCACCTCCGGTGGCAGCTGGATCATCGCGCCGTCGCCCGTGTTCTCCACGAACAGCGCGTCCCACGGGATGCCCACCTCGGCGAACGCCGTGCGCATGAGCTTCCAGAACCCCTCGTGAACGACGAGCCGATGAGCTGTCGTGCGTTTGGGGTCGTTGTAGCCGGCGATGTCGACGGCCATGATCGTCTTGTGGTGCGCGGTCGCATAGGGATGCACGACCCACCTCCCCACGTCCCGGTCCCATTGTCCCAGACACATGCACGCCCGGCCATGTTCGCGGACAGCGTTACCGGGAAAGCGGGGCTCCTTGTCCTTGTTTCGTCCATAATTCGGCGTGCCCACGAGACGACTGCACCTGGTGAGCGCGGATGAGGACCACCGCGTCTCGACCATCGAGCTCTTCTTCGACCTGGTCTTCGTCTACGCCATCACCCAGACCACCCAGCTGATGGCCGACCACCTGAGCCCGCTCGGGGTCGGGCAGGGGGTGACCATGCTCGCCGTCCTGTGGTGGTGCTGGTGCTCCTATGCCTGGCTCGGGACCACCATCCACGTCGATCACGGGATCGCGCGGCTGGCGATGTTCGGGGCGATGGCCGTGATGTTCCTCGTCTCGCTCACCATCCCCGAAGCCTTTGTCGACTTCCCCGGTGGGTTGTACGCACCTGTGCTCTTCGTTGTCTGCTACGCGCTCGTGCGGCTGTTGCACCTCGTCGCCTACCTCGGCGCCGCGAAGCACGATCCCGGGTTGCGCAAGGTGCTGCTGCGGATGTTCGTCGGGCTGCTGCCGAGCGTTGTCCTGCTGGGGATCGCCGCCTTCCTGAGCGGGCCGTGGCAGCTCGCGCTGTGGGGCGTCGCGTTGCTGGCCGACTACCTCAACGTCTACTTCGCCGGGCCCGAAGGCTGGCGGCTGAACTCGCCCGCGCACTTCGCCGAGCGGTTCGGGCTGATCGTGATCATCGCGCTCGGGGAGTCGATCGTCGCGATCGGCATCGGGATCGGGGCGCTGCCGATGTCGTGGCTGGTCACCGGGGCCGCGGTGTGCGGGCTCGCGCTGGCCGCCGGGATGTGGTGGACCTACTTCGACGTCGTCGCGCGTGTGTCCGAGCACCGGCTGACGCGGGCGACCGGCGTCGAACGGGCGAAGCTCGCCACGGACTCCTACACCTTCCTGCACCTTCCGCTGATCGCCGGGATCGTGCTCGTCGCCCTCGGCCTGAAGAAGTCCTTCCTCTACATCGCCGACACCGAGCACCACACCCCCGGCGAAGCGCTCCACGGCGTGCCGATCTGGACGCTCACCGGCGGGCTCGCGCTCTACCTGATCGCGCTGAGCGCCCTCCGCAAGCGCAACCTCGGCAGCTGGAACCACCAGCGGCTGGTCGTCGGCGTCCTGCTCGTCGCGGCGACGCCGTTGCTCGAACACGTGCCGGCCGCGGTGCTGCTGCTGATCGTCGCCGCGGTGGTGCTCGGGCTCATCACCTTCGAACGGCTTCAGTTCGCGGAATGGCGCAAGCAGGTGCACGCCGACCACTCGTAAGTGAGCCCACACTGGCGCGCAGCCCGATACCGCGTTAACCTACTCGCGAGTAGGTAACGGGATGGAGGGCCACATGGCTGCGCCAAGGAAACGGGACGCGATGGGCTGGGGCCTTTCCGCGCTGACCCGGCTGGCCGGGAGCAGGGTCGTCGACCGGGCGGGGCTGCGCAAGCCCATCGAAGGCCTGGTCACCGCGGGGACGCGCAACGGCTTCCGCGTCGCCGGCGCGGCGACCCGGTCGTTCAAGTCGGTGCAGAAGCTGGGCAAGCCCGCCCGGCTCACGCCGGCCGCCGACACCGGGCTGTTCGACCTCACGCCGAGTGAGGACCAGCAGCTCATCGTCGAGACGGTCACGGAGTTCGCCGCCGAGCAGCTGCGCCCGGCCGCCGCGGACGCCGACGCCAAGCTCGAAGCGCCCGAAGGACTGCTGAGCCGGGCCGCCGAGCTGGGCATCAGCCTGGTCGGCATCCCCGAGGAGCTCGGCGGGGTCGGCACCGAACGCTCGGTCGTCACCAACGCGCTCGTCGCGGAAGCTCTCGCGCACGGGGACCTCGGCCTGGCCGTGGCGGTGCTCGCGCCGTCCGCGGTCAGCACCGCGCTGGTCAGCTGGGGTGACGAGCAGCAGCAGGCCGACTACCTGCCCGCGTTCGTCGGCGAGAACGTGCCGGCCGCGGCGCTCGCGCTGCAGGAGCAGCGAGCGCTGTACGACCCGTTCAAGCCCGCGACGAAGGCGCGTCGCACGCCGAAGGGCTACCAGCTCGACGGCGTGAAGTCGCTGGTCCCTCGCGCGGCGCAGGCCGAGCTGTTCATCGTCTCGGCCGACCTCGAAGGCCGCGGACCGGCGTTGTTCCTCGTCGAGTCTTCGAACGCCGGAGTGACGATCGAGGGCGAACCGGCGATGGGCCTGCGCGGCGCCGCGACCGGCAAGCTGCACCTGGAGAAGGTGTCCCTGCCCGCGGGCGCACTGCTCGGCGGCGGCAAGCTCGACGTCTTCACCGACCTCGTCCGGCTGTCGCGGCTGGGCTGGGCGGCGCTGGCCGCCGGCACCGCGAAGGCCGTCCTCGACTACGTCGTGCCCTACGTCAACGAGCGCGTCGCGTTCGGCGAGCCGATCAGCCACCGGCAGGCGGTTGCGTTCTCGGTCGCCGACATCGCGATCGAGCTCGAGGGCCTGCGACTGGTGACGCTGCGCGCGGCGGCGCGGGCCGAGCAGGGCAAGCCCTACGCGCGGGAGGTCGCGCTGGCGCGCAAGCTCGCCGTGGACAAGGGCATGCAGATCGGCAGCGCGGGCGTGCAGCTGCTCGGCGGGCACGGCTTCGTCAAGGAGCACCCGGTCGAGCGCTGGTACCGGGACCTGCGGGCCATCGGCGTCATGGAAGGCGCCGTCCTTCTCTAGGCTTTCGCGAAAGGCGTTAACGATGATTAACCTGGAAGCTCCCAAGAAGGCCGGTGCCCTGATCAACCAGGCGTACCAGGCCGCGGCCGAGGTGTTCCGGCCGATCTCGCGCAAGTACGACCGCGCGGAGCACACCTACCCGGCCGAGCTGGACATGTTCGCGGCGCTGCTGGACGGCCTCAACTCCTCCGGCGAGGGCGGCGCGGGCGCGGCGGGCGTGCGGCGTTCGAAGGACGAGAAGGAGAAGGGCAACCGCAACGGCGCGAACCTGAACGTCGTCCTCGGCACGATCGAGATGTGCTGGGGTGACGTCGGCCTGCTGCTGTCGATGCCGCGCCAGGGTCTCGGCAACGCGGCGATCGGCTCGGTCGCGACGGACGAGCAGCTCGAGCGCTTCTCCGGCATGTGGGCGGCGATGGCGATCACCGAGCCCGCGTTCGGCTCGGACTCGGCGGCGGTCGGCACGACGGCCCGCCTCGACGGCGACCACTACGTCCTGAACGGCGAGAAGATCTTCGTGACGTCCGGCGAGCGCGCCGACGCGGTGGTCGTGTGGGCGACGCTCGACAAGACCAAGGGCCGCGCGGCGATCAAGTCGTTCGTGGTGGAGAAGGGCACGCCGGGCTTCGAGGTGGTGCGCGTCGAGCACAAGCTCGGCATCCGCGCCTCCGACACGGCGGTGCTGCGCTTCGAGAATTGCCGCGTCCCGGCGGAGAACCTGCTGGGCACGCCGGAGATCGACACCGCCAAGGGTTTCGCGGGCGTCATGCAGACGTTCGACAACACGCGCCCCCTGGTGGCGGCGATGGCGATCGGCGTGGCCCGGGCGGCGCTGGAGGAGACGCGGCGCATCCTGTCCGAAGCCGGCGTCACGATCGACTACGACCGCCCGGCGAACACCCAGCACGCGGCGGCGGCCGAGTTCCTGCGCCTGGAGGCCGACTACGAGTCGGCGTACCTGCTGACGCTGGAGTCGGCATGGATGGCCGACAACCGCAAGCCGAACTCGCTGCAGGCGTCGATGGCGAAGGCCAAGGCGGGCCGCTCGGTGGTGGAGATCGCGCTGAAGTGCGTCGAGTTAACCGGCGCTTACGGCGAAGAGTCACTGCTCGAGAAGTGGGCGCGGGACGCGAAGATCCTGGACATTTTCGAGGGGACTCAGCAGATTCAGCAGCTGATCGTCGCGAGGCGCATCCTCGGGAAGTCCAGCGCCGAACTGAAATGAGCGGTGGGCGGTCGGCCTCCGGTACTCTCGCGGTCCGGAGGCCGATCGTGACCGAACCCGTCGAGACCCAGGTCGCCATGGTGTACGAGCCCGGCGACGTCACTCCGATCAAGACGCCCGAAGAGTGGGACGCCGAAGGCTGGGACGCCGATCGGCAGCAGCCCAAGACTCTCGAAGAAGCCCGCGCCGCGCTTGCAGCCCGGATCGCCGCCCATGACGCGCCCGAAGCGGACGCCGGCGCCTACGACGCGCTGGAGGGCTGAGCCCTGTACGTCCCCTGGCTCGTCGACGCCGCCCGCAGCACCGGCTATCCCGTAGTCGAGGTCGCCGGGTGGCAGACGCGCGGGCACGGCGGGATGCGCGTCGTCGAAGGGGTGGTCGGGCACCACACCGCCACCGCCGATTCCGCGCCCGGGGACTACCCCTCGCTCGGCATCGTCACCCACGGCCGCCCCGATCTCGCCGGGCCGCTGTGCAACCTCGGGCTCGGCCGCAGCGGGACGATCTACGTTGTCGCCGCCGGGTGCGCGTACCACGCCGGTGCGTCGCAGTGGCTCGGGTTCTACGACCTCAACGACGAGTTCCTCGGCATCGAAGCGGAGTCCGCGGGCGCCGGTGTCTGGACCGAAGCGCAGCTGGACGCCTATCCGAGGCTGGTCGGCGCGCTGCTTCGGTACATGTCTCGCGGCGTCGAGCGCTACGCCGGGCACAAGGACGTCTGCGTTCCGCCCGGCCGCAAGATCGACCCCGTCGGCATCGACACCGCGTGGCTTCGCGAGCGGGCCGCCAACCCGTCGGGCGCCGGGCCCGTCGGACGGGCGGAGGTCGAGATCCTGGAGCGCGTCACCGTCACTCCGCCGGACAACGGCGAGCACATCGTCCGCGTCTTCCTCTCCGGCGGCGCCGGAGCGGCGGTGGTCGTCCGGCCGCGGCTGGGCGGCGACGGCACCGTGCGGCCGATGTGAGTGCCGGGCATCTTGGCGTGGGGCTCGGACCACACGGGCATCGGCCATGACCCCGCGCAAAGAGCGGGCTACGACGCGAAGCTGACGTCGCACCGGCGCTACGAACTGCCCGGCGCGGTGTGGGCCGACGTCCGCTACAGCGCGGCGGAGCCGTTCGAGATCGACCTAGTCGGCTGAGGTCTGGTCGTCGAGGAATTCGTCCAGGTAACGCCACGTCGTGCCGCGGGCCTTGCGGCCGGTCAGCACACCAAGATGACCACCCGGGGCCGTCTTGAAGCGGACCTCGGGCGCCTTGTCCAGCAGCTCCACGACCCGCTCCACCGACGGCCGGGGCGCGATCGTGTCGTTCTCGCCCGCCACCACCAGTGTCGGCACGCGGACCGACGACAGCGAGATGATGCGGCCGTTGAGGTCCACCTTGCCCTCCGCCAGGTCGTTCGTGCGGAACAACCGGTGGTACAGCTGGCCGAACGTGCGGCCCGGGTAGGCGTACATGTTGCTCATGAAGTGGTCGACCGCCTCGATCTGGGCGAGGTAGTCGCGGTCGTCCAGGTGCGAGAGGATCGCGATCGGCTTCGTGATCTCCTTGCTGATGCCCGTCGCGCGGAACACGCGGCTGACCAAATAGGACGGTGCGCCGCCGAACGCCCGGTAGATCGGCGTCAGCAGGTGGCCGCCCGTGAGGTCCACCAGCGGGCGGAACGGCGCGACGATCGGGATCGCCGTGAAGTCCACCGGTGAGCCGATCGCGGTGATCGACGCGATCGGGAGGTCCGGCTGGTCGGCGTTCACCAGCAGCGAGAAGATCCCGCCGAGCGACCACGACACCAGGTGCACGGCCTGCCCGCCGTTGTCGGCGCTGACCTTGCGGATCGCGCGCGGCAGCACCTCGTCGATCCAGTGCTCGATGCCGAGGCGCCGGTCGGAGAAGGCGACCATGCCGTAGTCGACGAGGTAGGCGTTGCGCCCGTCCTCGACCAGGTGCTCGATCAGGCTGCAGCCGCGCCGCAGGTCGAAGCAGATCGCCGGCGCGGCCAGCGGCGGCACCAGCAGCACCGGCGGCCCGGACACCGAGCCGCCGCTGTGCGTCATCCGGTACACCGAGCGGTTGGGGCCCTGGTCGATCAGCACCCGCGGCATCGGGCGCAGGTCGGCGACGCCGCCGTGCAGCACCTTGCCGACCACGTTCGACGCCGCGGCGGCCAGCCGTGCGGGCGGTGAAGCCATTTCTCGGTCCTCCTGGACGTCCCCCGGGCACTTCCCGCCAATCTTGCCGGGTCAGGCCGGTGGACTCAACACCCGCCCCGTCCAATTCGGACAGACGCTAGGCCGTCCGAGTTACTCCGGGGCCGTCCCGGGAGCGCTCTCCGCGGCGCGTGCCTCGTAGTCCGCGCGAGCCGGGGAATGGGCCGCTGAAGCCAAAAGCTGGTCCGCCTTCAGGGCTCGCGCGAGCGCTTCGGCGGCTCGCCGCGGGAGCAGTCCCGTGAGTTTGCCCATAGGACCCAACGAGCGGGGCACGAAGACGTCGAACCGCGGCTTCCGCACCGTCGCCACGATGGCGTCGGCGACGTCTTCCGCGCGCACCGACTTGAACAGCTTCGCCTCGCCGAGGCCGCTCGCGAGCTCCGTCCGCACGATCGCGGGCATCACGCACGAGACGTGCACGCCGGTGCCGTGCAGCTCCAGGTGCACCGCTTCGGACAGCCCGACCACGGCGTGCTTGGTCGCGCAGTACGTCGCCGCGCCCGGAAAGCCCGCTTTGCCCGCGAACGACGCGACGTTCACGATGTGCCCGCTGCGCCGTGGCCGCATCCGCTTCGCCGCCTCGCGCGTGCCGTGGATGACCGCGTGCAGGTTGATCTCGAGTTGACGCCGGGTGGTCGCGTCGCTCTCCTCTTCGAGCAGGCCCAGCGGCATGATCCCGGCGTTGTTGACCAGCACGTCGATGCGGCCGTGGCGGCGCTCGACCTCATCGAGGAACTCCGTGAAGCCGCGGGTGTCGGTGACGTCCAGCGGCAGCGCCTCGGCGCCCAGCTCCCCGGCGGTCTTCTCGGCGCGGACCTGGTCGAGGTCGCCGATCAGCACCCGCGCGCCCAGGCGGGCCAGCGCCGACGCGGTCGCCGCGCCGATCCCCTGCCCGCCGCCGGTGATGACGACGACCTTGCCCGCGAGCGTCTCGGCCATGGCGACTCCTTCGTCTGTTGGCACCGCGTCAACAGTGTCGCTCGCGAAACCCGATCGCGCTACCCGACGCGTTGCTCCAGCACCTGGCCGACCCACTCGTCCACGGAAAACCGGACAGTCGGTTTGAAGCCCTGGCCCTCGTAGTAGCGCTGCAGGGCGCCGTCGCCACCCGCCCAGCAGTCGACGCGCACGAGGTCGATGCCGCGCCGCCGCGCCTCGTCGAGCGCGTACTCGATGAGGCGCGCGCCGACGCGCCGGCCGGTGAACCGCCGCGACGTGATGAGGAACCGGACGTACAGCTCACGCTCGTCGACGGCGGGCACGTGCGGGTCGTGCTCTTCGGAGACGATCAGCGCGCCGGCGGGCTCGCCGTCGACCATCGCGATCCGCAGGCCGGGGTCGGCGGCCATGCCCGTGACCCGCTCGACGCGCTTCGGGACACCGCTCCACGGCTCGGTGCCCCACTGCCCGGAGCTGCCCCGCGCGACCAGCCATTCGACGGCTTCGTCGAAGAAGCGCAGCAACGTGCCGACGTCCCCAGAGTCACCCGATCGGATGACGGTGTTGTCCATGCCCCTTGTCTACCGGACGGCGGGCATGCGCGGGCCGCTTTCAGGCGACTCCGAGGTGGCGCGAGATCAGCATCTTCTGGACCTCGCTCGTGCCCTCGCCGATCTCGAGGATCTTCGCGTCGCGGTAGAAGCGGCTCACCGGGTACTCGTTCATGAACCCGTACCCGCCGAAGATCTGCGTCGCGTCGCGCGCGTTGTCCATCGCCGCGTTGGACGCCACCAGCTTCGCGATCGACGCCTCCTTCTTGAACGGCTCGCCGCGCAGCATCTTGGACGCCGCCTGGTAGTAGGCCAGGCGCGCGGTGTGCGTGCGGACCTCCATGTCGGCGATCTTGAACTGGATCGCCTGGTACTCGCCGATCCGCTTGCCGAACGCCACGCGGTCCTTCACGTACTGCAGGCACTCGTCCACACAACCCTGCGCCAGGCCGACCGACAGCGCGGCGATCGCGACGCGGCCCTCGTCCAGGATGGACAGGAACTGGGCGTAACCGCGGCCCCGCACGCCGACCAGGTTCTCGACCGGGACGCGGACGTCCGAAAAGGACAGTTCGTGCGTGTCGGAGCAGTTCCAGCCGACCTTGGAGTACTTCGGCGCGACCCCGAAGCCCGGGGTGCCGGACGGGATGAGGATCGCCGAGATCTCCTTGCGGCCGTTCTCCATCACGTCCGTGACGGCGGTGACCGTGACCAGCTTCGTGATGTCGGTGCCCGAGTTCGTGATGAACGCCTTGCTGCCGTTGACAACCCACTCGTCGCCGTCCATCGCGGCACGCGTGCGGGTCGCGCCCGCGTCCGAGCCGCCGCCCGGTTCCGTCAGGCCGAACCCGCCCAGCGCCGTGCCTTCGCACAGCGACGGCAGCCACTTTTCCTTCTGCTCCCGCGTTCCGAAGCGGAAGATCGGCATCGCGCCGAGCGAAACCCCGGCCTCCAGGGTGATCGCGACCGACGAGTCGACCCGGGCGAGCTCCTCCAGCGCCAGGCACAGCGCGAAGTAGTCACCGCCCATGCCGCCGAACTCCTCGGGGAACGGCAGGCCGAACAGGCCCATCTCGCCCATCTTCGCGACGATCTCGTACGGGAACTCTTCCTTCTCGTACAGCTCGCCGATCACGGGCGCGACCTCGGCGTGCGCGAAGTCCTCGACCGTCTTGCGGAGGGACTCGTACTCCTCGTCCAGGCGGAAGTCGATCACTGCTGCTCCTCTTGGGGCGTGACTACGGCAAGGGTTTCGTCGAGCGCGACCTGTTGGCCCGCCCGGACGGGAAGTTCGCTGACCACACCGTCGATCGGCGCGGTGACCGTGTGCTCCATCTTCATCGCCTCGACGACCAGCAACGGCGTCCCGGCCTTCACGACGTCACCCGCGGCGACCTTGACGACGAGCACCGTGCCCGGCATCGGGCTGGTGACCGGCCCGGCGCCCGCGGCCTCACCGCGCGCCGAGAGCACGAACTCCTGCTCTCCGAAGGGAAAGCTCTGCCCGTCGCGTGCCAGCCAGACCGTCCGGTCCGGACCGCAGGCCTGGCGGTACCGGTGGAACCCGCCGGCCTGCCGGACCTCCAGGACGTCACCCTCGCGACGCGCGGAGACCTCCACCGGCGCGGTGTCGTCGACCTGGACGACCGCGGCCGACGGCGTGCCCTGCACCCAGACCACGGCCGTGGCCTGGCCGGACTTCAGCCGGAACGTGACCCCGCCGGAACCGCCCATCCGCCAGCCGTCCGGGATATCCCACGGGTCCACGACGGACCCCGACGGCTGCAGCTCCAGCAGCCGGTCCAGCGCGGCGGCGACGAAGAACTCCGCCGGGACGTCCGAAGAGACCAAAGTGGACAGCCGGCGGTCGACCAGCTCGGTGTCGAGACGCCCTTCGCGGACGTCGGTGTCGGCCAGCAGGCCCCGCAGGAACGCGGTGTTGGTGCCGACGCCCAGCAACGCCGTGTCGGCCAGCGCGCGGTCGAGCCGGTGCAGCGCGGACGCACGGTCCGGGCCCCACGCGATGACCTTGGCCAGCATCGGGTCGTAGTTGGAGCCGATCACCGCGCCGCGCGTCATCCACGAGTCGACGCGGACGCCGTCGCCGGACGGCTCGTGCACCGCCAGCACGGTGCCGCCGGTCGGGATGAACCCGCGCGCCGGGTCTTCGGCGTACACCCGGGCTTCGACGGCGTGCCCGTTCAGGACGACGTCGTCCTGCGCGACGGACAGGTGTTCCCCCGCCGCCACCCGGACCTGCCACTCGACGAGGTCGAGGCCGGTGACCAGCTCGGTCACCGGGTGCTCGACCTGAAGCCGGGTGTTCATCTCCATGAAGAAGAACTCGTCCGGGTCGTGCGCCGAGAGGATGAACTCGACGGTGCCCGCGCCGACGTAGCCGACCGAGCGCGCGGCCTCGACCGCGGCCGACCCCATCTTGGCGCGCGTGGCCTCGTCGAGCAGCACCGACGGCGCTTCCTCGATGATCTTCTGGTGCCGCCGCTGCAGGCTGCACTCACGCTCGCCGAGGTGGATGACGTTCCCGTGCGTGTCGGCGAGCACCTGGATCTCGATGTGCCGCGGCGTCGTGACGAACCGCTCCATCAGCAGTGTGTCGTCGCCGAACGAGCCCTTGGCCTCGCGCCGCGCGGACTCGATGGCCGCGTCCAGCTCGTCCGGACCGTGGACCAGCCGCATGCCCTTACCGCCACCACCGGCGGACGGCTTGAGCAGCAACGGGTACCCGACGCCGGCGGCGGCCTCGGCGAACCCGCCGGCCGGGATGTCCACATCGGACGCGCCGGGCACGACCGGGACCCCGGCCTTCGACACCGTCGCCTTGGCGCGGATCTTGTCGCCCATGGCGTCGATCGCGCCGACCGGCGGCCCGATGAACACGAGCCCGGCGGCTTCGCAGGCCCGCGCGAACTCGGCGTTCTCCGCGAGGAAGCCGTATCCCGGGTGCACGGCCTGCGCGCCGGAAGACACCGCGGCGGCCACGATGGCCGGGATCGAAAGGTAGCTGCGGGCGGCCTCCGCGGGCCCGATGCGCAGCGCCGTGTCCGCCTCGCGGACGTGCCGGGCGTCGGCGTCCGCGTCGCTGTAGACGGCGACCGCGCGGATGCCGAGGGCCTGCAGCGTGCGGATGACCCGGACCGCGATCTCGCCGCGGTTGGCGACCAACACTGAGTCGAACATGCTCACATCCGGAAGACGCCGTAGTTGACATCGGACAGCGGCGCGTTGGCCGCGGTGGAGAGCGCGAGACCTAGCACCGTGCGGGTGTCGGCCGGGTCGATGACGCCGTCGTCCCACAGCCGCGCGGTGGAGTAGTACGGGCTCCCCTGGGCCTCGTACTGCTCGCGGATCGGGTCCTTGAAGGCCTCTTCGTCCTCGGTGGACCACTCGCCGCCGCGCGCCTCGATCGAGTCGCGCCGGACCGTCGAGAGGACCGACGCCGCCTGCTCGCCGCCCATCACCGAGATCCGCGCGTTCGGCCACATCCAGAGGAACCGCGGCGAGTACGCCCGGCCGCACATCGAGTAGTTCCCGGCGCCGAACGAGCCGCCGATAACGACCGTTAACTTCGGCACCCGCGCGCAGGCGACGGCGGTGACCATCTTCGCGCCGTGCTTCGCGATGCCGCCGGCCTCGTACGCCTTGCCGACCATGAAGCCGGTGATGTTCTGCAGGAACAGCAGCGGGATCGAGCGCTTGTCGCAGAGCTCGATGAAGTGCGCGCCCTTCATCGCGGACTCGGCGAACAGGACGCCGTTGTTCGCGACGATGCCGACCGGGTGGCCGTGGATCCGCGCGAACCCGGTGACCAGCGTCGAGCCGTACTCCTTCTTGAACTCCCCGAAGCGGCTGCCGTCGACGATCCGCGCGATCACCTCGCGCACGTCGTAGGGCGTGCGCGGGTCGGTCGGGACGACGCCGTACAGCTCCGCGGGGTCGACGGCCGGCGCTTCGGTCGGCAGGACGTCCCACGGGCGCGGCGTGCGCGGCCCGAGTGTCGAGACGATCGAGCGGACGATCCGCAGCGCGTGCGCGTCGTCGTCGGCCAGGTGGTCGGTGACGCCGGACTGGCGCGAGTGGACGTCGCCGCCGCCGAGCTCTTCCGCCGTGACGACCTCGCCGGTCGCGGCCTTCACCAGCGGCGGGCCGCCGAGGAAGATCGTGCCCTGGTTCCGGACGATCACGGCCTCGTCGCTCATCGCGGGGACGTACGCGCCGCCCGCGGTGCAGGAGCCCAGCACCGCGGCGATCTGCGGGATGCCGCGCGCGGACATCGTCGCCTGGTTGTAGAAGATCCGGCCGAAGTGTTCACGATCCGGGAAGACGTCGTCCTGCCTGGGCAGGAACGCGCCGCCGGAGTCCACCAGGTAGACACACGGCAGGTTGTTGTGCAGCGCGACCTCCTGGGCGCGCAGGTGCTTCTTCACCGTCATCGGGTAGTACGTGCCGCCTTTGACGGTGGCGTCATTCGCGACGACCACGCATTCCCGGCCGGAGACGCGCCCGACCCCGGTGATGATGCCCGCGGACGGCGCTTCGTCGTCATACAGTCCGTTCGCTGCCAGCGGCGAGAGCTCCAGGAACGGCGAACCCGGGTCCAGCAGTGTGTCGACGCGGTCGCGCGGGAGCAGCTTGCCGCGCTCGACGTGCCGGGTGCGCGACTTCTCGGGGCCGCCCGGGCGGGTGGCTGCCAAACGTTTGCGGAGGTCCTCGACCAGCTCCGCGTGCGATGTCGCATTGCGGGCGTAAGCCTCGCTGTCCGGGGCTGCAGACGTCCCCAGTGCCGGCGTGTCCATGGGCTCCCTCGAAGTTAGCGGTCGTTAACCTCCGCTCCGATGTTAGCGACCGCTAACGTGGGTGTCCAGTCGCCGGATTGCGGCAAAGGGCCCCCTCGCGGACATGCCGGCCGCGAGGAGGCCCTTCAGGACGTGAGGTTCAGCCGATCGCCGCGCGCAGCGGGGCGTAGTAGCCGCCCGACTGCCCGGCCGGCGTCGGGTGGTAGGACTCGACCACCGGCCAGGTGAGGCTGTGCAGGTAGTCGTCCGCCGACGAGCAGATGTTGTGGCCGACGAAGGACGGCCGGACGTCGACGAACGTCGCCCCGGCCGCCGAAGCGCGCTGCTGGAGCACCGACGCCAGGGTGTCCGCGCCGGAGTTGATCGCCGAGCGCTTGGTGTCGCTCAGCCCGACCCAGCAGGAGCCGGGCACGGTGTAGAAGCGCGGGTAGGACAGGACGACGAGACGCGCCCCCGGCGCCTTCGTCTTGATCGCGTTGTAGGTGTTGGTGAGCAGCCCCGGCAGGGTGTTGTTGACGTAGGTCTTCGCCGTGTTGACCCGGTTGACGCAGTCCGAGTCGCTGCCCAGCGTGCAGGTGGTGATGACGTCGGTGAACCCGGCGTCGTTGCCCCCGACGGTGACGGTGACCAGCGTCGCCCCCGCGGGAATCGAGTTGGCCTGGTTGATCACGTCGCCGGTCTTCGCTCCCGAGCAGGCGAGGAAGGCGAACGACGTGCCGCTGTGGGCGTTGGCCCAGAGCTGCCCATACGCGTTGGAGCTGCGGTAGCAGCTCCCGGAGCTGCCGTAGCTCCCGGCTCCGGTCCCGGAGGAATAGGAGTCGCCGAGCGCGGCGTAGACGGTCCCGGCGGCCTGGGCGAGGCCCGTGACGCCGAGGGTGGACAGGACGACGGCCCCCAGGGCCGTGCTCAACCGCAGTAGTGGACGCAGGAACTTACGGGTGCGAACAGCCATGGTCACTCCTCTGTGACAGAGCCGACCGAAATAGCACAGCAGGTGCAGCTCCCACGAGGAAGGACGATTACCTGTAAGTAACTCTCTTGGCTCACGACTTAAGTGCGGTGACCAGCAACTCGAGCGCGGCGACCGGCAACTCGGGGCCGGGACCGGCAACGGAACCGCCGGAAGATGCCGCCGGAACCGTTGCCGGTCCGGGCGGCATCCGGGCCCCTCAACCGGCGCGACGCTCGTACAGCTCGCCCGCCAGCTCGCGGCCCATCAGGCCGCCGAACAGGCCGGCCGCGACCCCGGCGACCAGGCCGGCCGGCCCGGCGATCAGCACCCCCGGGGCCAGCCCGGCCAAGACCGCCCCGACGACCCCGCCGAACGTGCTCACCGCGCCCAGGCTCATCGGCGGGCGCTCGGGGTGCCGGTAGTAGTACTCCTCCACCGGCGCGGTCTCGACGCGTTCGTCGTCGGCCTCCGGGACCGCCCGCTGCCCGAGCCAGACGGACTCCGGCACGACGATGTACCGCGGCAGCCGCGGCGACCGGTACAGGCCGGCTCGCGCCCGGGCGGCGCGGAGCGACAACCTCGGCCGCTCGGCGATGCTGACGCCCACGTGTCAGCCCACCCGGACCGTGCCGTTGCCGCACACGACGGCCGACGAAGCGCTGGACGCGCCCACGCCCTGCGAAGACGTCCGGACTGTCTTGCACGGGCCGATGTCCCGCACCGGCCGCTGCGGCGGCACGACCTGCTTGCGCACCGTCCGCGCGGGAGTGGCCTTCTCGTGCTTCGCAGCTTTCTTGCGGCCGGCCTGTTCGTGCGACGCGTCGTGCTTGTGGTGGGTGTCCGGTCGCAGCGTCTTCCGCAGCTGCGCCAGATCGTCCTTGATCTTCGAGAGCTCCTGCTCGGCCGCCGTGACGCGCTGCTCGGAGTGCGCCAGGACCTTCTCCGCCGGACCGGCCACGGCGGCCGGGACAACCGGCTTGGCCGCCGCCTGGACCACGAACCGCTTGCGCTCGGGCTTCGCCTGGGCCGTGGCGGCCTTGACCACCCGGTGCGGCGCGGCCGCCGGCCGGTGTCCCGCGGGGGTTGCCACGCGGACCTTCTTCGTCGGCGTTGCCACCTTCGCCGGGCTGACGGCCTTAGGCGCTGTCGCCGCCTTCGGCGCGGTCGCAGTCTTCGGCGTCGTCGCGGTCTTCCCGGGCGACGGCTTCACCGCCGGCGCCGGAGCCGTCTTGACCGCCGGTGGGGTGCCGGGCTGCGCGACCGGTGCGGGCGCCGGACCGCTGTCGGTCACGAACGCGTTGGCCGCCGTGGCCCCGATCGCCGCGGTGGCGAGCCCGGCGATCCCGTACACCGCGGCCCGGCCCACCCTGTTCGCTTTGCTCATCTTCTGCTCCCGGAAATCGAGCCGTTGCTTCCGCGGGAGATCGTCGCCCGGGCACGTCCAACACCGGTACAGCGCAAGTACATCAGGCTTCGGCGAGCAGGAACCCCGCGCCGCGGCGGGCGTGCACCACCGGGGGCGGCCCCAGTTTCCGGCGCAGCCGGACGATCACCGCGTCGACCACGTTGGAGGACGGCGCGACCAGCTCGTCCCACGCGACCGCGACGAGCTCCTCCCGGGACACCACCGCGCCCCCGGCCGTCAGCAACCGGTGCAGGACGGCGAACTCCTTGGCCGTCAAGGAAACCAGACGGCCGCCGCGGCGCACTTCGTGGCGGCCGGGGTCGAGCTCGAGGTCGCCGTGGCGCAGCGGGAGCGCGGTCTCCGCGCCGGTCCGGCGGCAAAGGTTCCGCACCCGCGCGACCAGTTCCACGACGGCGAACGGCTTTCCGAGGTAGTCGTCGCCTTCGGTCAGCCCCGCGACGCGGTCGGCGACGCTGTCGTGCCCGGTGAGGAACAGCACGGGCACCGTCCAGCCGCCGGCCCGGCGCTCGCGCACGAACGGCAGCGAGTCGCCGTCCGGGAGCATCCGGTCGAACACCGCGCAGTCGTAGGAGTTCACGAAGAGCAGCTCGTCAGCGGACGCGAGATCGGCCGCCGCGTCGACCGCGAAACCCGCGTCGCGCAAGGTGAACTCGACGGCGGCGCGGATGTCCTCGTCGTCCTCGACCACCAGCACTCGCACAAAGGAAACGATAACGCGGTCACGCGACATGGGCGCCCGGTGGCCCGGCCGCCAGCCGGCGCAGCACCGGGTGGACGGTGTACCGGCCGGCGACGCGTGCGGTGACCAGGTTGCAGTCGACGAGCCGTTCCAGCAGCCGCCGCGCCTCGGGCGCGCCGATCCGGAGCCGCCGCGACACGCGCAGCGGGTCGACCTGCCCCTTCGAGCAGAGCGCGAACACCTTCCGTTCGGCGACCGGCAGCCGCCGGACGCTCGAGGCGAGCGCGGCCGCGCACCCGCTGCCCTGCCCGATTTCGCCGTCGAGCCAGGCGAGGACGTCCGAGGGCCGCCAATGGGGGCGCGCGGCGAGCCGGTCGGCGGCGGCCCGCACCAGCCCGGGCAGGCCGCCGCACAGGTCGAGCAACGCGCGCAGCATCGCGGGGTCGGCATCGAGCCGGTCGTCGCCGGCGCCGGCGCGCAGCAGGTCCTCGGCGGCCGGGTCCGGCAGGGGCGCCAGCCGCAGCCGGCGCGCGCCGGGGACGTGCCAGTCCCCGGTCCGCGTCGTGATCAGGGTCAGCGCGGTGGACCCGGCGGGCAGCAGCGGCGCGACCTGCGCCTCGCCCGTCGCGTCGTCCAGCACGAGCAGGATCCGCCGCCCGGCGATCCGGGACCGCCAGAGCGCCGCGCTCTCCCCGAGGTCCGCGGGCACGGCGCCGACGCCGGTCGCGCGCAGCAGCCGGTCCAGCACCTCGGCCGGGGTCGCGGCGCCGTGACGCAGGTCGACGTGGAACTGGCCGTCCGGGAACTGCCCGGCCAGCCGGTGGGCCAAAGCCACGACGAACGCGGACTTCCCGACCCGCGGCATGCCTTCGACCAGGGCGACGCGCACCGGCGCGGCCAGCACCTCGCTCGCGTCCCGCAGCTCCGCCTCGCGTCCGGTGAACCCGGGCACGTCCCGGGGCAGCTCGCGGCGGGGGCCGAACGGGACCGGCGACGGGCCGGCCAGCGCGCGCTCGTGCGCCGCCAGCAGCATCGGGCCCGGGTCGACACCGAGCTCCGCGACGAGGGCCCGGCGGGCGTCGCTGTAGGCCGCCAGCGCCTCCCCGCGCCGTCCCGCCGACGCGAGCGCTTCCACCAGCAGCGCCCAGGTTCCCTCGCGCAACGGGTCTTCCGCCGTCAGCGCGCGCAGGGCCGCGACCGCGTCACCGTGCCGGCCGGCGGCCAGCCAGGCCCGGGCCCGCGTCTCCCGCAGCGACCAGCCGAGCTCGGCCAGCCGCGCCGCCGCCACGGCCGTCGCTCGCCCGGTCACCCCCTCGAACGGCCGCCCGCGCCACAGCGCGAGCCCCTCGGTGGCCAGCGCGGCGGCACTCGCGTGGTCGCCGGCGGCGAGCGCGTCCCCCGCGCGGACGGCCAGGTCCGCGGCGAGCCGCGCGTCGAGCTCGCACTCCGCGACGCGGATCCGGTAGGCGCCCGGCCGGTGCTCGATGCGGCTGCCGCCGTCCGGCGCCGGGAGCACCCGCCGCAGGCGCCAGATGTAGGTCTTCAGGTTGGCTTCGGCGGACGGCGGTGGGCGGCGCCCGGCCCAGGTCGTGTCGACGAGCTCGTCCACCGACACCCAGTCGCCCGCGCGCAGCAGCAGGCTCGCCAGCACGAGCTCGGGCTTGCCCGGGCCGAGCTCGATCGCCCGGCCGTCCGCGTCGCGGGCCGCCACCGGCCCCAGCACCTGGAAGAGCACCGTTCCTCCTGCCCCCGGCCGCCCCTCGCGGCCTCCGGGAACCACCTTGCTCCGCCCTCCATGACGTTTCGATGACATGATCGGCCGGAACGAGGAGGGGGTGGGGGACCCGATGACCCGGGTGCTCGTGGTGGAGGACGACGACGACCTGCGCGCGGCCGTCGTGACCGACCTGCGCGCCGCCGGTTTCGACGTCGGCGAAGCCGGCGACATCACGACCGCGGACGCCGCCCTCGCCGCGCGCCCGCACGCGTGCGTCGTGTTCGACCGCGTGCTGCCGGACGGCGACTCGATCGGGTACGTGCGGCAGCGGCGCGAGTCCGGCTGGACCGTCCCGGTGGTCTTCCTGACCGGCCGCGCCGACGTCGCCGACCGCGTCGCGGGGTTCGAACACGGCGCCGACGACTACCTCGGCAAGCCGTTCTCCATGGCCGAGCTGTGCGCGCGCGTCTCGGTGCTGTGCCGGCGGCCGGCCCCGCGCCCCGGTGTGCTGCGCGTCGGCGACCTCACGCTCGACACCGTCCGCCACGAGGCTGTCCGCGGCGGGACCCCGCTGGCGCTGGGCGCCCGCGAGTTCTCGGTCCTGGAGTTCCTGATGGCGCACCCCGGCGCCGCCGTCAGTCGCTCGGACCTGATCGAGCACTGCTGGGACGGCAGCACCGACCCGATGTCCAACGTCGTCGACGTCGTCGTCCGCCGGATCCGGCGGAAGCTCGGCCCGCCCGAGCTGGTCCACGCCGTCCGCGGTCGCGGCTACCGCTTCGGGCTGCCCGGATGAGCGCCTCCTCGGCGAGCCGGCTCGGCCGCGTCCGGTGGCTGCTGGTCTGGGTGTTCGCCGGGTTCAACGCGGTCGGCCTGATCCTCTTCTGCTGGCTCCTGGTCCGCGACGACGGGCGGCAGCGCGACCTCGCGCTCGACGCGCAGCTGCAGCGCGTCACCTCGACCGTGACCCGGCTGGTCCACTACGACAACGCGGCGGTGACCGTCGACGCGGCGCGCGACCCGCTGACCGGTGAATGCCCGCAGTTCGCCGTGCTGCCCGCCGCGGACGGCGGCTTCGCGTCGTTCCGGTCGGCGCGGACCTGCGTGGCCGTCGGTGAACCGGCGTTAACCGAGCTGGCCAGGCGGGCCGCCGCGGCCGGCACCCAGCTCACCACCACGATCGACGGCGGCGACGGGCCGGTCCGCGTCCACGCGGAGCCGTTCCGCGAGCCCGGCGGCCGCTTCACCGGCGCGGTGGTCGCCGCCGTCGACGCCGGCCCGGCGGACGCCGCCCACGACCAGCGCGCGCTGCTGCTCGCCGGCGCCTGCGCCGTCCTCGTCGGGGTCGCCGGCGCGGCCGGGTACTTCGCGGCCGGGCGGGCCCTGCGGCCGGCCGGGAACGCCCTGCGCCAGCAGGAGATCCTCATCGCCGAGACCGCGCACGACCTGCGCACGCCGGTCGCCGCGCTGCGGGCGCTGGCCGAGACCGCACTGCGCAACCCCGCCCGCAGCACGGATCTGCTGCCCCGCACCGTGCGGCTGGCCGGGCGGATGGGCGCGATCATCGACGGGCTCCTCGTCCGCGCGCGGCTGTCGGCGGGCGCGGACCAGTTCGACCTGCGGCGGGTCCGGCTCGACGAACTCGTCGCGGCCGTCGTCCGCGAAACCCCGGCCGGCGACGCCCAGGTCACGCTCACGGCCGCGCCCACCGAGGTCGAGGCCGACCCGGTCCTCGTGCAGCGGGCGGTGGCGAACCTGCTCGACAACGCCCTGCGCTACGGCCACGAACCCGGCACGCTCGCGATCGTGCACATCACGGTCGCCGGCGGCCGCGTCACGGTGGCCGACCACGGTCCCGGGGTCGACGCCGGACGCGCGCAGGCCGCGTTCGACCAGTTCTCCGGCGAAGGCTCCTCGAGCGGGCTGGGCCTGTCGATCGTCCGCTGGGTCGCCCAGGCCCACGGCGGCGAGCTGCGCGTCTACAACGCCCGGGAAGGCGGCGCGATCTTCGAGCTGGTGCTGCCGATCGGGGCGCCGGAAGCCTGAGCCCGATGTACTCCGGATGGACCACCGGAGTACCGCGATCGACTAATCTGCCCGGGTGGGTGAGGGAGCCAGGGGGCGGGTCGCCGGACGACGGCTGCGGTCGCGGCTGCCCGTCGCGCTCGTCGCGGCCGGCGGCGCCGTGGCCGTCACGCTCGCGCTGACCGGAGCCGGCAGCCCGGGCGCCGGGCTGTCCTTCACCCCGGCGGGGCACTGGGTCGTGAACGCGACCTCGGGGCTGGTCGCGCACGTCAACGGCGCGGGCCGGACGGTCGACGCGAACGCCGCCGTGCCGGACCTGGCGCCGGGTTCTCCGGTGGCCCAAGGGGATTCCAGCGCCTACGTCGTCGGGCCGTCGCGGATCACGGAGTTCGGCAAGTCCGATCTCGCGGTGACCGGCGGGGTCCCGGCGCCGGTTACCGGTGAACGTCCCGTCGTGTTCGAAGTGGACGGTGGGCCCTACCTCGTCTACCGGGACGCGGGGACCGTCGTCCGGCTCGGCCCGGCGATGACGGTCGTCCCGGCCGGCGGTCCGCTCGGTGAGCCGGTCGCCGCGCGCGGTGGCCGGGTGTGGGTGAACCGGCCCGCCGACGGCGCGATCTGCGACCTGGACAAGGGGGCCGACCGGCTCGCCTGCCCGGCGGCCGCGCCGGCCGGTCACTCCGGTGGGCTCACCCTGCTGGGGGAAAAAGCGATCTACGTCGACACCACCGCGCGCACCTTCAGCCTGGTCGGCGCCGGCGGCCTCGAGCCCGCGGTCGGCCTGGGCGTCGACGTTTCGCCGTCGGCCCGGGTGGCCGGTGCGGACACCGCGGGCCGCATCGCGCTCTTCGACCCGGTGGGCAGCCGCCTGCACCTCGTCGACACCGCGGGCCTGACCCGCGACCGCCCGGCCGCGCCGCCGGTCACGATCGCCGTCCCGCCGGGCGACTACGCGACACCGGCCACCACCGGCGACGCCGTCGCGCTGCTCGACCGGCACAGCCACACCCTGCGCACCTACGGCCCGGACGGCGGCGGCCGCAGCGTGCGGGCGATCCCGCCCGAGCCGGGTGACACGCGCATCAGCCGCGGCCAGGACGACCGGCTCTACGTCGACGGCGACAGCGGGAAGCACGTCGTCGTGGTCGATCCCGACGGCTCGGTCGGGGACGTCGCGGTCGGCGAAGACCGGGCCTCGGACCAGCCGGTCGCGCCGCCGCCCGCCGACACACCGCCGTCACCGCCGCAGGAGCCGAAACCACCGGTGGGCCGGCCCGATCCGGCCAAACCCCCGAAGACGGTGGTCCCGCCGTCGAGCACCACCCGGCGCCCGGCGCCGCCCCCGGTCACCGCCCAGCCGGCCACCCCGCCGGGGGTGCCACCCGGCCTCCGCGCGACGGTCTCCGGCTCCGGCGCACGGGTCCAGTGGTCGGCCGCCGCGGCCAACGGCGCCGCGGTGACCGCCTATCACGTGTCGTGGTCCCTCGCGGACGGCTCGGGCGCGGGCGCGCTCGACACCGCCGGAACCGCGCGCACGGCCACGATCCCCACGCTTTCCGCCGGCGCGAGCTACACCGTGCGGGTGGTGGCGGAAAACAGCGCCGGCCGTGGCGCGGCGGCGTCGACCACGGTCACCCGTGCGGCGCCGAAGCCGGCGATCGCGCTGTCGCAGGGCGCCCGTCCGACCGAGGACGAGAACCGCAACTGCGGCGAGCCGGAGGACATCCCGGACTGCGGGTGGATGCACATCCGGATGACCGGGTTCGAGCCGGGCAAGACCTACCTCGTGATGCCGCACTCCAGCGATCCCGGGTACAGCAACGAAGGACGCCGGGTGCGGACCGACCGGAACGGCGCCTTCACCATGGACTACTTCTACTACTACGGCGTCGGCCGCCAGTTGTGGATCACCGTCGACGACGTCAAGTCCAACACGATCACCTGGAAAGCAGTCTCGTGAGCACCTCCGCAGCCGAGGTCTACCGCGCGCTCGCCGAGAACATCGGCCGGGTCGTGCGCGGGAAGACCGAAATCGTGCGCCTCACCGTCGCCGCCCTCTTCGCCGAAGGTCACCTCCTCCTCGAGGACGTCCCCGGCGTCGGCAAGACAACGCTCGCGCACTGCCTCGCCCGGAGCATCGGCGGTTCGTGGCACCGCATCCAGTTCACGCCGGACCTGCTCCCCGGCGACATCACCGGGGTGACCGTGTACCGGCAGCGGGACGAGGACTTCGTCTTCCACCCGGGCGGGGTGTTCGCGAACATCGTCGTCGCCGACGAGATCAACCGCGGCACGCCGAAGACGCAGTCGGCCCTGCTCGAGGTGATGGCCGAGCAGCGCGTCACCGTCGACGCGGTGAGCCACGAGGTGCCCCGGCCGTTCCTGGTCGTGGCCACGCAGAACCCGATCGAGATGGCGGGCACCTACCGGCTGCCCGAGGCGCAGCTCGACCGGTTCCTGATGCGGCTGACCGTCGGCTACCCGGACCTCGCCACCGAGGTCCTCGTGATCATGAGCAGCACCGCCGGGGTGAGCCCGGCCGACCTGCCGGCCGTCGTGGACGTGGCCACGGTCGCCGCGGCGATCGCGGAGGTCCGCGCGGTGCACGTCGACCGGGGCGTCTGCGAATACGCCGCCCGCCTGGCCGCGGCGACGCGGGAGCACCCGGCCGTCCGGTTCGGGGCCAGCCCGCGCGGCAGCATCGCGCTCGTGCGGGCCGCGCAGGGGTTCGCCGCCACCGGCGACCGCGCGTACGTGACCCCCGACGACATCAAGGACGTCGCCGTGCCGGTGCTCGCCCATCGCCTGGTCCTCACGGCCGAGGCCGAGCTCGGCGGCCGGGCCGGCACCGACGTCGTCCGCGAAGTGCTGGACTCGGTCCCGGCGCCCGGACCGCTGACCACCACGCGGTGAACGCGCGACCGACCGCGCGCGGCTGGACCGTCCTGCTCCTGTCCGTCCTCGCCTTCTCGGCCGGGGAATGGTTCGGCTTCGACCTGCTGCGCGGGCTCGGCGCGGCAGGCCTGGGCACCCTGGCGGCCGCCGCGCTCTTCACCTTCCGGCGCGTGCGGGTCGAGGTGACACGGTCGGTCCACCCCGACAGGGTCACGCGCGGCGAACCGGCGCTCGCGCGGCTGGTCGCGACGTCCCGCGGGCGGCAACCCGGCTTCTTCGCCACCGACCGCGCAGGCCGCTTCACCCGCACGGTCCGGGTGCCGCCGTCGCTGCCCGGGGTGACGCGGACCCTGCAGTACGAGCTGCCGACGTCGGTTCGCGGCCGGCAGGAGGTCGGCCCGCTGCGGCTGCACCGCGCCGACCCGCTGGGTCTGGCCGTCAACGAGCTGCCCGCCGGGGACACCGCGACGCTATGGGTGCACCCGCGCCGGTACCCGGCCAAAGCGCCCGCCGCCGGGTACCCGCGCCACCACCACGAAGGCGTCGTCACCGACCAGGCGCTGCGCGGCTCGACCGACCTGCTCGAAGTGCGCCCCTACCAGCCCGGGGACGAGGTCCGGCACCTCCACTGGAAGGCCTCGGCGCGGACCGGGCAGCTGATGGTGCGCGACTACGCCGACCCCGAGCAGCCCCGGTTCACGCTGCTGCTCGACACGCGGCGCGGGGTGTTCCCGCCCGCCGCGTTCGAGGAAGCCGTCGACCTCACGGCGTCGCTGCTGGTCGCGGCCGGGCAGGCGGGGCGGCACAACCGGCTGGTCACCACCGGCGGCGTGGACCGGACCTTCGCCGGTGGCGGTGAAGCCCTGCGGGTCCTGCTGGACGAGCTGAGCGAGCTCGGGCCGACCGCGCCGGACGCGGGCCCGGTGCCGGTTTCGCTGCTGCGGGGCGCTTCCCGGGGCGGCTGTCTCGCCGTCGTCACCGCGGCCGCGGACCCCGGCGCGCTGGCCGCGCTACGACCGGCGTTCGCCGCGATGTTCGTGCTCGAGCTCGGCGTGGCCGGCGGCAACGCGCGTTCGGTCCCCGGGTTGCTCGTGCTGCGCGCCGGCACCGCGGCCGAGGCGGTCGCGCGGTGGAACGAGGTCGCGTGATCCCGCGCCTGGCCGTGCTCGCCGCCACCGCCGTCGCGGGCCTGTTGTTCCAGCCCGTGTTCGGGCTGCCGGAGCTGCTGCTCCCGGTGCTGGCGCCGGTCGCCGTGCTGGCGCTGGTGGCCGAAGTGTGTCATCGGCGCCCGGAGCTGCGCACCTGGCAAGCGGTGCTGCTCGCCGTCGCAGGCCTGCTGGCCGTCATCGAGACCGTGCTCTTCCGGACCACGCTCGCCGGACTGCCCACTGTGGACACTCTGCGCGCGCTCCTCGCGGGCGCGACCGGGTCGTGGCGGGAGACGCTGAGCTCGACCTGGCCGGCCCGGGCCGAGCCGGGACTGCTGCTGTTCGTGCCGCTACTCGTCGTGCTCACCGGGACGGCCGGGGTGGAGCTGCTGACCCGGCTGCGCCGGCCGCTCGTGGCGCTGGCGCCGAGCGCCGTGGTCGTGGTGCTCAGCCAGCTGTTCTCCGCGGCCACCGGCTGGACGGCGCTGCTCGCGGCGCTCGCCTACGGCGCCTGCGTGGCGGCCGCGCTGCTGCCCGCCGGTAGCGGCCGGCTTTCCGGACGGACGCTCGCCGCCGCCGTCCCGCTCGGCGCCACGGCGCTGGTGGCCGCGGGGCTCGCCGCGCTCCTGCCGTCGCAGCCGGCGCCGTCACTGCAGGACCGGCGCCCGGCCGCGGTCGCCGTCCGGACCGCGAGCCCGCTCGACGAGATCCCCGCGCGGCTGGCCCGGCCCGCGGAGCCGGTGTTCGACGTGCATGGCCCGGCGAACACCGACCGGTGGCCGGTCGCCGTCCTCGACGACTTCGACGGCGTCGAGTGGCACTCCGGCGACGACTACCGCAGCCTCGGACGGGAGCTCGCGCCGCCCGGTTCGCTCACCGTCCCGGTCCACCGCGAGACCGCGACGCTCTCCGTGCGTGCCGGCCAGGGCCCGTGGCTGCCCAGCCAGGCCGCGCCGGCCGCCGTGGTCGGGACCGCGCCGCGCGTCGAAGAGCACCAGGGCTCGCTCCTCGCCGAGGCACCCGGCCAGGCCGTGGACTACACGCTGAGCTGGTGGGCCCCGGACGCCGCGACCGGCTCCCGGGTGGACCCGGCCGCGCCCGGCGGCCTCGGCAGCCTCGGCACGATCCCGCCCGGCGTCACCGAGCTCGCCACCACCGCGGTGCGGGGCCTGCGCCCGACGCTGGAGAGCGCACTCGTGCTCGAACGGTTCTTCCGCGAGAACTACCGCCGCGCGACCGGCCCGGAGCTGCCGACCGGCCACGGCTGGCCCCAGCTGCGCGAGTTCCTGCTCGACACCAAGCGCGGCACGAGCGAACAGTTCGCCACGGCCTACGTCGTCCTCGCGCGCAGCGTCGGCATCCCGTCCCGCGTGGTCGTCGGCTACCGGCCGCCGCCGGGCCGCGACGCCGGCGGCGGGTACACCGTCCGCAACGGCGACGTCCTCGCCTGGCCCGAGGTCGCGGTGGCCGGCGTCGGCTGGGTGCCGCTGGACCCCGGCGGCAGTGCGGCCGGCAGCGGCGCGCCGTCGGGTGCGGCCGCTCTCGCCGCGAAGGCCCGGGCGTCCCTCGCGCCGTCCGCACAGCTGCGGGACCCGCCGGTCGCTCCTCCCGCCCCGGGCAGGTCCGGGCCGGCCGCGGACGGCTCGTCGCAGGTCCGGTTCCCGCTCGGGACGATCTTGACCGGGCTGGGGGCGCTGGTCGTGCTCGTGCTCGCGGGGGTGCCCGGCGCGAAGGCCGCACGGGCTCATCGACGACGGCGACGACCCGGCGCCGGGAGCGTGCTCGGCGCGTACGAAGAGGTCCGCGACCGGCTGCGCGACCACCGGTTCCCGGTGACCGACGGGATGACCGTACGGGACTACGCCGGGCTCGTCCCGGACCCGGCCCCGCTCCGCACGCTGGCGTCACTTGTGGACAGTGCACTGTGGACCGGCCGGCCGGTCGGCGAGGAGCCCGCGGCGGCGTGGCGCGCGGTCGCCGACGTCCGCGCCGGTCTGGGCGGGAGCCTGGGCTCGCGGTTCCGGGCGGCGCTGGATCCCCGCACCCTGTTCAGCCGGGGTTGATCAGCGGTTGCAGGTCGCGCCGCGGATCGGGCGGGACGCGCTCTGGAACGTGCGGACGCCGTCGGTGGCCTGGACGAGGAAGCAGTACTTGAGCCCCGGGGTCACCGGCTCCCGCAGCGTGCGGTCCTGGCCGGTGAAGCGGGTCGTCGCCGCGGCGCCCTCGGCCGCGACGACCACGGCGAACCGGAGCTGCGCGCCGTCGGCGTGCCAGGTCAGCTCGACGGCGGTCCCCTGGTCCACCGGCGCGTCGAGGACAAGCGTGGCGGGCGGCGCCGCCGCGGGGACCGAGGCGGGAGCGGGCGGCGGCACGAGCGGCGCCGGCTCTTCACGCAGGAGCACCACCGCGACCGCCACGACGACGGCGACCATCACCGGCACGGTGATGAGCACCCCCAGCCGTCCGGAGGACTTCGGCGGGGACGGCGGCCCGGCGACCGCGACGAGCGCACGCTCGGGCGGCGGGGCCGTCGGAACGGGCGCTGCCGCGGCGGCGGCCAGGCGCTCCGCGACGTAGGAGGCGTCGATCGGCCGGTCCGCCGGCTCGGCCGACAACAGCGCCCCCACCAGGCCGAGCAGCTCAGCCGGGACATCAGGCCGGTCGGGCGGCGGGACCGGTTCGTTGAGGATCCGCAGCACGTGCGCGGCGGGGTCGCCGGACGGCGGCCGTCCGTGCGGCGGGTACCCGGTCAGGGCGAAGTGGAGCACCGCGCCGAGACCGTAGAGGTCGGCCCGCTCGTCGGTCACCGCCGCGCGAAGGGTCTCCGGCGCGCGGTACCCCGGCGCGGCGGTGTCGGCGGCGAACGCGTCGCGCAGCACCGTGCCGGCGTCGGCGAGCAGCGGTTCGCCCTCCGGCCCGAATAGGACGTTGTCCGGGGACACGCCGCCGTGCACGATCCCGGCGCCGTGCAAGGCCACCAGCGCGACGGCGACGGCCTCGCCGAGGGCGAGCACGTCCTCGCCGTCCAGCGGCCCGGCAGTGCCGACGAGCTCGGTCAGCGACTGTGTGCAGAGGGCCATCCGCAGCGCCACCCGCCCATCGGGCAGCGCGTCGACGGCATCGGGCGCCAGAAGCGGCGCCCCGGCCGCCAGCGGGCGCAGCCGGGCCAGCTCCCGCTCGAGCTCGGCGCGCACCCGCCGCGGTAGCGGACCCGGGAAGACCTTGAGCGCAAAGGCGCTCTGCCCGTCTTCGGCGACCCCGGCGAGCACGGTGGCCACGGGCCCGTCCCCGACGGGGACGAGATCGTCGAGCGGGTGGTCGATCGTCATCGCGGCGCGGTCCTGTCCGGTGGCGGGTTCTCGGGGTCCCAGTTTCGCACCCGGTCCCGGGGCCCGGACCCGAGCGCGCGAGCACGGCCGTCACCCTCGCGCCGACGGCGGCCTTCGCCGTCCCGATCGCGGCTCGCCCGACGCAGTTCCCCACCTTCGGCCCACCCCCTCGTTCAGTGCCCGAAGAGCTCGTCCTCGAGTGCCTTCGGGTCGACCTCGACCTCCAAGCCCAGCGAGCCGCCGATCCCCGGCGCCGCCCCCTGCTTGGCCTTGAACCGGACCTTCCCGTCGTCGGCGAACTCGACGCCCGCTCCGGCTTTCGCGCCGAACCCGAGCCAGGCTTCGGGCGACGCCTTGAGCGTGACCGGCCCGAGCGGCAGGGTGTACTCCGGGAGGCTGACGCTGAGCCCGGCCTTGACCTCGGCGTCGGCGCCGACCCGCTCCTTGCTCACGCTGACCGTCCCCTCGCCCTTCACCCCGAGGTGGTACTCGCCGCCGACGGCCCCGTTGCCGGCGGACCAGGTGCCGTGGTCGTAGTCCGCGTGCCCTTCGGCGCCGAGGAGCTTGCCCTTGGGCAGGTCGGGCGGCGTGATTTCGCCGTCCGCGTCGCCGCCTTCCGAGTTGACGTGGACGCCGTACTTGTCCACGGCGTCGGCGAGTTCCAGCATCTTCTGCGCGAACCAGGTCTGCCCGCGTTCACAGCCCTCTTGCCCGTGGCAGAAGGGGGTGAACGGAATCGGCGACGGCGGCGGCAGGGGCAACCCGTCATCGGTCTTGAAGGCGGCGACGGTGCCGGGAACACGGTGTTGGGCGGGCACGACGGTCCGCTGGTTCTTCACGTGCGCGGCCGCCTCACCGGCGACCTTGAGCACGCCGAGCCCGGGAACAGCACTCGCGGCCGCCAACGCGGTCCGGTCCCGCTGCGCCGGCTTCTCCGCCACCTTCCGCGCGGCCTGCACGGCGTTGAGCGAATGCATCCCCGGCACCGCCCCGGCGGCGGCCAAAGCCGAACGTACGTCCTTCTCTGTCGGATCGCCGGAACGCGCACTCCTCACCGGCGACTTGCCGCCACCCGAGTCCGCGACCTTCCGCACGGCGTCGACGGCTTTCAGCGCACCCATCCCCGGCACCGCGCTCGCCACCCGAATCGCGGCGTCTCTCTTCGCCACGTCCTTCTTCGAGCGCGACTTCGACGAACCCGACTGCCCCTCCTTCGCCGACGACGACACCTTCCGCGCCGCATCCACGGCTTTCAACGCACCCATCCCCGGCACCGCACTCGCGGCCCGCACCGCCGCATCCGTCTTCGCCGAATCCTTCTTCGACGACGAGCCCGCCTTGGCAGCCGCGTCCCTCACCGGTGTGCTCTTCTTGGGCGGAGCCGCCGCGGACTCCGTCACCTTCCGCGCCGTGTCCGCCGCCTTCAGGACCCCCATGCCCGGGACCGCGCTCGCCACCTTCAGCGCGGTGTCCTTGGGCACCGGGGCGCCGGATGCTCCGTCCGGGATCGTCTTCGCCTCCGCCGCCGCTGCCCCCAGCAGGGCGAATGCCACCGACACGAACCCGCCGGACAGCGTGTACAGCACCGCGCGCCGGACCCCGTCACCGTTCTCCACAACCGCCTCCCGATGTGCCGGCCCGCAGCTTCGCTCCGGGAGGTCCACCGGCGATCCACTCCGGGTACACCGGGTCGTGACCAGCGTCACAACCTGCGAGAAGTTAGCGATCGCTAACTTCCGGCCTTAATATGGCCAGATGCCGGCCAACCCCACGCCACTCGTGAACGGCGAGAAGGCGAGCAGACGTGAACAGATCCTGGCCGCGGCCGCCGAGCTGTTCGCCCACCACGGCTTCCACGGTGTCGGCATCGACGACATCGGCGCCGCGGTCGGCATCTCCGGCCCGGCGCTCTACCGGCACTTCCGGAGCAAGGACGCGATCCTCGGCGAGATGCTGAACTCGATCAGCCGCTACCTGCTCGACGGCGGCACGGCGTGGGCGAACCGGCCCGGCTCGCGGGACGACACGCTGACCGGGCTGGTGGCGTTCCACGTCGGCTTCGCGCTCGCGCACCCGGCACTGATCACCGTCCAGGAGCGCAACCTCGCGAACCTCACCGACGCCGACCGCAAGCAGGTGCGCGCGCTGCAGCGCCAGTACGTCGAGGTGTGGGTCCGCGCGATTCGCGAAGCCATGCCGGAACTGGGAGAACGGCAGGCGCGGTCGGCGGCACACGCCGTGTTCGGGTTGATCAACTCGACACCGTACAACCGCCATCTCGGTGACGCAGAACTCGCGGAACTGCTCTCCCGGCTCGCGCTGGGTGCCCTCCGCGCGGCCGGATGACCGACCCGGATCAAGGTATCCCCACGAGTGGCGTCGCTGGTGTTTGATGGGGCACGTGGACCCGGACTGGAACGAGCGGCTCGTCGAGAAGGCCCAGCGCGCGTTGACCGCGCTGAGCGTCGGTGACGACGCCGAAGCCCTCGTCGAGGTCGCCCCGACGGCCGTCGAACCGCAGGCCCGCGCGGACGAGACCAAGGCGCTGATGCTGCTGCTGTTCGGCGAGTGCAGCGCCATGGTGTCCACCCTCGGCGACGGCGGCAGCGCGCCGGTCAAGGTCCAGGTCTTCGACGAAGACGGCGAAGAGGTCTCGATCGACCAGGCCGACCCGCCGGTGCGGACCGCGGTGCGGACACTCCTCGCGGAGGTCCACGGCAACACCGAGGCGGCGCAGGAGCAGGTCGAGATCGCCCTCGCCAACGCCGCGCCCGACGAGGTGGACAGCCTCGTGCTGCAGGCGTTGCGCTGGACGATCCGGCTGTCGGTGGAGTGCCTGGACCGCGACCTGCCGGTGGCCCCCTGGATCTCGGAAGCCGTCTCGGACTAGGCCGGCCGCAGCGACCGCACGATCGGCGCCAGGTAGAGCTCGGCGAGACGACGGCGGCCGGCGTCGTCGTCCACCGGGAGCACCGTGTCCGGCGTCAGCACCAGCGAGACCACGACCCGGATCAGCAGCTCCGCCATCCCGTCGATGTCCTCCGCGGGCAGGCTGAGCCGCCCGGCCGCGATCTCCGCGTGGAAGTGCGCCGCGATGCGCTCGCGTGCGGCCGCGAACAGGCCGCCGGCCTGGACGGTCAGGTGCGGCAGGATCAGCTCCGGCTCGGTGCGCAGCAACCGGTTCAGCAGCCGGTGGCCGCGCAGGTACACCAGGGAGAAGCTCAACCCCTCGATGAGCTTCTCCTCCGGTGTCGCCTGCGCCTCCAGCACGGCGTCGACCTTCGTCAGGAACCGCTTCATCTCCCGCAGGACCAACGCGCTGAGCAGCTGGTCCTTCTTGGGGAAGTAGCGGTAGATCGTCACCCGCGAAAGACCGACGCGGCGCGCGACGTCGTCCACGGTGAACCGGCGCAGCCCGAAGTCCTCGGCCTGGGTGAGCGCCGCGCCCATGATCCGTTCCGCGGTCTCGTCGCCGGGCAGCTCGGCTTCGAGCGCGTGTTTCAGGAGGTCGCGCATGACCCAACCCTAGGCGACTTTACAACTTGACGGAACTTGTTTCATGCGTTCTAGTGTTTCAGGACACAGGGAGGCACGGATGGGTGATCGCGAAGCGACGGCCGAGAGGCTGCTCAAGTCGAGCGCGCGGCTCTCGTACGACCCGGACGTCGACGTCCACTGGGCCGCACCGCTCAACGAGGACCAGTTCTTCATCCCCGAGCGGCTGGTTTCGCTGTACGGCACACCCTTGTGGGACACGCTGACGCGGGAGCAGCGGATCGAGCTGTCGCGCCAGGAGCTGGTGAACACCGTCAGCGTCGGGATCTGGTTCGAGATCATCCTGATGCAGATGCTGCTGCGCGCGTCCTACCACCAGGACCCGACCACCCGGCACGTGCACTACGCGCTCACCGAGATCGCCGACGAATGCCGGCACTCCACGATGTTCGCGACGCTGATCGAGCGCGTCGGCGGCCGCCCGTACTGCAACAACCGGTGGCTGCAGCTCTCCGCGCAGGCGCTCCCGGTCATCCTGCACGGGCCGGCGATGTGGGTCGCGACGCTGATCGGCGAGGAGATCTTCGACGCGCTGCAGCGCGAGCACCTCGACGACGAGTCGGTGCAGCCGGTGGTGCGCGCGGTGATGCGGATCCACGTCACCGAAGAGGCGCGGCACGTCCGGTACGCGCGGGACGACCTGGTCCGCGAGCTGGCCGATGCGCCTTGGTGGCGCAAGGAGTTCGCGCGGATCGTGGTCGCCGTCGGCGCGCTGCTGATGTCCCGGCTGCTGTCGCGGCCGCGGCAGTACCTGCGGGCCGGCATCGACCCGGGCGCGGCGGTCGCGGCCGCGCGGGGCAGCGCGCACCGGCGGGAGACGCTGGCCTTCGGCGCGCGGAAGCTCGTGCGCTTCCTGCGGGAGAACAACCTGATCGGCGGCCCGAGCGCGGTGCTGTGGCGCCGCGCCGGAATGCTCTAGCGGAGGGGAAGTCATGGCGCTCAAGGATCTGCTCGCCGCGAGAACCGGCCGCCTCGCGGACCGCATCACCACGGTGGGCGACGAAGCGGGAGAGCGGGCGGACGACGTCGCCTGGCGGGTCGCGAAGCTGTCCGACAAGGCCGCCGAGCGGCTCGGCGACTACGCCGCCGACGCGTCGCGCCGGGTCGCGAACGGCTTGGTGCGCTGGGGAGAACGGGTCACCGGCCGCTGACGCCGCCGGAGCAGGACCTCGACGACGACCAGGTTGACGACCCAGCCGAGCGTCTGGCCGATCGGGATCAGCGTGGCCGCGCTCTCCGGGTCGACGCCGCCGAACGGGATCTGCGCCAGCAGGAGCACCGGCACGAGGACGCGTGAGGTGACGGCGAGGAACGTCAGCGCGTAGTTGCGCATCATCCACGCCCGGTGCGCGGCGAAGTCACGCCGGCGCGCCGCCCGGTACGCGAGGCCGCCGGTGACCAGCCACAGCACCCCCGCGGTGGTCAGGCCGAGCTGCGTGACGAGCCGGCCCGACCAGAGCGCGACCGGGATCGTCGCCAGCGCCGACGGCAACACCCCGGCGAAGAGGTAGACCCGGCCGATGGTCCGGTGGACGCGCCGGCGAGCCCGCACCTTCGGAACGAACTGCAGCGGGCCGAGCACGAGCGCCACCGCGGCCGTGAAGATGTGCGCCACCAGGACCGCGTACTGCAGGCCGTCGCGCACGGCGAGACGGCTGTCCTCGATGTCGAGGCCCAGGTACGGGTAGGTGAGCACCGCGCCGAACCCGATCGCGACGGCGAACATCAGCCAGGCTTTCCGCATGCCGCCACGATCCCGCGGCGGGACCCGCGCGGGTATCCGCCCGGGAGCGGCGCGTGCCCGTACGCACGCCGACGTACTAGCTCAGGAGCGTCTTCACCAGCGCCGCGATCTGCGCCGTCTCGATGAGGAACGAGTCGTGGCCGTACGGCGAGGAAACCACCGACGGCTCGGCCGTTCCGGGAATCCCGGCCGCGATCTCCGCGGACTGGTACAGCGGGTACAGCCAGTCGCTGTCCACCCCGCCGATGACCGCGCGGGCCGTCACGCGGCTCAGCGCGGCCGCCACCCCGCCGCGGTCGCGGCCGACGTCGTGGGTGTTCATCGACTCCGTCAGCACCAGGTAGCTGTTCGCGTCGAAGCGGCCCGCCAGCTTCTCGGCGTGATGGTCCAAATAGGACTCGACGGCGAACCGCCCGCCCCGCAACGGGTCTTCGTCGCCCTGGTACGACCGGCCGAAGCGCTGGGCCAGCTCCGGCTCGCTGCGGTAGGTGACGTGCGCGATCCGCCGCGCGACCCCGAGCCCCCGCACCGGCCCCGAAGCCGCCGAATAGTAGTCACCGCCGTGGAAGTCCCGGTCGCCGCGGATCGCGTGCAGCTGCGGCGCCGCCCACGCGATCTGCTCGGCCGACGCCCGGGCCGTCGAAGCCAGGACCAGCACCGACGCCACCCGCGCGGGCAGCGTCACCGCCCACTCCAGCGCGCGCATGCCGCCCATCGACCCGCCGACGACGGCCGCCCAGCGCTCGATGCCGAGCGCGTCCGCCAGCACGGCCTCCGAAGCCACCTGGTCCCGCACGGTCACCACCGGGAACCGGCTCCCCCACGGCTCGCCGTCCAGCTCCGACGAAGGCCCGGTCGACCCCTGGCACCCGCCGAGCACGTTCGGCACCACCACGAAGAGCTCGCTGGTGTCCAACGCCTTCCCGGGCCCGATCAGCCCGTCCCACCAGCCCGCGCTGGGGTGGCCCGGCTCGACCGGCCCGGCCGCGTGGCTGTCGCCGGTCAGGGCGTGCTCGACGAGGACCGCGTTGGACGCGTCGGAGTTCAGCGTCCCCCAGGTTTCGTACGCGAGGGTGAAGCCGGGCAGCACGCCACCGGCCTCCAGCGCGAGCGCGCCGGGGCCGGTGACGAACTTCCGGCGGCCCGGCGGATCCCCGATCCGCCAGGCGCCGGTGACGGGCTCACCCGTCACAGTTCCGCCTTGGCCGCCCGGAATCCGGCCTCCAGGTCGGCCTTGAGGTCCTCGATGCCTTCGAGCCCGACGGCGATCCGGACCAGGCCCGGCGTCACGCCGCTGGCGAGCTGCTCCGCCGCCGAGAGCTGGCTGTGGGTGGTCGACGCCGGGTGCACGATCAGGCTGCGGACGTCGCCGAGGTTCACCAGCTGGCTGTGCAGCTCGGTGCCGTCGACGAACTTCCGGCCCGCCTCGACCCCGCCGCGCAGGTCGAACGACAGGACCGCGCCCGCGCCGCGCGGCAGGTACTTCTGCGCCGCGGAGTAGAACGGGCTGGACGGCAGGCCGGCGTAGTAGACCTTCTCGACCTCGTCACGCTGCTCCAGCCACTCGGCCAGCGCCTGCGCGTTCTGCACGTGCCGCTCGACGCGCAGCGACAGCGTCTCGATGCCCTGCAGGATCAGGAAGCTGTTGAGCGGCGCGATCGCCGCGCCGGTGTCGCGCAGGATCTGCACGCGCGCCTTCGCCGCGTACGCGCCCGGGCCGAGCGCCTCCCAGTACTTGAGGCCGTGGTAGCTCGGGTCGGGCTCGGTGAAGCCCGGGAACTTCGCCGGGTCCTTGCCGAAGTCGAACGTGCCGCCGTCGACCAGCACGCCGGCCACCGTGGTGCCGTGGCCGCCGAGGTACTTCGTCGCCGAGTGGACGACGACGTCGGCGCCGTGCTCGATCGGGCGCACCAGGTACGGCGTCGGCACGGTGTTGTCGACGACCAGCGGGACGCCGGCCTCGTGCGCGGCGTCGGCGACGGCGCGGATGTCGAGGACGTTGCTGCCCGGGTTGGCCAGCGTCTCGGCGAAGAACAGCTTCGTGTTCGGCCGGACAGCGGCGCGCCACTGCTCGAGGTCGTCCTGGTCGTCGATGAACGTGACCTCGACGCCGAGCTTCGGCAGCGTGTAGTGGAAGAGGTTGTAGGTGCCGCCGTAGAGCGACTGGCTCGACACGAAGTGGTCACCCGCGCCCGCGAGGTTCAGGATCGCCGCCGTGGTCGCGGCGGAGCCGGAGGCGAACGCCAGCGCCGCGACACCCCCTTCGAGCGCCGCGACGCGCTGTTCCAGCACGTCCTGGGTCGGGTTCATGATCCGCGTGTAGATGTTGCCCGGCTCGGCGAGGCTGAACAGGTCGGCGCCGTGCTGGGTGTCACGGAAGACGTACGACGTCGTCTGGTAGATCGGCGTGGCCCGCGCTCCGGTGGTGGGATCCGGCGCGGCGCCCGCGTGGATCTGCCTGGTCTCGAAGGACCACGCCGAGGTGTCGTCCGCGCTCATCGGTTTCTCCTTGCGGCTCAAGGGGTTCGTTCGGCTCGAAGCTACTTGCGCCGAACGGGGTACCCAACCGTTCCCACGTCCTGAGAGCCTAGCCCCTTGCTTCCGAGACCTCTCTTTATCTAAGATATTTAGCAAGGGAGATTCACGGGCATGGAGGTAGTCATGGTGGAGCGGGTGCAGGTCCTGGTCGTGGGGGCCGGGCTGGGCGGGCTGTCGGCGTCGTTGTTCCTGGCGCAGGAGGGAGTGGACGTGCTGACCGTCGAACGGCACGCCGGAACGTCGGTCCACTCGCGGGCCGCCGGGCAGAACTGGCGCACGATGGAGCTGTTCCACTGGGCAGGAATCGACCGCGACGTGCTGGCGGCGAGCCCGAGAGCGTCACAGGGGCTGCGGATCACCGTCGCGACGAGCCTCGCCGGGCGCGTCCTGCACCGGCTGATGGAAGACGGCAGCGAGTTCGACGTCTCGGCCGCCACGACGATGCCCGCCGGGATGGCCGGGCAGGACGTCGTCGAGCCGATCCTGCTGGCGCACGCCGAGAAGGCCGGCGCGCGCGTGCGGTTCCGCACCGAGCTCACCGGCCTGGCCCAGGACGACGACGGCGTGACCGCGACCCTTCGGCACCGCGACTCCGGCGAGGAGACGGTGGTGCGCGCCGACTACGTCGTCGCGGCCGACGGCGGCCGCAGCGGCATCCGGGCCCGGCTCGGCATCGGGACCACCGGGATGGACGCGCTGAGCCACTGCCTCGGCGTCGTGTTCGACGCCGACCTCGGCGACCGCGTCCAGGCCGGCGTGACCGACCTCTTCTACCTGCAGCACGGCGACTTCACCGCCGGGCTGGTCAACACCGACGTCCCGAACCGGTACGTCTTCGCGCCGGACTACTTCCCCGAAAAGGGCGAAAGCCCGGCGGACTTCGGCCACGACCGGCTGGTCTCGATGATCCGCGCGGCGACCGACCTGCCGGAGCTCGAGCCGGAGATCGTCTGGGTCGGCTCCTGGGAGATCGCCGCGCGGCTGGCCGACCGGTTCCGGTCCGGCCGGGTCTTCCTCGCCGGCGACGCGGCGAAGGTGACCCCGCCGACCGGCGGGCAGGGCGGCAACACGGCCGTCGGCGACGGCGCGGACATCGCGTGGAAGCTCGCGGCGGTGCTGCGCGGCGACGCGGGCCCGGCGCTGCTCGACACCTACGAGGCCGAGCGGAAGCCGATCGCCCGGATGATCATCGACACCTCGCTGCACAACATGAAGCAGCGGATGCACCCCGACCTGGACGTCTCCGGGCTGACCGAGCCGGTGGACGCCCTGGCGGCCATCCTCGCGTTCCGCTACCGCTCGACGGCGGTGCTCTCGGAGGAGCCGGACGACGGCGCGCGCGTCGAGGACGTGCTCGCGCCGACCGGCCGTCCCGGCTTCCGCGCACCCGGCCTGGCGTCCACTGTGGACCTGCTCGGGCACTCGTGGGCGCTGCTCTGTACTGATGGCGGCTGGGAGCGGGCCACGGCCGACATCGCGGCCGAGACCGGCGTCCGCCTCGACTGCCACGTCGTCGACGACGCCGTCTTCGCCGCGCGATACGGGCTTTCCGCAGGGGGCGCGTCCCTCGTGCGCCCGGACGGCATCGTGGCCTGGCGGGCCCGGGAGGCCGTCGAGGACCCCGCGGGTGAGCTGTGGCGGGTCCTGAACGCCGTCTTGTCGCGCTAGCTGCGTCAGTCGCGCTGCTGCAGCGCGAAGCGGTTCCCTTCGAAGAAGTTCGACGTCGGCAGCTGCTCGCCGTCACTCCGGCGACGATCCTCGGGGCTTTCGCTGAGCACGAGGATCGTCCCGTTGGGGGCGGTGACCTCGACCCAGCGCCGGCCCTGGTCGTCGTAGGGCACGTCGGTCGTGATCGCGAAGCCGACCGTCTCGGACCAGAACGCCTTGGCGCGCGCCTGGTCTTCGACGCCGACGGCCTGGCCGAGGAGCTCCCGGGCGAGGACTCCCGACGACGTTATTACCGGTTAACCCCGGCCGGTCGCGAAGCCGCTTCGCTCCTGCGTCGCCTGGTGGCCGCGGCCGACGACGCGAACCTGCGGGAGTCGGCGTGAGCCGACCGCTCGGCCTGGTGCCGCACCTGTTCGTGTGCGACGTCGACGCGACGCTTTCCTTCTACACCAAGGCGTTCGGCGCGGTGGAGCTGTTCGCACGGTACTGCCGGACGGCACCGTGCTGTTCGAGGAGCTGGCCGTCGACGATCGGCGGCACCACGCTGCTGCTGACGCTGGAGACCGCGTACCCGGACGACCTCGTCCGCCGGGCAGTCTTCTCCGGCGCGAGCAGTACACCCCGGAGGACATCGACGCGCGCAAAGCGCACGAGGTCTAACGGCGCCCAAGCACCCAGTGGAAGGTGGCTTCACCCTCCGGCTCGTGCATCGTCACGACTTCGTCGACGACCAAGGTGAAGCCCGCTGCGGCAAGTAAACGGCGGTTAACCTCGGGCGCGTAGCTGCTGAAGAACATCGGCGTGCCGAGCCAGTCGGCCTCGACGCCGTCGCTTTCGCTGCAGCCCAGCGCGGCGAGGAACCAGCCGCCCGGCCGGAGCCAGCGGGAGATGCGCGCGAACAAAGCGCCCTGCTCGTCGCGCGGAACGTGCAGCACCGAGTAGAACGCCGTGACGGCGTCGAAGCTCGCGTCCGGGAAGGTCACCCCGGTCATGTCGCCCTTCTCGAACCGCGCGCCGGGGACGTTCCGCCGCGCGAGCGCGAGCTGCGTCGCCGACAAGTCGACACCGACGACGTCGTGCCGCTCGGCGAGCAGCGCGGTGCACGGGACACCGGCTCCGCAACCGAGGTCGAGCACCGCGGCGCCGTCCGCGAGCCGGTCGGTCAGTTCGCCGAGGAGCCGCAGCCGTGCGTCGTCCGGGATCCGCGCGCTCCACTCGAGGTAGCGCTCCGCGGAGCTGTCGTAGCCGGATTCGACGATCCCCCGCGCATCGGTCACGCGCTCGACCCTACCGAGCCGTCCAGGGGTTTCTCGGCGAGAATGACGCCGTGGTGTCGGTACGCAGTGTCGTCGACCGGGTGGGGCCGACGCTGCTCCACGCGCTCCAGGTGCCCGACGACTCGCCCGCGGTCGCCGACGTGGTCATCGCCGAGCCCGGCGGGGCCGTCACCCTGGCCGCCGGGGACCTCGTGCTCGGCGTCGCCACGACCGGACCCGAGGACGCCGCCGAGCTGGTGAAGCAGAGCGCCGGACAGGGCGCCGCCGCGGTGCTGCTCAAGCCGCCCGTCGCCGGGAAGCCGGCCGTGAAGCGGGCCGCGAAGGCCAGCGGGATCGCGCTGATCCAGGTGCACGCGGCGACGTCCTGGGCGCAGCTCGTGTGGCTGCTGCGGACCGTCCTCGACGCGCTCGCCGACGAGTCCGAAGACCTCGATCCCGGCTCGGGCGACCTGTTCCGGCTGGCCGACGCGGTCGCGAGCGTCGTCGACGCGCCCGTGACCATCGAGGACACCAACTCGCGCGTGCTCGCCTACTCCGCGCGCCAGGACCTCACCGACCCGGCGCGCGTCGCCACGATCATGGGCCGGCGCATCCCCGACGACGTGCTCGCGCGGTTCCGCTCGCGCGGAGTGTTCCGGGAGCTGTCGCGCGGCCGGCAGACGATCTTCGTGCCCGCCCAGCGCGACGGCACGCTGCCGCGGCTGATCGTCCCGATCCGGATGGGCGGCGAGCTGCTCGGCTCGATGTGGGCGGTGGTCGCCGGCCCGGTGTCCGACGAGCGCGCGGCCGCCTTCGCCGACGCCGCCCCCGTCGTCGCGCTGCACCTGCTGCGCCGGCGCGCGCACACCGACGCGCAGCGCCGCGCGTCCGCAGAGCTGCTGCGCGGAGTGCTCGAGGGCCGCGCGAACCCGCGCAAAGCGATGGCCGAGCTGGACCTGTCCGACGAGCCGCACCGCGTGGTCGTCATCGAGGTCACCGGCGGCGACGGGCGCGACGCGGAAGGTCTGCGGCTCGCGCTGCTCGAACGGATCTCCCAGGGCATCGGCCGCCGCCCGGTGGCGACCGAGCTCGGCGGGCTGCTCTACGCCGTGGTCCCGGACCGCCCGGGCCCCGGCGGCTGGGCGGAGCTGCGCGACGCTCTCGTCGCGACGGGACCGTCTCGTCGTAGCGGAGCTCCGCGCGCCGCGGCAGGCGCGCCCGGCGAGATCGGGGACCTCTCGGCGTCCCGTGTGCAGGCCGACGAAGCTCTCGGCCTGCTGCGCGCGGAGATCCTGGACGAGCGTGTCATCACCTTCGACGAGGCCTGGACGGCGTTGACGCTCCACCGCGGCGCAACGGCGGCCGCCGCGGCGAAGGTCGCGGAGCTCGGCCCGCTGGGGATGCTGCGCGCGCACGACGAAGCAGCGAAGGCCGGTTACGTCGAGACGCTGTACGAGTGGCTGCGGCATCCCGGCGACCCGCGCGCGGCGGCGCGAGAGCTGCGAATCCACCCCAACACCCTGCGCTACCGGATGCGGAAGCTGCTGGAGCTGGTGCCGCTGGACCTCGACGACCCCGACGTCCGGCTGGCGCTGCTCACGCAGCTGGTGGCGCTGCGCTGGAGCTGACGGCACAGTGGTGATCAAGACCCTGGAGGCCTCGCGTTGACCACTGAGATCCGGCCCTACCGCGACCGCGACCGGGCCGCCGTCTACGCCATCTGCGTCGCCACCGCGGCCGCCGGCGCCGGGGTGCGCGGGCGGTACCGCACCGACGACCTCGTGCCCGACACCGCCGCCGGGCCCTACCTCTTCCTCGAACCGGAACACGCCTACGTGCTCGACGACGGCGGGCGCGTGGCCGGGTACGTGATCGGCACGGCCGACACAGCGAAGTTAGTCGCCGCTTACCAGGAGCAGTGGCTGCCGAAACTGCGTGAGCGCTACCAGCCGCCGCCGGGGCCGCCCCGCACCGAAGAGGAGCGGCGGCTCGACACGATGTTCCACCCCGAGCGGCAGCTCCGGCCCGAGCTGGCGGCGCACCCGGCACACCTGCACGTCAACCTGCTCGCCGGGCAGCGCGGCGCGGGCCACGGGCGGGCGCTGATCGACACCTTCCTCGCCTCGGTCGCGGCGGCCGGGGCGAAGTCGTGCCACCTCGCCGTCAACCCCGAGAACGCCGGCGCCCTGCGCTTCTACGAGAAGCTCGGTTGGCAGCCGGTCGAGACCGCCGCCGCGGACCGCGTCTACCTGACCCACCCGACCGGCTAGCTCACACGACCAGCAGCGTTTTCCCCAGCGCGGTGCGGGACTCGATGGCCGCGTGGGCGTCGGCCGCCTTTTCGAGCGGGAAGCGCTGGCCGATCACCGGCGTCAGCCGGCCTGCCGCGGCCTCCGCCAGCGCCGACTCCGTGAACGCGCGCATCTCCGCCGGCCCGCCGAGCGAGCGGACCAGGGAAACTCCGCGGGCCGCGGCTTCCTCTTCGGGCACGTCGGCCCACGCGCCGCCCGCGAGGCCGTACATCGCCATCCGGCCGCCGCGGCGCAGCAGGCCGAACGCCGCCGTGCCGATCGCGCCGCCTACGCCGTCGAAGACGACGTCGAGCTCGCCGATGCCCGCCGTCCAGTCCGGGCTGTGGTAGTCGACGGCGACGTCCGCGCCGAGCTCGCGCACCTGCGCCAGCTTCGCCGGACCTCCCGCGGCGCCGACCACCTCGGCGCCCGCCGCTTTCGCGAGCTGCACCAGCAGGCTGCCGACGCCGCCCGCCGCCGCTTCGACCAGGACACGATCGCCGGGGCGCACCCTGGTCGTGTGCACCAGTCCAGTCGCGGTGCGGCCGTCCGCGAGCACCGCCACCGCCACGTCGAGCGCGAGCGCGTCGGGCACCGGGAAGACCGCCGCCGCGTCCACCGCGACGCGCTGCGCGTACCCGCCGGAGCCGCCGGTCGAGGTGACCACCCGCTGCCCCGCCAGCTCCGGGTCCGCCCCCGGGCCGACGGAGCTGATCACGCCGCCGACGCCGTTGCCGGGGACGACCGGCAACACCGGACGGAACGGTCCCGTCCCGGCGCGCGTCTGGGTCTCGACGAACGTGATGTTCGCGAACGTCACCTCCACCAGCACCTGGCCGGGCCCGGGGACCGGGTCCGGCGCGTCCCCCGGCTCCAGCGCTTCCGGCCCGCCGAACTCCCGCAACCACACAGCTCTCATGCCTGCACGCTGCAACCTCCAGCGCGGTCGAAGTCAACGGCCTTGTCCGCACAGAACCATGAATACGGCAAAGAAATGTTCGCTCAGCACGATGACACCGCCGTCCGGGTGGTTCACCGTGAGTGGCACCACCGCACCGAATCCGGACGCAGACCGACCCAGGAGGCCGACCGTGCGTATCGCCGTTCCCCGTGAAATCAAGAAGCACGAGTACCGGGTCGCGCTGACCCCGGCCGGGGTGCACGAGCTGGTCGGCCGCGGGCACGACGTCTTCGTCGAGACCGGCGCCGGGGTGGGCTCGTCCATCACCGACGAGGAGTACGTCGCCGCCGGCGCGAAGATCCTCGCCACCGCCGACGAGACCTGGGCCGAGGGCGAGCTGGTGCTCAAGGTCAAGGAGCCGATCGCCGAGGAGTACCCCCGGCTGCGCGCCGACCAGGTCCTCTTCACCTACCTGCACATCGCCGCCGACCGGCCGCTGACCGACGCGCTGCTGGCCGCGGGCACCACCGCGATCGCCTACGAGACGGTCCAGACCGCCAGTGGCGCGCTGCCGCTGCTCGCCCCGATGTCCGAGGTCGCGGGCCGGCTGGCCCCGCAGGTCGGCGCGTTCTCGCTGATGAAGCCGAGCGGCGGGCGCGGTGTCCTGCCCGGCGGCATCCCCGGCGTGCACCCGGCGCGCGTCGTCGTCATCGGCGGCGGAGTCGCCGGCCTGAACGCCGCCCGCGTCGCGCTGGGCCTCGGCTCGGACGTCGAGATCCTCGACACGAACGTCGACCGCCTCCGCCAGATCGACAACGACTTCGGCGGCCGCATCCGCACGGTGACGTCGAACCGGCTGTCGGTCGAGGAGTCCGTGCTGCAGGCCGACATGGTCGTCGGCGCGGTGCTGGTGCCGGGCGCGAAGGCGCCGAAGCTGGTCTCGAACGAGCTCGTCGCCCGCATGAAGCCCGGCAGTGTGCTCGTCGACATCGCGATCGACCAGGGCGGCTGCTTCGCCGACTCGCGCCCGACCACGCACGACGACCCGACCTACACCGTGCACGAGTCCGTCTTCTACTGCGTCGCGAACATGCCGGGCGCGGTGCCCCGGACGTCGACCTACGGCCTCACGAACGTCACGCTGCCCTACGCGGTGCAGCTGGCCGAGCACGGCTGGAAGGCCGCGCTGCAGGCCGACGCCGCGCTGGCCAAGGGCCTCAACACCCACGCCGGCGCCCTGACCAACGGCCCGGTCGCGGTCGCGCACGACCTGCCGCACACGCCGCTGGACACCGTCCTCGCCTGACCTACCTCACCCGAGCGGGCCCCTGTCGTTCTCCGGCAGGGGCCCGCTCCCCTTTCCGCAGCAGACGGCGTCCATACGCGATGGCGGGCAGCTCGACCCACCTCCGCAGACCGCACGCGAAGAGCAGCGCGACGGCGGAAGTCGCGACGGCCTTGCCGAGCCCCGTCGGCAGCAGGAGCCCGGTCACGCCCGCCGCGCCGGTTTGCGCGAGGTAGAGCGCGTAGGACCGGTCGCCGACGAACTTCAGCGGACGGCTCGCGAGCAACCGCCGGACCGGGCCCTGCGAGATCGCCGCCACTAGCAGCAACGCCGATCCTCCCGCGTACACCGGGACGACAAACTGCCAGTGGCCGCCGAAGGACTGCCCGAGCGGCTTGACCGAGAGCTGCAGCACGCAGAAGCCGAGCGCCACGCCGGCCGCCGCGGCCGGGCTGGTCAGCGGCCGCAGCACCGCGAACCCGCGCGGGTGGTGCAGCGCCAGCGCGAGCAGGCAGCCGACGACCAGCGAGCCGTAGTGCACCGACAGGCTCGCCCACTGATGTGCGGGCGCGAGCGGCAGCACCCCGAGCACGACGCCCAGCGCGCTGGCGCCGATCAGCAGGCGCAGCGCGGTCTTGCCGGTGCGCGCCGTCAGCACGAGCAGAGCGGGCCAGACGAGGTAGAACTTCTCCTCCACCCCGAGCGACCACGACGTCGGGTACGGCGTGTTGAAGTCGACGACCTCGTTGAGGAAGGTCAGGTAGAACGGCATCGCGTCGGCGAGCCGGCTGCTCTGGTAAACGCCGGTTAACGTCACCGCCAGCGCCGTCAGGCCGAGCAGCAGGAAGTACACCGGCATGATCCGGAAGACGCGTCGGACGTAGAAGTCGCGCAGGGAGATGCCGCCGGTGCGGTCTTCTTCGCGCAGCGCCAGGGTGGTGATGAGGAAACCGGACAGCACGAAGAACAGCTACACGGCGATCCACCCCTGCAGCCGGTCGACGACCGGGCCGCCGTAGTGGAAGAAGACGACGGCGAGCGCGGCGAGTGCGCGCAGGCCGGTGAGGCCGGGGAACCACGACGACGCCAGGTACTCGGCGTGGCCGAGCGGCCGCCACCAGGGACGATTGATCATGAGCGCAGCGTCGGCCGCGGACGCTGAACCGGACCTGAAGCGAGCTTAAGACGTCTTCAGCTCCGGGAGCCGGACGACGAACCGGCTGCCCCCTTCGACCAACGCCGTGCCGCCGTGCGCGCGGGCGATGTCCGCGACGATCGCGAGGCCGAGGCCCGAACCGCCCTCGTCTCGGGCGCGGGCGTCGTCGAGGCGGACGAAGCGGTCGAAGACGCGCTCGCGGTCTTCGGCCGGGATGCCGGGTCCGTCGTCGGTGACCGTCAGCACGGCTTGGCCGTCCACAGTGGACAGCGTGACGGCCACCCGGGAGACGGCGTGCCGTTCGGCGTTGTCGACGAGGTTGCGGACGAGCCGTTCCAGGCGCGACCGGTGACCGTGCACCACCGGCGTCCCGGCGACCTCGATCTCCGCCCGGCCGGCGGCGGCCCCTTCGACCACTTCGGACAGTGCCACCGGCTCGAGCCGGTCCGGGCCCGCGTGGTCCAGCTTGCCGAGCAGCACCAGGTCGGCGACGAGGTCCTGCAGCCGCGTGACGTCGAGCAGCGCGTTCTCGCAGGACTGCCGCCAGTCGAGCCGGTCGGGGTGGGCCAGCAGGACCTCGAGCTGCGTCCGCAGCGACGCGAGCGGGGTGCGCAGCTCGTGCGACGCGTCGGAGGTGAACCGGCTCTGGCGCGTCACGGCCTCGTCGAGCCGCGCGAGCATGGTGTTCATCGTCCCGGCGAGGCGCGCGATCTCGTCGCCGCTGCGCGGGGCCGGCACCCGGCGGCTCAGGTCGTGCGCGCCGATCTCGGCGACCTCGCCGCGGATGGCCTCGACCGGCCGCAGCGACCGGCGGACGGCGAGCCACGCGATCACGCCGATCAGCAGCGCGACCGCGGGGACGCCGGCCGTCAAAACGGTCCGGACGGAGTCGACGGCGGCCTGGCCCTCGGGATCGATCGCGACGCCGGCGTAGACGTCGTACGCGCTGTCGCCGCTGTCGGCGTGGACGACGTGCAGGACGAGGTCCTCGTCGAGGTCGGCCAGCTCGGGCGCGCACGGGACGGAGTCCCGGCCGGCGCGGTCGAACCCGGACGGCGGGAGCGTGACGTCGGCGTCGTAGGCGGCCAATGTCGCGTCAAGCAAAGCCGGGCAGGCCGCGACGCGCTTGCCCGTGCGGTCGGTGACCTCGTAGATCGAGTCGCGGACGAGCAGCGGCAGGTCGGCGGGCCGGGCGCCGGTGTTCAGGAGCTGGACGACCGCGTCGGCGTGGGCGTCGGCCAGCTGCGTGGCGGCGTTGCGGAGGCGGCCCTCCGCCTGGAGCACGAACCACACGGACACCGCACCGAGCGCGACGGCGGAGGCGGCGAACGCCGTCAACGCCACCCGGAAGCGGGTCGAGCGGAAGAACCTACGCACCGGAAGCCACCACGAGGTACCCCGCGCCGCGGACGGTCCGGATGGTCTCGCTCCCGAGCTTCCGGCGCAGCGCGCTGACGTGGACCTCGACGAGGTTGGCGGTCGCGGAGGTGGCGAAGTCCCAGAGGTTGTCGAGCAGCTCCGCCTTGGTGACCACCTGGCCGGGGCGGTGCATGAGGTAGGCGAGGAGGGCGAACTCCTTGCCGGTGAGGGTGACGTCGGCGGCGCCGCGGCGGCAGGTCCGGCCGGCCTGGTCGAGCTCGAGATCACCCAGTTTGAGGACCCCCGCCCGGGTGGCGCCGCCCCGGCGGATGAGCGCGCGCAGCCGGGAAAGGAGGACGCCGTAGGAGAAGGGCTTGGGGAGGAAGTCGTCGGCGCCGGTGTCGAGGGCCTCGATCTCGTCGTCCTCGCCGTCCTTGGCGGTGAGCATCAGGATGGGGGTGCTGTCGCCCTGGTCGCGCAGCCGGCGGCAGACGCGGTAGCCGTTCAGGCCCGGCAGCATGATGTCGAGGATGATCGCGGAGTAGGGGTGTTCCCCGGCGTACCAGAGGGCGTCCCGCCCGTTGTGGGCGACGTCGACGGCATACCCCTCGGCGCTCAGCCCGGCCCGCAGCGCCTCGGCCAGCCGCCGCTCATCCTCGACGAGCAAGATCCGCATCGAGCCACGATCGCACACGAGGCGGAGGGCCGGACATGAAAGGGCGACCCGCTCAACCAACCTGGGGGTCATTGGGAGCGGGCCGCCGGTTACTAGCTTAGAGGGCTTCGGCCGGGTTTGCGCCACCGGGTCGGCAAGTCGAATGAATTTTTTGCCGGGCCGGTCCACCCCGGTCACCGCACCCGTCCTTGAATCCTCAGGTCACGGCCCCGGCACCGCTTCCGGCGCCGCCACGGACCGGTCGCGGAACGTGACGAAAGTCGCTCTCCACCGGTTCGAGCGTTCCCTGCGCGCGGGCGGCGCGGGTAGGGCAGGATGACGCCCCATCAGCGGGAACGTTAGGGGACGGTATGCACGACGGCAGTGGCCGGATTGTGGTGCAGAACCTGAGCAAGCAGTTCGGCCCGGTCAACGCGGTGCAGAACCTGAGCTTCACGGTCGAACCGGGTTCGGTGACGGGCTTCCTGGGCCCGAACGGCGCCGGCAAGACGACGACGTTGCGGATGCTGCTCGGGCTGGTGACGCCGACCTCCGGGACGGCGACGATCAACGGGCGCCCGCACTCGCAGCTCGGGAACCCGGCGCGGGTCGTGGGCTCGGTGCTGGAGAACGAGGGGTTCCACCCGAGCCGGACCGCGCGCAACCACCTCCGGGTGTACGCGGCGGCCCTCGGGGTGCCGGACCAGCGCGCGGACGACGTGCTCGGCCTGGTGGGCCTGGGCAGCGCCGCGGACCGGAAGGCCGGCGGCTTCTCGCTCGGCATGCGGCAGCGGCTGGCGCTGGCGACGGCGTTGCTGGGTGACCCGCAGGTCCTGGTGCTGGACGAGCCGACCAACGGCCTCGACCCCGAAGGCATCCTGTGGCTGCGCAACTTCCTGCGGTCCTACGCGCGGGAGCAGCGGCGGACGGTCCTGGTCTCGAGCCACCTGCTCAACGAGGTCGAGCAGCTGATCGACCAGGTCGTGATCATCAGCCAGGGCGTCACGCGCTACTACGGCTCGCTCGACCAGCTGCGCAAGGGCCAGCAGTCGCGGGTGCTGGTGCAGCCGGCCGACCCGGCGGCGCTGGTGAAGGCGTTGCAGGAGAACGGCGTCCAGCAGGTGTCGCCGACGCCGGACGGCCGGGTCGCCGTGGCCGGGTCGAGCGTCCAGCAGATCGGTGACCTGGCCGCGAAGGCCGGGATCGCCGTGTACGGGATGCAGGAGGAGCACGCCGACCTGGAGCGGATGTTCTTCCAGCTGACCCAGGGTCAGTTCGCCGGCGGACCGGCGGGGTACCCGCCGCAGCCGCAGTACCAGGGCCCGCCGCCCGGGTACCAGGGGCCGCCGTCCGGTCCGCAGCAGTACCAGCAGGGCCCGCCCTCGGGTCCGCAGCAGCAGCAGCAGCAGTACTGGGGAGGTCCGCAGCAGTGATGGGCAACCTGATCAAGGCGGAGTTCCGCAAGACGCTCTCGCTGAACACCTGGTGGGTGCTGATCATCCCGCTGGCGCTGGTGGCGTTCTGGCTGACGTTCGTCTGGGGCAAGATCACCAACGACTTCGCCGACTTCCTCGGCTCGGACGACGCGCGCCAGGTCAGCGAGACGATCGGGCTCGACCCGGCCAAGGTGCCGGTGGGCCTGCTCGCGATCGCGCACGGCGTGAACATCGCTCAGCTCGTGCCGGGCCTCTTCGGCATCTTCGCGCTGGCCGGCGAGTACCGCAGCAAGACGATCACCACGACGTTCCTCACCGCCCCGAACCGGATCTCCGCGCTGACCGCGAAGATGCTGACCTACATCGCGTGGGGCGCGATCTACGGCCTGATCAGCTTCGGTGTCTCGGCGGCCGCGGTGATGGCCTCGGTCGACTCGGGCCGGTGGCCCAGCACGGGCCAGTGGCTGGCCGCGCTCGGCGGGACGATCCTCGCGTCGGTGCTGGTGACGTTGTTCGGCATCGGGTTCGGCGCGGTGCTGCGCAACGTGCCACTCGCGGTGGTGCTGTTCATCATCTGGTTCCTGATCGTGGAAAACGTCCTGGTGATCGTGTTCTGGCTCTGGGGTGACGTCAGCATCCTGGGCGGGATCCTGCCGAACGGCACCGCGAACGGGATCGTCGGCGGCATCGCGGCGGACGCGTTCGGCTTCAACTCGCTCAACCTGCCCGCCAGCGTCGACTCCGGCGCGCAGCTGCTCCTGCAGTACACGGCGAGCGCGCCCGGCGTGCTCTCGTGGTGGGCTTCGGCGCTGATCTTCTTCGCCTGGACGATGCTGTTCTTCGGCCTCGGCTGGGCGGGCAACCAGCGCCGCGACATCACGTAGTCCCGGCGTCTCCGGAAGGCCACCTCGAGCTGCTCGAGGTGGCCTTCCGCGCGTTCGGGGAAATATTTTGTCGGTGCCGGCGCTTACTGTGACAACGTGACCCTCGCTCCGCCCCGCTCCCGTCAAGAGCTCCCACCTGCCGAGACCGTCGGCTGGGTCCGCAGGCTGTCCGCCGCGGCGTGGGAGCACCGCGCGATCGTCGTGCTGTCCCTGGTCGCCGCCGTGCTCAGCGTCGGTGTGCAGGCCGCGAGCCCGCTGCTCGTGCGCGCGGCGGTGGACGACGCGGTGGCGGGGCGGACCGGCGCCCTGCCCGGGATCGCGACCTTCCTGGTGACGTTGCAGCTGGTGGCGTTCGGCACCGCGTTCCTGCGCCGGTACTTCGGCGGGAAGCTCGCGCTGAACGTCCAGCACGACCTGCGCCAGCGCGTGTTCAACGCGGTTTCGCGGCTGGACGGCGGAAAGCAGGACGCGCTGCGCACCGGCCAGGTCGTCTCCCGCGCGATTTCGGACCTGCAGCTGGTCACCGGGATCCTGATGCAGATCCCGCTCTCGTTCGGCTCGGTGATCTTCGCGCTGCTGTCGTTCGTCGCGATGCTGTGGATGTCGCCGGTGCTGACGCTGATCGCGCTGGTCGTCACCCCCGCGGTCGGCATCATCGTGACGCGCAGCCGCAAGCGCCTCTTCCCGGCGACGTGGTCGGCGCAGCAACGCGCGGCCGATGTCGCGCAGCAGGTCGAGGAGACCGTCACCGGCGTTCGCGTGGTCAAGGGCTTCGGCCAGGAGACGCGGGAAGTGAGCCGGCTCGAGAAGACCGCGCGCAAGTTGTTCGGGGAGCGGCTTCGCGCGGCGAAGCTGTCCGCGGTCCCGACGGCGACCACCGCGGCCCTGCCCGCCGCCGGCCAGGTCGCTGTGCTCGGCATCGGCGGTGTCCTCGCGTTGAACGGCTCGATCACGCTCGGCACCTTCCTCGCCTTCGCGACCTACCTCGCGACCCTGATCGGCCCGGCCCGGATGCTGTCCGGCCTGGTCGTGCAGGCCCAGCTGACCCGCGCCGGCGCCGAGCGCGTGTACGAGCTGATCGACGCGCAGCCGGAGGTCGTCGACGCTCCCGACGCTCGCCCGCTGCCGGAGGGGCCGCTGGGTGTGGAGCTCGACGGCGTCCGCTTCGGGTACACCCGCAGCGAACCGGTGCTGGACGGGCTTTCGGTCACCGCGAACCCGGGCGAGACGCTCGCGCTGGTCGGCACCGCCGGGTCGGGGAAGTCGACGATCTCGTTGCTGCTGCCCCGCTTCTACGACGTCCACGCGGGCTCGGTGCGGGTCGGCGGCCTCGACGTCCGGGACGTGCCGCTGCGGCAGCTGCGCCAGGCCATCGGCGTGGTTTTCGAAGAGGCCTTCCTGTTCTCCTCCTCGATCCGGGACAACATCGCGTACGGCCGCCCGGACGCGAGCGACGAGGAGATCGTCGCCGCGGCGCGCGCGGCCGAGGCGGACGAGTTCATCCGCGCGCTGCCGGAGGGCTACGAGACGCTGGTCGGCGAGCGCGGGCTCACGCTCTCGGGCGGGCAGCGGCAACGGCTCGGGCTGGCGCGGGCCCTGATCACCGATCCGCGGATCCTCGTCCTCGACGACGCGACGTCGGCCATCGACACCGTCACCGAGGCGGCGATCCACGACACCCTGCGCTCGGTCACCGCGAGCCGCACGACCCTGCTGATCGCGCACCGGCGTTCCACCCTGGCGCTGGCCGACCGGATCGCGGTGCTGGACGAGGGCCACGTCGTCGACGTCGGCACCGAGGCCGAGCTGATGGCGCGCTGCCCGCTGTTCCGCGAGCTGATCGCCGGGCCGGGTGACGACGTCGAGGAGAAGCACCGTTGCGAAGGCCTCGACTGCGGCCCGGCCGGGATCACGCCGTCGCTCTGGCCGCGGGCCGAGCGCGACGAGGTCGAGGACCTGGCCGAGGCGGCGCGCCGGCGCAGCGGCGACCCGAACAGCAGCGGGTTCGTCGGCGGGGGCGGCGGCCTCGACGTGCCGCCGACCCCGGAGCTGATCGAGGGCGTGCGGCGGCTGCCGGCCGCCACCGACGAGCCGCGGCTGTCCGATGTGGACGTCACCGCGCCCGACCCGCGGTTCCGGCTGGCCGGGCTGCTGCGCCCGGTCCGCTGGCCCCTGCTGCTGGTGATCGGGCTGGTGGCGGCGGACGCGGCGGCGTCGATCGCGCTGCCGGGGCTCTACCAGTTCGGCGTCGACCACGGTGTCCGGACGGGTGTCGAGTGGATGATCTGGCTCGCCGCCGGGATCGGCGCGGCGGTGATCGCGGCCGACTGGCTGGTGGTGTTCGCGCAGACGCGCCTGACCTCACGGGTCGGCGAGACGGTGCTGTACGCGCTGCGCGTCCGCAGTTACGCGCACCTGCAGCGGCTCGGGCTCGACTACTACGAGCGGGAGCTGTCCGGGAAGATCATGACCCGGATGACCACGGACGTCGACGCGCTCTCGACGTTCCTGCAGACCGGGCTCGCCACGGCGGTGGTCAGCGCGCTGACGCTGGCCGGGATCACGGCCGCGCTGCTGGTCACCGACGCCGGGCTGGCGCTGTTCGCGCTGGCGATGGTGCCGGTGCTGGCGGTGGCCACGGTGATCTTCCGGCGCGCGGCGTCGAAGGCGTACAACGAGGCCCGCGAACGGGTCAGCGTCGTCAACGCGGACATGCAGGAGAACGTCAGCGGGCTGCGCGTGGCGCAGGCGTACACGCGCGAAGACCGTTCCGCGGCGGCGTTCGCCTCGCGCAGTGACGACTACCGGCGCTCGCGGCTGCGGGCGCAACGGTACGTCGCGACGTACTTCCCGCTGGTCGCGCTGATGTCCGACCTCGCGATGACCACGGTGCTGGTGGCCGGCGCGAACCGCGTCTCGGCAGGCACCCTGTCGGCCGGGGTGCTGCTCGCGTTCCTGCTGTACCTGCAGCAGTTCTTCTCGCCGATCCAGCAGCTGTCGTCGGTGTTCGACGGCTACCAGCAGGCGCGCGTCGGCCTCGACCGGATCGGCGACCTGCTGCGGACGCCGACGTCGGTGCCCGCGGCGGACAACGCCGTGGCGGTGCCGGAGCGGCTGCGCGGCGAGGTTTCGTTCAAGGAGGTCGAGTTCTCCTACACCGGCGCGGAGAGCAAGGCGCTGGCGGAGTTCTCGCTGGACGTCGCGGCCGGCGAGACGATCGCGCTGGTCGGCGCGACCGGCGCCGGGAAGTCGACGGCGGTGAAGCTGGTGGCGCGCTTCTACGACGCCACCGGCGGCGAGGTCCGGGTCGACGGCACGGACGTGCGCGAGTACGAGCTGGCCGGGCTGCGGCGCCGGATGGGCGTGGTGCCGCAGGAGGCGCACCTGTTCTCGGGCACGGTGGCCGACAACGTCCGCTACGGGCGGCCGTCGGCGTCCGACGCCGAGGTGGAGGCCGCGGTCCGGGCGGTGGGCGCGTTCGACGGCGTCGCGGCCCTCTCGGCCGGGTTCCTGCAGCCGGTGGGCGAACGCGGCCGGTCGCTGTCGGCCGGGCAGCGCCAGCTGGTGGCCCTGGCCCGGGCTGAACTGGTCGACCCGGACGTCCTCCTGCTCGACGAGGCGACGGCGGCCCTGGACCCGTCGACGGAGGCCGCGGTCCTGCGGGCGACGGAGCACCTGGCCCGCCGCCGCACGACGTTCGTGGTCGCCCACCGCCTCGCGACGGCGGCCCGCGCGGACCGCATCGTGGTCCTGGACCACGGCCGGATCGTGGAGACCGGAACCCACGAGGAGCTCCTGGCGGCGAACGGCTACTACGCCCGCCTGTGGTCCCTCGGCTGACCACCGAAAGTTCGTGGCCGCGTGCCCGGGGCGCTGGGAGCATGGCGGGCATGTTCGAAGAGAAGCGGGTTCCCGACCGGCAGGTACGAGCAGCGCGGACCGAGACGACGGTCCGGGTCTACCAGGCGTGCTCACCGGCGATCGCCGACGCCGCGCTCGAGAAGCAGACGTTCGCGGGACTGGACGGCACGACGTGGCTCACGCCGTCGTTCCGGTGGGCGGCCTACGACAGCGGCAACGGGAGCAAGCCCGGCCACGAGCGCATCCTCGCGGTCGACATCACCCGCGAGGGCTTCGAGTGGGCCCTCTCGCACGAGGGTCCGGTGCTCATCCAGTGGGACGCCGAGCGAGACCTCGACCACACACCGCTGTACTTCGAAGCGATCCGGATCGGCTTGACCGGTGAAGCGACCGGTCAGTACGCCGAGGAGTGGATCACCGCCATCACCGACGTCACGGCCGTGATGCGCGACATCTCCGGGCTCCTCGCCACCGACCAGCTGCACAAGGCGGTCAAGCTCGTCCCCCACGAGCCGCCGTACCCGCTCGGCTGAGGCGGTACAGCTAAGGCAGCGCCCGCCACTTCAGCGAGCCCATCCCGGCCGCTTCGATGTCGGGCTGCGAGGCCCACCGGACCGTGCCCGGCCGGACGTGCACCCCGGCGCCGACCAGCCAGTCGGGCTCGTCCGGCGACACGTGCTCCATCTCTTCGAAGTCGGCCAGCGTCGGCCAGACCGCTTCGCACGAGTCGCACATCAGCACGACCGTGCCGGACTCGGTGACCAGGGGCCGGACCAGGCCCTGGTCCCAGAACGACGGACATTCGACCAGCCACATCCACCCAGGAGAACCCGCGCCGGTGAACACCCGCGGGCGATGGCGCGAACCCCGCCTGAAACCCCTCGAAACCCTGTACCGGGTACAGGGCTTAAGGTTCCCTTAGCACATCTTGATCGAGTCAGTGACCGATCCCCTAGTGCGCCACGCCTCACACAGGCCGGTTCCATCACATCGGCGTCACCGAGGGGGTTAGCCTGGTAGGCGCATCAACGGATTCAAGATCGAGATCGAGACGGATAGAGGCGAGCCCAAGCCGTGTCCAGCAGCAGCCCTGCGTCACAGTTCGGCCCCAACGAGTGGCTGGTCGAAGAGATGTACGACCAGTTCCTCGCAGACCCCAGCTCAGTCGATGCCGCGTGGCACGACTTCTTCGCGGACTTCAAGCCGACGCAGAGCGCCCAGGCCAAGGCGGACAACGCCCGGCAGAAGGCCGACGCCAAGCCCGCGACCAACGGCCAGGCGTCGGCGCCGTCGTCGAAGGCGGTGCAGAACGCGGAGTCCGCGGCCAAGCAGACGTCGACGCCGGCCGCGCCCGCCAAGGCGGCGCCCGCGAAGGCCGCCCCGAAGCCGGCCGCCAAGGCCGCGCCGAAGGCCGAGGCCAAGACGGACGCGAAGCCGCAGGCCAAGGACGAGCCGGAGTCGAAGCAGCTGCGCGGCGCCGCGGCCGCCATCGCGAAGAACATGGACGCCTCGCTGAGCGTCCCTACCGCGACCAGCGTGCGCGCGGTCCCGGCGAAGCTGATGGCCGACAACCGCATCGTCATCAACAACCACCTCAAGCGCACCCGCGGCGGCAAGATCTCCTTCACGCACCTCATCGGCTACGCCATGGTGCGGGCGCTGAAGAACTACCCGAACCTCAACCGGCACTACCAGCAGATCGACGGCAAGCCGTTCGCGATCACGCCGGAGCACGTCAACTTCGGGCTCGCGATCGACATGAAGGGCAAGGACGGCTCCCGCAACCTCGTCGTGGCCTCGGTCAAGAGCGTCGAGGACATGACGTTCCTGCAGTTCTGGCAGGCCTACGAGGACATCGTCAAGAAGGCCCGCAACAACAAGCTCACCGCGGACGACTTCGCGGGCACCACGATCTCGCTGACCAACCCGGGCGGCATCGGCACCAACCACTCGGTGCCCCGCCTGCAGGCCGGCCAGGGCGCGATCATCGGCGTCGGCGCCATGCAGTACCCGGCGGCGTTCGAGGGCACCAGCGAGAAGACGCTGGTCGACCTCGGCATCAGCAAGATCATGACGCTGACCTCGACGTACGACCACCGCATCATCCAGGGTGCGGAGTCCGGCGAGTTCCTCAAGCGCATCCACCAGCTGCTGCTGGGCGAAGACGGCTTCTACGACGACGTCTTCACCAGCCTGCGCCTGCCGTACGAGCCGATCCGCTGGGTCGCCGACATCCCCGAGGGCCCGGTCGACAAGACCGCCCGCGTGATCGAGCTGATCGACGCGTTCCGGATGCGCGGCCACCTGATGGCTGACACCGACCCGCTGAACTACCGCCAGCGCAGCCACGCCGACCTGGACGTCCTGTCCCACGGCCTGACGCTCTGGGACCTCGACCGCGAGTTCCCGGTCGGCGGCTTCGCCGGCCAGGAGCGGATGAAGCTGCGCGACATCCTGGGCGTGCTGCGCAACTCGTACTGCCGCACGGTCGGCATCGAGTACACGCACATCCTCGACCCCGAGGAGCGCCGCTGGATCCAGGAGCGCGTCGAGATCCCGCACGAGAAGCCGGACCCCGCGGTCCAGAAGTACGTGCTCTCGAAGCTGAACGCCGCCGAGGCGTTCGAGACGTTCCTGCAGACCAAGTACGTCGGCCAGAAGCGGTTCAGCCTCGAAGGCGGCGAGACGGCGATCCCGCTGCTCGACACGCTGCTCGACAAGGCCGCCGAGCACGAGCTCGACGAGGTCGTCATCGGCATGCCGCACCGCGGCCGGCTGAACGTGCTGGCCAACATCGTCGGCAAGCCGATCTCGCAGATCTTCCAGGAGTTCGAGGGCAACCTCGACCCGGGCCAGGCGCACGGCTCCGGCGACGTGAAGTACCACCTCGGCGCCGAGGGCAAGTACTTCCGGATGTTCGGCGACGGCGAGACGAAGGTGTCGCTGACGGCGAACCCGTCGCACCTGGAGACCGTGGACCCGGTGCTCGAGGGCATCGTCCGCGCGAAGCAGGACCTCCTGGACAAGGGCGGCGAGGGCTACACCGTGCTGCCGGTCCTGATGCACGGCGACGCGGCCTTCGCGGGCCAGGGCGTCGTCGCCGAGACGCTGAACCTGTCGCTGCTGCGCGGGTACCGCACCGGCGGCACCGTGCACGTGATCGTCAACAACCAGGTCGGCTTCACGACCGCGCCGGAGCACTCGCGCTCGTCCCAGTACGCCACGGACGTCGCGAAGATGATCGGGTCGCCGATCTTCCACGTGAACGGTGACGACCCGGAGGCCGCGCACTGGGTGGCCAAGCTGGCCGTCGAGTACCGGCAGGCGTTCCACAAGGACGTCGTGATCGACCTGATCTGCTACCGCCGCCGCGGCCACAACGAGGGTGACGACCCCTCGATGACGCAGCCGGCGATGTACGACATCATCGACACGAAGCGTTCGGTGCGGAAGACCTACACAGAGTCGCTGATCGGCCGCGGGGACATCTCCGTCGAAGAGGCCGAAGCCGCGCTGCGCGACTTCTCGAGCCAGCTGGAGCACGTCTTCAACGAGGTCCGGGAGCTGGAGAAGCACCCGGCGAAGGCGAGCCCCTCGGTCGAGGAGGAGCAGCAGGTCCCGGCCAAGGTGGCGACGGCGATCACCACCGAGACGCTGGAGCACATCGGCGACGCGTTCGTGAACGTGCCCGAGGGCTTCACCCCGCACCCGCGCGTCAAGCCGGTCATGGAGCGCCGTCACAAGATGTCCCGCGAAGGCGACATCGACTGGGCGTTCGGCGAGCTGCTCGCGTTCGGTTCGCTGGCGATGGAGGACCGGCTCGTCCGGCTCTCCGGCCAGGACTCCCGCCGCGGCACGTTCACCCAGCGGCACTCGGTGTTCATCGACCGCAAGACGGGCCAGGAGTACTCGCCGCTGCAGAACCTGGCCGAGGGCCAGGGCCGCGTGATGATCTACGACTCCGCGCTGTCGGAGTACGCGGCCGTCGGCTTCGAGTACGGCTACTCGGTCGCCAACCCCGAGTCGCTGGTCATGTGGGAAGCGCAGTTCGGTGACTTCGTCAACGGCGCGCAGACCGTCATCGACGAGTACATCTCCTCGGGCGAGGCCAAGTGGGGCCAGCGCTCGGACGTTGTGCTGCTGCTGCCGCACGGCCACGAGGGCCAGGGCCCGGACCACACGTCCGGCCGCATCGAGCGGTTCCTCTCGCTGTGCGCGGAGGGCTCGATGACGGTGGCGGTGCCGTCCACCCCGGCGAACTACTTCCACCTGCTGCGCCGCCACGCCCTCGACGGCATCCAGCGCCCGTTGGTCGTCTTCACGCCGAAGTCGATGCTGCGCAACAAGGCCGCGACGTCTGCGACCGAGGACTTCACCGGCCAGAGCCGGTTCATGTCGGTCATCGACGACGTGACGCCGGACCCGGCGAAGATCCGCAAGGTGCTGCTGACCTCCGGGAAGCTGTACTGGGAGCTGGTCGCGGAGCGGACCAAGCGCGAGGCGCACGACGTCGCGATCGTGCGGATCGAGCAGTACTACCCGCTGCCGAAGCGGAAGCTGGTGGCGGCACTGGAGCGCTACACCAACGCGAAGGACGTCGCGTGGGTGCAGGAGGAGCCGGAAAACCAGGGCGCGTGGCCGTTCTTCGGCCTGAACCTGCCCCGGAAGTTCCCGGAGCTGCTCTCGGGCCTGCAGGTCGTGTCGCGCCGCCCGATGGCGGCGCCGTCGGCCGGCTCGTCGAAGGTGCACGAGGTGGAGCAGAAGGCGCTGATCTCGAAGGCGTTCGACTGATCGCTTGACCACGGCGAAGGCCCCCGCACCATCGTGCGGGGGCCTTCTCCGTTCTCAGCCGAGTGACTGCGAAGCGGCTTCCGCCAGCTTGTGCGCGTTGCGCCGGCAGCGGTCCACGTTCCGGTCCTGCTCGTCGGCCGCCTGGACGAGCACGATCACGTCGACGTTGCCCTGGTAGAACCGCACGCCGCACTGCAGGCTGTCGCTGCCGTGCGGGTCGGTGTCCGCGGCCTTCGTCGCCTGCCCGATCCCGGCGGTGATCGGCTTGCCGCCGTCCTCGACCGCGTTGTCGTACCCCGCCGCGGCGTACCGGGTGCCCGCGCCCGAGCCGGGCTTCACCGACTTCGACAGGTACATCGTCACCTGCCCGGACGAGGACCCGGACTTCATCCAGGAGCAGCTCAGCTGCATCAGCTCGAGCTCGTCGTCCGAGGAGCTGCCGGGCTCCGGCGGGGCGTCACGCACCAGCGGCGGCAGGCCGTTCATCCGGCTGCCGACCTCCGGGCACCGCGGCAGCGAGGTGTACTTGTCCGGCTCGCCGGCGGCTGACGTCGTGGGCGCCGGCAGGGACCGCTTCTCGTTCCCGGGTGTCAGCAGGAAGAACGCGCCGACACCGACGCCGGCCAGCACGAGGACGCCGGCCACGACCAGGACGACGATCAGCGCGGTTTTCCCGCCGGACTTCGGCGGCGGGTAGCTGGGGTACTGCGGGTAATAGGGTCCTTGCTGCACGATCCGGACATTAGGCCAAACACTGCGTCGAGGTCGGCGTTTCGGGACAAACCACCCGGACGGTCCGGAATCGATTTCCCTCTTCCGCCGGTTCGCGGCAAGGTGACGACCATGCTGATCCGCCGCGAAACCCCTGCCGACCACGCCGCGATCCACACGATCCACAGCGAGGCGTTCCGGCGCGAACCCGGCGTGACACCGGTGGAGGCGCCACTGGTGGACGAGCTGCGCGCCGACGGCGACCTGGTCGACGCGCTGTCCCTGGTGGCACTGCGCGACGGCGAGCTGGTCGGGCACGTGTGCTGCAGCCGCGCCCGGGTCGGCGACAACACGACGTCGGCGGTCGGGCTCGGCCCGCTCGGAGTGCTGCCCGCACACCAGGCGACGGGCGTCGGCTCGGCCCTGATGCACGCAGTCATCGCCGCGGCGGACGCCCTCGGCCACGGCTTGGTGGTCCTGCTCGGCAGCGACGTCTACTACCCGCGCTTCGGCTTCGTGACGGCGTCGACGCTCTCGATCATCGCGCCGGACCCGAGCTGGGGCAAGCACTTCCAGGCGCGGGCGTTGACGGGCTACCAGCCCACGCAGTCCGGCGCGTTCGAGTACGCACCGGCCTTCTCGCGGATCTAGGACTTCAGGTTGTTGCGCGCCAGGAAGTCTTCCGCGATGTCCAGCGGGTTCCGCTTCTCCTCCGTGAACTCGACGTTCAGCCGTGTCAGCTGCTCGGTCGTCAGCGCCGCCGAGACGCGGTTCAACGCGGCCGTCTCGGAAGGCGACAGCGTTCCCTTGGCCACCAGCGGCACGATGTTCTGCGCCGGGAACATGTTCTTGTCGTCGACCAGCGGCACGAACCCGTTCGCCTCGATCGTCGACGACGTGCTGAACAGGTCCGCCACCTGGACGTCACCCGACTTCAGGGCCGCCACCGTGACCGGGCCGCCGGTGTCCGTCGTGCGGATCTCCTTGAACTCGCAGCCGTAGAGCTTCTTGATCTGGTCCTTCCAGCGGCTGCTCCACTGGCCCGGCCCGCCGAACACCAGCTCGCCGCAGCGCTTCCCCAGGTCCGAAAACGTCTTGATGCCCGACGAAGCCAGCTGCGCTCCGACGACCAGCAGGTCCTTGTCCTCGGCCGGCGCCTGATCCAGGACCTCGAAGCCCGCCGGGATCTTCTGCTTCAGCTGTGTGTACACGTCCTGGGACGTCGTCGCGGAAGTGTTCTTGTCGAAGTACCGCAACAGGTTCCCGCTGTAGTCCGGCACCACCGACAGCGACTTGTCCTGCAGCGCCTTGACGACGACCTCGCGGCTGCCGACCGGCGGCCGGACGGTCACGTTCGTCGCGCCCGCGTTCTTCAGCGCGCCGGCGTAGATCTGGGCCAGCAAAAGGCTTTCGCCGACGTCGGACGCGCCGATGATGATGTCCCCATTGGACCCACCTTCGCCGCCGCCCGCCAGCGGGTTGCCGCAGCCGGCCACCAGGACCAGGGCGGCCACCACCAGACCGAGCCGCTTCATGCCGCCACCTTCTTGCCGGTCGCCGCCGCCGTCGCCAGCCGGACACCCTTGGGGACCAGCGCGCGGTTCAGCAGCGCGAACAGGACGTCGAGCACGATCGCGAGCACCGTCGTCAGCAGTGCGCCGGCGATCACCTCGGAATAGTCCAAAATGGCCAGTCCGTCGAGCAGGAACCGGCCCAGGCCACCGAGTCCGACGTACGCGGCCACCGCGGCCGTCGCCACGAGCTGCAGCACGGCGTTGCGGATCCCGCCGAGCACCAGCGGCAGCGAGATCGGCACCTCGACCTTCCAGAGCCGCTGCCAGCCGGTCATCCCGATGCCCTGGGCGGCGTCGACGACACCATGGTCGGTCGCCTGCAGCCCGGCGTAGGTGCCGGCCAGGATCGGCGGCACGGCCAGCACCACGAGCCCGATGATCGTCGAGGTGACGCTTTCGGTGAAGAGCAGGAACAAGAACGTGACGAGCCCGAGCGTCGGCAGCGCGCGAATCGCGTTGCCCACGCTCACCAGCGCGACACCACCGCGTCCCGTGTGGCCGACGAACAGTCCCAACGGGACGGCGATCACCAACGCGATCACGAGCGCCAGCACCGTGTAGCCGAGGTGCTCCAGCAGCCGCTGCGGGATGCCGTCCGGGCCGGACCAGTGCGCCGGGTCGCCGAACCAGTGGAAGAGATCGGTGATCATGCGACGGCCACCCCCGCGTTCCCGGCCCGTTCCCACGGTGTCAGCAGGTTCCGGATCCCCACCAGGACCAGGTCGACGACCAGGGCCAGCACCAGTGTCAGCACGATGCCGACGACGATCGGCGAGAAGTACTCCCGCTGGAAGCCGTCGGTGAAGAGCACCCCGAGGCCGCCGGTGCCGATCAGCGCGCCGACACTGACCAGGCTGATGTTGCTCACCGACGCCACGCGCACGCCGGCCGCGAGCACCGGCACCGACAGCGGCAGTTCGACGGCGAAGAAGAGCCGCACCGGCTTGTAGCCGACCGCCGTCGCCGCGGCGGTCACCGGCGGCGGCACGGCGTCGAGCGCGTCGAGCACCGGGCGGACCAGCAGCGCCGTGGTGTAGATCGTCAGCGCGACGACGACGTTGACGCTGTCCAGGATCTTCGACCCGATCAGGCCGGGGATGACGACGAACAGCGCGAGCGACGGGATCGTGTAGAGCAGGTTGGCCAGCACCATGAGCACCGACCGGGCGGGCGCCCAGCGGTGGCCGAGCCAGCCGGCCGCGATCGCCAGCACGATGCCGATGACCAGCGGGAGCAGCGCGAGGTAGACGTGGTCACCGAGGTCAGCGAGGATCTGTTCGCGGTTGTTGCCGCTGCCCAGGTATCGCCCGAGCTCGTCGAAGAAGCTCATGAGGCCTGGGGCGTCGCCTCGATCACGTCCAGGACCTGTCTGGCGACGACGCCGCCGAGCACGCGGTGGTCTTCGTCGACGACCACGCCGAGGCTGGCCGGTGACGACAGCGCGGCGTCGAGCGCGCCGCGGATCGGCGTGCCGTGGATCCACAGTGAACCGCCGGCGACGAGGTCTGCTTCGGACAGTGCGCCGTCCACTGTGGAGTTCGGCGGCAACCAGCCGCGGGGCTGCTTGTCGGAATTGACCCCGAGCCGCCAGCCGTCGCTCGCCGGGACCGTCGCGCCGATCTCGACCAGCTCGATCTCCTTGACCTCGACCCCTTCGGCGGAGAGGAAGGACAGGCCGCGGTAACCGCGGTCGCGGCCGACGAACGACGCGACGAAGTCGTCCACCGGGTGCCGCAGCACGTCGGCGGGGGTGCCGTACTGGGCGAGCTTGCCGCCGACGCGCAGCACCGCGACCTTGTCGCCGAGCCGGACGGCCTCGTCGATGTCGTGCGTGACGAACACGATGGTCTTGCCCAGCTGGGACTGCAGCCGCAGCAGCTCGTTCTGGAGGTCCTCGCGCACGATCGGGTCGACGGCGGAGAACGGCTCGTCCATCAGCAGCACCGGCGAGTCCGCGGCGAGCGCGCGGGCGACGCCGACCCGCTGCTGCTGGCCGCCCGAGAGCTGGGCCGGGTACCGCTTGCCGAGCTCGACCGGCAGGCCGATGGTCTCGAGCAGCTCGGCCGCCCGCTTGCGCGCCTTCGCCTTGTCCCAGCCGGACAGCAGGGGCACGGTGGCGATGTTGTCCAGCACCGTCCTATGTGGAAAGAGGCCGGCGTGCTGGATGACGTAGCCGATGCCGCGGCGCAGCAGCGCGGGGTCGCCCTCGGCGACGTCCTTGCCGTCGAGCAGCACCTGGCCGCCGGTGGGCTCGATCATCCGGTTGATCATCCGCAGCGACGTCGTCTTGCCGCAGCCGGACGGACCGACGAACACGGTGATCGTGCCGTCCTCGACCGTCAGGTTCAGCTTGTCGACGGCGACCGTCCCATCGGGATACTGCTTGGTCACGTCGCGGAATTCGATCGTCACTTGCCCACTCCCCATGTCAGGTCCAATCGACCGTAGCCGAGTCGGCGGTGGTTGGCACGCTGTTCCGGCAGGTGGTGACTACGCTCTGAGGACGTGAACGCTCTCGACGACGTCCTCGCCAAGCATGGCGTCGGCGTCCGCCCGCTGCACCGCGTCATCGACCTGCTGCGCACGGGCGACCACGACCTCGGCGAGCTGGTCCGGCTGAGCACGGCGCCCCGGCGCAGCGTCGAAGACGTCCTCGCCGCTTTGGGTGACGACCTCGACCGCAGCGGCGACCGGCTGCGGATCTCCCCCGGCGTCGCGGCGTCGTACCTGCAGTACAGCGCGCCGGGTTACGCCGACCCACTCGACGAAGCCGTCGCGACGCACGAGCTGCTGCCGAAGGTCGCCGAGTGGGTGGCCGAGGTGCCGCCGCCGCTGGCCGCGCTCGACCACGTCCAGGCCACGCCGGAGACGGTGCTGCGCCGCGCGCTGTGGCTGGACGCGCGCTACGACCTCGCGTCGGCGCGGCTGCTGTTCCTCGGCGACCACGACCTGACGTCGCTGGCAGTGCGGGCGGTCTGCCCGGCGGCGTCGCTGACCGTCGTCGACCTCGACGAGCGGGTCCTCGCCTACCTGGACGACCGCGGCGAGCGCGAGATCCGGACCGCGCACGCGGACCTGCGGGTCGGCCTGCCGCCGGCGGTGAACGGCTTCGACCTCGTGTTCAGCGATCCGCCGTACACGCCGGAAGGCATGGGCCTGTTCGCCGCGCGCGGGGTGCAGGCGCTGCGGGAGCCGAGCGAGGGACGGCTGCTGTTCGCGTACGGCTACAGCCCGCGGCACCCGGCGCTGGGCGCGCAGGTGCAGCGGTCACTGGCCACGCTCGGACTGACGTTCGAGGCGATCCTGCCGGGCTTCAACTCCTACTTCGGCGCGCAGGCGATCGGCAGCGCGGCGGACCTGTACGTCTGCCAGCCGACGGCGAAGGCCAAGAAGGTCCGCAGCGGCAAGACGATCTACACGCACGGGCCGCAGTCGGTCGAGGCCGCCGGCACAAAACCGGCGCTGCTGGAGAAGCTGAAGGAGATCGCGACCGCGGACGGGCTCTCGTTCGAGTCACGCCCGGTGGACTGGTCGATCTCCGGCCCCGAGGGTGACGCGGTGGCGATGGACCTCTCGGCGGACCCGGGCCCGTGGCTGCTGCGCACCCTGCTGGGCACGAACGCCCGCAGGCTCGCGCTGCTGCTGCCGAACGCGCACCCGGACCTGGCGGACCAGGCATCCCAAACCGCGCTCGCGGACCTCGTCCGCGGCAAGTACACGCTGCGGTACCGGCGCAGCACCCCGGACAACCGGCACGCGGTGGTGGTCGCGGACGCGGTGGAGCACCAGAGCGAGGTGCTCACCCGCGCCCACGCCCGGCTGGCGAACGTCGCCCTGGACGTCCCCGAAGACCTGCGGGACCTGCGCCTGGTCGACGTCCCCCGCCACCGCCTCGCCGCCCTGGGGGGGGGGGGGGGGGGGGGGGGGGGGGGGGGGGGGGGGGGGGGGGAAGGGAAGAGCCCCACCTCTCCCCGTGTTTGGGGGGGGACTGGGTGTTTCGGGTGAGGCGATCTCAGAGGGTGGGGTTCACCCC
>NZ_JBVJON010000004.1:152785-160105 GCF_055583145.1 Amycolatopsis sp. NPDC104819 | reverse complement strand
GGGGTTTGTGTTTGGTCAACCCCCCCCCCCACCCCCTCGCCCCTTTGTTGTGGGGGGGGGGGGGGGGTTTCCCACCCCCCCCCCCCCCCCACGACAGCTGCGGCAGGCTGCTCAGGCCGTGACGCCGTCGGCTTCCGCCGCCTTCGCCACCGCGGCCGCCACCTCGGGGGCGACACGCGGGTCGAGCGGCGACGGGACGATGCGGTCCGGGCCCAGGTCGTCGGTCGCGACCGAGACGATCGCCTCGGCGGCCGCCAGCTTCATGTTCTCCGTGATCGCCCGCGCGCCGGAGTCGAGCGCGCCGCGGAAGACGCCGGGGAACGCCAGCACGTTGTTGATCTGGTTCGGGAAGTCGCTGCGCCCGGTGGCCACGATCGACGCGTAGCGCGCGGCGACGTCCGGGTGCACCTCCGGGTCCGGGTTGGACAGCGCGAACACGATGCCGCCGCCCGCCATCCGGCCCAGCAGCGACTCGTCGATCGTCGCGCCGGACAGGCCGAGGAACACGTCCGCGCCTTCGAGCGCCTCGGCGAGGCCGCCGCGGAGACCCGCCTTGTTCGTCGTCGAAGCCAGCCGCTGCTTGATCGGGTTCAGGCCGTCCCGGTCCGTGTGGATGATGCCGCGCGAGTCGAGCACGGTGACGTCGCCGATGCCGGCCTCCTGCAGGATCCGCGCGCAGGCGACCCCCGCCGCGCCGGCGCCGGAGACGACCACGCGCTGGTCGGCGATCGCCCGGTCGAGGACCAGGTTGGCGCCGCGCAGCGCGGCCAGCGTGACGATCGCCGTGCCGTGCTGGTCGTCGTGCATGACCGGGCAGTCGAGCGCCTCCTTGAGCTTGTCCTCCAGCTCGAAGCACCGCGGCGCGGAGACGTCCTCGAGGTTGACCGCGCCGAAGGACGGCCGCAGCCGCACCAGCGTCTCGACGATCTCGTCGACGTCGGTGGTGTCCAGCACCAGCGGGATCGAGTCGAGGCCGCCGAAGGTCTTGAAGAGCACCGACTTGCCCTCCATGACCGGCAGCGACGCGCTCGCGCCGATGTCACCCAGGCCGAGCACGGCCGTCCCGTCGCTCACAACGACGACGAGCCGGTCCGCCCACGTGTACCGCTTGGCCTTCGCGGCGTCCTCGGCGATGGCGCGGCTCACCTTCGCCACCCCGGGGGTGTACGCGATCGAAAGGTCACGCGGGCTGGAAATCGGCCGGGTGGCCGCCACCGAGAGCTTGCCGCCCTCGTGCCCGGTGAAGATCTCTTCGTCGGTGACCGGCGCGACGGCGCCGGTGGGGTCGCTCATGGGGTTTCCTGTCGTCGGTTCCGTGATTCCTCCAGTAGGAATGACGGAACTCGCGCTATGGACGTGGGTCACTGGAATTACTCCTGGGCCTGCGAGCGGGGGACCACAACAGCGGGAGCGAAGGCGCACCCAACTGACGGGCTGACTCCTCCGGCACGGCAGCCCAGCGCGGTAGCGCCGGCCTGTCGGCGAGGCGTCACGTCGGCCATCGGTGCCGTGGGTCTGGCGATGGCCGCGGACGCGGCGGTCCAATCATTGTGACAGGTCCGCCCGCGCGGTGGACCCCTCGGTGCGGTTGATGTCACACCGGCGCGTATTTCCGGCAATTCCCAAGACGTCTGTCCGGTTTTTATGGCACCGGATAAGCTGGGGCCATGCAATTCCGCCGGCTGAACATCCCGGACGCCTACGTGTTCTCCCCCCGGGTCTTCCCCGACGACCGTGGCCACTTCCTCGCCCCCTTCCAGGAGGACGTCTTCCGCGAGGCGGCCGGCCACCCGCTGCGGCTGGGCCAGTCCAACGAGAGCGTGTCCCGCCGCGGCACCATCCGCGGGATCCACTTCGCCGACACGCCGCCCGGCCAGGGCAAGTACGTCTACTGCCCGCGCGGGTCGTTCCTCGACGTCATCGTCGACCTCCGCGTCGGCTCACCGGCGTTCGGCTCCTGGGACAGCGTCCTCGTCGACTCCCGCGAGCACCGCGCCGTCTACCTCGCCGAGGGCCTCGGCCACGGCATCTTCGCCCTCGAGGACGACACGGTGATGGCGTACCTCTGCTCGGAGCCGTACAACCCGGGCGGCGAGCACGGGATCACCCCGCTCGACCCCACGCTGGGCCTGCCCTGGCCCACGGACATCGAGCCGGTCCTGTCGGACAAGGACCGCGCCGCGCCCACGCTGGCCGAAGCCCGCGAGCAGGGCCTGCTCCCGCTGTACGAAGACTGCGTCGCCTACTACGACAAGCTGCGTTCGGCGCACTGATCATCGCCGAGCTGCGCGAACTTCGTGCTTGCGGATTTAGTAAGCGCGCATATAGTCTGCTCGCATGACACTTTTCGAGTACGAGCACACCGAGACGTCCACCGCACCCGCGGCCGCGATCTGGCCGCTCTGGGCCGACACCGCCCGCTGGCCGGAGTGGGACGCGGGCGTCCGCTCGGTGGTCGTCGACGGCCCCTTCGCCGCCGGCACGAGCGGCACCATGACGATGGACGGCCTGCCGCCGATCCCGTTCACGCTGACCGAGGTCACCGAGGGCCGGAGCTTCACCGACGAGACCCGGCTGCCGGACGCGCACCTGCGGTTCGAGCACGTCCTGACCGAGGTCGACAGCGGCACGCGGATCACCTACCGCGTCACGGTCGACGGGCCCGAGGGCTTCGGCGAGCAGGTGACGGAAGACACCCCGGACGCCATGCGCGCGCTGGCCCGCCTGGCCGAGACGACCCATGCGGCATCCTCGCGGGTATGACCGCCCCGGAGTCCCGCCTGCCCGGCCCCGAGCGCAGCCCCGGCTTCCTGCTGTGGCGCGTGACGCTGGCCTGGCAGCGGGCGATGCGGGCCGCGCTGGCCCCGCACGACCTCACGCACGTCCAGTTCGTGCTGCTCACGACGACGTGGTGGCTCACCCGCTCGGGTGAGCCACCCACCCAGCGGCAGCTGGCCGAGCAGGCCGGGACCGACACGATGATGACCAGCCAGGTCGTCCGCAAGCTCGCCGAACGCGGCCTGCTCGCCCGCACCGACGACCCCGCGGACGCCCGCGCGAAGCGCCTCGAAGTCACCGAAGCGGGCCTGGCCCTGGTCGCGAAGGCGCTGAAGGACGTCGAAGCCGCCGACGCCGAGTTCTTCGCCCCCACCGACGACGGTTTTGTCGGCTCGCTGGCGAAGCTCAGCCCCTGAAGTCCTCGGCGAGCACCCGCTCGATATTGCGCTCGGCCAGCGCCGTGATCGTCACGAACGGGTTGACGCCGGTGCTGCCCGGGATGAGCGAGCCGTCCGTGACGTACAGGTTCGGGTAGCCCTTGACGCGGCCGTAGCCGTCGGTCGCCTCGCCGAGCACCAGCCCGCCCAGCGGGTGGTAGGTGAAGCGGTTTTCGAACGGGCGGGTGTCGCCGAAGAGGTCGTGGCGGTAGATCGTCCTGTTCGCCCGGTTGACCTTGTCGAACAGCGCCTTGGCGGCGTCGATCGACGGCTGGCCCTGCGACGCCGTCCAGCGCAGCTTCGCCGAGTCGCTCGCGGCGTCGTAGGTGAAGTGCCCGCGTTCGGGGTTCTTCGTGATCGCCAGGTAGAGGCTGACCCACGTCTCGATCCCGGCGGGCACCGGTGCGATCTCGGCGAACGCCGGATGCGCCGGGTCGGCCCAGTTGTCGATGCCGAGCGCGGGCATGCCGGACTGCAGGCTGCCGGTGGTGTCCCAGACGTGGTTGGCGCGGCCGCACATGACATTGCCGTTGGTACCCCACCCCTGCCCGACGGCCTCGGGCAGCTCCGGCAGCCGCCCGGTGTCGCGGGCGCGCACCAGCAGCTCCGTCGAGCCGAGGCTGCCCGCGCCGAGGAACAGGTGCTTCGTGGTGACGTGCCGGGTCGCGAGCACCGTGCCGCGCTCGTCGCTTTCGCGCACGACCAGCGTGTACGCGCCGTCGGGCTGGTGGATGATCTCGCGGACCTCGTGCAGCGTCTTGATGGTCACCCGGCCGGTGCCGAGCGCGGCGGCGAGGTAGGACTTGTCGAGCGAGCGCTTGCCGTGGTTGTTGCCGTAGATGACCTCGGACGCGTCGGCCGAGCGCGGGACCGTGCCCGCTTCTTCCCGCCGCAGGTAGTCCATGTCGTACACGCTGGGCACGAACACCGTGCCGAACCCGGCCTTGCGCGCGGCCTTCCGCGAGACGCGGGCGTACTGGTACGACCGGCACGTCTCGAACCACCGCGGGTCGACGACGTTGACACCGAGCGCGGCGTTCGCCCGCGGGAAGTACTTGCCGTACATCTCGGCGGCGTCGACCGACGGCAGGATCTCCTCGAAGTAGGACCGCTTCGGCGTCACCGCCATCGCGCCGTTGACCAGGGAGCCGCCGCCGACCCCGCGACCGAGGTACACCGCCATGTCGCCGTAGTTCACGCGGTCGAGGACACCGGCGAAGCGCCCGATGTCGCGGTTGGCCAGGTCGAGCCAGAGGAACGACGCGAGCGGCGCCTCGGTGCGGTCCTTGAACCACATCGCGCGCTCGTCCGGGGTGAGCATCGGGCAGAAGACCTTGCCGTCGGCGCCCGGGGTGGTCCACAGCCTGCCCATTTCGAGCATCAGCGTCGGCACGCCGGCCTCGCCGAGCCGCAACGCCGTGACGGCGGCGCCGTAGCCGGTGCCGACGACCACCGCCGGGGAGTACTCCGGCAGCGGCTCGGCGGTCGCGGGCCGCGTCGAGACGGTGGTCAGCCCGAGGGCGGCGGCGGAGTTGAGGGCGGCGAGGCCGAGGAACCGGCGGCGGGAGAAGGCAGACATGCGCCGATCATGACCCAGCTCAGTGAACAGTGTTAACTAATCAGAACGTGTTTCACCCGGTCGAGGGAAATTTCGGGTCTTCCCCTGGGGGCGATCCCGGATGTCCGCGCCGCGCGGTGCGAGCAAGCTCACCCGCATGAAACTTCTCGCACTGGGGGTGGCCGCGGTCGCCGTGGCCGCACTGGGGGTCGCGCCCGGGACGGCGTCCGCCGACGAGCTGCCGACGTTCGATTTCGCGGACTGCCCGGCACCGCCGTCGAACGCCGACCCGGGCACGTGGCGCTGCGAAGCCTTTGTCTCCCAAGGAAAACTGACGATCGGCGGCCGGGAGATCCCGCTCGGCGAGCTGCGGCTGACGTTCGGCGAGGGCCGCGTGAACGGCCAGTACGCCCAGGCCTTCGGGGCCCTGCGGCACGCGCCGGTGCGCGTCCCCGGCCTGGCGGGCGCGACGATCCAGCTGCGGTACGGCGGTTTTTCGGACTTCCAGAGCAACAACGAGCGGCGCGGCGAGCTCGACGTCTACGCCGTGCTGCGGCACCCGTTGCTGCGCAAGGACTGCAGCATCGGGACCGCCGCGAAGCCGCTGCACACCGTCGTCCACGACGACCCGGCGGTGCCGCCCACGGTGATCTCGCAGGACCCGCCGACGTTCCACTTCGGCGTGGTCGACCCGGACCTGAAGCTGCCCGCGACGCAGGGCTGCGGCGCGCTCGGCCGGCTCGCCGACCGGCAGCTGGGCCTGCCGTCGCCGGCAGGCGAGAACACGTTCCACCAGACGACGTATGTGCAGTACAAGCCGCTCTAACGCTTCTTCGGCGTCACCCAGATGGTGATCGTCCCGGTGACCACGGCCCGGCCGTTCGTGTCCGAAATGGTCACCGGGACCGGGAGCTCGAAGCCTTCGTCGCCGAACTCCGGCAGCTCCGGCACCGACGCGACCGCGCGCAGGCTCGTCTCCGCCTTCGCGACGTACTCGACGGTCATGCCCTTCGGCAGCCAGCGGTGCGTCGGCGGGACGGTCGCTTCGGCGAGCATGCCCATCGCGATCTCGGCGAGGTTGCAGGCCGCGATCGCGTGGAACGTGCCGATGTGGTTGTGAACACCCCACCACTTCGGAGCACTGACCTCGCAGTACCCGGGCCGCAGCTCGCGCACCGAGGGCAGCACCGTGCGGAAGTACGGCACGCGCAGGCACATCGCGGCGCTGAACAGCTGTTTCCCGCCCGGCTTCGCGGCCAGCTTGTGCCACAGCGCGAACGTCGGCGTCTCGGACATGCGGTTCTCCTCCAGCTAAGCTACTGCTCAGTAGCTAAGCAGACGCCCGGCCGCCCGGCAAACCCCCGGATATATTCGCCCCTGTGGCGAACCGTCTCTTCCTCCTCCGGCACGGCCAGACCGAATGGTCGGTGAACGGACGGCACACCGGCCGCACCGACATCCCCCTCACCCCCGCCGGCGAAGGCCAGGCGCTCGCCGCCGGCGGCACGCTCCGGAGCCTGCTCGGCGGCCCGTCGCTGGTGCTGTCGAGCCCGCGCGCGCGAGCGCTGCGGACGGCCGCGCTGGCCGGGCTGCGCGTCGACGACGTCACCGAGGACCTCGCCGAGTGGGACTACGGCGAGTACGAGGGCATCACCACCCCGCAGATCCGGGAGACCGTGCCGGGCTGGACAGTGTGGACACACCCGATCCCCGGCGGCGAAAGCGCTTCGGACGTCTCGGCCCGCGCGGACCGCGTCCTCGAGCGCGCCCGCCGTGACACCGAAGCCGGCGACGTGATCCTGGTCGGGCACGGGCACTTCAGCCGGGTCATGGTGGCCCGCTGGGTCGGCCTGCCCGCCACCGCCGGTGTCCACTTCGGCCTGGACGCGGCCGGCATCGCGGTGCTCGGCGACGAACGCGGCGAACCCCAGATCGAACACCTCAACCTGCCGCCCGCCCTGGAGGACTGACCGTGCCCGACAACCGCATCCGCCGGATCCGCCCCGACGACGTCGAGGCCGCCGTCGGCCTGGCCTACGCGCTGGCCGAGTACGAACGCGCCCCGGACGACTGCCACCTGACCACCGAGCAGCTGCACGAGGCACTGTTCGGCGACGCGCCGAAGGTGTTCGGCCACGTCGCCGAGGTGGACGGCGAGATCGCCGGCTTCACGATCTGGTTCCTCAACTTCTCGACGTGGCGGGGGGTGCACGGGATCTACCTGGAGGACCTGTTCGTCCTCCCCGCCCACCGCGGCTCCGGCCTGGGCAAGGCACTGCTGGCAGCTTTGGCGGCCGAGTGCGTCGCGAACGGCTACGCGCGGCTCGAGTGGTCGGTCCTGGACTGGAACCCGGCAACGGAGTTCTACAAGGCCCTCGGCGCGGTCCCGATGGACGAGTGGACGGTCAACCGCCTCACCGACGCGCCCCTGCAGGCCCTGGCCGCCCAGGCGTAACCCCAGCGCGGGGGGGGGGGGGGGGGGGGGGGGGGGGGGGGCCGACAACCACAACCAGAGGGGGGCGGCTTTTTGTTGCTTACTTTTTATTC
>NZ_JBVJON010000004.1:35194-152775 GCF_055583145.1 Amycolatopsis sp. NPDC104819 | reverse complement strand
GTGCCCTGGGGGAGGAGGGGGGGTTAACCCACCCCAAGGACGCTCCCCGTAGGCCCGGGATACCCCAGGGAGACCCCTGGTGTTTGGGGGGTGTTGGGGGGGGGGAAACCCCCCCAAAACCCCCACGACGGGTCAGTCCTCTTCGTGGCCTTCGCGCTCGGCCCGGCGGCCCGCGAGGCCACCGCGCTCGGCCGCTTCCGACTCGGTCTCGCCCTCGCGCAGGCCCAGCGCCCAGGCCCGGGACGGCGCCCGGAACAGCAGCACCAGGATGGCGACACCGAACAGCGCGACCGGCACGCCCCAGAGCGGCTGGCCGGACGGCCCGAGCAGGTACCAGCCGAGCCCGATCAGGATCAGCGCGATCACGACCCCCGGCGAACGCGCGGCCGTGTGGCCCAGCACGAGCCCGGCCGACGCGGCCAGGAACGCCAGCGCCACCACGATGTAGGTGCCGGCGAGGACGAAGACGTTGTTGCCCGGCAGCGTCGGCGTGCCCAGGCCGTCCACCAGCACCACCACCCCGAACACCAGCAGGGCGAGCGACGGCACCGCGGTGACCACGCCGGCCAGCCGGACCTCACGGGGAGCGGGCGAGAGCTTCACTGCGGCGGCCTTCCGGGGTCCTTTGCGGGAGCACAGTGGACCCGACCAGGGCGAGTCACCGTGCGTGAGCCATTTTGATCGTATGCCACCCGGTCGGCCGTTTTCCCGGGACCGCCCGGGCGCTGAGAATTCAGGTGTCGTCGATGAGCGGGCGGTCGCCCGGGTGCACTTGTCACGACGAGCGGGGACACTCGCACGTGAAGGAGGACCGCCGGGCACAGGGTCGCGAAGGTGCTGTTCCCAGGGTTGCGCCCGTCACCATGCGGCGCCGGAAGGTTCTCGGGCCGCCGGAAGTCACCTACCCTGCGGTAGTGCGCGCAATCCTCGTCGTGAACCCCCAGGCCACCTCGACCACCGCCGGTGGCCGGGACGTCCTGGCGCACGCGCTCGCCAGCCAGGTCAAGCTCGACGTCGTCGAGACGGACTACCGCGGGCACGCCATGGCGGTCGCTCGCTCGGCCGCGCGCGACGGGATCGACCTGGTCGTGGCCCACGGCGGCGACGGCACGGTCAACGAGGTCGTCAACGGCCTCCTGGCCGACGCCGATGGCGATCCCACCCAGATCGGCCGCGTCCCCGCCCTGGGTGTCGTGCCCGGTGGCTCGGCCAATGTGTTCGCGCGCGCCCTCGGCATCTCCGCGGATCCCGTCGAGGCCACCCACCAGCTGCTCAACGCGCTGGAGAACGACCGCTCGCGCCGCGTCGGGCTCGGCCTGGCCGACGGGCACTGGTTCACCTTCAACTCCGGCCTCGGCTGGGACGCCGACGTCGTCGGCCGCGTCGCCAAGCGCCGGGGCAAGCAGACGACCGCCGGCCTCTACATGCGGGCCGCCGTCCGCTCCTACTTCCGGCCGCCGCTGGGCCGGCCGGCCCTCACGATCCGCGTCCCGGGTGAGGAACCCGCCGAGGCGCTGACCGCTTTCGTGTCGAACACCGATCCGTGGAGCTACCTGCGCGAGCGTCCGGTCCACCTCAACCCGGGTTGCTCGTTCGAGACGGGACTGGGTTTGTTCGCGTTGAACGGTCTGGGGTTGCCCACGGTGTTCAAGCATGTACGCCGTGCTTTGGCTACGAAGAGCAACCAAAAGGGCAAACGTCTCGTGCGTCACGACGACCTGCCGATGATCCGCATCGACGCAGCTGAACCGGTAAACTTCCAGGTGGACGGCGACCTCGTCGGCCAGCGGACCAGGGTGGAGTTCTTCAGCGTCCCCGACGCACTCACAGTGATCGTGTGACGACGGGACCGCTGATCGCCTGCGGCAAAGTGCAAGCTGCCGTTCGTCGACGCAGAAGCTCCACTCACCGCATCAGCCTTCCCTTCGAGCGGCTGTTTCGGAGAGAAACCGCAGGTCAGAGGGGTCGCTCGGCCGGGTGACCTGACTCACCGATCTTCAAGAAACCCTTGTCGAACGCGGTGCTTCGTGAAAGCATTCACAAGCACCCGGAAACATGACCGCCATAAAACGACTGTGGCGCGGCCCTCCCGCGCCATATGAAGGAGCTCACGAACATGGACTGGCGCCACGACGCGGCCTGCCGAGACGAGGACCCCGAGCTGTTCTTCCCGGTGGGAACCAGCGGTCCTGCTCTGTCGCAGGTAGCTCAGGCGAAGGCCGTGTGCCACCGCTGCACCGTCGCTTCCGACTGCTTGGCCTGGGCTCTGGCCAGCGGCCAGGACGCGGGCGTGTGGGGCGGCATGAGCGAGGACGAGCGACGCGCGCTCAAGCGCCGCCGTACGCACATCGGCACGCGTACCAACGCCTGATAGTTCCACTCGAAGCACCAGCTTTACCCCGAACCACGCAGGACCCCAGCGTTCAGGGAATCACCCGGCGGGCATTGTTGTGCCCACGCCGTCTGGGGTGATACCTACCCGGTTCGAGCTTAACAACCGAGGTGAAACCACCTGGCAACGGGTGTGCTGAAACCTCACCAGGACTTCAAGTCCTCCCGCGAGACGTTGAACGGCCCGGCACACGAGCACCACGTGCCGGGCCTTCAACGTCTGTCCCTCCCGCGATCCGCACCCGATCACGTCCACCGCACCGGAAATGCCCGGCGGCGCGTGAGTCCAAACGCGACTGTCTAAAGGCGACGCGAAAGGGGGATGCGCAGCGCGGCCTCGGTTCCGGACACCCGGGTCGACGACTCCTCGGCGCGCACCTTCCGCAGCGACAGCGAGCCGCGCAGCTCCGACTCCACGAGCGTCCGCACGATCTGCAGGCCCAGGCCGTCCGACCGCTCCAGCGAGAACCCGGACGGCAGGCCGCGGCCGTTGTCGCGGATGACGACGTCCAGCCAGCGCGCCGAGCGCTCCACGATCAGCTCGACCTTGCCCGAGCGGCCCGCCGGGAAGGCGTGCTCGATGGCGTTCTGCACCAGCTCGGCCAGCACCATCACCAGCGGGGTCGCGATCTCCGCGACGACCACCCCGAACGAGCCCTTCCGCGACAGCCCGACCTGCGACTCCGCGGTGGCGACCTCGCCGACCATCGGCAGCACGTTGTCGAGCAGCTTGTCGAGGTCGACCCGCTCGTCCACCGAGATGGACAGCGCCTCGTGCACCAGCGCGATCGACGTCACCCGGCGCACCGACTCGGCGAGCGCGAGCCGCGCCTCCTCCGACGACGTCCGCCGGGACTGCAGGCGCAGCAGCGCCGCCACCGTCTGCAGGTTGTTCTTCACCCGGTGGTGGATCTCCCGGATCGTCGCGTCCTTCGACAGCAGCGCGCGGTCGCGGCGTTTGACCTCGGTGACGTCGCGGACCAGCACCAGCGCGCCGGCCGCCTGCCCCGCCGGCCGCAGCGGCAGCGCGCGGAACAGCACCACCGCGCCACGGCGTGAATCGGCTTCGGTGCGGCTCGACGGCTTCCCGTCGAGGGCCTCGATGATCCGGTGGGACACCTCCGTCGCGTCGAACGGGTCGCGGATCAGCGACCGCGTCAACGGCGCCAGGCGCGTCCCGACCAGGTCGGACTCGTGCCCCATCCGGTGGTAGGCGGACAGGCCGTTCGGGCTGGCGAACACGACCGTGCCGCTCGAGTCGAGCCGGATCAGCCCGTCCCCCACCCGCGGCGAGGTGTGCGTGTCGGTCGCGTTGGAGCCGCTCGGCGGGAACGTGCCGTCGACGATCATCTGGCACAGGTCGCCGGCGCTGCCCAGGTACGCGATCTCCAGCGGCGAGGGCACCCGCGGCGCGGCCAGGTTCGTCTCGCGGCTCATCACGGCGACGACGTCGTCGTGGAAGCGCACCGGGATCGCTTCGCGCCGCATCGGCAGGTCGCGGTACCAGTGCGGGTCCTCCTCGCGGCAGATCCGCTCCTCACGCATGGCCTTGGCCAGCTGCGGGTGCTCCTCGACCGTGAACCGCGTGCCGACGACGTCCTCCGGGTGCGCGGTCGGCGCCGTGGTCGGCCGCGCGTGCGCGACGCAGACGAAGTCACCGCCGTCCGGCTGCAGCTCTTCGGTCACCGGGACCCAGAGCAGGAAGTCCGCGAAGGACAGGTCGGCCAGCAGCTGCCACTCGGCGACGACGGTCTGGAGGTGGTCCGCCGCCTCCCCGGGGAGGCCGGTGTTGTCGGCGAGCAGTTCGGCGAGCGTCGACACGGTTACTCGACCGTCCCGAGCACGTCGCCCTGCTGGACCCGGTCACCCTTCGCGACGGCGAGGCTGGTCAGCGTGCCCGCCTTCGCACTCACGGCAGGCAGCTCCATCTTCATCGACTCCAGGATCAGCACGGTGTCTCCGGCGTTCAGCGCGGCGCCCGGCTCGGCGACGACCTGGAGCACGGTGCCGACCATCTCGGCCCTGATCTCGGCCATCAACACCCTCCTCGCGCGCCACCGGACCAGCCCCATCCAACCAGAACGGGACGTCATGACACACTTGAGAGGTTGACCAGCTTTGACGACGAGGAGTGAACATGTCGAAGCGCGCTCGCAAGCGTCGCAGCCGGAAGAAGAACGCCGCGAACCACGGCGGCAAGCCCAACTCCTGAGCCGGCGCCGGCACGCAAAAAGGCCCCCACACTCCAGGTGCGGGGGCCTTTGTCGTGCTCGGGCGCTATTCGGAACGCTGCTCGAGGGTGATCTCGGTGCGTTCGACCGTCACGCCGCCGCGCGTGGCGACGGTCTGGCGGATCGACGCGCGCAGCCGGCTCTTCAGCTCGGCCGGGGCGTGGTCACCGCCGCACTTGCGGGCCAGGAGCTGCTTGATGTGCTCGTCGATGCCGTACTCCTCGAGGCACGGCGGGCAGTCCTCGATGTGGGCGCGCAGCGCGGCGTCACGCTCGGCGCTGCACTCCCGGTCGAGGAGCAGGTAGATGTCGGCGAGCGCCTCTTCGCAGCGGACCTTGTCGGACGCGCCTTCGCACATGTCGTTCATCGCCCGGCCACCTCTTCCTTGGCGCCACGGATGAACCCGCGCTCGGTCGCGACGTCGGCGAGCAGGTCGCGCAGCTGGGCGCGGCCGCGGTGCAGGCGGGACATCACGGTGCCGATGGGGGTGTCCATGATCTCGGCGATCTCCTTGTACGCGAAGCCCTCGACGTCGGCCAGGTAGACGGCCAGCCGGAACTCCTCGGGCAGCTTCTGCAGGGCGGCCTTGACGTCGGTGTCGGGCAGGTTGTCCATCGCCTCGACCTCGGCCGACCGCAGCCCGCTCGAGGTGTGGCTCTCCGCCTTGGCGATCTGCCAGTCGGTGATCTCCTCGGTGGGCTGCTGCACCGGCTGCCGCTGCCGCTTGCGGTAGCCGTTGATGTAGGTGTTGGTCAGGATGCGGTACATCCAGGCCTTCAGGTTCGTCCCGGCCTTGAACGACGCGAAGGCGGCGTACGCCTTCAGGTAGGTCTCCTGGACCAGGTCCTCGGCGTCGGCGGGGTTGCGGGTCATCCGCATCGCGGCCGAGTACAGCTGGTCGAGCAACGGCATGGCGTCCCGTTCGAAGCGCTCGGCGCGCTCCGCCTCGGTCGCTTCTTCCGGCGCTGAGTTCTGCGTGCTCGGCAAACCGTTCCCTTCCCGCTCGGCGTCGACGCGCGTGCGCGCATACGACGACGTCGAGTTTACGCGGGGGCCGGGCACACCGCGGTTCGCCGGTGCCTCGGGGCGGCGACGGCTGCGAGAGCGTGTGGTGGCAAGGGTGGTGGTCACGTCCCGTACAACCGATCGGGGGCAGTGGACATTCCCTAGACTTCCGTCCCATGGCTGGCAAGGGCACCCCGGCGACCGCGGCGTTGACCAAGCAGAAGGTGGCGCACACGCTGCACGCGTACGACCACGACCCGCGCGCGGAGTCGTTCGGCCTGGAGGCGGTGGAGGCCCTGGGCCTCGACCGCGCGAGGGTGTTCAAGACCCTGGTGGCCGAGGTCGACGGCCGCTTGACGGTGGGCGTGGTCCCGGTCACGGGCCAGCTGGACCTGAAGGCACTGGCGGCCGCGGCCGGGGGTAAGAGGGCCAAGATGGCCGACCCGGCGGCGGCGCAGCGGGCGACGGGGTACGTGCTGGGCGGGATCTCGCCGCTGGGCCACCGGAGCCGGCTGCCGGTGGTGGTCGACCAGTCGGCGGAGAAGTTCGAGACGGTGTTCTGTTCGGCCGGGCGGCGGGGGCTGGAGGTGGAGTTGGCACCGGGGGATTTGATTCGGCTGACTGGGGCTGTTGTGGCTCCGATCGCGGCTTGACCTGCGGTTTCACGCGAGCAGCGCACGCAGCCAGACGCCACGGTGCTGCTCGAGGTAGTCGGCACGGCGGCGCCAGTGCGTGCCGTGGCCCTCGTTCCAAAGCCGGAGCCAAGGCTCGGTCCCCGCGGCCGCCTGCGCGGCCAGGAAGTCGTGCATCGCGCGGGCACGCGGGCCCAGCAGGCTCGCCAGCTCACAGCGCTGGGCTTCGGCCAGGTCGTAGGCGTCGGCGAGCAGCCGCATCCGCCGGGCCGCTTCGGCCGGTGCCACCCCGCCGGTGAGCAGCGCGAAGTCGTTCGCCGGGTACGCGAGGTCCCACAGCCGGGTGCCGGGCGCCGCGGTGTCCCAGTCGATGAACGCCCAGCGGGGGCCGGCCACCAGGTTCCACGGCGCGAGGTCGTGGTGGGCGATGATCTCGGCGCCGTTCGCGGGGATGAGCACCTGCCACGACGCCCCCGGCGGCGGCACGAAGCCGGCGACCGCGTCGTGGAAGTCGCGGACCAGGCGGCCTACCGCGACCACCGCCGCATCCGGCTCCAGCAGGTCGATCCGGCCGGGCCACGGCACGTCCCCCGGGATGAACTCGAGCACCTCGCGGCCGCGCTCGTCCAAGCCCAGCGGCCGGGGCGCGCCGCCGAACCCGGCCGAGTGCAGGTGCTCGAGCAGGGCGTGCACCGATGGCGTCCACGGTCCGGCCGGCCGGCGCACAGTGGCGCCCACCCGGACCACCCCGGCGCTCACGTTTCCGCCGGTGAGCGGGATCTCCTCCACGACCGAAGCCTCAGCCGAGCGGGCGCAGCACCCGCGACAGCCACTCCGTCGCCGCCCGCGCCACCGTGTCCAGGTCCTTCGACAGGCTGTGGTCGCCGTCGACCAGGACGATCTCGTGGTGCGGGCCCGCCTTCGGACGGCCGAACGGGTCGCTCTCGCCCTGCAGGACCAGCACCGGGACCTCGACCGCGTCCAGCTCCGGCTGGCGCGTCTTCTCCGGGCGGCCCGGCGGGTGCTCGGGGAACGCCAGGCACAGCACCGCCACCGCCTGCCCGGCCGCCGCCGTCCGGCAGGCGACGCGGGCGCCCGAGGAGCGGCCGCCGAACACGAGCGGCAGGGAGTCGAAGCGCTCCGACAGCTCGTCCGCGATCGTCAGCCACGCCGTGTCCAGCTGGTTCGCCGGGGCCGGCGCGCGGCGGCCGGCCACCCGGTACGGCTGCTCGACCAACGCCACGTGCACGCCGGCGCCCTGCGCCGCGCGGGTCACCGCGACCAGGTCCGCCGCGCCGAGGCGGCCGCCCGCGCCGTGGCCGAGCATGAGCACCGCCGACCCTTCCTCGGCGCAGTGCAGGTAGACCCGGGCCGGGCCGTACGCGGTTTCGATCGCGAGGGCGGTCATGACTTCGGCACATCGAACAGCGCGCCCTCTTGTGCCGGGTCGACACGCTCCAGCAGCTCCGGGCCGTTGTTGCGGACGTTGTTCACCCGGCTCGAGATCGGCCGCAGCTCCAGCGACGACACGATGTTCTCGGGTGTCGGCACCAGCAGGTCCTTGACGTCTTCGCGGTCCGGGTCCAGCCAGCCGTCCCAGTGCGCCTTCGGCACGATCAGCGGCATCCGGTGGTGGACGTCGGTGAGCTGCCCGGCGGAGTCGGTCGTGATGATCGAGAAGGTGATCAGCGGCGCCGCGTCCTTGTCGTCCTTCGGGTGCCAGCTCTCCCAGATCCCGCCGAACGCGATCGAGGAGCCGTCCGGCTCCGTCATGTAGAACGGCTCCTTCTCCTTGCCGGTGCGGCGCCACTCGAACCAGCCGTCGGCGGGCACCAGGCAGCGTCGCGACACGAGCGCGCGGCGGAAGGCGGGCTTCTCGGCGGCCGTCTCGGCCCGCGTGTTGATCATCCGCGAGCCGACCGACGGGTCCTTGGCCCAGAACGGCACCAGGCCCCACTTCATCATCCGCAGCGAGCGCTCGGCGGGCTCGTCGGAGAGCACCTGGCCCTCGTCGTCACGCGGGTGCCGCTGGACGACCGTGACCACGGTCTTCGTCGGCGCGACGTTGTGGTCGGCGCGCGCGTGGCCTTCGGTGAGGTCGATCGCGTCGAACTCCTCGATCAGCTTCGCCGGGTCCTTCGTGGCGGCGTAGCGGCCGCACATGACCAACCTCCTCGCGTACCGGAACAGCCGGGACGCCATCGTTACACGCAGGCCAGGGCCGTGGCGAGCGGCGTGGGATCATTCGGGTGGGCACCGGTGCACGAGAGGACGACGGGTTTGGCGCGCAACGACTGGAGCAAGCTGGACGAGTCCGACGTCCGCGTGCGCCCCGGCAAGGGCACCCGGCCTCGCAGCAAGCGCCGTCCCGAGCACGCCGACGCCGTCAACGCCATGGTCATCGGCAAGGACCGCGGCCGCTGGACCTGCGCGGTCAACGCCGACCCCGGACGGGTGATCACCGCCATGCGGGCCCGCGAGATGGGCCGGACGCCGGTCGTGGTCGGTGACCGCGTCGGGATCGTCGGTGACGTCTCCGGCAAGCCGGACACGCTCGCGCGCATCATCCGCGTCGACGAGCGAAGCAGCTCCCTCCTGCGCACGGCCGATGACACCGACCCGTACGAACGGCTGGTCGTCGCCAACGCCGAGCGCCTCCTGATCGTCACCGCGCTCGCCGACCCGCCGCCACGCACCGGATTCATCGACCGCTGCATCGTCGCCTGCTACGCGGGCGGCGTCGAGCCGGTGCTGTGCCTGACGAAAGCCGACCTGGCCAGCCCGGACGAGCTCCTCGCGGGCTACGCGGGTCTCGACATCCCGGCGATCGTGACCCGCTACGACGAAGAGCCCGAAGGCCTCTCGGAGATGCTGAAGGACCGCGTGACGGCGCTGGTCGGGCACTCCGGCGTCGGCAAGTCCACGCTGGTCAACCGCCTGGTGCCGGACGCCGAGCTGGCCACCGGCGTGGTGAGCGCGGTCGGCAAGGGGCGGCACACGTCCGTCGCCGCGGTGGCGCTGCCGCTCCCGGACGGCGGCTGGGTCATCGACACGCCCGGCGTCCGGTCGTTCGGGCTCGCGCACGTGACCGCGGACGACATCGTCGACGCCTTCGAAGAGTTCGCCGCGGCCGCCGAGGAGTGCCCGTCGGGCTGCGGGCACCTCGGGCCGCCCGAGGACCCGGACTGCGCGCTCGACGACGTCGTCACCGACGGCACGGCGCTGCCCGAGCGGCTCGCCTCGTTGCGGCGCCTGCTGGCCTCGCGGGGTGGCCACGAAGTGACTCGCGCCACGGATTCCTGAGGCAACGCGGAACCCGATGCGGATCGTCACCGTCACATCGGTAACCATTCGCCCGTTCGGGCGATATGCCGAGCGGAAGATCCAATCCTGAGGGGATTTTGATGCGTAAGACCACCCTGGTCGCCGCCAGCGCCGTCGCGCTGGCGCTGACGCTGTCGGCGTGCTCCGGCAACTCCGCCACCGGTACGGCCCAGCCGGCCGCGGGCCAGTCCCAGCCCGACGGCGGCAGCGGCCTCGCCTCACCGTTCACCGACGCGATCCAGCTGGCGTCGGCGTCGAAGCAGGGCACCGAGAAGTCCAAGTCCGCGAAGTTCACGATGGAGGGCTCGGTCGCCGGCCAGACCCTCAGCGCGAACGGCGCGATGGCCATCGACGGCGCGAACACCAAGTTCTCGATGACCAGCACCGCCGCCGGTGAGACCACCGAGATGCGCATGGTGGACAAGGTCATGTACATCAAGCTGCCGGCCGAGCAGCAGAAGCAGATGGGCACCGACAAGACGTGGGCCAAGATCTCGGCCGACGGCACCGACCCGATCTCGCAGGCGATGGGGAGCGCGCTTTCGCAGTCGGCGGAGCAGAGCGACCCGAGCAAGATCCTGGACCAGGTCTCGAAGGCCGGCCGGATCATCTCGTCCGACCAGGCCGAGCTGAACGGCGAGCAGGTCAACCACTACAAGGTGGAGCTCGACGTCGCCAAGGCCGTCGACCAGTTCACCGGCCAGGTCCCGGCCGCGGCGCGCCAGAAGCTCACCGACATGCTCAAGGGCAAGGACCTCAAGATCCCGGCCGAGCTGTGGCTGGACAAGGACAACCTGCCGGTGCAGGTCACGATGGACCAGACCTCGATGATGCAGGCGCTGGGCATGCCCGGCGGCACCGAGTCGAAGTTCACGATGAAGTACAGCGACTGGGGCACCCAGGTCGACGTGGCGGCCCCGCCCGCCGAGCAGGTCGTCGACCTCGGTGAGCTGATGAAGAAGGCCGGCCGCTGAGCTAGCGACCGTGCGTAGCGGCGGCTCCCCCGAACGGGTTCGGGGGAGCCGCTGTGTTTTTGTTGTCCCCATGCGCAAAGCCGCCGTCGTGCTGGTGCTCGCCCTGCTGGCCGGCGCGTGCTCCGATCCGCCGCCGCCCCCGTCGTTCTCCGACGCCCGGGCGCTGGCCGACGCGGCCACGGCGGCGACCACGGCCGGCGGCTCGGCGAAGTTCGCCACCGACGTCGCCGTCGGCTCGGTGCGGTCGAAGGGCCAGGGCCAGGCGCGCTTCGGCGCCGGCGGGACGTCCCAGGTGATGACGACGGACTTCATCGGCGAGCCGATGGAGCTGCGGCTGGTCGGCGGGAAGCTGTACGCGAAGGTGCCGGAGGGCTCGCGCGACGAGGTCGGCGCCGGGAAGCCGTGGGTGGTGGTCGCCCAGGACGGCACGGACCCGTTCTCGCAGGTCCTCGGGGGCAGCCTCGCGCAGCTGGCGGCGCAGAACGACCCGGCGCACACGCTCGGCGAGATCCGCACGGCGGGCACGATCGTCTCGGCCGAGCGCACCGACCTCGGCGGCGTGGCGGCCGAGCACTACCGCGTCGACCTGGAGCTGGCCCGGCTGGGCAGCGACCTGCCCGCGGGCCTGTCGGCCGACGAAGCCGGGCGGCTCGGCGGCAAGTTCCCGGTGGAGCTCTGGCTCGACACCACGCACCGGCCGCTGCAGATCGTCCTCTCGCCGGCGCTGCAGGGCGGCGAAGCCCGCATCACGACGCGGTACAGCGACTGGGGCGCACCGGCCGACATCCAGCCGCCGCCCCCGGACGAAGTCGGCTAGTCACGTTTTCTCCCGCGGCCTCGTCCACGCCGCATGAGCAAACGAGTGATGGTGATCGGGGCGACGGGCGTGCTGGGCCGCCCCGCGGTGCGGCGGCTGCTGGCGGCAGGGCACGAGGTGAGCGGCCTCGCGCGGTCGGCCGACCGGGTCGCAGCGGTGGAAGCGACCGGCGCGAAGCCCGTGACCGGCGACCTGTTCGAGACGGCTTCGCTGGTCACGGCGTTGCGCGGGCACGACGCGGTGCTGAACCTGGCCACGCGGATTCCGTCGAAGCCGACCAGTCGGTCCGCCTGGGCCCTCAACGACCGCGTCCGGCTGGCCGGGAGCGCGGCGCTGGCCGCGGCGGTCCGCGAGGTCGAGGAGGTGCGCACGGTTGTCCAGGAGGGGATCACGTTCGTCTACGCCGACGGCGGCGACCGCCTGCTCACGGAAGACGCTCCCCTGCGCCCTCGCGGCGTGACGGCGTCTTCGGTGACGGCGCACGAGAACGTGGCGGCGTTGACGGACCGCACGGTGGTCCGGCTCCGGATCGGCACGCTGGTGGGCACGGACGCGCTGACGGCAACGCTCCTGACCGCGGCCCGGCGCGGGGCGCCGCTGATCATGGGCTCGCGGCAGGACTGGACAACGGCCATCCACCCATCCGACGCGGCGGCGGCAGCGGTGGCGGCTTTGGACGCGCCTTCCGGGGTTTACAACGTGGGGGCGCCGGCGGTGGTGAAGGGCGTGCTGGGTGAGGCGATGGCCGCGGCGGCCGGGGTCCGGAAGGCGCGGGCCGTGCCGAAGTGGCTCCTGTCGCGGGTCCCGATGGCCGAGCCGATGGCGCGGTCGCAGCGGGTGGATTCGACGAAGCTGACGGCGGCTACCGGGTGGACGTGTGAACGGCCGGTGCCGGGGCCGGAGTGGTTCACGGAGGACTGATGCACAAGTTGTCCACAGGTGCACCCACCTGTGGACAACTCAGAGAAGCTCCAGCAAGAACGGGAGTTCCTGCGGCGCGTACCAGGCCAGCTCGTGGTCTTCCGCGTCCCCCAGCGTGAACTCCGCATCGGGGTCACCCAGATCCGCCGCGTCGATCACCGCAGACGCGGCGGACACCGCCTCGGCCGCCTCGGCCGCGTCCACGTGGATGGCCGCCACCGCCGAAAACGGGATCGGGCCGCCGATGCGGACCACCGGGGCGTCGAGGTCCGGGCGCAGCGTCACGCCTTCGACGTCCGCCGAAATCACCACCCGGCGAGGCTCGCCCTTCTCCTCCGCCGCGATCAGGCGCAGCGAGGCCCGGGCCGCGTCCAGCAGCGCCGCGTACTCCAGCTCTTCGTCCGAACCGCTCGAGTACGCCTCGCGCAACGCCGGCGTCAGCGCGAACGCCGTTCCGCTGCGGGCGCGGAACTCCCCCGAGGTTTCGAGGTCGCGAAGCATCGCGATGGTCGCAGGCAGATAGACCCTCACCAGTGCGCACCCTTCAGCTCTTCCAAGGACTCTTCGATCATCCCGGCCACGAGGTCGACGTCGAACGCGGCCTTGCGGTCGCCGTTGAGTCCGAAGTAGACGCCGCCGTGGTACGACGTCACCCCGATCGCCAGCGCCTGGGTGCGCATCAGCGGCATCACCGGGAACATCTCGACCAGTCTGGCCTCTCCCGCGTACATCGGCATCTGCGGGCCCGGCGAGTTGGTCACCATGACGTTGAAGATGCGCCCGGACAGCGACCCCGCCGCCCGCGCGCCGAGCGAATGCAGCGTGGCCGGCGCGAAGCCGCCGACCTTGAGGAGCCCGCGCGCCGCCACCGAACGGCCCGAGTCGAGGTGCTCGGCCATCGCGTGGCCGATGTGCTGCAGCCGCAGGACCGGGTTCGGCTCGCCGACCGGCAGGTCGACCAGGTACGCCGCCACCTGGTTGCCGACCAGCGCCGGCGTCGAGTACTCCGCCGTCTCCGCGTCGCGCACCGCCAGCGGCACCAGCGCGCGGATCGTCGCGTTCGGGGTCAGCGACTCCTCGCGCGAGAGCAGCCACTCGCGCAGCGCGCCCGTGATGGCCGCGAGGACGACGTCGTTGACCGTGCCGCCGTGCGCCGCGCGGATCTTCCGGTAGTCCTCCAGCCGCGTGCGCACCACGGAGAACACCCGGCCGCCGGACACCCGGACGTTCAGCGGCCCGGACGGCGCCGGCTTCACCAGCGTGCGCAGCGTCGACGCCACCCCGCCGACCGTCTCGGCGAGCTTGCCCGCCGTCGCGAACGCGTCGTTCGCCGCCGACCGGACGTTCTCCACGACCTCGCCCGGGCGCTGCACGCCCTCGCTGATCGCGTCCAGCACCAGCTGCGTGCGGTTCGGCTCGCGGCGCGGCGTCCAGATGTCCTCGAACGGCTCCGGCTCGGCCGGCGTCGGGTCGAGGATGAGCTGGCCCAGCTCGATCGTGCCGACTCCGTCCACAACGGACTGGTGCGTCTTGGTGACCAACGCCACGCGGTCGCCGGACAGCCCCTCGATGAAGTACGCCTCCCAGAGCGGCCGCTCCGGCGCCAGCCGCCGCGACATCAGCCGCGCCACCAGGTCGAACAACTGCTCGTCACTGCCCGGCTGGGGCAGCGCCGAGCGCCGGACGTGGTAATTCAGGTCGAAGTCGACGTCGTCCACCCACACCGGCCGCGCCAGGTGCCCTGGCACCTCCGCGACGCGCTGCCGGTATCGCGGCAGGTAGGCCAGCCGCGCCCCGACGAGGTCGAGCAGCTGCGCGTAGCTGAACCCGGAGCGCGGCCGCTCGAAGATCGCCACCCCGCCGACGTGCATGGGGGTCGCGTGGTCCTCGAGGTAGAGGAACGAGGCGTCCAGCGCGGAGAGGCGGTCGGGCATGAGGCGATCGTCGCACAATGCGAGACTGCCCGGTGTGGGTGATGAGTCGACTGTCTCGCCGAAGGACCGCTTCCTGACCGTGTACGGCCGGAAGCCGGTGCTCGAAGCGCTGGCGGACGACGGTCTGCAGGTGGACAAGGTGATCCTCGCCGACACCGCCCGGGGCCCGGGCGCGGTGGAGATCCAGCGCGCGGCGAAGGCCGCGGGGGTGCAGGTGCAGCGCGCCAGCGCCCACCGGGTCAAGGTGCTCGCCGGCAATGGCAAGCAGGACCAGGGGGTGCTCGCCGACGTCGTCGCGCCGCGGATGCGTGCGCTCGAAGCCGCGCTTTCGGACCGGCGGCCGCCGTCGCGCGTGCTGCTGCTCGACGGCATCACCACCCCCGCGAACGTCGGGATGATCCTGCGGACGGCGACCGCCGCCGGGCTGGACGGCGTGATCGTGCCGCGCCGCGGCGTCGCGGCGCTCGACCCGCTGGTGGTCAAGGCTTCGGCCGGGGTCGCGTTCCGCGCGCCGGTGCTGCGCTGCGGCTCCGCGCGCGACGCGGCCGAGATGCTCACCGAAGCCGGCTTCGGGATCTACGCGCTGGGCGCGTCGGCTCGCACCACGGTGTTCGACGTCGAGCTGCCGCAGCGCGCGGCGTTCGTGCTCGGCGGCGAGACGGCCGGGGTCGGCGCCGAAGTCGGCGAGCTCGTCACGGAATGGCTGTCCATTCCCATGCCGGGTGACGTCGAGTCGTTGAACGTCTCGGCCGCGGCGGCGGTCCTGTCTTTCGAATTGGTGCGCCGGGGCCGCTGACCGTCTCACCCGTCCGGGAACAGCACGTCCAGTTCGGCGAGCGTCTCCTCGACGGACCGGTGGTGCACGCCGACCATCCCCGCCTCGACGGCGCCCCGGATGTTCGCCGCCGAGTCGTCGACGAAGGCGCACCGCGCAGCGGGCAGCCCGAGCCGGTCGGCCGCGATCCGGTACACCGCCGGATCCGGCTTGGCCACGCCGACTTCGCCCGAAAACACCAGCGCGTCGAAATAGTCGAACATCGTGTTCTTGACCTCGTTCGACGCCCCTGGCGCGTTGGACAGCAGCGCGGTGCGGACGCCTCGTTCGCGGACGGCCGCCAGGTAGTCGTAGAAGCGGACGGCGTCGGGATCGGTGAGAACCCCGGCGAAATCGACCAATAACCCCTTCAGCACCCGGCACACCATAGCCGGGTGGCTACGCGGTGTCTCGCCTAGCGCAACACTGCCGGGGAATCCATCCCTTCCGCGGTTCTGTGCCTAATCGAGCGATTCCTGTCTCCTTTCCGGCCGGTTCCGCCCTCTAAGCGGTGGACGCGGCGAAATGCCGAGTCCGGGAGGGGAGAAAATGATCGACGAACATCGCCTGAGAACGCTCGCCCACTACGAAGCGCCACGCCGGGCTGACCGTCCGGCAGCGCTGACCCCGGAGGAGCACCGCCACGCCGCAACCCGGTGGCCGGTGCCCCGCCAGCTCGAATCGGGTGACGTGGGCTTGCTGCTGAACATGCTCCTCGAGGCCTACGACGGCCGCCGCCCGGCGGCGCAGATCCGCGCGCTGGTGGCGCCGGAGGTCTACGCGGGACTGAGCGCGCCGCGGACGCGCCAGCCGCGGCACCGGACGCAGACGGTCCACACGTGCACGGCGGTCCCGGACGTGATCGAAGCGTGCGCGCGAGTGGAGGCGGACGGCCGGTCGTACGCCCTGGCGGCCCGCTTCACGCGGACGCCGTCGGGGTGGCGTTGTGTGCGGTTCGCGTTGCTGAAAGCCGCAGCGTCCGGCCCGGCTGCCGCAGCGAGCAGCGGCGTGAGGCGGGTGAAGAGGGCACGCTCCCCGCCGCGGCTGGCGGCGGCCGCCGTGCGAAGTGGACAGCGCAGGGTGCGAAGTGGACAGCGCCCATGGCCACGGTGCGAAGTGGACCCCGCGGCGCGCTCGGCCGATGCGCGCAGGTGGCAGCGGCAGCCAAGTCGGGCCACCAGCCAGCCCAGGATCGCGGTGCGAAGTGGACCCCGGTGGCAGCGAAAGCCAGGCCGGGCGTCGTCGTCGCGGGCGGCCCCCTACACAAAACCGGGGCGTGCGGTCCAAGCCGCACGCCCCGGTTCCGTGGTCACTTCGTCAGCGACGCGGGCCCTTCTTGCCCTTCTTCGCGGCGTCGCGCTGGGCAGCGCGGCGGTCACGGCGAGTCCCCCCGCCGCCTCCGCTCGCGGGCTCGGCTCCGCCGTCGGCGTGGGACTCGACCTCGCCGTCCTCGCCCGGGCCGGACAGGGTCACGCCCGGCTGCTGACCGCCGCCGCCGAGGCCCTTGCCGCGGAGGGCGGCCGGGACGGACTCGGTGTCGGTTGTCGGCGGCTGGGGCGGTGCCGGACGGGCGTGGCGCCCCTCCGCCGTGGCCTGGCCGTTGCCCGAGCCGACTCCCGCCGGCAGCGCGGCCGCGTCCTCGGCCGGGGGCGCCTCGGCGCGCTCGACCTGCAGGTTGAACAGGAAGCCGACGGCCTCCTCCTTCAGCGAGTCGAGCATCGCGCGGAACATGTCGAAGCCCTCGCGCTGGTACTCGATCAGCGGGTCGCGCTGCGCGAGCGCCCGCATGCCGATGCCCTGCTTGAGGTAGTCCATCTCGTACAGGTGCTCGCGCCACTTGCGGTCCAGCACCGTCAGCATCACCTGGTGCTCCAGGGTCCGCATGCCGTCCGGCCCGACGAGCGCGTTGATCTCGGCTTCGCGCTTGTCGTAAGCGTCGCGGGCGTCCTGCAGCAGCGCCTCGCGCAGGCCGTTCGCGTCAAGGTCGCCGTCCTCCATCAGCTCTTCCCAGTCGAGGCTGACGGGGTAGAGCTGCTTCAGCGCCGTCCAGAGCTTCTCGTGGTCCCAGTCCTCGGCGTAACCGTTGGCCGTCGCACCGTCCACATAGGCGTTGACGACGTCCTCGAGCATGCCCTCGATCTGGTCGCGCAGGCTCTCGCCGGCCAGGACGCGGTGGCGCTCGGCGTAGATCACCTTGCGCTGCTCGTTCATGACCTCGTCGTACTTGAGGACGTCCTTGCGCTGCTCCATGTTGATCTGCTCGACCTGCGTCTGCGCGCTCTTGATGGCCTTGGAGACCATCTTGTGCTCGATCGGCACGTCGTCGGGCAGCCGCATGGTCGTCATGACGCGCTCGACCATCGTCGCGTTGAAGCGGCGCATGAGCTCGTCGCCGAGCGACAGGTAGAAGCGGGACTCGCCCGGGTCACCCTGCCGGCCCGACCGGCCGCGGAGCTGGTTGTCGATGCGGCGCGACTCGTGGCGCTCGGTGCCCAGCACGTACAGGCCGCCGGCTTCGCGGACCTCTTCGGCCTCGGCCTTCGACTCTTCCTTGACCTTCTCCAGGACGGCGGGCCACGCGGCCTCGTACTCCTCGGAGTGCTCGACCGGGTCCAGGCCCTGCTCACGCAGCACGTGGTCGGCGATCAGGTCGGGGTTGCCGCCGAGCACGATGTCCGTACCGCGGCCCGCCATGTTCGTGGCGACCGTGACGGCGCCCTTCTGGCCGGCGCGCGCGACGATCAGCGCCTCGCGGTCGTGGTGCTTCGCGTTCAGCACCTCGTGCGGCACGCTCAGCTTCACCAGCAGCTTCGACAGCCGCTCGGACTTCTCGACACTCGTCGTGCCGACCAGGACCGGCTGGCCCTTCTCGTGCCGCTCGGCGATGTCCTCGGCGACCGCCTCGTACTTCGCTTCCTCGGTCTTGTAGATCAGGTCCGGCTGGTCGGCGCGCACCATCGGCCGGTTCGTCGGGATCGGCACCACACCCAGCTTGTAGGTCTGGTGGAACTCGGCGGCCTCGGTCTCGGCCGTACCGGTCATGCCGGACAGCTTGCCGTAGAGGCGGAAGTAGTTCTGCAGCGTGATCGTGGCGAGCGTCTGGTTCTCGGCCTTGATCTCGACCTTTTCCTTGGCCTCGATCGCCTGGTGCATGCCCTCGTTGTAGCGGCGCCCGTGGAGCACGCGGCCGGTGAACTCGTCGACGATCGCGACCTCGCCGTTGCGGACGATGTAGTCCTTGTCGCGGTGGAAGAGCTCCTGGACCTTCAGCGCGTTGTTCAGGTACCCGACCAGCGGGGTGTTCGCGGCCTCGTACAGGTTGTCGATGCCGAGCTGGTCCTCGATGAACCGGACGCCCTTTTCGGTGACCGCGACGGTGCGCTTCCGGACGTCGACCTCGTAGTGGTACTTCGAGTTGATCAGGTTCGTCTTCTCGACGCGCTCACGCGAGCCCATGGTGGTGGTGTCGATGCCGTTCATCAGCGGGGCGAGCCGCGCGAACTCGACGTACCAGCGCGACGACTGGTCCGCCGGGCCCGAGATGATCAGCGGCGTCCTGGCCTCGTCGATGAGGATCGAGTCCACCTCGTCGACGATGGCGAACTGGTGCCCGCGCTGCACGCAGTCGTCGAGGCTCCACGCCATGTTGTCGCGCAGGTAGTCGAAGCCGAACTCGTTGTTCGTGCCGTAGGTGATGTCGGCGTTGTACTGGGCGCGCCGGACCTCCGGCTGCTGCTCCGAGAGGATGACGCCGACCTCGAGCCCGAGGAAGCGGTGGATGCGGCCCATCCACTCCGAGTCGCGCTTGGCCAGGTAGTCGTTCGTCGTGACGACGTGGACGCCCTTGCCCGGGATCGCGTTGAGGTAAGCGGGCAGCACGCAGGTCAGGGTCTTGCCCTCACCGGTCTTCATCTCGGCCACCTGACCGAGGTGCAGCGCGGCGCCGCCCATCAGCTGGACGTCGAAGTGGCGCTGGCCGAGCACCCGCTTGGCCGCCTCCCGGACGACCGCGAAGGCCTCCGGCAGCAGCTCGTCGAGGGACTCGCCATCGCCGTTCCGCTTGCGGAACTCTTCGGTCTTGGCCCGCAGCTCGGCGTCGGTCAGGTCCTTGACCTCGTCTTCGAGGGTGTTGATGTGATCGGCGATCCTGCCCAGCCGCTTCACCATCTTTTGCTCACCCGCGCGGAGCAGGCGGTTCAGCACCATCCGGTCGACCTCACTAGCTGATCATGACTGCGCCCGGGCCGGTCCCGGGCAGATTTTCCCGCGGCGGCCGCCGTGGTCGGCGCCACCGTCCCACCCCATCGTAGGGAACGGTGGGCGTCGTGTGCACACGCCGTAGGTCCTGACATGCGGATGGCCCGCACGCGGGCGCGTGCGGGCCATCGGCGAGGCCTCCTTCGAACCGGCTCAGCCGAGCCGGATCACGCCGTAGTCGAAGCCTTTCCGCCGGTAGACCACGCTGGGCCGGCCCGCATCCGAGTCGTTGAAGAGGTAGAAGTCGTGGCCGACCAGCTCCATCTCGTAGAGAGCCTGGTCCACCGTCATGGGCTCCGCGGTGTGCTGCTTCTCGCGGACGACGCGGCCGGGCTGGTGACCCAGGTCGTCGTCGGCCCAGCTCTGCTGCTGCGGCAGGTGGATCTCTCCGGCGACCGCGAAGCCGTTCGTCTGCGGTTCGGCTTCGGGGGCGTCCAACACCGCGGTCTGCGCGGCGGGACTGGCTGCGGCCGGGGATCCACCACCCGGCAGTGCCGAGGTCGCTTCGGCGACCGACTCCGGGCGGCTGCGCCCGTAGTGCACGCGCCTCCGGTCGTGTGTCCTCCGCAGCCGGTTCTCCAGCTTGGTGACTGCGGAATCGAGCGCTGCGTAGAAGTCGGCGGCACACGCTTCAGCGCGTACGGCCGGGCCACGCCCCTTTCCGGTGATTTCGACGCGCTGGCAGCTCTTGGCCTGGCGCCGATTGGGTTCGTGGAACAGCTCCACGTCGTACCGGATGACTTTCCTGTCGTAGCGCTCGAGGCGGGCCAGCTTTTCGCTGACGAGTGCCCGATAGTGGTCGGGCACCTCCACGTTGCGGCCCTTAACGACGATGTCCATACACGACCTCCCTCGCTGAGATGACTGCGAGCTGTTGAGTTCACACACGGCGCCGGTATTGCGGGGACGGAAGCCCGGATCGCGGGCCGAGAAGGAGTTCGGGAACGGTTCACGACGTCTCGTGCCGGAGCCCGAACGCGGACTCAGCGCACCTCCGGCGCCAGGGACATGGGCTCGTCACCTCCCTGCCTGCGGGGATTGCTGATTGCGGAGCACGTTAGCTTCCTCACGCCCGTTGCAACAGCCCCCGAGCCGGGGGATGTCGAGGAATGAGACTCCGTCACCCGGCGCAGTGAGCGGGGGGTGAACACCAGAAAACACCCGCTGGTCGGACGCGGTGCACGCAGCGTGCTTTCACACGGACGGCGCATCGCTGCCGGCTGGTGGACGCCGAGGGTGACGGCCCCGTCCGCCGCAGCCGCCACTCCGGTGGAGTGGTGTGGCGGCCGAGTGGTCGTGATCAACACCCTCATGCCCGGACAACGGGCGCGAGGCGGGCTGCGTTCCCGGTGGATGTCACTCGTGTAGGTGACGGTGGGGTCACCCGGCCGCGAGGTTGTTTTGGTGGTTGCTCCTTTTGCTGGTGGGGGTGGGTGGCTCGGGAATGGCTGGGTGGGTTCGCGCGATGGGTTGAAAGCGGTCTTGGGCTCACCTGCATCTCACTTCGCGGCCGGGTTGGCGCGGAGGCCGGGACGATGGCTCGCTCGGCTTGAGCCGCTCGCCGAGGCGGCGGGTGCGCCGGTATCACCCGACCGCGGGAGTTGCTTGGTTGCTCCTTTACCGGTGGGACCAAGTGATGGGATCGGCGACGGTCGCGACTTGGGGGTTGGCGGTGCGCGGCGGTTGAAAGCGCTCTTCGGCTCGCCTGCATCTCACCTCTCTGCCGAGTTGGCAGGGGTTGCGACGATCACCGTCGCACCCTGCTCCGCACCGCAGCAGGATCCGTGGGCTGCCGAGTTCGCGCCGAGGCCCGGAACGGTGGCTCGCCCGGCCCGACCAGCCCACCAACGTGGCACCTCCCAGGGCGCCGGTTCTCACCCGGTGGGCAGCTCGGCCTGACCCGCCCGCCGACGTGGCACCTCCTCGACCGCCGGTCACCCGGCCGCCAGCAGAGTAAGGACAGCCGCGACCTCGAAACCCTCCGAAGCCAGCGCTCGGACGCACGCCGCGGCTGTGGCTCCCGTCGTCACCACGTCATCCAGCACCACGATCGGGAAGCCCGGTGGTGGCCGGCCGGATTCGCGGAAACGGAGCCTTCCGGCGAGGTTGGCCATGCGCTCCGCCCGGTCCAGGCCGACCGCGTCCCGGGCTCCGCCCGCCAGTTCCAAAGCCGGGGCGACGACCACCTCGAAACCGCGCGTGACCAGGGAACTCGCGGCAAACCCAGCCAGCCGCTCGACGTGCGGGCCGCCGCGCACCCGCGACGCCGAGGGGCGGCTGGGCGCCGGGACAAGGCAAATCACCCGCGGCGGGGGTGTGGCGAGGGCCGCGCGGGGCGCGGTGGCGGCATCCGCCGAGAACGCCGGAGAGGCGCCGCCCGGCCCGGCCGAGCGGGCGGCCAAGCTGGCGGCCAAGCTGGCGGCCGAACCCGGCGGACTGGCCCGGGCCGCGGAAACTCGCAACGGCAACACAGCCAACGCCTCCGCCAAAGCCCGCCCCAGCGAAGGCGCCAAATCCCGCCGTCCCCGCTCCTTGTACGCGATCAGCAACCGCCGCCCGACGCCGCGATACCGGGCCAGGGCGAACACCCGCACCACACCCGCCGTCGGGACGCGGACCACCTCCGACACCGAGCCCCACACCTTCGCGCACTCCGCGCAGCACGGCGCCCCGCGGGCTCCGCACGCGGCGCAGCGGCTCGGGATCACCAGGTCGAGCAGTTTCTTCAGCACACGGACAGTGTCACCGCCGGCACCGACAGTTTCGAACGTCCGGACGTCACCCGAACCGGTGAAACACGATCAACCCGGGTAGAACGGGTCCGCGTCCTTCATCGTGTGGTTCTGGGGCCGCCACACCTCGCCCAGGGCCGACGCCGTCCACAGGCCGCTCGCGTCCGCCACCACGATCTGGCGGCTGGGGGCCGCCGTCACGCCGTGGACCGGGACCGTCAGGTTGGAGCTGTTGAACGCGTCCATGCGCTGGCCGTCCACCGTCACCTTGACCACCGGCTGGGAGTTCGACCTCGTCACCGCCACCAGCGAGTCCGGGCCCACCCAGTCCACGTCGACGACCTCCTGGAGGTCGTGCGGCTGGAGGTGACGGGGCTCGCGCAGGGCCACCGTGTCGTTCGTGCCGACCACCGAAGCCACCCACAGCTGGCCGTTGACGATAGCCGCCACGCGGGCGCCGTCGCGGGAGAACCGCAGCTCCGTGATGCCGCCCTGCTGGGTCAGGTCCGTGGCGTTGACCTGCAACGGCGTCCACTGGCCGTTCGGGCCCACCACCAGGCGGCCCACCGAAATCTGGTCGACCACCGTCCACACCTCGCCGGTGCCGGGCCGCCACGTCGGGCGGCTCAGCGTGCTGCCGCCGAGGGTGACCGGGGTCAGGTCGTGGCCGAGGTCGCCGATCCGCAGCCGGACCTGGCCGCCGTCGCGCTCCACCACCGCCAGGCGCTTGCCGTCGATCGACTGGGCCGCGCTCACGACGTCGTAACCGCCGTTGCCCGCCGGGCCGGGCACCGGAGCGCCGTCACCCAGCGAACGGACGCGGCCGCCCACCGTCATCAGCCCCAGCAGCTCCAGGCTGAGCGACAGCGGCGCGCCGTACGCGGGCAGCTCGTTCGACCGCCAGTCCGGGTGGTTCGCCACCAGCGGCGCGCCGTCGGCGAGGATGCGGATCCGCGCCGAAGTCACGTACTGGAGCGAAAGGACGATCTGCGCCGCGATCAGCTTCCGGACCTCGTCGGGGACGCCCGCCAGCCCCGACAGCGGCACCACGAGCGTCCCGTCGTCGAGGCTCTTGACGTTCGTGTCGATCTCGATCGGCTCGCCGAGCAGGTTGCGCACCGCGCCGGCCAGGCTGGTCGACGGGCCGTTCACCAGCAGGTCCATCACCTTGCCCGGCAGCCCGGACTGCGGCTTCGCGACGACGTAACGCCGGTCCTGGACGAACGTCGCCGCCGTGTCCGAGTAGAAGCTCACCGGCACCGCGGTGTAGTTCTCGCTGAAGTCGGACTCGGTCGCGTACAGCTCGGGCGGCGGGTCGATGATCCGCCACTGGCCGCTCGCCTGCTTGCGGACCTTCACCTGCACCAGCGCCGAGCTGTAGTCCGGCACGAACGCGCTGTTCTGGTCGAGCGTGCCGATGTCGATCCCGCGCACGTTGACGACCACGGTGTTCGGGTCGGGCTGTGGGTTGGTGTCGAAGACCGTGCCGAAGGTGTTCTGGATGATCGTGAGGCTGCGGCTCGGGCGCCAGTTCGCGCGGCCCGCGTCGTCCAGGTAGGCGCGGGCGGCCGCGTAGCCCTGGCCCGGCTTGAGCGTCGCGCCGATGAAGTCGCGGACCAGCGTCAGCGCGTCGATCCCCGGCTGCGGCTCGGGCACAACGTCACCGGAGCCCTGCCCCTGGCGTTCGCCCGAGACGACGACGGGCTGGGATTCCAGCGGCACGTTCGCGCAGCCGGCCACCAGCACCAGGCACGCCAGGGCGATCAAAAGCCGTTTCACTGCCCGATTTCCTCACGTTCGGCGAAGATCGCTTCCGGAGCAGGCACCTCGATGATCCCGAGCGGCACTTCGGCGGCGACGCGGTCGGGCGGCGGCAGCACCAGCGGCGGGTCACCGGCCGGCACGTCCTGGCGGCGCGGCAGCAGGAGCCGGAAGCAGGCGCCCTGGCCCAGCTCGCCCCACGCGTCGAGCTCGCCGCCGTGCAGGCGCGCGTCCTCCTGGCTGATCGCCAGGCCGAGCCCGGTGCCGCCGGTACGGCGGTTGCGCGACGGGTCGGCGCGCCAGAACCGGTTGAACACCAGGTCCGCCTCGCCGAGCCGCAGGCCGACGCCGTGGTCCCGGACCGTGATGGCGACGGCGGTTTCGTTCGCCCCGACCGTCAGCACCACCGGCTTGCCCTCGCTGTGGTCGACGGCGTTGGCGAGCAGGTTGCGCAGGATCCGCTCGACGCGCCGGGCGTCGACCTCGGCGACGACCTCCTCGTCGGGCAGCACCAGCTCGACCGAGCTGCCCGCGTTGCCGGCGATCACCCGCACCTGCTCGACCGCGCGCGTCGCGATCGGGCGGACGTCGATGAACTCCGCCGACAGCTCCTCGACGCCGGCGTCGAGCCTGCTGATCTCCAGCAGGTCGCCGAGCAGGGCCTCGAACCGGTCGAGCTCGTCGACCAGCAGCTCGGTCGAGCGCGCGAGCCCGGCCGGGAACTGCTCGCGCGACGCGTGCAGCACGTCCGCGGCCATCCGGACGGTGGTCAGCGGTGTGCGCAGCTCGTGCGAGACGTCGGAGGTGAACCGGCGCTGCAGGCCGCCGAACTCCTCGAGCTGGCGGATCTGGCCCTGGATGCTGGCGGCCATCCCGTTGTAGGACACGGCCAGCTTCGCCAGGTCGTCCTCGCCGAGCACGGTGAGGCGCTGGTCGAGGTCACCGCCGGCGAACTGCTCGGCCGCCGCGGCGGCCTGCCGGACCGGGCGCACCACCTGGCGGGTCACCAGGTTCGTGATGCCCGCGAGCAGGAGCAGCAGCACGAGCCCGCCGACCAGCAGCGTGTTCTGCACGGTCGAGACGGTGTTCTGCTCCGTCGTCAACGGGAACAGCAGGTACAGCTGCAGCGGGCTGGCGACGGTGTTGAGCGGCGTGCCGACGATCAGGTACGTCGTGCGCATGCCGGCGCCGTCGGTGACCGTGTGCTCGAGCCAGCTCATCTGGTCGGCCTCGACGAACTGGCGCAGCCGCGGCGGCACGTTCTCGAACGGGCCCGCGGACGCCGACACGGCGCCGGACTGGTCACGGCCGCCGCTGGCGAGCACCGGCACGAACGTGCCCGCCGCCGAACCGGCCGCGTCCTGGCTGGTCGGCGTGATCGCGATCTTCTTCAACGCGTTCTGGAGCCGGAGCGTCATCGCGTCGTAGTTCTCGCCGCCGAGCCCGACCAGCTCGCCGGCGGCGGTGTCGGCGGCCGCGCGGGTCTGCGCGATCGCGGCTTCGCGCTTGGTGTCCAGCAGCCGCTCGGTGATCTGGTTCTGCAGCACCATGCCCAGCACGAACACGACGGCCGAAGACAGCGCGAGCGTCGACACCGTGACGCGGAACTGCAGCGAGTGCTTCCACAGCTCGTTGAAGGCGACCGCGCGCCGGCGCGCGAAAACGACGACACGCCGGACCAGGCGTGCCGTCGAACGCGCGAACGCGGGAAGCCGTCTCGGGGCCTCGAGGGTCATCGACTCATCACGGCGGGCCGGCCTTGTACCCCACGCCGCGAACGGTCAACACCACCTCGGGGTGTTCCGGGTCCTTCTCGACCTTCGAGCGCAGGCGCTGGACGTGCACGTTCACCAGGCGTGTGTCGGCGGCGTGCCGGTAGCCCCACACCTGTTCGAGCAGCACCTCGCGGGTGAACACCTGACGCGGCTTGCGCGCGAGCGCCACCAGCAGGTCGAACTCCAGCGGGGTCAGCGGGATGGCCTTGCCCTCACGCGTGACCTCGTGGCCGGGCACGTCGATCGCCAGGTCGCCGATCGTGAGCGACTCCGCGGGTTCGGCCTCGGTGCGGCGCATCCGGGCGCGGACCCGGGCGACCAGCTCCTTCGGCTTGAACGGCTTGACGACGTAGTCGTCGGCGCCGGACTCCAGGCCGAGGACGATGTCGACGGTGTCGCTCTTGGCGGTGAGCATGACGATCGGCACCCCGGACTCGGCGCGGATCGCCTTGCAGACGTCGATCCCGTTCATCCCGGGCAGCATCAGGTCGAGCAGGACGAGGTCGGGTTTCAGCTCACGCAGCGCGGGCAGCGCGCGTGAGCCGTCGGCGACCACGGCCGTGTCGAACCCCTCCCCACGGAGCACGATGGTGAGCATCTCCGCGAGGGCGGGGTCGTCGTCGACCACGAGAACACGTGCCTTCATGTCCACATATTCGCACTAGTTCCGGCGCCCGCACGCACGACCCGCGTGTTTGACCACCAGAAAGATCAAGATCGGCACCGGCCCCTGCTCCATCCGGGTGCCCCTGGACGGTCCGTGAAGGCCGGGACGCGGCCTTCACGGACCTGCGGAGGAAGGCTCAGGGAAGGGCCGGGACGGGCGCGTCGACGAAGACGGCGCCGTCGGTCACGACCACGCGATGGGTCCGCACCGGCGCCTTGGCCGGCAGGCAGGTGGGCACGCCGGTGCGCAGGTCGAACCGCGCCGCGTGCAGCGGGCATTCGACGAAGCAGCCCTCGAGCCAGCCGTCGGCGAGCGAGGCGTCCTGGTGGGTGCAGGTGTCGTCGATCGCGAAGAAGCCGTCTTCGGTGTGGAACAGCGCGATCGGGACGGGCCCTTCGATGCGGAGGGACTCCCCCTCGGGCAGGTCGGCGGTGGCGCAGGCGCGGATCATCGGGGCCTCCGGGAACGGGTGACGGGAAACCGGAACAACGGGTGAAAGTTGCGCATCGCGCGACACTGCGCTTCCTGCGCAACAATCCGGTTCCGACGGCGGCCGCGTCAAGAGATTCGCCCACTCAGCCGATAGGGACGGCGCAAAACGGATACTGTTGCGCTATGCGGAACCAGGACTCGGGCAACGCAACTCAAAGCCAGGTGCAGTCGGTCGACCGCGCGATCAGCGTCCTCGAGCTGCTGGCCCGGAACGGCGAAACCGGCATCACCGAAATCGCGGGCGAGCTGGGCGTCCACAAGTCGACGGCGTCGCGGCTGCTCAGCGTCCTGGAGTCCAGAGGCCTCGTTGAGCAGCTCGGCGAACGCGGGAAGTACGCGATCGGGTTCGGCATCGTGCGGCTGGCCGGCGCCGCGACCGGCCGGATGGACCTGGCGAAGCTCGGCCGCGTCAGCTGCCGCACGCTGGCCGAGGAGCTCGGCGAGACCGTCAACATCGCCATCGCCGACGACGGGGTCGCGATCAACATCAGCCAGGCGCGCGGCGCGGCGGCGATCACCACGCAGAACTGGACCGGCCAGCGCACCCCGCTGCACGCGACGTCCAGCGGCAAGATCCTGCTGGCGTACATGGGCGACACCGAGCGCAAGCGGGTGCTCAAGCGGAAGCTGGAGCAGTACACCCCGCGCACGACCGTCGAGCCGGACGAGCTGATGACCGAGCTGGAACGGGTCGTCGAAGACGGCTTCGCGGCCTGTTACGAGGAGCTCGAGCTCGGCATGCACGCGGTCGCCGTGCCGATCCACGGCCCGGGCGGGGACGTCGTCGCCGCGATGAGCGCTTCGGGGCCGTCGTACCGGCTGTCGAAGCAGCGGGTCAAGCAGATCGTGCGGCCGATGACCGACGCGGCGGACGAGCTTTCCGCGCAGCTGGGCTACTTCCGGGACTAGGGGTACAGCCGCGCCATCGCCGTGATCGTCTCCGCGAGGTGCGCGACGAGCTCGGCCGGGGCCAGCACCTGCGCGTCCGCGCCGAGCCGCAGCAGCCCGGCGGCCGCGTGGGGCACGCTTTCCAGCGGGATCGTCGCGCGCTGCCAGCCGTCGGCGTCCGGCGGTTCGAGCGTGCGCAGCGCCAAGCGGGTGGCCCGCGGGCCGAGGATGTCCGGCAGAGCGGCGATCCCCGCCGGCGAGAGCCGTACGACGGCCGTCTCGGCGGCTTCGCTCTCTTCGTACCGTTCGACGTGCTCACGCCAGAACTCCGCCAGGTCGAACCCTTCGGGCCGGGTGAAGTGCTCGTCCAGCGCCGTGAGCCGTTCGATGTTGGTGACGCGGTAGGTGCGCGGTCGCGGCCCGGCGACCAGGTACCAGACCCCCGCCTTGAGGACCAGGCCGAGCGGGCGCAGCCGCCGCGTCACCACGCCGGGAGTCGGCGACCAGCGGCGGTAGCGGACCTCGACGACCTGGTCCTGCCACAGGGCTTCCGCGGCCGCGAGCAGCTGCGGCACCGGGTCCGCTTCGCGGTACCAGCCGGGCGCGTCGAGGTGGAACCGCTGGCGGATCCGCACGGACGCGTCGCGGTACGGCGTCGGCAGCGCCGCCATCAGTTTCAGCTCGGCCGCGGCCACCTGGGCGCCCAGGCCCAGCTCGGCGGCCGGCTGCGGCAGGCCGGTGAGGAACAGCGAACCGGCCTCGCCCGCGGTGAGGCCGGTCAGCCGGGTCCGGTAGCCGTCCAGCAGCTGGTAGCCGCCGTTCGGGCCGCCCTCGGCGTAGATCGGGACACCCGCGGCGGCCAGCGCCTCGACGTCGCGGTACACGGTCCGCGCGGTCACGCCCAGCTCGGCGGCGAGGCGCGACGCGCTCATCCGCCCGCGGTTCTGCAGCAACAGCAGCAGGGACACCAGCCGGCTCGCACGCACCCGGCGAAGTCTGCCAGCGACCACTGACAGAAGATGTCAGTGACGGCGGCCCAAGATCACCGGCATGACCGATTTCGCCTTCTTCCACGGCTCCTGGACCGTCGTCAGCCGGCGGCTCCGCACCCTGTTCGCCGGGAGTGACGACTGGGACGTCTTCCCCGGCACCACCACCTGCACCCCGCTGTTCGACGGCGGCGGCAACACCGAGGAGATCCTCTTCCCGGACCGCGGTTTCCGCGGCTTCACGCTGCGCCTGTTCGACGTCGAGCGGAAGGAGTGGTCGATCTACTGGGCCAACAGCCGCACCGGCGTGCTGCAGCCGCCGGTCGCCGGGACCTTCACCGACGGCCGCGGTGACTTCTACGGCGACGACGTCCACAAGGGGAAGCCGATCCGGGCGCACTACATCTGGTCGGACATCACGGACACCTCGGCCCGCTGGGAGCAGGAGTTCTCCGCCGACGGCGGGCAGAGCTGGGAACCCAACTGGGTCATGGAGTTCACCCGGGCCGGATCGGGCACCTTTTCGGGCGCTTGACAGTGCGTCGCGCATGACGCACTTTGTTGCCGAAGACGCAACTTCGTCGCCCCGGGAGGGAACGCGATGGCAGCACGGCCCCGGGTGGTCGTCCTCGGCGCCGGCCTCGTCGGCTGCGCACTGGCCGACGAGCTCACCGAACGCGGCTGGACCGACGTCACCGTCCTGGGGGTCGACGACGCCGGTGACCAGCCGGGGCTGGTGTTCCGGACCGACCCGGACCGGACGCTGACCGAGTTCGCGAAGTACACGGTCGCGAAGTACGCGGGTCTCGACGGCCAGTGGTGCTTCAACCCGGTGGGCAGCCTGGAGCTCGCGACCACGCCGGAGCAGCTCACGGAGCTGAAGCGGCGGCACGGCTGGGCGACGTCGTGGGGGGTGCGCGGGTTCCTGCGCACCCCCCACGAGTGCGCCGACCTGCACCCGCTCCTCGACCGGACCCGCGTGCTGGGTGGGTTCCACGTTCCCGGTGACGGCCTCGTGCACGCCCGGCGCGCGGCCGAAGCGCAGGCTCGGCGGGCGAAGGCGCGCGGAGCCCGCTTCACCACCGAGAAAGCCGTGACGATCGAGCGTGTGGCCGGGCGCGTCACCGGCGTGGTCACCGCGGCCGGGCGGTTCCGCGCCGACGTGGTCGTCTCCTGCGACGGCTCGGGCGGGCTCGTCGGGCTGAGCGTCCCGCAGGTGGCGCTGACCCACGAGTATTCGCTGACGTCGCCGCTGCCGGATCTGGCCGGGCACAACGACGAACACGTCCAGGCGGGCAAGCCCGTGCTGCGTCACCTCGGGACCGGGAGGTACGTCCGCGAGCACGTCGACCGGCTCGGCTTCGGTGTCGCCGCGGCCGCCGACCTACTGCCCGCGCTGCGTGACGCCGGCGTCGAGTCGACCACGACGGTCGTGCTCCCCGGCACCCCGGACGGCAGGCCGCTCCTCGGTGAGCACCCGGACCTCGACGGCTTCTGGGTGGCCGAGGCGATCCGCGTCGAGCACTCCGCGGGAGCCGCGCGTGAACTGGCGCGCTGGCTCGTCGACGGGCAGCCGTCACTCGCCCTGCACGGCTGTGACCTCGCCCGGTTCGCGCCGTCGGCCCGGTTCACCGCGCCGGTGCGGACCAGCCCCTTTCACGAGCGCCAGGAGGCACTCGGCGCGCGCTTCGGGACGGTCGACGGCTGGGCGCGGCCGGAGCAGTACGCAACCGAGGTGGGCGCGGAAGCGCGCGTGGCTCGTGAGCGCGTCGCGATGTTCGATCTCACGCCCGCGCCGCGGCTCGCCGTCACCGGGCCGGGCGCGCTGCCGTTCCTGCAGGCCATGACCACGAACGACCTGGCAACACCGCCGGGCACGGTGACCCGCACGCTGCTGCTCGGCGAAGACGGCGGTCTGCGCGGGGAGCTGGCCGTGGCCCGGCTCGGCGTCGAGCGGTTCCACGTCGGCGCGGGTGGCCGGCTGGACTTCGACTGGCTGCGGCGGCACTTGCCCGGCGACGGCACCGTGCAGATCCACGACACGACGCCGGGAACGTGCTGCCTCGGCGTGTGGGGACCGTCGAGCGGCGAGGTCCTGCCTGAACTGTCCACAACGGACTGCGCCGCCGAGGAGACGTACGTCGGCGACGTTCCGGTCGTCGCGTTGCGACTGTCCACTGTGGGCGAACCCGGCTGGGAGCTGCACACCACGGCCGATCTGGGCCGCCGCCTGTGGGACGAGCTGCGCGAACGGGACATCGCCGTCGCCGGTTATCGAGCGTTGACCAGCCTGCGATTGGAAGCAGGAGGCCTTGTCGCCGGGGTCGACTTCACCACCGAGCACGATCCCTACGAGGCCGGCCTCGGCTTCGCCGTCCGCATGGACAAGGGGTATTTCCTCGGCCGCGACGCGCTGAAGGACCGTTCCGAAGCGACGGTGAGCCGCCGCCTGACGCGCCTGACGGCCGAGGACATCGTGCTGGGCAAGGAACCCGTGTACGTCGAAGGCCGCGCGGCCGGGTACGTCACCAGCGCCGGTTTCGGCCACACCACGGGAAGAACCATCGGCTACGCCTGGCTGCCGGTCGAGTACGGCAAGCCGGGGACTCCGGTGGAGATCGAGCACGCCGGGACCCGCGTGCCGGGGAGGGTCGGATGACGCACTACGACGTGATCGTGGTCGGTCTCGGCGGCATGGGCAGCGCCGCGGCGTACCGGCTGGCGCAGCGCGGGCAGCGGGTGCTCGGCCTCGACCAGTTCGCGCCGGTGCACAACCGCGGGTCGAGCCACGGCGGTTCGCGGATCACGCGCCAGGCGTACCTCGAAGGCCCCGAGTACGTCCCGCTCCTGCTGCGCGCGCACGAACTGTGGGACGGCCTGGAGCGCGACAGCGGACGGCGGCTGTTCACGCGCTGCGGCGGGATCATGGTCGGCACGGCGGACTCGCGGACGATCACCGGAAGCCTCGCGTCGGCGACGGCGTTCGGCGTCCGGCACGAGCTGCTCGACGCGCGGGAGATCCGGCGCCGGTTCCCGGCCATGGCGCCGTCGGCGGACGAGGTCGGGCTGTACGAGCCGGGCGCCGGTCTGGTGTCCCCCGAGGGCAGCGTCGCCGCGCACCTGCAGCTCGCCGCGCGGTGCGGCGCGGAACTGCACCACGAGGAGAAGGTGTTCACCTGGAGCACGATGGCCGGCGGCGTGCGCGTCGGCACTTCGCACAACTACTACACGGCCGACCGCCTCGTGCTGGCTCCCGGCGCGTGGGCGGCCGAGCTGCTGCGCGACTTCGGCGTCGCGTTCACGGTCCGGCGGCAGGTGCAGTACTGGTTCGCACCGTCCGGTGGGGTGGCGCCGTTCCGGGAACACCCCGTCTACATCTGGGAAGGCGACGGCTACACGTTCTACGGCTTCCCGGCGCACAACGCGCCCGCGGACGGCGTGAAGGTCGCGTTCCACAGCGGCGGCCGGCCGTGCACGCCCGACGGGATCGACCGGAACGTCTCCGCCGACGAGATCCACGAGATCACGTCGGTGGTGAAGCGGCACCTGCCGACGCTGCCCGGCGCGTTCCTCCGCGCGGCGACGTGCATGTACACCGACACCGCCGACGAGAGCTTCGTAGTGGCCCGGCACCCGGGCGAAGAGCGCGTCGTGCTCGCGTGCGGCTTCTCCGGCCACGGGTTCAAGTTCGCCCCGGTGATCGGCGAGGTCCTCGCGGACCTGGTGGTCGACGGCGGCACGGCCCACCCCATCGGCCACTTCGACCCGGCGCGGCTACTGGCCTAGCAGCGTCGTCGCGAGCGCTTCGAGGTCGACTCCCGTGACGCCGTCCAGGACGTGCCACGGCGCCAGCCAGCCCGACGCGGCCAGCTCGTCGTACACCGCGGCGCACCGGCGCTGGAGACCGTCGTCGGTCTCGAAGGCGTCGCGCTCCCGGTCGGCCTCGACCGCCGCGCGGCGTTCGGCGCGCTCGGCCGCCACCGCGGGCTCGACACGCAGCAGCAGCTGCGCGTCCGGGCGGGGCAGGCCGAAGCGGCCGACCTCCAGCTCCCACACCCACTTCACGACTTCGCCGTTCGCGTCCTGCCGCAGGCGTGCGGCCGCGTACGCGGCGTTGGATGCGACATAACGGTCCAGCAGGACGACGTCGTGCGCGTCCCGCAGCGCGCGGATGTGGTCCGCGGCGCCGCTGCGGTCCAGCGCGTAGAGCACGGCCATGCCGTACACGGAGTCGGCGAGGTCGCCGTGCCCGCGGTGCAGCGCCTCCTTGACGAGGTCCGCGTGCACGCTCTCGCCGTACCGCGGGAACGCCAGCGACACCACGCTCGCGCCCTTGGCGCGCAGCTGCGCCGTCAGCCCGTCGGTCAGCGTCCGCTTGCCCGCGCCGTCGAGCCCTTCGATGACCACCAGTCGACCCACGCGCGTCATTATCGGTGGTGGACCGACGGGCCCGGTGGAAGGGGATCGACACCGGGCCCGCCGGCACGTCTCATGCGGGGTTCCGCCGCAGGTGGAGCACGTACCCGGCGCCGCTGACCGCGAGCACGCCGACGAGGATCAGCAACGGCACCCAGCCCGTGTCGTGGCTCGACGGCGCCGGGCCGCCGTCGCCGCGGGGCATCACCTGGGAGGTGGCGTCGTAGCCGCCGGCCTCACCGTCGCGGGCGTAGGCCGAGCCGGGCAGCTTGTCCGCGTACCGCCCCGAAACCGTCCGCTGGTAGTCGGCCACGGTGATCGCGGCCCGGTCGTCCGACAACGGCGTGACCCGGCCGTCGCGGACGGCGTACCAGGCGTCGACCTGCGGCTCGTGCAGCAGCTGGGCGCCCGCCGGCAGCTTCCGCGCGTACGCGCTTTCGACGTCACCCGAGGCGATGTTGCCGATCTGCCAGGCGCTGTCGCCGTCGCGGACCGACCAGAGCGTCGCGGTGCGGCCGTCGGAGGCCCGGACGGGGATCGCGAAGTAGGCGAAGTCCCCCGGCGCCGCGCCCGGCTTGCCCCCGACGAAGTCCGGCGAGAGCTCGTAGACGGCGTAGGCGTCCGGCGCGATCTCCACCGAGACCGGCGCCTGCGCCCCTGGGGCCTGCGCGAAGAACCGGACGAGGGTGTCCCGGAGCCCGGGCGCCGCGGCCGCGGTGTGCGCGGCCACGGCGTCGGCGCTGCTGATGCCGGCGGCCTGGGCCGCGCCTGACACCGGTGCCGTCATCAGCAGCGCCGAGCCGGTCAGCACGGCGAGCACGAGCGCCCGCCTGCTCATCGGGCGATCCCGGTGAGCGTGTGCGTCCAGGTGAACGACGAGTTGTGCGTGTAGTAGCCGTAGGTGGACCAGTTGTAGCGCCGGGACGCGCCCGGGTCGCTCCAGGTGACCCAGTCGCCGCCGGTGTCGTAGCCGGAGACGACGTGCGTGTGGCCGCCGCCGGAGCGGTAGCCGACGCGGGTCTCGATCGGCCGGTCGGCCGCGGTCTGCGTCCGGACGTCGGCGTAGGAGACGCGGTGGTCGAGGTACCGGCCCGGCGAGCTGAACCCGAGCCGGGCGAAGGCGCGTTGCGGGTCGGCGAGCGTGCCGGTCAGGTTCGCGCAGTCCTGGCCGGTTTCGCCGTGGGCGAGCTGGCAGAAGCGCGTCTGGCTGACCCCGACGCCGTGGGACGCGGCGATCGTGGCGCCCGAACCGGCCCAGCACCACTGGTTCTTCTGCTGCGCCTGCATCGTGATCCGGGTCTGGTGGGCGGGCGGCACTCCGGGCGCGGCGGCCAGGGCCTGAGCCGGCGCGACCAGGCACAACATCAGGCACACGCCCAACGTGGCGGGTACCCGGCTCGACTTCACCAGCACAGACGGCCTCCTGCGGAGGAGTGGGCGAACCAGCGGTGGTCACAACGGTGAACAACGCGGTCACAAGGAGCAAGAACGCCATCTGGCTGAACGGACCGTTCCGGGGCACAGCCGGAACGCGGAACAGTCACCATCACGTGGCCAACCACCCTGAACGGGGGTCGGCACCGCCACTCTACGCTGCTAACGTGAACGTTCCGCGGTGTTCACGCCCAGCGCACACACTGGTCGGGTGAAGGGACGAGCGGTGGCACAAGACGGGAACCTCCCACTGATCATCGATGGCGCCCGCGCGACCCGGGCATCGGTCGCCGAGCTGCCCAAAGAGCTGACCGAGGCGCTCCGCACCGGCGAGTTCCACCACGCCCTGCGGCTGGCGATCGCCTACCGGGGCCTCTCCCTGGCGCGGCTGCGCGCCCACCTCGCCCTGCGCGGGGTCCAAATCGGACAGTCGACGCTGAGTTACTGGCAACGCGGGCTGCGCCAGCCCGAAGTGCCGAAGGCGCTCCCGGCGGTCCGGGCCCTCGAATCGGTCCTCCAGCTGCCCGCGGACGCCCTCGTGGTCCTCATCGGACCCCGACTGGTCCGCCGTGGCCACCAGCCCGCGGCGTCGTTCCACGACCTGCGGTCCGGTGACATGGGGTCGATCGTCGAGGACCTGCTCGCCGAGCTCGGCGCGTACCCGTCGTCGAACCACTACAACGCCGACCTCGAACTGCTGTCGGTCCACGACACGATCCAGTTCGACGCCGAGCACCGCCAGGTCAGCCTCCGCACGCGCCTGGTGACGCGCGCCCGGCGGCACGGCCCCGACCGCTACCTGACCGTCTACAACGGCGATCCGGGCTGCCGGATCGACGACGTCGAGCTGATCACCGACGAGGGCTGCCGCGTCGGGCGGATGCGCCGCAACCCGGACGCGGACACGATGGCGACGGAGCTGCTGTTCGACCGCAAGCTCGCCGAGGGCGACATCCACGTGTTCTGCTTCGAGGTCCGCGACGACTCGGGCTCGGCGTCCCCGGGGTACTACCGCATGCTGCGCGACCGGTGCGCGAGCTACCTCGTCCAGCTGCGCTTCGACCGCAACGCGCTGCCGGCCCGCTGCACGCGTCAGGTCCGCGCCCGCGACGACGCCCTGCCGGTCGTCGCGGAGGAGCTGGCGTGCGACATGGGCGGCGTGAGCAGCGCGTTCTTCAGCGACGCCGGGCCGGGACTGGCCGGCGTCGCCGTCGAGTGGAACTGATCACCCCACTCCGTTCCGCAGTGCGGTGAACAACCGTTCCAGCCGTTCGCGGTGGTCGGCCGCCACGGCGTCCGGGTCGCCCTGGTTGATGAGCCGGCTCGCGGTCTCCACCAGCACCGTGCCGTAACCGCCGATGAAGAACGCGGCGAACAGCGGCCCGTCGCCGTCGTAGGCCGGGTCGCTCGCGAGCTCGTCGGCGAGGAGCCGCTGCAGGTCCGAGCCGATCTCCCGCACCCGCGCGAGCAGCGCGGGTGAAGCCGCGACCGTCCGAAAGAACGGGATCGCCCCGTCGGCGACGCCGGACAGCCCGTGGCGCTCGTCGAGGAGCCGGAAGGTCGCGTCGCGCAGGGAGTCGAGCACGTCGACGCCCGGAGCGCGGTCGCGCACCGCGGAGCGCAGGACGTCGGCCGCGTCGACCTGGCGGTCGAGCAGGAGGTCTTCCTTGCGCGGGAAGTGCTTGAAGACCGTCACGCTCGAGACGCCGGCCTCCCGCGCGACCTCGGCGACCGTGACCTCGTCGAACCCGCGCTCGAGGAACAGCCGGGTCGCGACCTCCGAGATCTTCGCCCGCGTTTGCGGTCCGCCCCGCTCGCTGGTCCTGGGCATCCGACCACCCTCTCTTGTGTCACTAAACTTAGTGAGTTAACTTAGTGGCATGACCACCGACATTGTCACCGCCCGGTCCCCCCGGTCCTTGCGCGAGGCGTGGATCGCCCTGGCGGGCCTGTCCGCGGTGTTCCTCTTCGAGATGCTCGACAACTCGATCCTGAACGTCGCGCTGCCGACGATCGGCCGCGAGCTCGGCGCGTCGACCACCACGCTGCAGTGGGTGACCGGCGCGTACGCGGTCGTCTTCGGCGGCCTGATGCTGGCGTTCGGCGCGGTCGCCGACCGGTTCGGCCGGCGCCGGGTCATGCTCATCGGCCTGGCGCTGCTCGGCGCCGCGAGCCTGGCGACCGCGTTCGTCACCGACGCGGAACAGCTCATCGCCGTCCGGGTGCTGATGGGCGTCGCCGCCGCGATGACCACCCCGGGGTCGATGGCCCTGGCCTTCCGGCTGTTCGACGACGACGGCCTGCGCGTCCGCGCGACGACCCTCATCTCGACGGTCGGCCTGGTCGGGCTGGCGATCGGCCCGACCGCGGGCGGGTTTGTGCTCGCGATCGCGCCGTGGCAGGTTCTGCTGCTGGTCAACGTGCCGATCGCGCTCCTCGCGATCGTCGGCATCCGGTCCGGCATCTCCCCCGACAACCCGGCCGAACTGCACCGCGACCCCATCGACGTCCCGGGCGCGGCGCTGGGCACGGTGACGATCGTGCTCGCGCTCGTCGCGCCGACGCTGTTCGTCCACGAAGGCACCGGCTCGTGGTCGCCGTGGACGGCCACCGCGGCGGCCGTCGTGACGGCGGTGTTGTTCGTCCTCCGTGAGCGCTCGGCGCGGCACCCGCTGCTCGACCTGAAGCTCGTCGCGCACCCGCTCGTCTCCAGTGGCCTGGCGTTCAAGGCCGCGGCCGGGCTGGCGACCGCGGGCCTCGGCTACCTGGTGACGCTGCAGCTGCAGCTCGACTGGGGCTGGCCGCCCGCGCTCGCGGCCGCCGGGCTGCTGCCGCAGGTGGTGGTCCTGGTCGCGGGCGGCGCGTTTGTCGGCCCGTTCGTGCGGCGCGTCGGCCTCGAGCGGGCGGCGTGGCTCAGTGCGTCGGCGGTGGTGGCCGGGCTCGCGTTCTATGGGCTGTTCAGCCGGCTCGGGTACGTGTGGGTCGCCATCGCGCTGGTGCTGGTGGCCGCCGGGATGCGCGTGGTCGGCGCGGTCGCCGGCGTCAACGTCCTGCGCGGCCTGCCGGAGAACCGCACGACGATCGGCGCGGCCCTCACCGACACGGCGACCGAGGTGACGTCCGGCGCCGGCATCGCGGTCACCGGCACGATCCTCGCGGCCCTGTTCACCGGCGAAATCACCACGGCGCACTGGAGCGCGCTGCAGACCGCGCAGTTCCGGGACGCCGTGATGATCGCGGGGGTCACGCTCACCGTCGTGGCCGGCGCGCTCGTCGGGTGGGGCATCGCGCGCTCGCGGCGCGCCTGACTCAGGCTGGCCCGCCGCCGATGCCGAGCTCGTTGCCCTCGGGGTCGCGGTAGATGATCTTGCGAACGCCGTTGTCGTACGCCTCCTGGTCGGCTGGTTCGATGCCTCGCGCGGAGATCCCGGCGACCCGCTCGTCGAGGTCTTCGACGAAGAGGGTGTGCATGGCGAGCCCGGCCCGCTCGGGCCGCTCGACGACGTAGACCGAGCCGTGTTCCGTGACTTCCCACAGCACTTCGGTCTTGTGCACGACGAACGTCGGCGGGGAGCCGAAGAGCTTCTCGTACCAGGCGACGGCGCCCGCGAAGTCGCGGACGGCGATGCCGGCGAAGAGGTTGACGGTCACAGCACCTCGAATCCGTTGGCTTTCGCGGCGTCGGCTTGCCGCTGGTCCCGGGTGACGAAGGTGACCGGCTCGCCGCCGGTCAGCTCGGCGGTGTCGTGCATCGCGACGGCGATGTGGATCGCGTCGAGAGTGCGCACGGGATAGTTGTCCGTGACCAGCCGGCGAGCGGCAGCGAATATCCGCGGCGGCTCCAGTGGGATCACCCCGAGCACCGACCGGGTGTCCTCGTCGAACTGGGCCAGGAACGCACGGGCATCCGGAATCCGGCCGGTTCGCTTGGCCGCCGTGACCGCACTCGCGAACTCGAGCCGGGTCAGCTCACTGGTGAGCACGAGGTGGTCACCGTCGATCAGCAGTTTTCGCAGCTCGGCGTGCTCGGGCTCGTCGACGAGGTAGGCACCGACCACCGCACTCGTGTCGGCGTAGAGAACAGTCACCATTCACCCCTGGTCCAGTCGAGTGCCTCGCTGACGGCCGTACCCCAGCCGCGCGAGAGTTTCTCCAGTTCGTCGTGCCCCGGCGCCTCGCCTTCCGCCTCGTAGGCAACCAGCTTTCCCTCGGCGATCAGTCGCCGCTTCCACTCCGCGCGGGTTTCGGTCTTCGCCACTACGCCCCTCAACGCTTCCGTGACCAGGTCGTTCATGCTGCGCCCTTCGGCCTCGGCTCGCGCTTTCAGCCGGGCGTGCAGCTCGTCGTCGATCCGGGTGATCAACTGTTTCACCCCACCATGATAACACGTCACCCATTCGAGCTATCACTGTTCAAGACGCAATACAAAAGGCCGCCCCGAACACTTTCGGGGCGGCCTTGACCTGCTGAAACGCAAAAACCTCAGTACCGGTAGTGCTCCGGCTTGAACGGCCCTTCCACATCCACATCGATGTATTCGGCCTGTTCCTTGGTGAGCTTCGTCAGCTCTCCGCCGAGCGCGTCCAGGTGGATCTTCGCCACCTTCTCGTCGAGCTTCTTCGGGAGGCGGAAGACCTCGTTGTCGTACTCCTCGTGCTTGGTGAACAGCTCGACCTGCGCGATCACCTGGTTGGAGAAGCTGTTCGACATCACGAACGACGGGTGCCCGGTCGCGTTGCCGAGGTTGAGCAGGCGGCCCTCGGACAGCACGATGATCGTGTTGCCGTTCGGGAAGATCCACTCGTCGACCTGGGGCTTGATGGTGATGCGACGGATGCCGGGGTAGCGCTGCAGGCCCGCCATGTCGAGCTCGTTGTCGAAGTGACCGATGTTGCCCAGGATCGCCTGGTGCTTCATCTTCGCCATGTGCTCGACCAGCACGACGTCCTTGTTGCCGGTCGTCGTGATGACGATGTCGGCCTCGGGCAGCGCGTTCTCGAGCGTGCGGACCTGGTAGCCGTCCATCGCCGCCTGCAGCGCGCAGATCGGGTCGATCTCGGTGACGACCACGCGCGCGCCCTGGCCGCGCAGGGACTCCGCCGCGCCCTTGCCGACGTCGCCGTAGCCGCAGACCACCGCGACCTTGCCGCCGATGAGGACGTCGGTGCCGCGGTTGATGCCGTCGATCAGGGAGTGGCGGATGCCGTAACGGTTGTCGAACTTCGACTTCGTCACCGCGTCGTTGACGTTGATCGCCGGGAACAGCAGCTCGCCGGCCGCGGCGAGCTGGTACAGCCGCAGGACGCCGGTGGTGGTCTCCTCGGTGACCCCGCGGATGCCCTCGCCGATCTTCGTCCACTTGCCGGTGTCGGCCGCGACCGAAGCGCGCAGCAGCTCGAGGAACACGCGGAACTCGTCCGAGGTGTTCTCGTCCGGGGTCGGCACGACGCCCGACTTCTCGAACTCGGTGCCCTTGTGGACGAGCATGGTGGCGTCACCGCCGTCGTCGAGGATCATGTTCGGACCCTCGCCGTCCCAGGTGAGCATGCGCTCGGTGCACCACCAGTACTCCTCGAGCGACTCGCCCTTCCACGCGAACACCGGGACGCCCTTGGGCTCCTCGGTGCTGCCGTGCGGGCCGACGACGACCGCGGCCGCCGCGTGGTCCTGGGTCGAGAAGATGTTGCAGGACGCCCAGCGCACCTCGGCGCCCAGCGAAACGAGCGTCTCGATCAGCACGGCGGTCTGCACGGTCATGTGCAGCGAACCGGAGACCCGCGCCCCGCGCAGGGGGTAGACCTCCGCGTACTCGCGCCGCAGCGCCATCAGGCCCGGCATCTCGTGTTCGGCGAGGCGGATCTCCTTGCGGCCGAATTCGGCGGCTTCGAGGTCGGCGACGGCGAACTCGATGCCGCCGCGGGTCTGGTGCCGCTGGGCAACGCTTTCGGGGGTCATAGTGGCGATTCCTCCAAGACTCGACGACACCGGAACACTACCGTTGTCCGCTCCACAGTCCCCAGATGGTTAGGAGACCCTTACCGTGGCCATGCCCGGCTCGGACACCCGCGTCGTCGAAATCCGCGTCGCCGGGCTCGTGGGCACCAGCGGCGAAACGCTGCTCGACGCGGTCGCGACCGTCGACGTCGCCGGCGACGGGCTGGGCCGGGTGATCCGCCCGGCGGACCGGCTGCGCCGCCCGGCGCCCGGCCCGGTGCTGCCGGCGCTGGGCCGGTCGATCCCGCGGACCCTCGAGGGCTACCTGTGGCACGGCATGACCTCCGGCGGCGCCGCGAAGGCCACCTGGGCGCTGCTGTTCCCGTTCTCCCTGGCCAACGTCGCGTTCTGGATGCTGCCGCCGGCGTCGCCGGACCGGCGGCTCGCGCGGGTCCTCGGCGCGGTCTGCCGCGGCCTGCTGCGCGTCGGCGCCCTGCTGCTGACCATGCTGCTGATGGGCCAGCTCGCGGCGATCGCGCTCGACCTGTTCGCCGCGCAGTGCCTCGCCCCCGGGTCGGGCTGCCTGCCCGTGGTCCCGGACGCCGTCCGCTCGGTCCCCGCGCGGATCGCGGTCGGCGTGCTGCCCCTGCTGCTCGTGATCTTCGTGCTGCACCGGATTTCGTCGGCGACCTGGGCGGTGCACGCCGACGGCGACCTGACCGCGGGGCCGCTGCGGATGCGCGCCGACCCGGAGACGCCCGCGCTGCGCTGCCTGCACACCGTCGCCGCGCTGGCGTCGGTCGCGCTGCTGCTGCTCGGCGGCCCGTTCCGCGTGCCGGGCGAGGGCTTCGACCTGGTCGTCTGGATCGTCACGCTGGCGCTCGTGCTGGCCACCGTCATCGCCGCCGCGATCGGCGTCGACACCGGCCGGTTCGCCCGGCCCGGGGTGCTCGCGTTCGCCGGGCTGCTGGTCGTCGTGGCCGCGGTGCGGCTGCGCCCCGGCACGGGCCCGCTGCCGGGGACCAACGGCGTCGTCGAAGGGCTGGGCGCGGCGCTGGTCGTCGTCACGGTGCTGTTCGCGCTGTTCCTGGCGCCGGCCGCGGTGCTGGCCCGGCCCGGTTGGAAGCACAAGCCGCGCCGGCTGCGGCCGTGGGCGGGCGGCTGGGCGGCCGCGCCGGTGCTCGCGCTGGCCGGGCTGCTCGGCGGCGGCTTCGGCGCCGGTCTCACCGAAGCCGTGCGACGGCTTTCCGGGGCCGAACACCTGCAGGTGCCCGACACGTATGTGCTGGTCACGGTGTTGTGGGGCGCCGGGCTGGCGCTGGCCGCGGTGCTCGCCGGGCTGGGCTTCGCGGTCGCCGTCCCGCTGCGCCGGCTGCGGCGGGGCGTCCCGGCGATCGTCGAGCTCATGGAGCACGACGAGCGGCAGGAGGCCCAGGCCGCGGCGGCGTGGGCGCGTTCGGCCTGGGAACGGCGGCACCTGCACCACCTGGCGCTGACCGTCGCCTCCGCAATGTCCGCCGGCGGCGCCGCGCTGCTGGTGCTGCGCTTCGGGTTCGGCGTGGTGCCCGGCTGGTTCAAACCGCTGTCGGCGATCGGCGTCGTCGCGCTCGGCGCGCTGGCCGCGGGCCTGCTGCGCGTCGTCTACACGGCCGCGCGCACCCCGCAGCGCAGCCGGCACCTCGGCGCGCTGGCCGACCTCGTGTGCTTCTGGCCGCGCGCGGCGCACCCGACCGTGCCGCCGTGTTACGCGCTGAAGGTCGTCCCGGAACTGGCCGCGCGGGCGCGGGAACACCTCGCCGACCCGGGGACACGCGTGGTGCTCTCCGGCTACAACCTCGGCAGCCTGCTCACGGTGATGGCCGCCGCCCGGCTCGCGGCCGAACTGCCGCCCGAGGACCTCGAGCGCGTCGGCGTGCTGACCGCCGGTTCGCCGCTGCAGTGGGGGTACCAGCGCGCGTTCCCGGCGTTGCTGCCGCAGGAGGCGCTCGAGCGGCTGTTCGCCGACCTCGAGGGCCGATGGCGCGCCCTGTGCCGCGGCACCGACATCTTCGGCGGCGGCGTGACGACGTGGCGGCACGAGGTCTCCGACCGGCAGCTCTACGGCGTCGGCTTCCAGCCCGAAGGCGGTTCGGGCCCGCTGAAGGCGAAGGCCGACGAGAACGGCGTCCTGATCCTCGGCGGTGACCACTGGCTGCCGGACCCGCTGCGCGGCCCGACCGGGCGGCACCGCTGGGCGGCGGGCGTGCTCAAGCACCAGGACTACGTCGTCGACGCCGAATGGGACCACGCCGTCGCGATGGCCGCCGGTCTCGGCAAGCCGCGCGGCGGCGAGCAGGGCCTGCTGTGGGACTTCCCCTCGAAACAGTGAAGGCCCCTCGCCGGAGCGAGGGGCCTTCGACCGTGAGCTAGCTCAGCTTCACTCGGAAGCCTTGCGGCGGAACTTCAGCAGCGCGAGCAGGCCGCCACCACCGAGCAGCAGCAGCGCGGCGATCCACACCAGCCACATGTTGTCGAAACCGGTGTTGGCCAGGCCACCGCCGGTGCCGGACTCGTTGCCCGCCGGGACGGCGGCCGGAGCGGTGGAGCTGGTCGGCGCGACCGAGGTGTCGGAGGTCGCCGGGGAGCTCGGCTTCGTGGTCTCGGTCGGCTTGGTGACCGGCGGCTTGGTGGTCTCGGTCGGCTTGGTCTTCGTGCCGCAGAGGAACCACTTGTCGATGTCGGCCTGGTGGCCGTTGCGGCTGAACGGCGCGCGCAGGTCGTTCCACGGCGCGGTCTTCTCGAGGCCCTTGGCGCCCGGCGTGTAGTCGTTGAAGCCGTCGTCGCCACCGATGACGACGATGCGCTTCACCGTGACGCCCTCGTGCACCTGGGAGATGTTGAGGCGGTTCCTGACGATCTTGAAGTCGACGTCGCTCTGGCTGAGGTCCGTGCCCTCGGCGCACGGCGTCGCCTTGCCCGGCGTCGGGTGCGGGCGGTTGTCGTCACTGTGGCAGGCCAGCGCGGAGCCGGCGGTGCCGAGAAGGGCGGCGGTGGTCAGCGCGACGATCGCGATCGCGCCGCGGAAGGTACGACTGCGCATTCAGAACTCCTGTACCGGCGGGGAAGAGAACCTGCGAAATCTGTGATCGCGCCGCTACCAACGGTTGAATCACGCTGCTGTAATTCACCCATCGGTGCCACACGAAGGATCGAAAGGTATCGCACGTCACTTCGCCCGCTACACGGGGTCCCCTTTTAGGCACAAAAAGCAAGATCGTCATCCGCTGACCGGTCCGGGCGGATGCGCAAAAAGCCCCGCCGACCTGCGTGAACACAGGTCGGCGGGGCCGCCACGATCGGGTGGGTGAAGCTAGGCGTCCGGTGCCTTGGCGGGTGCTTCGACGCCGTCCGCCTGCCGCTTGCCGAGCAGCGAGTGGCGGCGGCTGTAGGCGAAGTAGAGGACCACGCCGATCACCATCCACACGATGAACCGCAGCCAGGTCAGCACGGTCAGGTTCAGCATCAGCCAGAGGCAGGCCAGGATGGCCAGGATCGGGATCAGCGGCACCAGCGGCACCTTGAACGCGCGGGGCAGGTCGGGCCGCGTCTTGCGCAGCACCAGGACGCCCGCCGACACCAGCACGAACGCGAAGAGCGTGCCGACGTTGACCATCTCTTCGAGCTTGTCGGCCGGGAAGAACGTCGCCGCGAGGGCGACCAGGCCGCCGACGATCAGCGTCGCGCGCTTGGGCGTGCCGTGCTCGCCGGTCTTCGCCAGGCCGCGCGGCATCAAGCCGTCGCGGGACATCGCGTAGATGATCCGGACCTGACCGAGCATCAGCACCATGACGACGGTGGTCAGGCCGGCCAGCGCGCCGAAGGAGATGAGGTTGGCCGCCCAGTCGACGCCGTTGGCGGAAAACGCCGTGGCGAGCGTCTTGTGGCTGCCGTCGCCCGCCGAGGTGGCCAGGTCCTTGTACGACGTCATGCCGACGACCACGAGCGAGACCGCGACGTACAGCACGGTGACGATGATCAGCGAGCCGAAGATGCCGCGCGGCACGGACTTCTGCGGGTTCTTCGTCTCCTCCGCGGTGGTCGCCACGATGTCGAAGCCGATGAACGCGAAGAACACCAGCGAGGCGCCGGCCAGCAGCCCGAAGACACCGTACGAGCTGCTCGCGCCGCCCGCGATCAGCGAGAAGAGCGACTGGTCGACGCCGGTCTCGCCGGAGCCGCCGGTCGAGCCCGGCGGGACGTACGGCGAGTAGTTGGCGCCCTTGATGTAGAAGATGCCGAGGATGATCACGAACAGCACCACGGCGACCTTGATGCCGGTGATCACCATCGAGACCCGCGAAGACAGCTTGGTTCCGACGGCGAGCAGCGTCGTCAGGATCGCCACGACGACCAGCGCGCCCCAGTCGACCGTGACACCGCCGATGTCGAACGTCGTCTTCGCACCCTTGCCGAACAGATAGCCCAGCACCGTTTCGAGGTAGACCGACCAGCCCTTCGACACGGCGGCGGCGCCGACGGCGAGCTCGAGGATCAGGTCCCAGCCGATGATCCACGCCATGAACTCGCCGAACGTGGCGTAGGAGAACGTGTACGCGCTGCCCGCGACCGGCACCGTCGAGGCGAACTCGGCGTAGCAGAGCGCCGCCAGCGCACAGGCGATCGCGGCGAACACGAACGCGAGCGAGACCGACGGGCCCGCGTAGTCACCGGCCGCGCGGGCGGTGAGCGTGAAGATGCCCGCGCCGATCACGACCGCGACGCCGAAGACCGTGAGGTCCCAGGCGCTCAGGTTCCGCCGGAGCTTGGTGTCCGGCTCGTCGGTGTCCGAAATGGACTGCTCGATGGATTTAGTGCGCCACAATCCCGTTCCGGGCACCGTTGACCTCCTGCGGCTGGCCTGCATGTATCGCAGTAGGTCACCCTATCGGGTCAGGAGCGTGACGGCTCGCCGAACGCCCGGGCCTACTGCGCGAGACTGCGGTCGAGGTCCGGTTCGAGGTAGATCAGCTTCGCGACCGGCACCTTGGCGCGCACGCGCGCCTCGGCGTCGTCGATGGCCGTGGCCAGCTCGGCGGTGTCGAGGCCGGGCACCATGGCCAGCTTCGCCGCGACCAGCAGCTCGTCCGGGCCCATGTACTGCGTGCGGATGTGGATGACCCGCTCGACCTTGCCCGCGGCGAGCTCGTCGACGATCGTCGCGAGCACCCCTTCGGTGACGCCTTCGCCGATGAGCAGGCTTTTCATCTCGACGATGAGGATGATCGCGATGACACCCAGCAGCGCGCCGATCGCGAGGGTGCCCACGCCGTCCCAGACCGGATTGCCGGTGACGACCGAAAGCCCGACGCCGAGGAGCGCGAAGACGAGCCCGATCAGCGCGCCCGCGTCCTCAAGCAGCACCACCGGGAGCTCGGGCTCCTTGGCCTGGCGGATGAAGCCCCACCAGCTCGTGTTCCCCTTGATCTTCCTCGACTCGCCGACGGCGGTGTAGAAGCTGTAGCCCTCCAGCGCGACCGCGACGACCAGGATGATCACCGCGACGATCGGCGCGTCGAGCGGTTCGGGGTGCCCGACCTTGTGGACGCCTTCGTAGATCGCGAAGGCCGAGCCGAGGGTGAAGAGCATCAGCGCGACGATGAAGGAGTAGAAGTACCGGTCGCGGCCGTACCCGAAGGGGTGTTCCTGGTCGGCCGCGCGCTTCGACGTCTTCTGGCCGAGCAGCAGCAGGCCCTGGTTGGTGGTGTCGGCCAGCGAGTGCACGGACTCCGCGAGCATCGACGACGACCCGGTGACGAGGAAGCCGGCGAACTTCGCGGCCGCGATTCCGGCGTTCGCCGCGAGCGCGGCGATGATCGCCTTGGTTCCGCCTCCAGCTGACACGACCGCTCCCCTGGTTGGTCCTGAATGTCCGGGTGGAGCGTAATGGGAGCAGCCCCGGCCGGTCGTCACCGGCCGGGGGTTCGCATCAGGCGATGGCAGCGATGTCGCCGTCGTCGAAGTAGATCGACTGGTGCAGCCGCCCGCCGAGCGCCGCCGCATACCGGGCGAGCACCTCCAAGCCGGAGATCTTGCCCTGTTCGATCTGGGATATCCGGCCCTTCGTGACTCCCATCCGCTCGGCCAGCTGCTGCTGAGTCAGGCCGCGGCTCCGGCGAATCTCGGCAAGTCGGTGCCCTTGAACGGTGGCGAGCAGCTCCCGCTTGCCCGCCTCGACCGCTTCCTCGCCGCCGGCTCGCTCGACATGCGTGGCGCGGACGTCTTTCCAGCGTGCGTAACCCGTCATGCTCGGCCCTCCTCTGCCTGACGTTCCTTTGTCCCCGACAACAAGCAGGACACTTGATCGCCAAGGGTCGAAAACGAACAGGATCCGCACGGTACCCGGCCGAAGCTCCTTGAGGTTCTGAAGTCTCGACCCGACGATCGTGTCGACCAACGGCCGCCCGAGACCGGGACCACCTTCCGCCAGCGCGTCGATCACCTGGACGACCCGAGCGTGTGCAGTGCCATCGAGCCGCACTGTCCACTCGAGGACTTCGTCGACGACGTGGATTTTCCCAGTCCTGCCCACCCATCAGTCGAGTATACCGATCACTATACTTACTCGAACGGGCGAACGCCAGGCAGCGAGCGTGCCGGCCGGGTCGACCGGAGCGCCGTTTTCTGTCGTACCCCTCCGCTACCGTGGCTTTCCCTGCTCACCAGACTGGGGGAAGGTGACATGGCGCACTTCGCCGTGCTCGGTCCGCTCGCCGTCGAGAGCCCGCCGGGCCAGTGGCCGGTCCTGCGCGGCGATCGCCAGCGCACGCTGCTGGCCGTGCTGCTGCTCAACGCCAACCAGCACGTCCACGTCGACGTGCTGGTCGAGGCGCTGTGGCCGGAGCGGCCGCCGAAGTCGTGGACGTCGAACCTGCACACCTACCTCTCGCGGCTGCGCGACCGGATCGACGGCCTGCGCGTCGACCACGGGCCGCCCGGCTACCGGCTGCGCGTCGAGCCGGCGGAGCTGGACCTGCTCGGCTTCCGGGAAGCCGTCGCCGAAGGGCGCCGCGCCGGGGACGCGCTCACCGCGGCGGGGCACTACCGGCGGGCGCTCGGCTTGTGGCGGGGGCCGGTGCTGGCCGGGCTGCACGTGCCGCGGCTCGACGCCGACGTCGCGCGGCTGGAGTCCGAACGCCTGGCCGTCTTCGAGGACTGCGTCGACGCCGAGCTCACCGCCGGCCGGCACGGGGAGCTGACCGGCGAGCTGCAGGCCATGATCACCGAGCACCCGCTGCGGGAGCGGCTGGCCGCGCAGCTGATGATCGCGCTCCACCGCGCCGGGCGGCAGGGGGACGCGCTCGAGGTCTACCGCCGGCTGCGGACCACGTTGATCGACGAGCTCGGGGTCGAGCCCGGCGCGGAGGCCCGCCGGGTGCACGCGGCCGTCCTGCGAGGTGAAGACCCCGTGCCGCGGATGCCGCCGCCAGTGTGGCCGGTCTGCCAGCTGCCGCCGGACATCGGGGACTTCACCGGCCGTGACGTCGAGCTGGCCGAGCTCGCGGACGTGCTGAGCGACGGGCAGGGCGTCCCCGTCGCGGTGCTGAGCGGCGAGCCGGGCGCCGGCAAGAGCACCTTGGCCGTGCGGGCCGCGCACCGGCTGCGGGCGCGCTTCCCGGACGGCCAGCTGTACGTGCCGCTGGTGGGCCGCGACATCGGCGCGGTGCTCGCCGACCTGTTGCGCGCGCTCGGGGTGCCCGGCCCGGCGGTGCCGGACGACGTCGGGGCGCGCGCGGCGGCGTTCCGCGGCCGGCTCACGGACCGGCGGGTGCTGGTGGTGCTCGACGACGCCGTCGACCCCGGGCACGTCCGCACGCTGCTGCCGGGCACGCCGGGCTGCGCGGTGCTCGTGACGAGCCGGCGCCGGTTGAGCGGGCTGGCCGGCGCGCACCGGCTGCCCCTCGGGCCGCTGTCGGAGGACGACGCGGCGTCGCTCCTGAACCGGCTGGCGGGCGAGCGGGTCGGCCGGGAGCGCGCCGACGCCGTCCGGATCGTCGCGGCGTGCGCGCGGCTGCCGCTGGCCCTGCGGATCGCGGGCAGCCGGCTGGCCATCCGCCCGCACCTGCGGCTCGGCGAGCTGGCCGACCGGCTCGAGGACGAGGTCCGCCGGCTCGACGAGCTGACCGTCAGCGACCTGGCCGTGCGCAGCAGCATCGCGCTGAGCTACGAGGGGCTGCGGCCACCGGCGCGGCGCGCGTTCCGGCTGCTCGGCCGGTGCCGGCTGGCCGACCTCCCGGCCTGGGCGGTCACCACGCTGGTCGACGACCCGGACGCCGACGAGGCCGTCGAAGAGCTCGTCGAGGCGAGCCTGCTGGAGGCGCGCGGCCCGGACGGGACGGGCGAGGGCCGGTACCGGATGCACGACCTCGTCCGGTTGTACGCGGCGGAAGGGCCGCCGGAGCGAGGTGGCGAGGCGACGGTCCTCGCGGCGACGCTGGCCCTCGCCGACGCGGCCGCGGCCCGCCTGCCGCGCACGGTGCCGATGCCGCCGATGACCCACGAGCCGCTCGCGCAACCGTTGCCCGGTGTGCTGGTGGCGCGGCTGCTCGAGCGTCCGGACGAGTGGTTCGCGGCCGAGCGGGCGAACCTCCTGCTGCTCGTCGGGACGTTGGACGCGCGGGAAGCGTTGCTGCTGCTGGACAAGCTCAGCGTGTACCTGTACCTGCACGGCCATTACACCGACATGCGCGCGGCGTACGAAACGGTGCTGGCGGCCACGGAAGACCTCCGGGCAGCGGCGATCCTGGCGTTGCTGCGGCACGCGCGCGGGCAGTACGAAGAGGCCGCGTCGGCGTACCGTGACTGTGCGAAAGAGCTTGAAGCGCAGGGGGATCGTCATACGCACGCGTGGGTCCTGGCGAACCTGGCGCATTGCCTGATCGGGCTGGGACGTGCGGAAGAAGCGTTGCAGACCGCCGCGGACGCCCGTGAACTGTTCACTGTGGACGGTCAGCCGGAGGCTCTTCTGGTGCGCACCGCGGAGTCGGCGGCGCTGCTGCGGCTCGGCCGGGTGGCCGAAGCCCGGGAGGTCGACCGGCTGGCCGTGGCTTCGGCGCGCGAAGCGGGTGACCCACGCCAGATCGGCACGGCGCTGCACGGGTTCGCGTGGTCGTCCCTGCTGACCGGCGACGGCGCCGCGGCGACCACGGCGATCACGGAGTCGGTCGACCTGCTGCGCGGCTCGATGGCCCGCTCGGCCCTGGCGAAGTCCCTACGCACCCTGGGCGCGATCTCGGCGGCGACGGGCTCCCGCGACCGAGCGACAACGGCGTTCGGCGAGGCTCTTCAGCTGGCGCGAGAGCTGGACGAACGGCCCCGCGAGCTGTCGTGCACCCGAGCCCTGGCGGCGAGCTGGATCGGCGAAGGCCGGGCGGCGCAGGCGATCCCGGTGCTGCGGGCGTGTTTGGCCGAGTTCCGCGAGATGGGCGGAAAGTCCGCGACGGGCCTGACGTGGCTGGTCCTCCAGCAGGCCTGCAAGGCAACCGGCGACGCCGCGGGCGCCCTGGAGGCGGCCACTGAGGCGGCAAACCTGGCCGACCCGCGCGACGCAAGCGCGGCCGTCCTACGCCAGGCCCTACTCGCCTTAACAGCCCCAGTCTGACCCGCCGACGGCCGTGTCGACCCTCCAATCACGCGCGATGCCCCTCAAATCACGCGAGATGCCTCCCCAATCACGCGAGATGCCCCTTCAAACACGCGTGATGCCTCCCCGATCACGCGAGATCCGCCCTCAATCACGCCAGATCCGTCCCCAGCCACGCTAGGCCGGTCCTGATCACGCGAGATCCGTCCCCAATCACGCCGGATCCGCCGCCAATCACGCGAGTTCCGCCCGCAATCACGCCAGACTCGCCCCTGACCACGTGCCGCTCTCCACCCTGCCCTCGCCGCGGCGCGGGACGCGCTGAGCAAGCACTACCTGCGGGAGTCGCGAGAGCTGCGGGAAGTCGCGAGAGCTGCGGAGAGCCGCGCCAGCCCGGCCCCAACCTCGCCAGATCCGCCCTCAACTACGCGAGATCCGCCCCAACCGCGCGAGATCCGCCCGCCGCGACCGCCCGCCTCCCCATCAAGCCCCGAGCTGGGTGGTGCCGCCCCCTCGCGGCACCACCCTCAGCCCATGGGCGCCGGGCGTTGCCGTCCGGCGCCACCCCCAGCGGACCGGCTGCGCGCGTCGGCGCACCAGGGTCCCCCCTTGGTGTTGATGGTTCCCGATGCCGCCACACGGAACGCACACAGAACCGCCGCCCCGCGAAACAACGAAAGCCACCGCCGGTGCGACCGGTGGTGGCTTTCGAACAAACCCGAGTCAGTCCTCGCAAGTCCCCGCAGTGGCACGGAACAGCTGGGACCGCGCGCCACCCACGGCGCGCACCCGCACCGGCGGATCCGCCGCCGGCAGCCAGACCGACTGGCCGCGGCGCAGCTCGACCTTCTCGCCGTCGTCCGCCGTCACCAGCAGGTCGCCCGCCGTGCACAGCAGGATCTGCGGCCCGGCGCTGTCGACCGAGATCTCGTCGTCCTGGCCCGCCGCCCACTCGACGCGGGACAGCTCGAACTCCGGCGCGTCCGTTCGATACACCGAAAGACGCTCGCCCGTGTCACCACACTGGACCGGCATCTCGCCGCACGCGAAGTCGACCACACGCAGCAGCTCCGGGACGTCGACGTGCTTCGGCGTCAGACCACACCTCAGGATGTTGTCCGAGTTCGCCAAGATTTCCACGGCCGTGCCGTGCAGGTACAGGTGCAGGTTGCCGGCCGGCAGGTAGATCGCCTCGCCCGCGCGCAGCGTCAGCCGGTTCAGCAGCAACGCCGCCAGCACGCCCGCGTCCCGCGGGTGCGTCTCGCCCAGCTCGAGGATCGTCCGGCACTCGACCGCGAACTCGCCGTGCTCCTGGACGTGCCGGACGCACGAGTCCAGCACCTCCGGCAGCAGCGAGTCGAGCGACGCCTGGGGCAGCGTGATCCACGTCGTGAACAGCGCCCGCAGCCCGGACGGGTCCGGCTGCGCCTCGATCAGCCCGGTGTACTTCGCCAGCCCCGGCGTCTCGATCGCCTTCAGCAGCTTCACCGTGCGCTCCGGCTCGCGGAACCCCGCCAGCGCGTGGAACTCCGTCAGCGCGCAGACCAGCTCCGGCTTCGCCGTCGGGTCCGGGTAGTTGCGGTTCGCCGCCTCCCGCGGGATGCCCAGCTTCTCCTCGCGGGCGTGCCCCTCCGCGGCCTGCGCCGCCGACGGGTGCGCCTGCATCGACAGCGGCTCCTCCGCGGCGAGGATCTTCAGCAGGAACGGCAGCCGCCCACCCCACCGCTTCGCGCAGCGCTCGCCGAGCTGACGCACCGGGTCGGCGTCGACCAGCTCGAGCAGGCTCCGCTCGGTCCCGTCGGGGCCGATGACGTGCGACGGGTCACCCGGGTGGGCGCCCATCCACAGTTCGGCCTCGGGGTGCGGCGCGGGTACCGGACGGCCCAGCAGCTCGGGGATCGCCGTCCGCGATCCCCAGGCGTAGGGCCGCACCGCGTTGCGCAGCAGCTCCACTGTCACCTCAACTCCACTCCTTCGGCACCGGCCGGCGCCGGTGCTCGGCGCGTCTCACGCCGTGGCGGGTGCGAAGCGGCCCGCGCCGCCGATGCTGCCCGCCGCCAGCCCGAGATAGACCGCCGCCAGTTCGAACCGCAGCGCCAGCACCGCGGCCCGCACGATTTCGTCGGCCTCGATCTCCTCGGCCGGCGCGATGACGTCCGCCCCGGGCAGCAGGTCCTCCGCTTGGAACCGCGCCGCGTCCGTGGCCGGACCGGTTCGCACCGAGAGAAGCAGCACCCGAGTCTGGATTTCACCAGAGGAATCGTCCGGATCAGCGAAGATGTCACGCTCCCGGCCGCCCGATTGTGCCGCCCGCCGCAACGCGGGACGCGCGAGTGCCTGCCGATAGTCTTCAACGTCACACACCGTGGCCGCGTGGGCCGCGAACGCGTGCGCAGCGTGCTCGCCGACGGCGACCGCCACCGGGTCGAGCCCCCACAGCAGGGGCACGTGGTCGGCGACGCGCAGCGCGAGCGCCTTCGCCGGGTTCGCGAACGACTCCCGCGCGAGGTAGTCCTTTTCGGCTTCCAGGTCGAGCTGGTCGGCCAGCGCCTGGACGTCCGAGACGAGCAGGCCCAGCGCGTTCGCGGTGAGCAGCCCGGCGGCCAGGCCGCGCGGGAACGCCAGCTCCGGCGGCACCGGGATGCGTGGCGCCAGCAGCAGGCCCTTGCCCGCCACGGCGGCCGCCACCGGCCCTTCGGACGGCGCGGAGAGCACCACCGAAGCGCCGAAGCGCGCGGCGCGTTCCAGCGACGCGGCGAGCTCGCGGTCGCCGGCGTCGTCGGTGTGCGCGAAGACGACGTCGAGCGCGCCGATCCAGCTCGGCACCACTTCGGCGACGACGACCGGGACCGGGCACGACGGGGCCAGCAGCGCCGCGAGCAGCCGGGTGAGCGTGCGGCTCACCCCGGGCCGGTCGATCAGCACGACCGACCGCGGACGGCCGACGTCGAGCCGCTCGGACAGCTCCAGCTCAGCGGCCATCTCGGCGGTCGCGCGCACCTGGGCGCCCGCCATCGCGGCGGCCCGGAGCAGCCCCGAGCTGTCGGCCTCGGCCAGCCGCCCGGGGTCGTCGAGCAGCGAGTCGTCAAGCACTGTCGGCATCGGAGTTTCCGGTGTCGCCGGGACGGGTGGCCTCGTCGAGGAGCAGCACCGGGATCCCGTCACGGACCGGGTACACCCGGCCGCACTCGGTGCAGGTCAGCGCGTCGGCCTCGGGGTCGTCCGGCGTCCCGGGGCGCAACGGGGCGTGATCGGGCGACGGGCACGCCAGGATCTCGAGGAGCTGGGCGTCGAGCGTGATGGCCATGGTTCCTCCATACCACGCAGAGAGGTGTGATGAAGGGCACCTTCAGGACACAGTTCGTCCCTTCATCGTGAACGGGGTCAGCTGCGGATGATCGCGAGTACTTCGTCCACCAGACCCTGCACGGCCTCGGCGTTGGCGGCTTCGACGTTGAGCCGCAGCAGCGGCTCGGTGTTCGACGGGCGCAGGTTGAACCAGGCGCCGCCCGCCAGCTGCACGGTCAGGCCGTCCATCTCGTCGAGCTCGACGCCGGAGCGGGTCCCGAAGCTGTCCTTGACCGCCATCATCTTCGCGACCTGGTCGTCGACGGTCGAGTTGATCTCACCCGAAGCGGCGTAGCGCGAGTACGCGCTGGTCAGCTCCGACAGCGGGCCGGCCTGCTCGCCGAGGGCGGCGAGCACGTGCAGCGCCGCCAGCATGCCGGTGTCGGCGCGCCAGAAGTCGCGGAAGTAGTAGTGCGCGGAGTGCTCGCCGCCGAAGATGGCGCCGGTCTTGGCCATTTCGGCCTTGATGAACGAGTGCCCGACGCGCGTGCGGACCGGCTTGCCGCCGTGCTCGGCGACGATCTCCGGCACCCCCTTGGACGTGATCAGGTTGTGGATGATCGTGCCGCCCGGGTCTTTGGCCAGCTCGCGGACGGCGACCAGCGCGGTGATCGCGCTCGGCGAAACCGGCTCGCCGCGCTCGTCGACGATGAAGCAGCGGTCGGCGTCGCCGTCGAAGGCCACCCCGGCGTCCGCGCCGACCTCGCGCACCTTCGCCTGCAGGTCGACGATGTTCTTCGGGTCGAGCGGGTTGGCCTCGTGGTTCGGGAAGGTGCCGTCGAGCTCGAAGTACATCGGCAGGACCTCGATCGGCAACCCGTCGAAGACGGTCGGGACGGTGTGCCCGCCCATGCCGTTCCCGGCGTCGACGACGATCTTCAGCGGCCGGCTGCCGGACAGGTCGACGAGGTTGCGCAGGTAGGCGGCGTACTCGGTGAGGACGTCCCGCTCGGACACGCTCCCGCGCTGCCCCTCGAACTCGGGCACCCCCTGCTCGACGGTGTCGCGGACCTCGGCGAGCCCGGTGTCCTGGCCGACCGGGGACGCGCCGGCGCGGCACAGCTTGATGCCGTTGTACTTGGCCGGGTTGTGGCTCGCGGTGAACATCGCGCCCGGCAGGTTCAGCGAACCGGACGCGAAGTACAGCTCGTCGGTGCTCGCCAGGCCGATGCTGACGACGTCGAGGCCCTGCGAGGTCACCCCGTCGGCGAAGGCCGCGGCCAGCCCGGGCGAGGAGTCGCGCATGTCGTGGCCGATCACCACCGACGGCGCCTCGGGCTTGATGAGCAGGGCGAACGCGGCGCCGAAGGACCGGACGAGGTCCGCGTCGAGCTGCTCGCCGACCACGCCGCGAATGTCGTACGCCTTCACGATGCCCGAAAGGTCTGGCACGCCGTCTCCCCGCGAATAGTCGTCCCGGCGCCCGCTGCGCCGCGCGGAAAGCCTACCGGCGGCGGAGGTGGGTGACGCGCTCAGGCGCGACCGGGCAGCACCCGGAGGTGACCGCGGCGCCCCGAGGGCCCGTCCGGCTCGGTCACCGGCGGCGCGGGCTGGTCCGACCGGCCCGCCTCGCGGACGGCCTCGGCCAGCGCGGTCAGCTCGTCGGCCGACGGGTCCGGAGCGGCGAAGGCGCCTTCGTGCCGGACGACTTCCCAGCCCTTGGGGACGGTCAGCCGCAGCGCGTGAGCTTCGCAGAGGTCGTACGAATGGGGCTCGGAGGCGGTGGCCAGCGGGCCGACGACGGCGGTGGAGTCGCTGTAGGCATACGTCAGCGTGGCCACAGCCGGCTCGAGACAGCCGGTACGCGAACACTTCCGTACGCTCCGCACGATCGGAAACGATAGCGCGTCGCCGCAAGCTAGGAGGAGCGACACGCGCTGGGACGTGCGGACCGCATAGACTTCCGGAGTGGCGACGGCTCGTGACTACCGACAACGGCGGCGCCTGCGACGGGACCGGCACGGCCGGGGCCTGCGCGGGACGCTGTATCCGGCGACCCTGCCCGCCGCCGCGAGCCGCGCGGAGCGGTTCGACGCGCTGGTGCTCGACGCGCTGGAACCGATCGAGGCCCGCTGGCGCCACGAGCTGACGAAGCTCGACGTGGCGGTCGACGACGTGCCGGAGGTCCGCGAGAACGGGCGGGCGCCTTCGGACGGGGTTCTGCACGACGGCGCGGTGCCGTTGTCGCGGCTGGTGCCGGCCGGGGTGGACCGGACGGGGATGCCCACGCGGGCGCGGATCGTGTTGTACCGGCGGCCGTTGGAGGCCCGGGCGAAGGATCCGTCGGAGCTGGCCGAGCTGGTGCACGACGTACTGGTGGAGCAGGTGGCCGGGTACCTGGGTGTGGAGCCGGACGTCATCGAGGGCGAGTAGCGCCGGTCTCAGCGGACCGGCCCCCGCTCGTCGACGAAGTACGTGGGCTCGCCGAGGAAGACCTCCGGCTCGACCGGGCCGTACGCGACGTTGAACGTGTCCAGCCAGTACGACCAGTCCTGCATCCCCGCCGCGCTGCTGAAGCGGTAGTTCAGCTGCCACCGCACCCACTCGCCCGGCGCCAGGCGCACCGCCGGCGGCCGACGCGGCCGGGGCGGCAGCCCGGACAACGCCCCGACGCGCGGGAGCACCCGCAGCCGTCCGTCGTCCTCGCGCAGGCTCACCTCCAGCGCGTCCGCCGTCGTTTCGACCGGCTCGAACGCCTCCGCCTCGCGCATCCGCACCACGTGTGCGGCACCGTCCGGCAGCGGAGGCACGACGAACCCGACCGGCGCCGCGTTCCGGACGGCCGCCGCCGGTCCGCCGCGGGAGCGCTTCGTCCACGACGTCCGGACCCACTGCGCCGTGACGATCACCGGCGGCGACGCGCCGGGACCGCCGTCAGCAGCGTGAACAGCACCGCCGCCAGCTGGGCCAGCAGCAGCAGGTTCCGTTCCGTCCCCGGGTACTCCACCGTCACCTCCGACGACGTCGGCGGCACCGACACCGCCACCTGGTGCCCCCAGGCCGGCACGATCGGCACGCTCTTGCCGCCCACCGAAGCCTTCCAGCCCGCTTCCTGCTCGGCCGCCAGCACCAGCAGCCGCCCGGTCGGGCCGTCCGACACCCGGACCCGGACGTCCGGCAGGCCCGCCTGGACAGGCGCCACGCCCGGGGCGTTCCCCGGCGCTCCACCGCCCGTGACCGCCGCTTTCGCCTGCTCCGGCGAGATCAGGATCACCTGGCCCGCCGGGGAAAGCAGGCGGAGCACACCGCGGCCGTCCGACGTCGGGGCGGCGACCGACACCATTTCCTTCGCCAGCGGCGGGTACGCCTGCGGGTCGACGCCCGCCGGCAGGACCACGTACTGCACCCCCGCGGCCGCCGCCGCGGCGAACGTGCGTTGCACCGCCGCCGCGTCGCCCTGGCCGAGGTCGCGGCGCCAGGCGGCCAGCCGGGCCGGGGTGCCGGGGGTCGGGGCCAGCTCGTCGTCGCCGTAGTGGGGCAGGCGGCCGCCGATCTGGCGCGTCGCGTCCGGCGCCAGGTCGAGCACCGAACGGCCGGACGCCGACAGCTCCGCCGTCACCTCGGGCGCGAGCGAAGGCCGGGCGCCCGCGCGCAGCGGGCCCTGGCCGCCGACCGCCACCGCGCTCGCCGCGAGCGCCAGGAACACCACGACCCCGGCCGCCGCGAACACCTTCGGCAGCCACGTCGCCGGCATCCCGGCCGAACCGCCGCGCTGCCACGAACCGAGCACCACCCACAGCAGCCCCGCGCCGACGATCAGCAGCGGCACCCCCGCGTGGCCGTGCGTCGCCACTCCGCCCTGCAGCGGCGTCGCCGTCACCAGCCGCACGACGACCAGGCCGCCCGCGCCCAGCGCGCCCAGCGCGAGGCCGCCCGCGGCGAGCTTCGTCGGCCGGACGACCAGCGCCACCAGCGCCGCCGCGATCACCACGACCCCCACCGGCCACGCGCCCGCGCCACCCGGGTCGAGCCCGGCCAGGTCGGTGCCGGACACCGTCGCGGCCGCGCCGCCGAGTCCCTGCACGAGCAGCTCCGGGTGCCGGAGGAGCACCGTCGGCCACGGCAGCAGCAACGCGAGCGGCACCAGCACCACGATCCCGACCGACGCGATCCGGCGCGCCAGCCCGGTCGGCGCGGGCAGCACGACGAACCCGATCAGCAGCCCGGCGAGCGCGAGCCCGTGCGCCAGCGGCGAGAACGCGCCGAGCAGCGCCACGCCGAACGCCGAGAGCGCCGAGACGTGCAGCCACCGCGTGTCCGCCCGCACCAGCAGCCCGGCGATGCCCGCGGCGACCGGCGGCAGCACCAGGTGCACCACCACGACGTCGAGCCGGCCCTGCGCCACCCCGGCGGTCGCGGCCGGCAGCAGCGCGTAGGTCGCGGCGACGACCGCGCGGACCCACCGGCGCACGCGAAGCCGTCGTGTCGCCGCGTACGCGCTCAACGCGGCCAACGGGATGTCGCCGAGGAGCAGGATCGCGACGAGCGCGGCCGGGCCGCCGATCGGCGCGAACACCGCGCCGAGCGTGCCGAGCACCGGCAGCGTCGCGGACGTCGGCGCGCCGGTGCCGCCGGCGATCGCGTGCCACGGCGCGAGGTACGACGCCCAGAGCTCCCCCAGCCCGCCGACCGGGAGCAGCTTGCCGCCGAAGAGGTCGAGCCCGAGGCGGGCCCGGTTGACGAACAGTCCCAACGCCGTCATCACGACCAGAAGCACCACCGGCGGCGCGAAGATCGTGGCGGCGAGCACGCGCCGCCGGTTGACCTCGACAAAAACGAGCTCCGGTTCGGGCGCCTCCTCGGCGACGTCGACCGGTTCGGGCGCCGGGGTTTCCGGCAGCGCGACGGCGACGAGCGTGCCCGGCCGCCGCAGCCCGGACCCGCGCGAGCTGACCCCGCGCAGCGCGCCCGCGGGCAGGGCGTCCGGCCCGACGGGACGCGTCTCGCGAGCGTCGAGCGCTTCCGGGGTCACCCATGCCGACTCGGTTTCGACGGTTTCGGGCACGGTCCCGAGCGCGACGTCGTTCTCCACGCCCCGGCGCACCAGGCCGACGACACCCGCGCGTGCGGCGTTGCGCAGCCGCGTCCAACGTCCGGTGAAGAGCCCGCGAACCGTGCCCGGCCGCGGATTCCGCCGTCGGTGGGCACGCGCGGCACGCAATCCGCCGCGTCCACTGAGGAGGTACGTCGCGGCGGCGAACTCGGCGCGCGCTTCGCCGGTGCGGCGCAGCACGACGAAGGCAAGCGCGCGCAGCACCGAAAGCAGCGGGAGCCGGATCATCCCCAGCCAGAAGGAAAACGGCGAGCAGTTCACGAGGAACACGCGCAGGCCGTGAGCGCGGTTCGTGACGGCGAGCGGCCCGGTGACCGCGTCGACCGCGCGTTGCCCGGTCGTGACGGCGCGCGCGTGCCGCACCCGCGCGGCCGGTACGGAGAGCACGAGCCCGCCGGCCGCGTTCGCGCGCCAGCCGAAGTCGAGATCTTCGCGCAGCAGCGGGAAATCCGGGTCGAAGCCGCCGAGGTCGTCCCAGGCGTCGCGGCGCACGAGCGAGCCCGCGCTGGGCACGGCGAGCACCTCGGCCGGCTCCTCGCCGCTCGCGGCGACCTGCTGGCGGTGCCCGGACGCGTCGGTCGACAACCCGGCTTCGACGATCAGCCGCGGGTCGGCCCAGTCGAGCCCGAGCGAGCCGAGCACGGTCGCCGACGGCGTTTTGGTGGCGACGTTCAGCAGTTCCTTCAGGCAGTCCGGCTCCGGCGCGCAGTCGTCGTGCAGCAGCCACAGCCACGATCCCGGGTCGCCACCCCACCGCTCGGTGGCGTGCTCGACGGCTTCGGCGACCGCGGCGGCGAAGCCGGTATCACGCGAAAGCGTGATGACGCCGGAGAGCACGGGAGAAGAATCCGGGCCCGCCGACTCGGGGTCGGCCGCCTCGGCGAGCAGCCGCGGGGTCGCGTCGGTCGAGCCGGTGTCGACCGCGAGCACGTACCGCGGCCGGACCGTGCTGCGGCGCAACGAAGAAAGCGCCAGCGGCAGCCAGTTTTCGCCGTTGTGACAGACCACAATGGCCAGAACGGGCGCGGTGCGCAGGACGGGCGGCGCGGCGGTGCGGGGCAACAAACGCTCCAGATCAGGCGACGGATCGGTGCGGCCACCCTACGGCCCCGGCCCGTCACCCGGTGGTGAACCCACACACACCGCGTGCCATGCAAAGCGCCCACGCGGTGGAACCACGCGGGCGCGTCACACAAACCAGCAAGACCCCGACCAAGCCGGCCGATCCACGCTCAGCCGAGCCACAGGGGGTCCGGGGGCGTGCCCCCGGGCGGGGTCTGGGGGTTGCACCCCCAGAAGATACCGAAACGAGCGATCATGGTTCGCGCGTTCCGCGAACACACCTCTCCCTAGATCGCTCGTTTCTTCAGCTTCCGGCGCTCCCGCTCGGACAGACCGCCCCAGATGCCGAAGCGCTCGTCGTGGGCCAGCGCGTACTCAAGGCACTCGTCCTTGACCTCGCAGCCCAGGCAGATCCGCTTGGCTTCACGGGTGGAGCCGCCCTTCTCGGGGAAGAACGCCTCCGGGTCCGTCTGCGCGCACAGAGCGCGTTCCTGCCAATCCTGCTCTTCGTCGGTGGCATCGATGAGCTCGGTGAGATCTCCCAGAGCCTGCTCCGGGATCTCGCCCCAACCCATGACGTGCCCCCATTCCTTCCCATCGGCTTCCAACCGCACGTCCGCCTCCTCGCTCCCTAGCACTCCCCAGGCTGGCGGTGGTGAAACGACACTCGCCGTCCCCTCGACGGCGAATGACATCACTGTGATTACACCCGTGTAGTGCGGTCAGGTCAAGCGGAGTAGCGAGTTCGGGGGACCCTTCGGCCCGATCGCGCAAGGGGACACGCCGGTAACTTCACACCGGGCATACGGAAGACTGGAGGCGTGCAGAAGTCAGCAGTGCGCCCCAGCCCGGTCTTCCTCGGCATCCTCGCGCTCACCGTCGCCGGTGGCGTCATGGCCGCGTTCGGTGACATCAACACCATCTTCGTCCGCGACCGCGACCCCCTGCTCATCGCCGGCGTGGTGATCTTCGTCGCCGCCGGCTGGGTGGCGTCGTTGTCGTTGCACGAGTTCGGCCACGCGATGGTCGCCTACCGCGGCGGCGACTACAGCGTCGCCCACAAGGGTTACCTGACCCTCGACGTCCGGAAGTACACCGATCCGGTGCTCTCGATCGTGCTGCCGCTGGTCTTCCTGATCATCGGCGGCATCCCGCTGCCGGGCGGCGCGGTCTGGATCAACCGCGGCGCGCTGCGCTCACGGGCGACGTCGTCGTGGGTGTCGCTGGCCGGCCCGCTGAGCAACCTTGCGGTCGGCGCGGCGCTGGCGCTGGTGGTCTCGGTGGTGCCGATGTCGGGCGGCCTGGTGATCGCGATCTCCTACCTGGCGCTGCTGCAGATCGTGACGTTCATCTTGAACATCCTCCCGATCCCGGGCCTCGACGGCTGGGGCGCGATCGAGCCGTACCTGCCCCCGCAGGCGCGCGAGCTCGGCGCGAAGGTCCGCCCGTGGGCGCCGATCATCCTGTTCGCGATCCTGTGGTTCATCAGGCCGGCGAACGCGGCTCTGTGGGACGGCGCGTACTCGATCTTCGGCCTGTTCGGCGGCTACGTGGACGGCGCGCAGATCGGGGCGAGCGTGTTCCGCTTCTGGAACTGACGCCGGGGCTCAGCGGCCGAGCCAGGCGTGCGCGCGCTGCCACGTCTCCCGCAGCCCGGACCGCTCACCGAGGTAGTCCCCCGCGACCCCGACGACCGGCAGCTTCCCGATCGCCCGGTGCAGGAACTTCCCCTTCGGCCGCTTCTCGAGCTCCTCGGTGATGCCGCGCAGGCCGTGACCGAGCCGCCACAGCGTGCTCGCCGCGGCTTTGAGCGTCGCCTTGCCGTGCTTCTTTTCCGACGCCGTGAGCTCTTCGGTCAGCCTTGCTGCTTCTTCGGCCTCGGCGGTGTCGTCGTGGCCCGCCGCGAGGCCGGCGTCGAGGTCGCGGTGGAACAGCACCCACGCGATCAGCTGTACCCGTGTGCCGACGTCGGTGACGCCGTACTCGCCCGCGATCGCGCACAGCAGCAGCCCCTGCGACGCCGCACCCATGGTGTCCTGCACCGGCACCCGGTCGGCGAGCGCGCCCCCGAGACCCGGCAGCGCGGTAAGCAGCGCCGTGAAGCAGCCGACGCGGTTCATCCACCAGCTCGACCGGTCGTACCCGGTCATCTGCGTCCAGGCGGCCGTCCCGGGGACCTTCACGGAGGTCACGCCCTGGATCAGCTTCGCTTTGAGCCCGGAGTCGACACCGGCGAGATCGTCCGCGCGGGCCTGCATCCCGAAGGGATCGGACTCGCGCAAGGCGTCGAGCATCGGCCCGCAAGCCCGCACGAACGGCCGCAGGACGGCCACCACCTGCCGGTCGGAGATCGTTTCGGCCACGTCCCGGTTCCCTTCCCTCGCGGCCCCGGTGCCGGGGCGTGGCCGTAGTCGCCGCCGCTTGGGGCGTTGTTACGGCTCTCGCGCGGGGAAGGTCAGCCCCGGTGCTCCGTCAGCCAAACGTGTGCGCGCTTCCAAGCCACCCGCAGGCCCGAACGCTCACCGAGGTAGTCCCCCGCCGCCCCCACCACCGGGAGCATGCCGATCGCGCGGTGCAGGAAATTGCCGCGGGGACGCTTCTCCAGCTCGCCCGTGATCGCCAGCAGGCCGCGGCCGAGGCGCCACAGCGTGCTCGCCGCCGCCTTCACCGTCGCCTTGCCGTGCTTCTTCTCGGACTCCGTCAGCTCCTCGGTCAGCTTCGCCGCTTCGTCCGCCTCCGCCGCTTCGTCGTGGTCCGGATGCCGGCCCGCCGCCAGGTCCGGGTCGACGTCGCGCTCGAAGAGCACCCACGCGATCAGCCGGACCCGCGTGCCGACGTCGGTGACGCCGTACTCGCCCGCGATCGCGCACAGCAGCAGCCCCTGGGACGCCGTTCCCAGCGCGTCCTGCACCGGGAGCCGGTCGGCCAGTGCTCCGCCGAGGCCGGGGATCGACGTCAGCAGCGCTGTGAAGCGGCCGACGCGGTTCATCCACCAGCTCGACCGGTCGTACCCCGTCATCCGCGCCCACGCGGCGGTTCCGGGCACCTTCACCGACGTCACGCCGTGGATCAGCTTCGCCTTGAGCCCGGACTCGACACCGGCGAGGTCGTCGGTCTCCTCCCGCCGGGCGCGCGCCTGCAGCCCGAACGGGTCGGACTCGCGCAACGCGTCCAGCATCGGCCCGCACGCCCGCACGAACGGCCGCAGCACCGCCACGACCTGCTTGTCCGAAATCGCCTCAGCCACGTCCCGGTTTCCTTCCCGTCGCCCGGCCCAGCCCGCCGCCGAGCACCATCGCGCCGGGCAGCGCGCTGGCGCCGAGCAGGAGCAGCGCCCGCCAGTCCTGGATCAGCACGAGATCACCGCCCGGGCCCAGCATGCCGACCCCGAAGACGACGAGCACCCACACGGCGAGGGGTACCCACGAAAGAGAGGGGCGCACCAGCTTCGCCGTGGTCGCCACCAGCCAGGGGGTCGTCACGGCGCCGACCAGGACGGTCACCGGCAGCGGCACCACCCCGATCCGCAGCGGCAGGAAGAACAGCTCCAGCACGCCGAGCAGCACGGTGTCGATGACGAGCAGCACGAGGAGCAGCCGCTGCTCCCGGGTCAGTGGCTCCGGCACGGTCACAGCCCGCCGAACAGGTCGTCCGCCGCGCCCTCGGCGGGCCCGTGGGCCAGCACGAAGGAGTCCTTCGCGGGAATCGGCTGGGCGATCTCGTTCGTGAGGGCGAAGTACGGGACGGCGCCGTCGACCACGGTCAGCTGCGTCGCGTGCGCGCGCAGTGCCGCGATCTTCGCCGGGACATACGCGGCGACGTCGAGCGTCGTCGTGATCTCTTCGTCCGGGGTTGCCGGCAGCTCGTCGTCCGGCGGGACGCGGTAGGCGGGCGGCTCGCCGGCCCGCAGCGCGGCGAGCCCGGCGTGCGTCGCGCTCCTGGCCGCCACCGTGTGGAACACCCGCACGACCGGCTCGGCGCGGGTCGCCGCCGCCATCGTCACCTCATGCGCGCGGATGTGGTCGGGGTGGCCGTATCCGCCGAAGGCGTCGTAGGTGACGACGACCTGCGGCCGTGCCTCCTCGATCACCTCGGCGAGCTGCGCGGCCTGCTCGTCGAGCGAGCCGCCGGTGAACGCCCGCGGGTGCGACGCCGACGGCGTGCCCGCCATGCCCGAATCGCGCCATCGCCCGATCCCGCCCAGATAACGATGTCGTGACACCCCCAGCGCGGCGCACGCGGCCTTCAGCTCGGCGACGCGGTACCCGCCCAGCTGGTCGGCGGCCCAGGCGCCCAGGCCGGCGAGCTCGGGCAGGCCGGCCATGACCTCACCCTCCTCACCGAGCGTGCAGGTCACCACGGTCACCTCGGCCCCCTCGGCGGCGTATCGTGCGATCGTGGCGCCGGTGGTGATGCTCTCGTCGTCGGGATGGGCGTGGACGAAGAGCAGCCTGCGCGGTACCGGGGAGATCACGGGTTGAGCGTAATTCCCGTGCTCCGACCTTCGTCGGGGACACCCTCGGTTATCCTCGCGCGAGTCGCGACCGCCGCGTCGCGATCGTCTGTACCCCCACGAAGGGCATCTTGGTGAGCACTGAAGCAACTTCGGCGGACGTCGCCGGCGTGTCCGGATCCGTTCTGTCGATCTCCGATCTGAGCGTGTCGTTCCAGACCGAGGACGGCGTCGTGAACGCCGTCAAGGGCATCGGGTTCGACGTCAAGCCCGGCGAGATCGTCGCCGTGGTCGGGGAGTCCGGGTCCGGCAAGTCCGTCACGTCGATGTCGGTGCTGGGCCTGCTGCCCAAGACCAGCCGGATCGCCGGCGAGCTCCGCCTCGGAGAGCGCAACCTCGCGGACCTCAAAGAGAAGGACATGCAGAAGATCCGCGGCAACCAGGTCGCGATGATCTTCCAGGAGCCGATGACCGCGCTGAACCCGGTCTACACCGTCGGCTGGCAGCTGCGCGAGGCCCTGCGCTCCCACCAGGAGATCTCCAAGGCCGCCGCGGACGCGCGCGCCGTCGAGCTGCTCGACATGGTCGGCATCCCGAACCCGCCGCTGCGGTTCAAGCAGTACCCGCACCAGCTCTCCGGCGGTCTGCGCCAGCGCGTGGTCATCGCCATGGCGATCGCCTGCGACCCGCAGGTGATCATCGCCGACGAGCCGACCACCGCGCTCGACGTCACCGTGCAGGCGGAGATCCTCGGCCTGCTGCGCAAGCTGCGCGACACCCTCGACACCGCGATCGTGCTGATCACCCACGACATGGGTGTCGTCGCCGACATGGCCGACCGCGTCATCGTGATGTACCAGGGCGAGATCGTCGAAGAGGCGCCGGTGCGCGAGCTGTTCGCGTCGCCGAAGGAGGACTACACCCGGCGGCTGCTCGCCGCGGTGCCGGTGCTCGGCCAGCGCCCCGAGGGCCGCCGGCTGCTCGACGACGCCGGGATCGCCACGGACAGCACCGAGGCGGCCAAGATCGCCGAGGAGATCCGGCTGGCCGACGCCGAGCTGGAAGCCGTGATCGAGGAGGCCGCGCCGGCCCTCGAGATCAAGAACCTGGTGCTCGAGTACCCCGGCCGCCGCGGCCAGAACAAGAACCGCGCGGTCGACGACGTCTCGCTGACCATCGCCAAGGGCGAGATCGTCGGCCTGGTGGGCGAGTCCGGCTCCGGCAAGACGACGGTCGGCCGCTGTGCCGTCGGCCTGCTGCGCGCGACCGAGGGCACCATCGCGATCGCGGGCAAGGACATCACCAAGATGTCGGCCAAGGAGATCCGGCCGCTGCGCCGCTTCTTCTCGATCGTGTTCCAGGACCCGGCGTCCACCCTGGACCCGAAGATGACGATCGGCGAGTCGATCGCCGAGCCGATGGTGCTGCACAAGGTGCTGGGCGGCAAGGAGCTGTCGGCCCGGGTGCGGTCGCTGCTCGACAAGGTCGAGCTGGGCGGGCACTACATGAACCGCTACCCGCACGAGCTCTCGGGCGGCCAGCGCCAGCGCGTCGCGATCGCCCGCGCGCTGTCGCTCGACCCGGCACTGCTGATCGCCGACGAGCCGACGTCCGCGCTCGACGTGTCGGTGCAGGCCCGCGTGCTGGACCTGTTCCTCGACCTGCAGCAGTCGCTGCAGTTCGCGTGCCTGTTCATCAGCCACGACCTGGCGGTGGTCGACCTGCTCGCCGACCGCGTCGCGGTGATGCAGCACGGCAAGCTCGTCGAGGTCGGCACGCGTGACCAGGTGCTGCACTCGCCGCAGCAGGACTACACGCGCCGCCTGCTGTCGGCGGCCCCGGTCGCCGACCCGGTGCTGCAGGCCGAGCGCCGCGCGGCCTGGGAGGCCGGCAAGCTGGCCCCGGTCGCCGACTGAGGCTCTGAAACGCACTGAAGGCCGCCACCCGGCTCGGGTGGCGGCCTTCGTCGTTCCAGGGCAGCTCAGCCGTCGCGGACCCAGGTCCAGGTCGATACACCGACGGACGACACGCGTACCCGAGAAGCGAACACGCGTACCTGGACGGACGACACGACCGCCTCGGAGCGGACCCCGACGTGTCGTCCAGCCAGGTACGCGTGTTCGCTTCTCGGGTACGCGTGTCGTCCGGAAGCAGCTGTCAGCCGACGCGGATTCGGGGGTCCAGGATGCCGTACAACAGGTCCGCCACCAGGTTCGCGATCACCACGCTCGCCGCGATCACCACCAGCCAGCCCATCAGCACCTGGGGGTCGTTCTTGTTGACCGCCTCCACCAGCAGCGTGCCCATGCCGTGCCAGTTGAAGACCGTCTCCGTGATGATCGCGCCCGTCACCGTGGCGCCGAAGTTGACCGAGAACAGCGTCATCACCGGGATCAGCGCGTTGCGGAACGCGTGGCGCCAGATCACCCGGCTGTTCGACGCGCCCTTGGCGCGCGCCGTACGCACGTAGTCGGCGCCCAGGACCTCCAGCATCGACGCCCGCTGGAACCGGCTGTACGCCGCGAACGTGATCGCCATGATGGACAGCGTCGGCAGCAGGAACGCGCCGACGTACTTCGCGAGCGCGTCACCCACTCCGGTGGCCGAGAGGCTCTCCGGGCTCGTCGTGCGCAGCCAGGGGTCGCCCAGGACGTCGGCCAGGCCCAGGTCGCGCACCCAGATGTTGGCGCGGATCGCGTATCCCTTGAGGACGATCGCGACGCAGAAGATGGGCATCGAGAACATCAGGAACGCCAGCGTCGTCGCCGCGTAGTCCCAGATCGAGTACTGCTTGACCGCCGCGAGCACCCCGACCAGCACGCCGAAGAAGAGCGCCAGGATCGAGGCCGCGAGCACCAGCTCGAGCGTCACCCCGAACGCGGCCATCACCTTCGGCTGCACCGGCGTGAACGCGTTGCCCTGCGCGATCGAGATGCCCCAGTCGCCGCTGAGGAAGTGCCCGAGCCAGGTGAAGTAGCGGGCGAAGACGCTCTGGTCGAGGCCCAGCCTGTGCTCGGTGTCGGCGATGGCCGACGCGCTGATCCCGGGTTTGCTCCGCAGCTCGCCGAGCGGGTCGCCGGTGTTGGCCACCATGACAAAACAGAGGAACGTGCCGACCAGCAGGACCGGGATCGAGATGACCAGCCGTCTGAGCACGTAGAGCACGAGGTTCATCCGAAACCCCCAGGTCCGGCGATCCCGCGGCACGAACGGCCGCGGGGGTGACCGGAAGCACCGGTCACCCCCGCGGGTGCGTTCAGGCCTTCATTCTCCGCTGGCGCGGGTCGAAGGCGTCGCGAAGACCGTCACCGATGAAGTTGATCGTCAGTGAAATCAGCACGAGCACGATGAACGGCCCGAAGAACAGCGCCGGCCGCGTCTGCAGCTGGGCGTAGTTCTCCAGGATGACGCGGCCGAGCGAGGTGTCCGGCAGCTGGACACCGAGGCCGATGAACGACAGCGCGGCTTCCGCCAGCACGGCCTGCGCGACCGCGAGGGTCGCGTTGACCGTGATGCTGCCGACCATGTTCGGCACCAGGTGCTTGAAGATGATCCTGGTGACGCCGGCCCCCGAAGCGCGCGCCGCGTCGACGAACTCACGCTGCGACAACGACATCGCTTCGGCCCGGGTGATCCGGGCGATGGGCATCCACGCGAACGCCGACAGCACCAGCGCGACGATGTACCACGTGCCGCCGCCGAACACCTTGGCGAGGATGGCCGCCGCGGCGATCTGCGGGATGATCAGGAACAGGTCCGTCACCCGGGAGATCGCCGAGTCGGTGAACCCGCGCAGGTACCCGGCGACCGCGCCGAACACCACACCGATCACGGTGGCGAGGATCGACACCGTCAGCGCGATCAGCAGCGAGTACTGCGTCCCGCGCAGCACCTGCGACACCATGTCCTTGCCGACCTGGGTCGTGCCGAGCGGGAAGTCGCCGCTGGGCTTGGCGAAGGACGGGAACGAGCTGTCCTGGTAGCTGTGCTTCCAGAAGATCGGCATCAGGATGCTGAGCAGCACGATGAGGACCAGCACGGCCGACGACGCCATCGCCAGCTTGTGGTGCAGGAACTTGCGCAGCACCAGCTTGCCCTGGCTGCGGGGCTCCGGCAGGGCTTCCGAAGGGAGCGTGCCTTCGGTGCTCGCGGCTTCGCTCGCGATAAGAGAGTTCAAGTCAGCCAACGCGAATCCTCGGGTCCAGGATGCCGTACATCAGGTCGGCGATCAGGTTGGCGATGATCACGAGGGAGGCGATCACCACGAGCCAGCCCATCATGACCTGAGTGTCGTTCTTCGTGACCGCTTCCACCAGCAGCGTGCCCATACCGTGCCAGTTGAAGACCGTCTCCGTGATGATGGCGCCGGCGAGGACCGAGCCGAAGTTCACCGAGAACAGCGTCGTCACCGGGATGAGGGCGTTGCGGAACGCGTGCCGGAAGATGACCCGGCCGTTGGCCAGGCCCTTGGCACGCGCGGTGCGCACGTAGTCCGAGCCCATGACCTCGAGCATCGAGGCGCGCTGGAACCGGCTGTACGCGGCGAAGCTGATCGCCATGATCGACAGGGTCGGCAGCAGGTACGCGCCGATCGTGCTGGTTATGAAGTCCCCGACGCCGTCGGTCTTCAGCTGCTCCGGGCTGGTGGTCCGCAGCCACGGGTTGCCGAGCACGTCGGACAGGCCCAGGTCGCGCACCCAGCCGTTGATCTCGATCGCGTAGCGCTTCAACACGATCGCGACGCAGAAGATCGGCATCGAGAAGAGCAGGAAGGCGAGGGTCGTCGCGATGTAGTCGATGATCGAGTACTGCTTCACGGCGGCCAGCACACCGATGATGATGCCGATGACCAGCGCGAGGATCTCGGCCCCGACGACCAGCTTGAAGGTGACGCCGAGCGCGGCCATCACCTTGGGGGCGACCGGCGCGAGGGCGTTGCCCTGGGCGATGGAGATGCCCCAGTCGCCGGTCAGGAAGTCACCGAGCCACGAGAAGTAGCGGGGGATGATGCCCTGGTCGAGACCGAGCTTGGTGGCCGTGGCGGCCAGCGCTTCCTTGCTGATCTGCGGGTTCTGCCGCAGCTCGCCCAGCGGGTCGCCGGTGCCGGCGACCATGACGAAACACAAGAAAGTCCCGACCAGCAGGACGGGGATCGATATCGCCAGACGGCGAAGGATGTAGATCACCAGGTTCAACGAACTGCTCCTCATCCGGGCCTGGTCGTCAGAAGTGCGCTGGACCGCTACCCGGTTGTCTACCGTAGTGGTGGTAACCCTACGGTCAACAGCTACTTCCGGTGGGTACCGGGGGCCCGGCTTGTGGCCGGACCCCCGGTACCTCCCAGGTCATCTGGAGCGAGGGGAAAGAAGAGTCGGGACGAGCCCTACTTCTTCTGCTCCCACTCGCCGACGTTCCACAGAACACCGTCGTACGACTGCATGTAGACGCGGTCGACGCCCTTGAACGCCCACATGCTCGGCGTCTGGAACAGCGGCAGCGAAGCGTAGTCGTCCGCGATGGCCTTGTCGGCCTCCTGGTACTTCTGCAGCTTGACCTGCTCGTCGGTGGCCTTCACCGCGGCGGTGTACGGGTCGTCGATCTTCTTGTCGCACAGCGCCTGGTAGTTCTGCTCACCACCGTTGTCCGGGCAGACGTAGATCGAGCGCGACTCCGCCTTGAACGGCTGGGCGGACCAGCCGAACAGCGCGATGTCGTAGTCACCGGTCGAAACGCGGCCACCCTTGAGGAAGTTGGCGTCCGTCTCGTCCTTGACCTCGATGCCCGCGGCCTTGGCCTGCGAGATGATGATCTCGACGGTCTGGCTGCGCCGCGCGTTCTGGTTGTGCGTGATCTTGAACGAGGCACGCACGCCGTTCTTCGCGAAGATGCCGTCGCCACCCTTGACCCAGCCGGCGTCGGTCAGGGTCTTGGCCGCCGCGTCGGCGCCCAGGCCCGCCTTGCTGCTGTACAGGTCGGTGTAGCCCTCTTCACCCTGGAAGAACACCAGGCTGTTGAGCGGCTCCGCGTCCGCCTGGACCTCCTTGAGCAGCTTGTCGGTGATCTCCTTGCGGTTCACCGACTCGAAGAACGCCTTGCGCAGGTCCTTGTCCGCGAACATGCGCTTGAAGTTCAGGTCGAGGTGCTCGTAGGTCAGCTGCGGGGCCGAACCGTAGGTCACGCCCTGCGCCGCGAGGCCCTTCATCGTCTGGGCCGCGGTGGCGTCCGGCTGGGTCGACGCCGCGACGTCGATCTCACCGTTCTGCAGCGCGGTCGCCATGGCCTTGGTGTCTTCCATGGCGCGGACGACGATCTTCGACGGGCCACCCTTGCCGCCCGCCCACTGCGGGTTCTTCTCGAGGGTGACGGCCTTCTGGTTGGCGTCGAACGCGGTGATCTTGTACGGGCCCGACGACGGCATGATGTCCGCCTTGAAGCCCTTCCACTCGTTCGTCCAGAAGTCACCGGCGGCCTTGACCTGGGCCGGGTCGCCGGTCGGGGCCAGCTTGGTGATGTCGGCGATGCCGGTCTTGGCCTCGAGGATGTGCGCGGGCATGATCGCCGGAGCGTTGAACAGGCCCTTGTAGTCGAGGTACGGCTCGCTGTAGTCGGTGACGAAGGTCAGGTTGTCCTTGCAGGTCGCCTTGTTGATCAGCGAGTAGCCGGTGGTCGAAGCCGAGTTGAACGGGTTCTTGCCGTCCGGGCCCTTGGCCAGGCCGCTCTGCGACAGCCACGCCAGGTACATGTCCTTGCAGTCGTACGGCTGACCGTCCGACCACTTGATGTTCGGCTTGATCTTGTAGGTGACCTGCTGCGGTTCCTTCGACGTGACGTCCCACGACTCGAAGACGTCGCTGTTCAGCAGCACCTTGTTGTTGCCGTCGAGCTTCAACGTACCGGAGAGCACCGCGGCCAGGATGTAGTTGTTGTACGAGCTGTTGGTGTCCGGGGTCTGGTTGTTGTACCCCGAGTACCCGTCGTCGATACCGATCGTGACGGTACCGTCGTACGCCTGCGTGTCCGCGAGCTTGAACAGGTCACCGGTCTCGGCCTTGCCGACAGCCATCGCCTTGACGTCGGTCGACGATCCGTTGGTGTCCGTGCTGCCCGAACCCGAATCGCCGCCGCTGCAGGCGCTCAGCAGCAGCGAAGCGCCGGCGACGAGCGACAAAGCGGAGACTGCTTTGGATCTCCTCATGAAGTGTGCCCTCCTAGCACTGAGCCCTTGAATATCGGGACAAGGGCCCACACCGCTCCGGTTTGGATGGGCCGGAGCCTACGACACGCCAAGCGACACTCAACTGGCGCACTGCGGGTGCACGCTAGAAAGGAAAAGCACCGACAGTCACCAGTTCAGGGTCGATCGTGACCAAAGGGTGACTTCCAGTGGACATCCAGAAATACGACGGTTACCTCACGGATTCAAAGACTCCTACTCGAAGGCGTCAGTGAAGATCACCCGGTAGTACTGAATGCGTAGCCGAGCGATTACTTCGGGCCGCGAGTCCAGTTCACCGCCGACCCGAACGGGCCCACCATGGGGGGACCCGGTGTGACGCCCGAGATGCCGGAGCCGATCGCCAGGGTGTCAGCCATCTGGAACAGCGGAATCACCACGTTCTGGCGCCAAAGTTCAGGCTCAAGAGTGGTCAGCGCTTCGGCGATCGGGGTCGACCCGGACAGCGCCGCGTCGATCGACGGTTGCAGCGCCGGGTCGCAGAATCCGGCCGAATTGCCCGGAACGACGGGTTTGTTCGGTTCGGCGGTCGTGGCGGTCTGCTCCAGCCGGCAGCCGAACGTCGACGCGAGCACCGACGCCGTGTCGCCGCCGGCCGCCTGCGGCACGACGGCGATGTCGATCCCGACGTTGCCCGCCGAGTCGCCGGTCGGCTGCTGGACCCCGTCGACGACCGGCATCGCGAGCAGGCCGCTGAACAGGTCACGCGGCTGCGGCGTGATCGGGTTGACCTCGATGCCCTGCGCGGCGAGCTGGCCGGTGAGCTCCTTGGCGATCGACGCGTACGGCTCCTGGGTGCCGGGCGAGGCGATGACCAGCGAAAGCGCCTTGCCGTTCTTGCGCCAGCTGCCCGCGGTCTTGGTGTAGCCGGCCGCCTTCAGCGACTCCTCGGCCTTCGCGATGTCGGGCGCGGTCGGCGGGCCGGGCGGGATGGTCGCCGAGTACCCGCTGACCGACGGCGCCTTCACCTGGGCGTCGGCGTGCAGCGCCGACGACGGGCCGCCGTTGACCCCTTCGGTGATCAGCTTGCTCCGGTCGATGAGCGCGGCGATCCCCGCGCGGACCTGCGTGTCGTGCAGGGTGGCGCTGACCGGGCGCAGCAGCACGTCGGCCACCAGCGGCCGGGCCACGGTGTGCAGCTTGACCGCCGGGCCGAGGTCGCCGAGCCGCTTGAGCTGGTCGCCGGTGGTCCTGGCCAGCGCGAACTGGTCGTTGCCGCTCTGCAGCGCGGCCAGCAGGGTCTGCGGGTCCGAGCGGCGCAGCACGATCCGGTCGATCGCGGCGGGTTTCTCCCAGTAGCGCTCGTTGCGCTCGAGGATGACCTCGCCGCGGGCGGTGTCGAGGCTCTTGATCGAGAACGGGCCGGCGATGGCCGGGAAGTTCGAGGCCAGCGCCCCGCGCCAGCCGTCGGGGGCGTCCTTGAGCAGGTGCGCGGGCAGCAGGTCCGAGAAGAGCGTCTGCCAGCCGGGATACGGCTTCGCGAAGGTAACCTCGACGCGCTTGCCGCCTTCGCGGGACTGCAGGTCGGTGATCTGCCGGTAGCCGGCGGGCCCGATCACGCCGGGCTGGTCGCGCATCTGGGTGCGCAGGTAGTCGAAGTCCTCGGCGGCGATGGGCGCGCCGTCGGACCAGGACGCGTCCGGCCGGATGTCGTACCCGACCACGAACGGCTGCTGCGAGACCACCGACGCGGACTTCATGAGGTTCTTGTCCAGCTGGGTGCTGCCGTCGTCCTTCTGGCGGAACACCGAGGGCAGCAGCAGCTGCGAGAGCGCCGAGGTCACCTGCGAGGAGTCCGCGAGGTTGTGCGGGTTGTACCCGCCGAGCACGTCGTCGACCCCGACGACGATCTGCGACGGCGTCTTGCCGGTGGTCGACACGGGTGCCACCGACGACGAGACGACCGGCGGTGGCGGGGTGTTCGAGCAGGCGGCGAGCAGCACGGCCGCGAGTGCCAGTACCGGCCCCGCCTTGCGATTCACCCGCACGCCCCGTCCTCCCAGATTCCGCCGATCGGGTCAGCCATGCTCCCACGACCGCCTTCGCGTCCGGAACCGAGATTCCCACACCCGGATCGGCCGGGTCCGGCACCCCAAGGTGGCCGCTATCGAAAAGGACGCACGGAGGACCGTCCGGGTTCCCGGACCGTTCCGGAACGGCGGAACGAACACGGCCCGGACACGGGACGGGATTCACGCGAGGGTGAACACCAGGCTTCGAAGCCGTCGGAGCCCTATAAAGATATAAGGAGAAGAACGGCCGAATTCGTGACTTCGGGTCGGCCGGATATCCACCCAGGGTGACTGACGGCGGAAACGAAAAACCTCCCGGCGGTGACCACCGGGAGGTTTTCGCGATTTCGGATCAGGCGTTGTCGCGGCTCTTCGCGCGCGAACGCTCCTTCGCGCGGGTGTTGACGTCGAGCGTGACCTTGCGGACGCGGACGACCGCCGGCGCGACCTCGACGCACTCGTCGACCGAGCAGAACTCCAGCGCCTCTTCCAGGCCCATCTTGCGCGGGCGGGCCAGCGTCTCCATCACGTCGGCGGAGGACTGACGCATGTTCGTCAGCTTCTTCTCCTTGGTGATGTTGATGTCGAGGTCCTCGAAGCGCGGGTTCTCGCCCACGACCATGCCCTCGTACACCTCGGCGCCCGGCTCGACGAAGAACGTGCCGCGGTCGGCCAGCTGGATCATCGCGTACGCGGTGACCGGGCCGGTCCGGTCGGCGACCAAGGAGCCGCTGTGCCGGGTGCGGATCTCGCCCGCCCACGGGAAGTAGCCCTCGAACACGTGGTTCGCGATGCCGGTGCCGCGGGTCTCGGTGAGGAAGTCGGTGCGGAAGCTGATCAGGCCGCGCGACGGGAGCACGTACTCGAGCTTGATCCGGCCGCTGCCGTTGCCGCTCATGTCCTCCATGCGGCCCTTGCGGGCGGCCAGGAGCTGGGTGATCGCGCCGAGGTGCTCTTCCGGCGAGTCGATGTAGAGGCGCTCGAACGGCTCGTGCAGCTTGCCGTCGATCGTGCGCAGCACCACCTGCGGCTTGCCGACGGTCAGCTCGAAGCCCTCGCGCCGCATCTGCTCGACGAGGATGGCCAGCGCCAGCTCGCCACGGCCCTGGACCTCCCAGGTGTCGGGGCGCTCGGTCGGCAGGACGCGGATCGAGACGTTGCCGATCAGCTCCTGGTCGAGGCGGGCCTTGACCAGCCGCGCGGTGACCTTGTCACCACCGTTGCGCCCGGCCAGCGGCGAGGTGTTCACGCCGATCGTCATCGAGATGGCGGGCTCGTCGACGGTGATCCGGGGCAGCGCCACCGGCGTCTCGGAGTCGGCGAGCGTGTCGCCGATCGTGATGTCCGGGATGCCGGCGATGGCGACGAGCTCGCCCGCGCTGGCCTCGGTCGCCGGGACGCGGGTGAGCGCCTCGGTGACCAGCAGCTCGGAGATGCGGACGTTCTGCGTGGTGCCGTCCTCACGCATCCAGGCCACGGTCTGGCCCTTGCGGAGCTTGCCGGCGTGGATGCGGATCAGCGCGATGCGGCCGAGGAAGTTGGACGCGTCGAGGTTGGTGACCAGCGCCTGCAGCGGCGCGTCGAGGTCGGCGGCCGGCGGCGGCACGTGCCGGAGCAGCGTGTCGAACAGCGGGTCGAGGTTCTCGCTCTCGGGGATCTCGCCGTCGGCGGGCTGCTCGAGGCTCGCCTTGCCGGCGCGCGCGGAGGCGTAGACGACCGGGAGGTCGAGGATCGCGTCGTGGTCGGCGTCCTCGATGTCGCTGGCCAGCTCGAGCAGCAGGTCGTGGGTCTCCTCGACGACCTCGGCGATGCGGGCGTCCGGCCGGTCGGTCTTGTTGACCAGCAGGATCACCGGCAGGCCGGCTTCGAGGGTCTTGCGCAGCACGAAGCGGGTCTGCGGGAGCGGGCCCTCGGACGCGTCGACCAGCAGGACGACGCCGTCGACCATGGCCAGGCCGCGCTCGACCTCACCGCCGAAGTCGGCGTGGCCGGGGGTGTCGATGACGTTGATCGTCACCGAGCCCTCGGGCGTCTGGCGGTGGATGGAGGTGTTCTTCGCGAGGATCGTGATGCCCTTTTCGCGCTCCAGCTCCCCGGAGTCCATCACGCGGTCGACGACCTCGGCGCGTTCGGCGAAGGCGCCGGACTGCCGGAGCATGGCGTCCACGAGGGTCGTCTTGCCGTGGTCGACGTGGGCGACGATCGCGACGTTGCGCAGGTCGGGCCGGGTCTTACCGGTCGCCCGGCCGGTTTCGACGGTAGCGCTGGCTGCGGGCACGCGAGAACTCCTGAACTTCAAGGGTTGGATGGCCGCGTAAGCCCGTCAGGCATCCCGTGACCGGCTCTGGTCACACGCGGACCTCACCCAGGATACCTGCCACCCCATTGTGAGCGGCCCCACGCCCCCACGTCGGTTAGGCTGACCTAACGTGGAAACCCGGTGAACGTCGCCGAATCGGAAGGTGCGTGCGCGTGGGCAAGAAGCCGCAGGACCCGCGAAAGGTCGTGCGCAAGCTGATGAAGGCCGGCAAGGTCAAGAAGAAGTGCTGCCGGTCGAAGCCGCGCTGCAAGAAGTGCCCGGTGCTCGCGCTGAAAAAGGCGAAGGAGAAGCTGGACCTCGCCGCCTAGCTTCCGGCTGGCTCAGTGCGCCACCGCCTCGTTGACCTGGCGCAGTTCGGGCGCCGTCTTCGTCGGCGAGAACTCGATCACCTCGTACTGCGCGAGGTGCTTCACCGCGAACGGGTCGGACGCCAGGATCGCGTCCAGCTTCCCGCGGGACATCGGCCGCGTGATGATCACGCCGCCGACGCGCGGGTTCCGCCGCCCGGACGCGAGGAAGTGGCCGTGCTCGTACTGCTTGTTCAGCCACTCCGCGTGGTCGGGCAACGCGTAGTCGATTTCCTCGATCGGAGCCGTGTAGTTCAGCAGGACGACATACATGGTTAAGACGGTAGACCCGTCCGGCCCGGCGCGCGGCCGTCGTGACCGAGTGTTGACGGATCGGGCTATAGTCGGGGCATGCACGCGCAGACTGCCAGCTGGTGGCCGCCCTCGGCGGCCCACTGACCCTGCGCTGAACTCCAGCGGCCGCCCCGGACGGGCGGCCTTTTTTGTGCCTTCTCCCGGGGTGGTCCCACCTCGAAGGGAAGACACATGAGCAAGCTGTCCGGCATCACGCCGTCGGGTCACGTCCACCTCGGCAACCACCTCGGCGCCGTCCGCCGCTGGGCTCGCGAAGGCGGGCCGGACGACCTGTACTTCGTCGCCGACCTGCACGGCATGACGACCCCGCACAACCCGGCGAAACTCCGATCCTTGGCGAGCGAGCAGCTCGCCGTGCTCATCGCCGCCGGCATCGACCCCGAGCGCGTGTTCGTCCAGTCCGACCTGGCCCGCGAGCTGGGCGCGCTGACCTGGGTCCTGGAGTGCACCTGCAACTACGGCGAGGCCGCGCGGATGATCCAGTTCAGGGAGAAGTCGAAGGGCCAGGCGGGCGTGCGGCTGTCGCTGCTGACCTACCCGGCGCTGATGGCCGCGGACATCCTCCTGCAGGGCGCGGACGAGGTGCCGGTCGGCGAGGACCAGCGCCAGCACGTCGAGCTGACGCGCACGCTCGCCAAGCGCTTCAACAGCACGTACGGCGAGGTGTTCACGATCCCGGAGGCGGTGCTCCCGCCCGCGGGCGCGCGGGTGAAGGACCTGACCGACCCGACGCGCAAGATGTCGAAGTCGACGCGGGACGCGGTCGGCGTGGTGTTCGTGCTCGACGAACCCGACCAGGTCCGCCGCAAGATCCGCCGCGCGGTCACCGACGGCGGTTCGGTGCCGGTGCACAGCCCGGACACCCGGCCGGGGATGGCGAACCTGCTGGAGATCCTCGCCGCGTGCCGGGGTGGTTCGCCGGCGGACCTGGCCGAGGAGTTCACGTCGTACGGAGCGGTGAAGGACGCCGTCGCGGACGCCGTGATCGAAGAGCTGCGGCCCGTGCGTGAACGAGCGTTAACCCTGCTGGAAGACGCCGCCGAGCTGGAGAAGGTCCGCAAAGCCGGCGCCGAGCGCGCGCGGGAACGCGGCGCCCACCGGGTCGACGCGGCGCTGCGGATGATCGGCGCCTGTTGAAGGTCGGGTGAGCGGTGGCGGCGGAGCTCTCGCCGCCACCTCCGGGCCAGGCGTGCAGCCTCTCGAACCGGCGCGCGCGGTCAGGCCAGCAGCGCGCGAAAAGTCGGCAGCAGGATGCGGTCGGCGGGCAGCCAGTCGACGTCGTCCAGGTCGTCGGGCCCGAGCCACTGGACCGCGAGGTGCTCCACCGCGCGCGGCTCTTCGCCGGGCGAGACGAGCTTCGCGGCGTAGATGCGCAGGACCTTGTCCCCCGGCAGCGGCACCTCCGGCCCGACGCGGTCGCCGACCTCGATGACGACGTCGAGCTCCTCACTGCACTCGCGGGCCAGCGCGAAGGCGTCCGACTCCCCGGCCTCGACCCGTCCGCCGGGCAGCTCCCACTGCCCCGCGTGCCCCGGCGGCCAGGCCCGCTGCTGGGCCAGCAGCTTGCCGTCACGCACCAGGGCGGCACCCACGATCACACCGTTCACAGCCCCGGAATCTACCCGGAAGCCGCTTCCCCGGCCTCGCCGAGCCGTCACGCTTCCCCGCCCGCGGCCGTACGCCAGACGGCCACGAACCGCGCGCCGCCGTCCGGCGACTCCCCCACCTGGACGCGCCCGCCGCGCCGCCGGACCGTCTCCGCCACCATCGCCAGCCCGAGTCCCGTCCCGCCGGACGACCGGGCCCGGTCGTCGGCGATCCGGTAGAAGCGGTCGAACACCTTCTCGCGGTGCTCCGGCGCGATGCCCGGGCCGTCGTCGTCGACGACCACCCGCACCGACGCCCGCGACGCCAGCACCGACACCACGATCTCGCCACGTGCATAGCGGCACGCGTTGCGCAGGAGGTTGTCCAGCACCAGCTCCACCTCGGCGTGCGCGGACGACGCCCAGGCCTGCGCGACGGCATTGCTCACCCGCGTCTCCGGAGCTCCCGCCGGCAGCCGCGCGACGGCCGCGCGCACCTCGCTGACCAGCTCGACCGGCTCCGCGGCCGGCACCTCCCCCGCGTCCGATCGGGCCAGCGACAGCAGCCCGTCGAGCAGCGACGAGAGCCGCTCGGCCTCGGTCAAGATGTCCGACAACGTCTCCTGCGAAAGCTCCGGATCCGGGTTCGTCACAGCCACCTCGGCCTGCACCCGGATCGACGCGACCGGCGACCGCAGCTCGTGCGCGGCGTCGCCGGTGAAGCGCCGGAGCCGGTCGCTCGCCTGTTCCTGCCGCTCCAGCAGCGCGTTGAACTCCTCCGCGAGCGCGCGCAGCTCGTCGTGGGAGTCCGGCAGGGCCAGCCGCGCGCCCGGCGGCAGCGAGCGCACCGAACCGCGCATGCGCGCCACCGGCCGCAGCGACAGCCGCACCACCAGCCACGTCGCCAGGCCCGCGACCAGCGCGCCGACCGACGCGACGACCACCAGCCACACCCCGCCGTAGTGCACCGCGGCCGAGAACCCGACCAGGCCGGCTCCCGCGACGACCAGCCGTTGCGCCCCGTCCGGCGCGCTGACGACCGTGCCGAGGTACCGCGCGCCGTCGACCTGGACCGGCTGCCCGGCCTTGAGCGTCGAGACGTCCGAAGGCGACAGCCCGGACGGTGTGCCGCCGTCCACCGGCGCGCCCGAGATGTCCAGCACCCGCAGGGTCACCGGCGCCGCGCCGGAGAGCGGCCGTCCCGCGCCCACCTCGGCGCTCGCCGGGCCGAGCGCGCCCGCCAGCTCGCGGTCGACCGAGTCGATGAGCAGCGGGGACAGCTTCGCCGCGGCCAGCGCGGCCAGCCCGAGCAGGCAGGCCAGGGTGATCGTCGCGGCCAGGACGGTGATCCGGACCTGCAGGGACCGGCCCCGCCACCACGGGATCACGGGGTGATGACCTCGTCGAGCTGGGCGTCCGAAGCCAGGTAGCCGTGCCCGCGCACGGTCCGCAGCAGCGCGCCCGCGCCGACGGCGTCGAGCTTGCGCCGCACGTACCCGACGTACACCTCGACGAGGTTGCGCGTCACGGCCTGCTCCTCACCCCACACCGCGCGCAGCAGCTCGTCCTTCGTGACGACCGTGCCCGCGCGCCCGACGAGCACCTCGAGCAGCGCGAACTCGCGGGGGCTCAGGCCGACCTCCTCGCCGTTCCAGTGCACCTGCCGCAGCCCGCGGTCGACCGCCAGCGCGCCGAGCTTCAGCGTGCCGCGGCCCGCTTCCGGCCCGGCGCGGCGGAGCACCGCGCGGACCTGCGCGACCAGCACCACGAAGGAGAACGGCTTGACGAGGTACCCGTCGGCGCCCAGGTCGAGGCCGTCGGCCTGGTCGATCTCGCCGTCCTTGGCCGAGACGAGCAGCACCGGCGTCGTGACGCCGTCCTTGCGCAGCCGCTCCAGCACGCGGTAACCGGACAGACCGGGCAGCATGATGTCGAGCAGGATGACGTCGAACGAGCCGGTGCCCGCCAGCTGCAGGCCGGTGGGGCCGTCCGCGGCAGTGACCACGTCCATGTCCTCCGCGCGCAGCCCGCGCTGCAGCGCCTTCCGCACGCCCGGTTCGTCGTCGACCACCAGCACCCGAGGTTTCACGCTCCTCATCATGGCCGGTTTGCGCAGGTCCTGTGGGATCTCTCAGCACGATCTCAGCGTGGAAGGGAGAACCTTCAGGGGTATCTCAGCCTCGAGAGGGAAGCGTCGTGGCCAGGGAGCCGGGCACACTCGAGCCCGGGACACCACAGGGAGAGACGCATGAAACCGAAGACGAAGGGCATCACCGCCGCGGTCGTCGGCACCGCGCTCGGCGCCGGCGGGCTCGCGTTCGTCGCGATGCCGGCCAGTGCCGACGACAAGCCGGCGCTGCCGCAGGTGAGCGCCGAGGACCTCGTGCAGTCGGTCGTGAAGGCGAAGCCGGGCGCGTTCGACGGCACGGTGAAGGTCAGCAACGACCTGGGCCTGCCCGCCGTGGGCAACGCGGTGCCGGGGGCGTCGGCGCTGAACATGGACTCGGCGCACATCTTCACCGACGGCGCGGGCAAGAGCCGGCTGGCGGTCACGCAGGGCGCGAGCCAGGAGACCGTCGTCCACGACGGGACCACCGTCTGGGACTACAGCTCCAAGACCAACACCGCGACCAAGGTGACCATCCCGGCCGACGTCGCGCAGCAGAAGGGTGCGGGCAGCGACAAGACCGCCGACCCGGTCGCGGCGAGCACCGAGCTGCTGGCGAAGGTCCGGGAGAGCAGCACGGTGTCGGTCGACGGCACCGCGACGGTCGCGGACCGCCCGGCCTACGAGCTGGTCCTGACGCCGAAGCCGACCGAGCGGACGCTGCTGCGCGAGATTCGCGTCGCGGTCGACTCGCAGACGCGGATGCCGCTGCGCGTGTCGGTGCTGAGCAACGGGACGTCGACGCCGGCCCTGGAGGTCGCGTTCACCGAGATCCAGTTCACCCAGCAGCCGGCCGACCTCTTCACCTTCACCCCGCCGAAGGGCGCCAAGGTGCAGGAGAAGACGCCGACGGTCGACCAGAAGGACAAGGACCTCGCCGAGCAGGCCAAGCAGGACACCAAGGTCGTCGGCGACGGCTGGGACACCGTCGTCACGGGCAAGGTCCCGGCGGACGCGCTGAACGCGGCGCCGAAGCAGCAGTCCGGTCGTGAAGGCCGGGGTGGCAACGCGGACCCGAAGGCGCTGCTCGAGCGCTTCGCCAAGAAGGTCAACGGCGCCTGGGGCAGCGGCTACCTCGTCACCACGAAGGTCGGCACCGCGGTGCTGACCGACGACGGCCGGTTCGCCGCCGGCGCGGTGCCGGAGCAGGTCCTCTACGAAGCGCTGGGTCAGAAGTGACCAGCACCACTGTGGAGTCCGGGGCGGACGTCTCTTCGGAGGCGTCCGCCCCGGCGGTTCCCTTGGCCGCGCGCACCCGGGGACTGCGCAAGGTCTACGGCAGCACCGTCGCCGTGGACCACGTCGACCTCGACATCCCGGAAGGCGCCGTCGTCGGGATGCTCGGGCCCAACGGCTCGGGCAAGACGACCACCATCCGGATGCTGCTCGGCCTGGTCCGGCCGACCGAGGGCGAGGTCGAGCTGCTCGGCCGTCGCATGCCCGAAGCCGCGGCGCACGCGCTGCCGGACGTCGGCGCGCTGGTCGAGGGGCCGGGCTTCCACCCGTTCCTCTCCGGGCGGGACAACCTGCTGCGCTTCGCCGCGGCCGAACCGCGGCTGGCGTCGTCCGGGATCCCGTCCGCCGTGGACTCCGCGCTGGAGCGCGTCGGGCTGACCGCCGCCGCGCGACGGCGGTACAAGGGCTACTCGCTCGGCATGAAGCAGCGGCTCGGGCTCGCCTCGGCGTTGCTCGTGCCGCGGAAGATGGTCGTGCTCGACGAGCCGACCAACGGCCTCGACCCTGCTGGTACCAGGGAGATCCGCAGGATCGTCGCCGAGCTGCACGCCGACGGGGTGACCGTGCTCGTGTCGTCGCACCTGCTGGCCGAGGTCGAGGCGACCTGCACGCACGTGGCGGTGCTGCAGGCCGGGAACGTCGTCGCGCAGGGCGAGCTGGCCGAGCTGCTGGAGTCCGGGAACGCCGCCCTGCTGGTCCGCACGCCGGACGCCGAGCAGGCCGTGGAAGTGCTGCGGGAGCACCGGATCGGCGCACGGCTCACGCCGGACGGCGTCCGCGCCGACCTGACGGCGACGGAAGCGCCGCGGGTGCTGCAGGTCCTGGTGGGCGCGGGGGTCGCGGTCCACGAGGCGACGCGGGCCCGCACCGGGCTGGAAGACCTGTTCGCGCGGCTGACGGAGGGGGCGGAATGACGGCGGTACTCGAGGCCCCGGTGGCCCGCACGGGCCACGACACGGTGCCCCTGCCGCGGCTGCTGGCCGCGGAGCTGCGCTGGATCTTCCGGCGGCCGCGCACGCTCGCCGTGCTCGGGCTGCTGGCGCTGATCCCGGTGATCATCGGCATCGGCCTGACGCTGGTCGACGACACCCCGGCCGGCGGGGGCGGCCCGGACGAAGGTGGCGGGGCGCTGCTGGCGTCCGCGGTCAACAACGCGTTCGTGCTGCCGATCGCGGCGGTCGTGATGTCCCTGGCCCTGCTCCTGCCGCTGGCCTCGGCCATGGCGGGCGCGGACGCGATCGCCGGCGAGACGGCCCACGGCACCCTGCGCGGCTGGCTGATCGCCCCGGTCGGCCGCGGCCGGCTGCTGGCGGTGAAGGCGTTCGGCGTCGCGACGGTGTCGGTGGTCTCGGTGCTGGCGATGTGCGTGACGGGCGTGGTGACCGGCCTGATCATCAACGGCACGGACTCGCTGTTCACGTTGTCCGGCACGACGTTGTCCCTGGGCGGCGCGCTGGCCCGGATCCTGCTGATGGCGGCCTGGGTGGTGCTCCAGCTGTGGGCGGTCGGCGCGGTGGCGCTGGCGATCTCCAGCTGGACCGAGCACCCGATGCTGGTGGTGGCCTCCGTCCTGGCGGCCGACATCGTGTTCACGATCCTGGGGTTCCTGTCGTCGCTGGACTGGCTGCACCCGTTCCTGCTGACGAAGGACTGGTCGATGGCCCCGGCCGAGGTCTTGCAGGACCCGATGGGCACACAGATGCTGGGCGAGGGCGCTTTGCGGGCGGCGTGCTACATCGTGATCGGGCTGTCGCTGGCCTACGCACGACTGTCCACTCGCGACGGCTGAGTGAAGGCGAGGATGCGGCGCCACGCGTCGTCGCAGGCCTCGCCCCACTCCGCGTGCGACCGGTCGAAGAACGAATGCGGCGCGCCCGCGTACATGTGCTGCTCGTAAGGCACGCCGGCCGCGTCGAGCGAACCGGTGAAGGCGTCGAACTCGGCGCGGCTCGTCGCGACGTCTTCGCCGGCCAGCAGCAGCAACATCGGTGCTTCGAGGTCGTCGACGACGTCCTCGACCAGCTTCGGCAGGCCGTAGAAGCCGATCACCCCGGCGAGGCCGAGGTCAGCCGCCGAGAGCCGCCACGACTGACCGGCGCCGAAGCAGAAGCCCACGGTGAACACCGGCCCGTCGCCGAGGAAGTCCCGTGCGGCCGCGACGTCTTCCGCGACGTCGTCCGGCCGCACCTGCGGCAGGTGGCTTTCCCAGTCGAACGCGTCGTCCCGCGCACCGAGGCCCGCGGTGCGGCCGTAGTAGTCGACGGCGACCGTCTCGAACCCGGCTTCGGCGAACCGGCGGGTCAGGTCGCGGTAGAAGGCGTGCACCCCGCGCACGTCCGGCAGCAGGACGATCTTGCGGCCGTTCGGCGCGGCGGGCACCGCGTGGTGGGCGAGGAACTCGACGCTCGAGGTCAGCGTCAGGGGTCCGTCCGCCGCCACCTCGCCCCGGATCGGCGGTGCGGGCGGGCGGCTTTCGGTGCTGTGGCACATGGGAAGTCCTTTCGTCCCGGCCGAGCCTGCCGCGCGCCGGCCCGCGGTCCCAGCCCCTGTCGTGGGGACGGTCCGCCGTTCCTGGTACCAGCAGGGCCAGGTCCGCGGCGCGGAAGAGCCGCACACTGGCACGCATGGACCGGGAACTGGGCCGCTTCCTGAAGTCGCGCCGCGAAGCGGCGACGCCGGCCGGCAGCGGAATCCTCACCGGCCCCCGGCGACGGGTGGCCGGACTGCGGCGCGAGGAGGTCGCGCAGCTCGCCGGGATCAGCGTCGAGTACTACGTCCGCTTGGAGCAGGGCCGGGCGCGCGGCCCGTCACCCGAGGTCCTCGACGCGCTGGCCCGGACGTTGCGGCTCGACGACGTCGAACGCGGTCACCTGCACGACCTCGCGTCGGCCCGGCCCGCCCGGCCGCCGTCGGCCCGCCGGGCCCGCCCGGAGCTCGTGCAGCTGCTGGCGAAGCTGGACCGCGTCCCCGCCCTCGTCCTCGACCACCGGCTCGACGTCCTCGCGTGGAACCCGCTGTCCGCGCAGCTGTTCTTCGACTTCGCGGCGACGCCGGCCCGCAACCTCGCCCGGTTCTGCCTGCTCGACCCGGCGAGCCGCGAAGTGTTCCCGGACTGGCCCGACGTCGCCCGCGCCACGGTCGGCCAGCTGCGGCTGGTCGCGGCGCGCTACGCGACCGACCAGGCGCTCGCGACCCTCATCGGGGAGCTGACACTGCGGAGCGAGCCGTTCCGGACGCTGTGGTCGGGCCGGGTGGTGCAGCAGCGCACGCACGGGCGCAAGCGCTTCCGCCACCCGGTCGCGGGCGAGCTGACGCTGCGGTTCGAGAACTTCGAGCTGCCGGACTCCTCGGGCCAGCGGCTGGTGACCTTCACCGCGGAACCCGGCAGTCCGTCGGAGTCCGCGCTGGACCTCCTCGCGCACTGGGCCGGCTGAGTCAGCCGACCAGTGCGACGCCGTCCGGGTCGAACTCCAGCGTCACCGCGTCCCCGGCCCGCAGGTCCGACGCCGCCGGCGCGACCGCGTCCACTGTGGACTCTTCGAGCTTCACGACGAGCCGGACGTGCTCCCGCCGGTGCACCGCCGCCACGACTTCGCCCGGCACGCCTTCCGCGGCCACTCGCAAAGCATGCGGCCGCAGGCCGAGCCGGACCGGGCCGTCGTCGACGTCCGGGAGCGCGACGTCACCCAGCTCCGTGTGCACCACTCCGCCCGCCGCGACGCCGGCCACGAAGGTCGTCACGCCGAGGAACCGGGCCACGTCCTCGTCCGCCGGGTTGCGCCACACGCGCCGGACCGCGCCCTCCTGGCGGACCTCGCCCGCGTCGAGCACCGCCACGCGGTCGGCGAGCGTGAACGCCTCCTCCTGGTCGTGCGTCACCAGCAGCGCCGTGATCTTGCTGCGCCGCAACAGGTCCGCGAGGTCGATCGCCAGCTGCTCGCGCAACCCGGCGTCCAAACCGGACAGTGGCTCGTCGAGCAGCAGCAGCCGCGGCTTCGGCGCCAGCGCACGGGCCAGCGCGACCCGCTGCGCCTGCCCACCGGACAGCTCCGTGACGCGCCGGCGTTCGAAGCCGGAGAGCCCCACCAGCGCCAGCAGCTCGGCCACCCGCGAAGCCCACTGCGTGCGGGGTACGCCGTGCATCCGCAGGCCGAACGCGATGTTCGCGGCGACGTCACGGTGGCCGAACAGCTGGCCGTCCTGGAAGACCAGCCCGAAGCCGCGGCGGTGGACCGGCACCGCGCCGAGGTCGTCGCCGTCCCAGCTCACCGTGCCGCGCGCCGACGGCTCTAGCCCGGTGATCGCGCGCAGGAGCGTCGACTTGCCCGAGCCCGACGGGCCGAGCAGCGCCAGCACCTCGCCGTCGGCGATGTCCAGCCGGACGTCGCGCACCGCCGTGAACGATCCGTAGCAGACCGTCAGGTCCCGCACCGACAGCGCCATCAGAACTCTCCCACCCGGCCGCGCGCGGCCCCGAGCCGGTCGATCAGCGCGACCGCCAGCACCGTCACGAGCATCAGCAGCGCGCACGCGGCGTACGCCATCTGGTTGTTCAGCTCCCCCGGACGCGCCATCAGCGACGCGACGGCGACCGGCAGCGTCGGCGCCGTCGGCCGCGCCAGGAAGCTCGTCGCCCCGAACTCGCCGAGCGCGACGACAAACCCGAACCCCGCGGCCGCGACCAGCGGCCGCAGCGTCAGCGGCAGGTCGATCTCCCGCCACACCCGCAGCGGGCTCGCCCCGAGCGTCGAGGCGGCCTGCCGCAATCGGACATCAACCGAGCGCAGCACCGGCAGCACCATCCGCACGACCAGCGGGATGATCACCAGCGCCTGGGCCAGCGGCACCAGGTAGGGCGACGTCCGGAGGTCGCCGGGCAGCGCGTCGAGCGTCACCAGGTACCCGAACCCGACCGTCACCGCGGACACCCCGAGCGGCAGCATCAGCACGGCGTCCATGGTTTCGCCGAGCCCGCGCGCAGCCCTCGTCGGCGACCGCCGCAGCGCCACCAGCACCACGGACGCGAGCACCCCGACGACCATCGCGAGCAGCGTCGCGTCGACGGCCACCTTCAGCGAGTTCACCGCGGCGTCCCAGCCGGACACCTGCAGCGCACCCTTCTCGCCAGTGCTGGTTAACGCTCGATAACCGGCCAGGCTCCAGCCGTCCGAACTCGACACCGACTCGGCGAGCAGCGCGACGATCGGCGTCAGCACCAGAGCCAGGACGACCCCCGCGGCGCCGACGGCCCACCACTCCCCGCCGCGCGGGCGCCGCGCCTGGCCGGCCCCGGTCCGGGCGCCTTCCTTGCGACGTCGCGCGAGCCCGCCGAGGACAAGAGCGGCGACCACGGCGGCGAACTGGATCAGCGAAAGGGCCGCCGCGCCCGAGAGGTCCAGGAGGTCGACCGTCCGGAGGTAGATCTCGGTCTCCAGGGTCCGGTACTTCGCGCCGCCGAGGATCAGCACCACCCCGAAACTGGTGGCGCAGAACAGGAACACCACGGCCGCGGCGGACGCGATCGCGGGCGCCAGCGCCGGCAGCGTCACCGAGCGGAACGCCCGCCACGGTGACGCGCCCAGCGCGCGGGCGGCGTCGGTCGTCCGCGAATCCAGCCGCGCCCACAGCCCGGCGACGGTCCGCGCGACGACGGCGACGTTGAAGAAGGCGTTGGCCAGCACGATCGGCAGCACGCCGCCGTCCGGCCAGAGCGCCCGGAACGCCAGCCCGACCACAACGGTCGGCAGCACGAACGGCACCAGAACGAGCGTCCGCGCGAGGCCGACGCCGGGCAGTTTCACCCGGGCCAGCACGAACGCCACGGGCAGCCCGGCCAGCACGGCGACCACCGTCGACGCGGCCGCGCTCGCCACCGTGAACCCGGCTAGCTGCCAGGTCCGCGGGTCGCCAAGGACGACGTCGAGCCCGCCCGCGGCGAACCCGCGGCCGACGATCGCCAGCACCGGCCAGGCGAAGAACACGACCAGGAAGCCGATCGGGGCCAGGCCGAGCAGGGTCAGGCCGAGGCCGCGGGCCGTCCTCGGCGGGGCTAGGACTGCACGAGCGTGCGCCATTCGCCGATCCACTTCTCGCGTCCGGCCTGCACCTGGTCCGCGGGCAGCGTCTGCGGCTTCTGCGGCAGCGGCGCGACCTGCGCCCAGCCCGCGGGCAGGTCGACCCCCTGGCGCGCGGGGTAGACGTACATGTTCGCGGCCACCGTCGCCTGGAACTGCTGCGAGAGCAGGAAGTCGACGACCTTGCGCGCGCTCTCGGTCTGCTTGCCGTTCGCCAGCACCCCCGCGTACTCGACCTGCCGGTAACAGGTGTCGAGCAGCGCCTTGGTGCGCGGCTTCCCGTCGTCACCCACCTCGGCGGCCGGCGAGGAGGCGTACGAAACGACGATCGGGCGCGGTCCCTTGCCGGACGAGCCGGAGAAGTCCTTGGTGTAGGCCTCTTCCCAGCCGCTGACGACCTTGAGGCCGTTGGCCTTCAGCTTGGTCCAGTAGTCTTTCCAGCCCGCCTCGCCGTACTTGGCGACCGTGCCGAGGAGGAACGCCAGCCCGGGCGAAGCGGTCGCCGGGTCCTCGGCGACCAGCAGGTCCTTGTACTTCGGGTCGGCGAGGTCGTCGTAGGTCTCGGGGGCCGCGATGCCCTTGCTCGTGAAGTAGTTCGTGTCGACGTTGACGCAGACGTCGCCGACGTCGACCGCGGAGAGCCGGTGCTCGGGATCGACGGCGTAGCGCTGCGGCCCGCGGTCGGCCTCCGGGCTGGTGTAGGGCTCGAAGACGCCTTCGGTGAGCGCGCGCGAGGCGAAGGTCGAGTCGACGCCGTACGCGACGTCGCCGACCGGGTTGGCCTTGGTCAGCACGAGCTTGTTGGTCAGCGATCCGGCGTCGCCCTGCTTGAGCACGGAGATCTTGATGCCCGACTGCTTCTGGAAGGCGTCGAGCACCTCCTGCGGGGCCAGGAAGGAGTCGTGCGTCACGAGGGTGACGGTGGGCGTCTGCTGCGTGCCACCGTCTCCGTCCGACAGCGAGCACGCCGCGGCGACGGCGCTGACGGCGGCGACGGCCGTCGCGGCGCGAACAGCCCTGCGTTTCATCTACCCTCCTGCACTTTCACCGGACGAGGAGGAAGAGCCCTCCCTTCGCCGGCATGATCCGGTCAGGTGCGAACGGTCGCGGGGTGACCCGCCTCTCAGCCCGGCTGACCGGACTCCCGTGGCAACCGTGCAGCCTAGTCCAGGACGTACGACCATGGAGACATGACGGAAATCTTGAGCGACTCCGAAGCCGACGGACGACTGGGCGCCGGCTGGACCCGGTCCGGCGCGGTGATCTCCCGCGAGGTGGAGCTGGCGAGCTTCCCGCAGGCGATCGAGGTGGTGGACCGCGTCGCGGTGCTCGCCGAAGCGGCCGACCACCACCCGGACATCGACATCCGCTGGCGCACGTTGACGTTCCGCCTCTCGACCCACTCGGCGGGCGGCTTGACGGAGAAGGACTTCTCGCTGGCCGCCGAGATCGACTCGGTGCTTTCTTCGTTGTGACCTCGGTTACGCTGAGTGCACTTTCTGGCCGTTTCGACGTCTCTCGGTAAACAACTTTGCTAGGAGAGACGAGTCATGACGCAGGCGATCGTGGTCGGCACGGCGGCATTCGCGACGATGGTGGCAGCGGCCGGCGGTGTGCTCTGGTTCACCGCCCGCGGCCGCCGTCACCCGGATGCCGGTGAGTTCGATCACAGCCGCTAACAAACGGCAAGATCAGCGCGCTGAGCAGGGCGGAAGCATCGGATTCGGCCTTAGGAAGAGCCATGAACAGCACCGCCACCCTCACCGCCGCCCAGCGCGCCTGGATCAACGCCCTCGCCCCCGCGGTGGTGCTGATCGCCATCGCCCTGATGGGCCTGCTCGGCTGAACCACCGCCGTCAGTACCGCGGCATGTTCGGGATCGCCTTCTCGGCCACTTCGATGAGGGCCTCCACTTTCGGGACGTCGGCCGCCACGTCCTCCGCAGTCAGCGAAGGCGCCTCCGAGGATCGGTAGGCGACTTCGTTGCGGCGGGCCCGCATCCGGTTGAAGGGGCGCAACACGTGCCCCAACGGCGGGTCGAGCTGAGCGAGCACAGCCTCGTAGACGGTGACGTGCCCACCCCGGCTCGTCACGCGCAGGCCCTGGTTCTGCAAGACGGCCGCCAACGCACGCCGCGCGCCGTCGTAAGCCAGCGTGTACGCGCCTTCCGGATCGGTTTCCTTCAGCCGCAGCGCCGAAGCCAGGTGCGTGCGCGCTCGGACGAGCTCGGCCTCGGCGGCCTCCCGCGACGCCGGAACGTGCTCGATCGCACCGCGGGTGATGAACGCGTCGATCCGCTCACGTCCCTGGTTCCACTGGGGCATCAGGCCTCCTGGCCGAGGTTCACCGGGACCAGCGGACGTTCACGCACGCTGGTGACAAACGGATCCGCGCTCTCAGCAGCCCACGACTCGGGCGAGATCCGGTGCACGTTGACCTCACGGTTCAGCTGCCGCGACACGCCTTCGGCCAGGTCGAAGAGCTCGTCCGGATCGGGCGAGCCGACAACGAGCACGTCGACGTCACCGGGCGGCGGGCCGGGTTCACCGCGGTAACGCGCCGCCCAGGAGCCGTAGATGAAGGCCTCGGTCACGCCGGCCAGCCCGGACAAGGCCTCGGCGAGCAGCGGCATCGGCCCGAAGGTGACCGCGATGAGGTCGCTCAACGGCCGGTAGAGAGGGGTGTCGGTGCGGGCTTTGACCAGCCGGCTCCGGCCGACCCGCCGCGCCTCCAGGATCCCGCCCTCGACGAGCCGCTCGACCTCACGCAGGACGGCGGTGGGCGTGACACCACAGGCGTCGGCGAGCTCCGTGATGGTGTACTCGCGCTCCGGGTGCAGCAGGACGAGCGCGAGCAGCTCACCCTGCATGCGCGAACGCAGCAGGGGCAGCAGGCTCGGCGACGCTTTCATTGGGCGCAGTTTATCCTGCGTCCAATGAAAATAACAACCAGTGATCGAGCGCTACGGAGACAGCGCGTCAGACGTTGAAGCGGAACTCCACCACGTCACCATCGGCCATGACGTAGTCCTTGCCCTCCATGCGGACCTTGCCCGCCGCCCGGGCCGCCGCCATCGAGCCTGCCGCCATCAGGTCGTCGTACGAGACGATCTCCGCCTTGATGAAGCCGCGCTCGAAGTCCGTGTGGATCACGCCCGCCGCTTGGGGGGCCGTTGCGCCCTGGGGGATCGTCCAGGCTCGGGACTCCTTGGGGCCCGCCGTCAGGTACGTCTGCAGCCCCAGCGTGTGGAACCCCGCGCGGGCCAGCGAGTACAGCCCCGGCTCCGGCTGGCCGACCGACTCGAGCAGCTCGCGGACCGACTCCTCGTCGTCCAGCTCCAGCAGCTCCGCCTCGACCTTCGCGTCGAGGAACACCGCGTCCGCGGGCGCGACGAGCTTCGCCAGCTCCTCGCGGCGGGCCTCGTCGGTGAGGATCGACTCATCGGCGTTGAAGACGTAGAGGAACGGCTTCGTCGTCAGCAGGCTCAGCTCGCGCAGCGCGTCGAAGTCGACTTCCTTCTGCGCCTGGAAGAGCGTGCGCCCGGCGTCGAGGATCTCCTTCGCCTTCTGCGCGTTGTCCAGCGCGGGCTTGTTCTCCTTCTTGGTCCGAGCTTCCTTCTCCAGCCGCGGCAGCGCCTTGTCCAGCGTCTGCAGGTCGGCGAGGATCAGCTCGGTGTTGATCGTCTCGATGTCGCTCGACGGGTCGATCCGGCCGTCGACGTGGATCACGTCCGGGTCGTCGAACACGCGGATGACCTGGCAGATCGCGTTGGCCTCACGGATGTTCGCGAGGAACTTGTTGCCCAGCCCGGCGCCCTCGGACGCGCCCTTCACGATGCCCGCGATGTCCACGAAGGACACCACCGCCGGCACGATCTTCTCCGACTTGTGCAGCTCCGCCAGCTTGTCCAGCCGGGGGTCCGGCAGCGGCACCACGCCGACGTTCGGCTCGATCGTCGCGAACGGGTAGTTCGCGGCGAGCACGTCGTTGCGGGTCAGCGCGTTGAACAGGGTGGACTTGCCGACGTTGGGCAGGCCGACGATACCGAGGGTCAGACTCACGATCTCGCAGTCTACGTGGCTCGCCCGGCCGGGCCCCACGCGCCCAGCGCCCCGTCGGATTTCCGCCAGCGACGGCGCTGACCTGCTGGCATGCTCGAATCCATGGTCACCGAAACGCTCGCACTCTGGCGCGACGCCGAGCGCTGCTACCGCGTGGTCACCGCCCGCGACTCACGCTTCGACGGCCAGTTCATCATGGCCGTCCGCACCACCGGCATCTACTGCCGCCCGTCCTGCCCGGCGTCGACGCCGAAGGAGCAGAACGTCCGCTTCTTCCCGACGTCCGCGGCCGCGCAGTCCAACGGCTTCCGCGCCTGCCGCCGGTGCCTGCCCGACGCCGTGCCCGGCTCGCCGGACTGGGACGTGCGCGCCGACCTCGCCGCGCGGGCGATGCGCCTGATCGCCGACGGGACCGTCGAGCGCGAAGGCGTGCCGGGCCTCGCGCGGCGCCTCGGTTATTCGGAACGCCAGCTCGGCCGGGTGCTCACCGCCGAGCTGGGCGCGGGCCCGCTCGCGCTGGCCCGGGCGCACCGAGCGCATTCGGCGCGGCTGCTGATCGAGATGTCCGGGCTGCCGCTGACGGACGTCGCGTTCGCGGCGGGCTTCTCCAGCGTGCGGCAGTTCAACGAGACGATCCGCGAGGTGTTCGCGACAACGCCGTCGCAGCTTCGCGCCTTCGCGGCTTCTCGACGCGGCCGTCACGGCGACGCCAGCGGGACGCGCCTCAGCCTGCGGTTGCCGTTCAGGCCGCCATTCGACGCGCCTGGGTTGCTTCGCTTCTTCGCGGCCTACGCGGTACCGGGCGTCGAGGAAGTCACGGCGACGTCGTTCGCCCGCACGCTGCGGCTCGCCCACGGCAGCGGCAGCGTCCGGCTGACGCCGGAGCCGGACCACGTGCGCTGCGAGCTGCTGCTCACCGACCTGCGCGACCTCGGCAGCGCGGTCAGCCGGGTGCGCCGGCTGCTCGACCTGGACGCCGACCCCGCGGCGGTCACCCGTGTCCTCGGCGCCGACCCGGCGCTGGCGCCGATGGTCGAGGCCGTGCCGGGCATCCGGGTCCCGGGCACGGTCGACGGTGACGAGCTGGTGCTCCGCGCCCTGCTCGACAACCGCGTTCCCGCGGCGCTCGGCGACGAGGTGCCGGGCGAGTGGGGCGTGACGCGCCTGTTCCCGACGGCGGCCCAGATCGCGACGGCGGAGCTGGGCGAGGCCGTCGCCGGCGTCGCGGCCGCATTGGCCGAGGGCACGCTGGACGTCCACGTCGGCCGGGACGCGGCCGAGCTGCGCGCCGACCTGCTGACGTGCCCGGGCATCACGGCGTCGACCGCGGACTACGTGCTCATGCGCGTCCTCGGCGCACCGGACGTCCTGCTGACCGGGGACACCGCCGTCCGGCGGGGCGCCGAAACCCTGGGCATCACACCGGATTCGCTGTCCGAACGAGCCCGGGCGTGGACGCCGTGGTGCTCCTACGCCGGGATGTACCTCCGGCGCGCGGCCTGATCCGGCGTCAGCCCTGCTCGCCTCGCCACAGCAGCGCTTGGGCCACGATCACCTGGTCACCGTCGAAGGTCGCGGCCGGTGAGCCGTGCAGGCGGTAACCGAGCTCCAGCGCCTCGCTGACCCGGTGGCAGAACTTCGCGTCGTCCGGTCCGGTGAGCAGGCGGTAGCGAGGCAGGCCGTTCGGCGGCTGGTCCGTCATGCCTTCATCTTGTCCGAGTCCTCAGCCGGCACGCACCTCCACGGTCGAGCCCGTGCGGGACTTCCGGACGCGCAGCCGGGTCGGGATGCGCTGCCGCAGCTCCTCGACGTGCGACACCAGGCCGACGACCCGCCCGCCCGCGCGGAGCTCGTCGAGGATGTTCATCACGACGTCGAGGGTTTCGGCGTCCAGCGTGCCGAAGCCCTCGTCGACGAACAGCGTGTCCAGCAGCGCGCCGCCGGTCTCCCCGGCGACGACGTCGGCCAGCCCCAACGCCAGGGCCAGCGACGCGAGGAACGACTCGCCACCGGACAGCGTCTTCGCCGGGCGGATCGTGCCGGAGTAGTCGTCCAGCACGTCGATGCCCAGGCCGCCGCGGGTGCCGCGCGCGCCGGCCGCGTCCGAGTGCACAAACGAGTAGCGCCCCTGGCTCATCGTCCGCAGCCGGTGGGTGGCGGCGACGGCGACCTCCTCCAGGCGCGCGGCCAGCACGTACGAGCGCAGCGACATCTTCCGGCTGTTCTGCCCGCGCCCGTTGACCACGTCGGCCAGCGCGCGCAGCTCGGCGTACTCCGCTTCGGCCGGGGCGAGCCCGGCCAGCGCCTTGCGCAGCAGGCCGGCCAGCCGGTCCAGCTCCTCGTGCTGCGTGGTGGCGACCCGCAGCGCCGCGTACGCCGAGTCGGCGCGGGCCCGCGCCAGCTGCGCCGAGTCGGCCGCACGGCCGACGTCCGCGACGTCGTCCGGCGAGATCCCGAAGAGGTCCGGTTCGGACAGCAGCGCCCGCGCTCCCGCCGCGGCCGCTTCGGCCTCGGCGATGCCCTGCTCCAGCTTCTCGATCTGTTCGTCCGGCAGCATCGCGGCCCGTGCCTTCTTCAGCGACGTGAACCCCTTCGCCTTGACCGCCGCCTCGACCAGCGTGCGCTGCTGGGCGACGCGTTCCCGGGCGCCCGCGACCGCCGTCCTGGCTTCGGCGACCGCTTCCAAGGCGCCGGCGAGCCCGATCAGGTGTGTTCGCCGGGCGCCGACGTCCGCGAACTCACCCCGCCCGGCGACCAGACGGCGTTCGCGCTCGGCGAGCCGTTCGTCCAGCGCCCGGACGTCGGCCGTGGCCTCGGCCATCGCCTGCTCGGCGCGGTGCCGGCGCTCGGTCCGCAGCTCGAGGTCGCGTTCCAGCAAGACGACCTGCTCGCCGAGCCTCGCCTTCGCCGCTGCCTGCTGCGTCAACGAACCGACCGCGGCACGGGCTTCGGCCAGCTCGGCCGTGATCGACTCGGCTGTGCGCTCGCCGAGCCGCTCCAGCAGGCCCGCCAGCCGCGCTTTGGCCTCTTCCAGCGCGACGACGACCCGCTGCCGCACCGCGTCGGCGGCCTGCTCGGCTTCCTCGGCGGCCCGCTCCTCGGCCGGGTCGACGAGCTCGACGTCCCGGTTCGCGGGCGCCGGGTGCTCGGCCGACCCGCACACCGGACAAGGCCCGCCCGCCGGCAAGGCGGCGGCCAGCTCCGCCGCCATCCCGTCGAGGCGCCGTTCACGCAGGTCGAGCCGGTGCTGCCGGGCCGCCTGGTGCGCGTCGACTACTTCGCGCAGCTTCGCTTCGCCACGCCCGACTTTCGCGCGAGCCTCGGGCAGCTCGGCCGCGTCGCGCACGAAGGTCCTCAGCTCGTCGACCCGGGCGCGGGCGCCGTCGAGCTTCGCTTCCGCTTCGGCCGCCGCGAGGGCGTCCGACCGCAGTTTGCCCAGCTGGCCGGGGATCGCGGCCAGCTCGGCCGTCAGCTCTTCGACCTGCTGCCCGGCGGTGACGGCGGCCAGTTTCCGGTCGTCGCGCCGCATGACGTCGAGCTCCTGCTGCTCGGCCTCGGCGACCAGCTCCGCCACCGCGCCGGCTTCTTCACGCGCGGTGGCCGCGCGCGCCTTTAGGTCGCCGGTCGCCCGGGTGCCGAACTCGCGTAGCTCGACCCCTCGTGCTTTCTCCGCCTGCTCGGCGTCGGTCAGTTCGGCGGCCCGGCGGTCCAGCAGCTCGGCCTCGACGGCCACCCCGGCCGCCCGCCGCGCGGCCGCGACCTCCTGCGCCCACTCGGCGCGTTGCGGCGCCTGCTCGGTGATCTCGACGAGCCGCAGGTGCGCGGTGCGGACCCGGCGGATCTTCTCGGCGCCCGCGCGTTCTTCCTGCAGGTAGACGTCGGCGCGCTGCGCGGCTGACCGGGCCCGGTTTTCCTCCGCGGTGACCTGCCCGACGCGCTCTTCCGCCGTCGCGAGCACGCTGCCGACCCACTCGGCCACAGCGTCTTCGGGCGGATCCTGCTGCGCCTCCTGCGCATACCTCGCCAGCAGCTCTCGCACTTCGCCCTGGCGTTCCGAGAGCAACCGCCCGCGCTCGGCACGCAGGTCGACGAACCAGCGTTCGACGTCGGCGAAGCGCTCGGTGCCGAACAGCCGCTCCAGCAGCTTCTCGCGCTCGGCGGTGTCCGACCGCAGGAACCGGGCGAACTCGCCCTGCGGCAGCAGCACCACCTGGAAGAACTGGGCCGCGGTCATCCCGAGCAGCCGCTCGACGGTGCGCGCGACCTCCTCGATCCGGATCAGGCCCTCCGGCGGCAGCCCGGCGGGCGCGGTGCCGACCCAGCTCAGCGAGACGCGCGCCTGCTGCGTGGTCGTGCCCTCGCCGCGCCGCTTCGGCCGCTGGTACTCGGGATTGCGCACGATCTTGAGGCGGTGGCCCTGCACGGTGAGTTCGAGCGCGACCTCGGTGATCTGGTCGCGCTCGGCCAGATCGCAGCGCAGCCGCTTCGCCTCGTTGCGCGCGCCGGGGACGACGCCGAACAGCGCGAACGCGATCGCGTCGAGCAAGGTGGTCTTGCCCGCGCCGGTTTCGCCGTGCAGGAGGAAGAGGCCGTCGGCGCCGAGCACGTCGAAGTCGACCACTTCGCGCGCGCAGTACGGCCCGAAGGCCTCGACCTCCAGCCTGTGCAGCCTCATTTCGCGAGCGCCCCCCGGTCGGCCGCTTCGAGCGCGTGGAAAAGGAGCTTCTCTTCGCTCTCGGTCGGCGGGGCGCCGCGGCAGTCGTCGAGGAAGCTGCGCGAGATCTCGATGTCGGACCGGCCGCGCACGGCGTCGGAGTACCGCAGCGGGGCGCCGGCGGACCCGCCCTCGGGCTCCCATTCCAGGTGCACGGCATGGGGGAAGCGCGCGCGCAGCCGCCGCATCGCGTCCACCGGCCGCACCCGGTCGGTGACCGTGACCGAGAGGAAGTGGTCGAGGAGCGTGTCGTGTTCCGGCGCGACCAGCAGGCTTTCGAGCTCGCCGCGGAGGGTGGCCAGCTGGCGCGGGACGGGCAGCTCGTGCCGCCGGACCTCGGCGAGTCCACTGTGGTCCAGGTCGACCAGCCAGACAGATTTCCGTTGCCGCGCTTCGGAAAACGAGTACGCTAGCGGGCTGCCGGAGTACCGCAGGTGCTCGGCGAGCGTCTGCGGGCCGTGGAGGTGGCCGAGCGCGACGTAGTCGACGCCGTCGAAGACCGAGCCGGGCACCTGCTCGACCCCGCCGACCGCTATCGTGCGCTCCGAATCCGTGGGTTCGCCGCCGGTGACGAACGCGTGCGCGAGCACGACGGACCGGGTGCCCGGCCGGGTTCCGAGGTCCGCGCGGATCCGGCGCATGGCCTCGGTGAGCACGCCGGTGTGGCCGCGCGCCTCCGGCACGCCCAGCGCGTGGCGGGCCGGTTCCGGCTCCAGGTAAGGGATTCCGTAGACGGCGACCGGCCCGTGGTCGTCGTCGAACAGCACCGGCTCGGCCAGCCCGCCGACAGTGGTACGCAGGTGCAGCCCGCCCGCCGCGGCGAACTCCGCGAAGGCGCCGAGGCGGGGCGCCGAATCGTGGTTCCCAGGGGTGACGACCAGCTGCGCGCCGGCCGCGCGGATCCGGGCGACGGCCGCGGTGGCCACCCGGACCGCCTCGGCCGAGGGCACCGCGCGGTCGTAGATGTCGCCTGCCACCAGGACGGCGTCGACCGCCTCGCCGGCCACGAGGTCGGCGAGGTGCCCGAGCACCGCTTCCTGTTCCGCGAGCAGGTCGGCGCCGTGGAACGTGCGGCCGACGTGCCAGTCGGAGGTGTGCAGGAATCTCACGGTGGCCAAGGTACGACCCGGCTCCGACGAAATCGCGCCGACTCGCCGCCAGCTCACTCGAACGTGTGTACTAACACGAGCGTGCGGATCGGACACGCCCTGCGTGCGGCCGATTTGTTTGCAGGTCAGCTACCCGGAGCGACGGAACGGGTGCGATTTTTGTCGGTGCGGTCCGCCATGATGTCCCCGCGGTCCGATCCAGGCGGCCCGGAGGGAGGAGAGACCAGTGGCGACAGTGCTGACCACGGCGGCGATCGTGCTCGCGGTCCTGCTGTTGTTCGCCGTGGCGGTGTTGTGGCGGCTGTACAACGACGGGATGCGCCGGGCGGACGCGGCGGCCCGGCTGGTGGCGGCGGAGCGGGCCAAGGCGGATCAGCAGCAGCTGGCGTTGCGGCGGTACGAGGTGGCGTTCGCGTCGATCAGCGGGCGCGGCGAGCTGGGCGAGCAGGTGCTGGTAGAGACGGCGCGGGCGCTGGGGTTGCGCGAGGAGCTCCACTTCACGTTGCAGACCGACCTGGCCGGCGGCGGCGCGGCGAAGCCGGACATGATCCTGCGGGTGGGCGGCGGCCGCACGGTGCCGGTCGACGCGAAGGCGAGCATGGCCACGTGGTCCGAAGCGGTGGAGACGGACAACCCGGAGGAGCGGCTCGACGCGCTGCGCACGCACGTCCGGCAGATCCGGTCACGGGCGGCCGAGCTGGCGGGCAAGGGCTACCAACGCTGGGCGGACGCGATCTACGGCACGATCATGTTCGTCCCGTCCGACGCGGCGGTGGTCGCGGCGCTGGACACCGACCCGGAGCTGCTGCGCTGGCTCATCGACCGCCGGGTGTTCTTGTGCGGCCCGACCGGCTTCGGAGTCCTGGCCTCGGCGGCCCTGTTCGCGGCCAGCGACCGAACACTCGAAGCGGACATCGACGCAGTCCGCACGGGAGCAGCGGCGGCCCACCGCGCAGCGGGCGGCGCGGTGGACGCACTGAACCTGTCGAGCACCCATCTCCAGCGGTTCCTGTCGGCCCGGAGGCGAGAGCTGGAGGCGCTGGAGACCTTCCGGGCGACGGTGGCCCCGCTCAGTGAGGCGTCGGGGAGCCCGGCGCCGGTTCCTCCGGTGCGGAAGGGAGACGAACTGGCGGCTAGCTGAGGTTTGGCGGCGGCTGGCTCTTCGCGCCGGGTCGCGGTTGGACGGCGGGTCCTCGGGCCGGGTCGCGGACGGATGGCTCGGGTGTCTGTAGGTCGGTCGGCGAGGCGATCGCTTGGGTACGCGAACCGACCGCGCGGATGCCGCGGGGAGTGCCATGGCGGGGCGAGGCCGCGGTGGCGAGCGGACTGCGGCCAGCGCGGGGACGGCGCGCGGCAGTGCGCAGGTCGGCGGCCAGGGCGGGAAGGCCCGCAGCAGTGCTGGCGGCGCACGGGTCGGCGGCCACCGCGGGCTACCCGCGGCAGTGCTGGCAGCGCGCGGCGGTCCTGCGTTCGCGGCGAGCCATGGTGCCCTGTGAGGTGGCAATGTGCGCGACGGCGCTGCGAGCGCGGAGCAGCCCCGCGCTCGCAGCGCTCGGTGGCCCTCGTTCGCGCCGGCCAGCCCTCGCGGCGAGACTCGGCACCGGGCGAGGCCCATATGCGCGGTGGCGCGTTCGCGCAGCGAGATGCGCTCGCTGCTCGCCTCGACACTCGCAAGGTGACGAGGTGCTCGGCGGCACGTGGGCGCGATCGCATGCAGCGACCTGCGTCTGCCGCAAGACTCGCCCTCGGCACCCGGCGAGCCCTCCACGGCTCGGACGGCGGGCGAGCGCAGCTGCGCAGCGGCTTGCGCTCGCGCCAACTTCGGCAGCGGAGAGTTGCGGCTAGCCACGCGCCCCCAGCACTCGCGACGCATGGCTCGCCTGGCGGCTGCGGTGACCAGCGACCATCCCACCGCCGGGCGGGCTGCGCTCGCGGCCGCCTAGCGGCAGGTCGCGGCGATGGCCAGCATCCGGCGACCACTCATCGCCGCAGCGGTGCGTGAGCGGGAACACCGCAGCGCCCGGCCGCGCAGCGGTTCGCGCTCGTCCCCTCGACATCCGAGCGCACCCACCCCGCCCAACCGCACCCAAAGCCCCCACCTGCGACAACCCCGCCCCGGCACCTCGATCCGAAAGGACTGGACCACCACCACAGCACCACCCCGCTCCGCCACCGGAATCACGCCGCCGGGTGGCGATACACCCACGTCGGCGGCGGTGCTGGCAAGATCTTCACAACCACGAGATACGGTGTTGTGCTGTGACCGCGATTCGCGATCGCCAGAGCGATCCAGATGCCGACGACGTCCCCGTGCCGTGGGACGAGCGTCCTGTCGTCGGTTCGAGGCGGGGGCTTCCGTGGTGGGCGGCGGTTCTCGTCGGCCTCGGGCTGGCCGTTGTCGGCGCCCTCGTCGGGAAGCCGACCCAGACCACCATCCCCGTGATCTTCACGGTCCTCTACATCGGCGGGGCCGTGATCGCGGTCTGCGCGGTGCGCCGCCGGGGGCTGTTCGGGCCGATGGTCATGCCGCCGCTCGTGCTGGCCGTGACCGTGCCCGGCGTGATCCTGCTGACCTCGGGCTCCGAGGGCGACGACACGCTCTCGAAGGTGCTGAGCATCGGCACCCCGCTGATCAACGGCTTCCCGATCATGGCCATCACCACCGGCATCACGCTGCTGATCGGGTTCGTCCGGATCGCCCGCGAGCGCGACCCGGACGCCCCGAAGAAGGCCAAGCGCGCCGCCGACGACGACGGTGGTGACGAGAAGCCGCGCACCAACCGGCCGCGGCCGGCGGGCTCGAACCGCACCGGCCAGACCCCGGTGCCGCCGAGCCGGCGTGGCCGGGAAGGCGAACCGCCCCGCCGGCCACGCCCGCCCGCCGAGGGTGATCGTCGTCCGCAGCGGGCCGCGCCCGCCGAACGTGACCGTGGGGCGCGCAAGCCGCCGCCCGCGGCGGGACGTCGGGCGCCGCGGCCGGACGAAGGTGATCCGCGCCGCCAGCCTCGCGCTGCCGGTGATGCTCCGCGGCGACGTCCGCGTCCGCCCGCCGAAGACGGCCGGGACACGCCGCCGCGGCGGCCGTCCGGCGGCCGGGGTGCGCCGCCGCGGCGGAACCGTCCTTGGGACGACGAAGACCGCTGATCCGCGAAACGGCGGCCACCTCTCGCGAGAGCGAGAGCGAGAGCGGGAAGTGGCCGCCGTTCACCAAGCTCAGACCTTGCGCAGCTCCTTCGGCGGCGCGAAGGTGATCTTCTCGTTGGCCGTCGTGACCTCGTCGACGTCGCCGTAGCCCCGCTCGGCCAGCCAGGCCAGCAGGTCCATGACCAGCTCGTCCGGCACCGAAGCGCCCGAGGTGACCCCCACCGTCGTCACGCCGGAAAGCCAGGCTTCGTCGACCTCGTGCGCGAAGTCGACCAGATACGACGCCCGGGCGCCCGCCTTCAGCGCGACCTCGACCAGGCGCTTCGAGTTGGACGAGTTCGTCGACCCGACCACCAGCACCAGGTCGCACTCGGCGGCCATCGCCTTGACCGCGACCTGACGGTTGGTCGTCGCGTAACAGATGTCGTCGCTCGGCGGGTCCGCCAGCCCCGGGAAGCGCTCGCGGAGCTGGTCGACGCGCTCCATCGTCTCGTCGACCGACAGCGTCGTCTGGGACAGCCAGATCACCTTCGACGGGTCGCGCACCTCGACCTTGTCGACGTCCTCGGCCTTGTCGACCAGCTGGACCTTGTCCGGCGCCTCGCCGGCGGTGCCCTCGACCTCCTCGTGGCCTTCGTGGCCGATCAGGAGGATGTCGTAGTCGTCCTTCGCGAAGCGGTTGACCTCCTTGTGCACCTTCGTCACCAGGGGGCAGGTCGCGTCGATCGTGCGCAGGTTCCGGTCCGCCGCCTCCTGGTGCACCATCGGCGAGACGCCGTGGGCGGAGAACACCACGAGCGCGCCCTCGGGCACCTCGGACGTCTCGTCGACGAAGATCGCGCCGCGTTCGCGCAGCGTCTCGACCACGTGCTTGTTGTGCACGATCTCCTTGCGGACGTACACCGGGGCGCCGTAGACCTCGAGAGCCTTCTCGACGGCGATCACCGCGCGGTCGACACCCGCGCAGTAACCACGGGGTTTGGCGAGCAGCACCCGCTTGCCGGAGGCGGTTCCGGTGATCGTCGGGGTACCCGCGGGCTCGATTCCGGGACTCGCTGAACTCATGGCACCCAGGGTACGGGCAGTCCCGAGACGAACTCGAAGTCCCTTTCGGGTGAGCTTCGTCCCTCTTCAGAGCTGTGCGTGGGGTCACGCTCAGCACCCGAACCCACCCTTTCGGTTGGGCAGGATGGCGTAGATGCGGCAGGCTATACGCATGAAGCCATTCCCGCTCCCCCTCCGGGTCGCCGCGGGCCTCGCCGTCAGCACCGCCGAGCGGGTTCGTGAGCTTCCCCGGCAGCTCGCCGGGCTCCCGGTGACCGTGGTCAGCCAGGTCCTGCAGGCGTCCATGCGGGTGCAGCAGCACGTCACCGAGCTGGCGATCAAGGGTGACAACGCCCTCTCGAGCCTGCGCCCGGTCGAGGACACGCCCAGCTGGGCGACCTTCGACGAGGACCTCGACGTCTCCCCCGCCCGGCCGAACCTGGCGCCGGTCGCGGACGTGCCCGAGCCCCGGTCCGAGATCACGGACATCAACGGTCACGTTCCGTCAGCGGCCGAGCTCGAAGAGGAGCTCGGCGACCCGTGGGCCGAGGAGGAGCGCGCGCTCGCCGAGGAGCACGCCGACGGCGAGAACGACGCCGCGGAGGAGAACAAGCCGAAGCCGGGCACGCCCGCGGTCGACAAGAAGACCAAGGACGAGACCCCGCGGACCAGCGCCGGCGGGTACGACGGCCCGGCCGGGCTGACCGGCTACGACCAGCTCACCCTCCCGCAGCTGCGGGCGCGGCTGCGCCAGCTCTCGATCGCCCAGCTCGAGACGATCCTCGAGTACGAGCGCGCGAACGCCGACCGCTCGTCCTTCACCGGGATGCTCTCGCGCCGGATCGCCAACGCCCGCAAGGCCGAGCAGGCGAAGGAAAACGGCGACGGCACGGAAGGCCCGTGACCGAGACCGAAGCGAGCACCGCCGAGAAGCCCTGGCCGGTCCGGACCGTCGCGCGCAAGATCGGCGACTGGATCCACCGGCTCGGCACGGTCTGGGTCGAGGGCCAGGTCACGCAGGTCAACTCCCGGCCGAACACGCAGACCGCGTTCCTGACGCTGCGCGACCCTTCGGCCGACGTCTCGATGTCGGTCACCTGCCCGAACTGGCTGATCCGCGAGATGGAGCCGCCGCTGCGCGAAGGCGCCAGCGTGGTGGTGCACGCGAAGCCGTCGTTCTTCTTCGGCCGCGGCACGATCAGCCTGCGCGCCGACCAGATCCGCGCGGTCGGCATCGGCGAGCTGCTGGCCCGGATCGAGCGGCTGCGGAAGCTGCTGGCCGCCGAAGGCCTCTTCTCCCCGCAGCGCAAGCGGCCGATCCCGTTCCTGCCGAAGGGGGTCGGGCTGATCACCGGCCGCGCGTCGGCCGCCGAGCGGGACGTGCTGGTCAATGCCCAGACGCGGTGGCCGCACGTCCGGTTCAAGGTGCTCAACACCGCCGTCCAGGGCTCGCAGGCGGTGCCGCAGGTCATGCGCGCGCTGAAGATCCTGGACGCCGATCCCGAAATCGACGTCATCGTCATCGCCCGCGGCGGCGGCAGCGTCGAGGACCTGCTGCCCTTCTCCGACGAGGCGCTCTGCCGCGCGGTCTCGGCCGCGGGCACGCCGGTCGTCAGCGCGATCGGGCACGAGCCGGACACCCCGCTGCTCGACCACGTCGCCGACCTGCGCTGTTCGACGCCGACCGACGCGAGCAAGCGGATCGTGCCGGACCTGCGCGAGGAGACCGAGCGGGTCCGGCAGATGCGTGACCGCGGCCGCCGCGCGCTGCACGGCTGGGTCGACACCCAGACGCGGCTGCTGACCCAGATCCGCAGCCGCCCGTCGCTGGCCGACCCGCTGGGCCCGATCCAGCGCCGCCAGGACGACGTCGACGTCCACCGCGAACGCGCGCGCCGCGCCATGCTGACCCTGCTCGCCAAGGACCAGGCCGAGACCGCGAGCGCGCGGGCCCGGCTCACCGCGCTCGGGCCGGCCGCGACGCTGGCCCGCGGGTACGCGGTTGTGCAGTTCGTCGACGCCGAAGGCAACCTCCAGGTACTCCGCTCCGTCTCCGAAGTCGAGGCCGGTGCCCAGCTGCGCGTGCGGGTGGGTGACGGCGCGATCGGCGCGGTGGCGGAAGGAGAGCAGGGGTGACGTTCCTCCCGCTGACGGTGGACGCGGCTCGCCGCCTGGGCGCATGGCCGCTGCTGGACCAGGCGGTGCGCACCGACCGGGCCGCGGCCGAGTGCTGGACGGCGCTGCTCGCCGGCTGCGGGACGGCCGCGCGCCGTGACCTGGGCCCGCAGCTGCGCCGGCTGTCCGAAGCGACGTCGATGCAGGTCGGTTCACGCTGGTGGTTCGCCGAGGGCGCCGGGCACCGCAAGCGCGTCGCGGGGGCGCAGGAGAACCTCGAAGAGGCGATCGCGGAGGGTGACGGCCAGGAGTTCGCCCTCGCCTTCGTCGGGTACGACCACGCCATGGCCAGCGCGGTAGTGTGCGCGCACAGCCCAAGCCGGAAGGTCGGAGAACGCCCAGCGTGAGTGAAGCCAGCGAGGAACTCGGCTACGAGCAGGCCCGCGATCGCCTCGTCGAGGTCGTCCGCGAACTCGAAGCCGGTGGCCTGTCCCTCGAGCAGTCGCTCGCGCTGTGGGAGAAGGGCGAGAAGCTCGCGAAGGTGTGTGAGCGGCACCTCGAAGGCGCCCGCGAACGCGTCGAGGCCGCTCTGGCGTCCGTCGAGGACGAAACCGGCAACGGCCAGTGACGTTTGCCATGCTTCGGGCGACTGGACCGACCCGCGGTATCTGAGAGACTGGGCGTCCGCCGAACTCGCTTCCCCGGGAGGCCCGCATGACGACCCCCAGCGCCCCACAACGCCGTGAAGCGCCCGACCGCAACCTCGCGATGGAGCTGGTCCGGGTGACCGAGGCCGCCGCGATGGCCGCCGGGCGCTGGGTCGGCCGCGGCGACAAGATCGGTGGGGACGGCGCGGCCGTCGACGCGATGCGCCAGCTGGTGTCGACGGTGTCGATGCGCGGGGTCGTGGTGATCGGCGAGGGCGAGAAGGACGAAGCGCCCATGCTGTTCAACGGCGAAGAGGTCGGCAACGGCGACGGGCCGGACTGCGACGTCGCGGTCGACCCGGTCGACGGCACCACGCTGATGGCCAAGGGCATGCCCAACGCCCTCGCGGTGCTCGCGGTCGCCGAGCGCGGCGCGATGTTCGACCCGTCCGCGGTGTTCTACATGGAGAAGCTGGCCGTCGGGCCCGAGGCGGCGGGCAAGGTGGAGCTCGGCGCGCCGATCGCGGAGAACATCCGGCGAGTGGCCAAGGCGAAGAACAGCAGCGTCGGCGACGTCACCGTGTGCGTCCTCGACCGGCCGCGCCACGAGCAGATCATCAAGGAGATCCGCGACGCGGGCGCGCGGATCCGGTTCATCTCCGACGGCGACGTCGCGGGCGCGATCGCCGCGGCCCGCCCGACCACCGGCGTCGACATGCTGATCGGCATCGGCGGGACGCCGGAGGGCATCATCGCGGCCTGCGCGATGAAGTGCCTCGGCGGCGAGCTGCAGGGCCGGCTGTGGCCGAAGGACGACGCCGAGCGCGAGAAGGCCATCGGCGCCGGGCACGACCTCGACCGCGTGCTGCTGAACGACGACCTCGTGACCGGCGACAACGTCTTCTTCTGCGCCACCGGCGTCACCGACGGCGACCTGCTGCGCGGGGTCCACTACCGCGAGGGCGGCGCAACGACGCAGTCCATCGTGATGCGGTCCAAGTCCGGGACCGTCAGAATGATCGACGGTTACCACCGGCTCAACAAGCTGCGGGCGTACTCCTCGGTCAACTTCGACGGCCACCTGGACACGCCCGACGACGACATCGTGCCCCCGCTGCCGTAGAGGAGATCCGTGACCCGGCGACTGCTCGCCCTGCTGACCGCCGGCCTGTTCGTCCTGGTCACCGGCACCGCCAGGGCCGAGCCCGGCATCGTCGGGGGCGCGAACGCGAGTGAGCCGTACCCGTTCGCGGTGTCGCTGCACTCGTCGACGGGGAAGCTGTTCTGCGCGGGCGCGCTGATCGCGCCGACCTGGGTGGTCACGGCCGCGCACTGCGCGTTCGACAAGGCGCCGTCCGCGGTTTCGGTGCGGGCGGGGACGGCCGATTCGGGGCAGGGCGGCGAAGTCGCCCAGCTCGCCGCCATCATCGTGAACCTGGCGTTCAACACGCAGAGCCCGGCGGGTGACATCGCGCTGCTGCGGCTGGCGACGCCGGTCAAGGCCGCGCCGGTCGCACTGGCGACGGCGGCGTCGCCCGGCACGGCGACCCGCATCCTCGGCTGGGGCCAGACGTGCCCGAAGGTCAACTGCGGCCAGGTCCCGGCGACGCTGCAGCAGCTCGACACGCACATCGTCGAAGGCGCGAAGTGCACGTCGGTGTTCGACGGGACGGCCGAGCTGTGCACGGACAACCCCGGCGGCAAGTCCGGAGCGTGCTTCGGCGACTCCGGCGGCCCGGAGGTCGTGCGCGACGGCGACCACTGGCTGCTCGTCGGCGTCACCAGCCGGCCGGGCAACAACAACCCGGAATGCGCGACGGCGCCGTCGATCTACACGTCCGTCGTCGCGTACCAGCCGTGGATCGCGGAGAAGACGAAGGCCTGACCTACTCGGCGTTGCTGGAGTGGCCCGGGAACAGGTGCGCGTCCGGGTCGAGGGCGACGGCGATGTTGTTGACGGCCGTTGCCGCCTCGCCGAAGCCGGTCGCGATCAGCTTGACCTTCCCCGGGTACGCGGCGACGTCGCCCGCGGCATAGACGCGTTCGCGCGCGGTCGCCATCGTCGAGTCGACGGCGATCGCGCGGTGGTCGATCTCCAGGCCCCAGCTCTCGATCGGCCCGAGGTCGGCGGTGAACCCGAGCGCCGCGACCACGGAGTGGGCCGGCAGCCGCTCGTCTTCGGCGCCCTTCACCGAGACGTCGACGGCTTCGAGCGCGCCGCTCGCGTCCTCGACGAACCGCGTCACCTCGGCGTCGGTGATGATCCGGACGCCGAGCTCCCGCGCCTGCCGCACGATCGACTCGGCGGCGCGGAACTTGGCACGGCGGTGCACGAGCGTCACGCTCGCGGCGATCGGGTGCAGCGCGAGCACCCAGTCGAACGCCGAGTCGCCGCCGCCGACGATCACGACGTGCTGGTCCGCGTGTGCGTCGAACGACGGGACGAAGTGGACCATGCCGCGGCCGAGCCAGCCGTCGCCGGCGGGCAGCGGACGCGGGGTGAACTCGCCGATGCCCGCGGTGATCAGGACCGCGCCCGCACGCAGCGTCTCGCCGCCGTCGAGGGTGAGCTCGACGCCGTCCGCGGCGCTCTCGAGCTTCTCGGCCTTGCGCCCCAACAGGTACTTCGGCGCGAACGGCGCGGCCTGCTTCACCAGGCCGTCGACGAGATCGCGGCCGCGGACCTCGGCGAACCCGCCGACGTCGTAGATCATCTTCTCGGGGTACATCGCGGTCACCTGGCCGCCGGGCTCGGGCAGCGAGTCGACGATGGCCATCGAAAGCCCGCGGAACCCGGCGTAGTAACCGGCGAAGAGGCCGGTCGGGCCCGCGCCGATGATCACGAGGTCGTACGAGTCCCCAGAAGCTTCAGTCATGCTCGCTCCAGCCAGTGGTGGATGGCGGTGATCGAGAACACAGCCGATCCTAGCCTTGCCGGGCGCGTCAGGCGGGGATGTCGCCGTGCCCGAACAGACCGAGCAGCCAGGTGTGGCGGATGGCTTCGCGAGCGCGGTCGTAGGCCTCGTCGGTGGCGAGCCAGATGGCCTGGGTGAGCAGCTCGATCGTCGCGGCGATGACGGTGCGCGCGGTGAACGGCGGCGGGAGCGGCAGGTCGGGGTCGGTCGTGCGCAGCCACGCGGCCGTCCGGTCGAACACCGCTTCACTCGCGCGCAGCACCTCTTCACGCGCTTCGAGGCCCGCGTCGCCGAGGGCGTAGATCTCCAGGAGCACCGCGCGGGCGACCACCGGGCGGCGGCGCACGTACCCGACGACGAAGTCGCCGCACGCGGTGACGGCGGCCAGCGGGGTCGGCGCCTCGGCCGCGACCGCGACCCCCTGGTCGAGGAACTCCCCCGTCAGCGCGCGGTAGGCGGCGAGGAAGGCGTCCTGCTTGCCGGTGAACTGCTCGTAGAACGACGTGCGTGACACTCCCGCGGACGCCGTGACGTGGCCGACCGTCGTGGCGGCGTACCCGCGTGCCCCGACGTTGGCCAGCACCGCCTCGACCAGCCGGGCGCGCTGGGCCCCGGCCACTTCCTCGCGGCTGAGGCTGTGCGGCCCCTTGGGCAGCCGGCGGTCCTGGGTTCTCATCCGCGGCACCGTACCCGGCGGACCGGCCGCGAGGACCGGTCCGCCGGTGAGCGTCAGGCCGGCTCTTCCGGGGCCAGGGAGTTCCCGGCCGGGATGTGCCCGCAGCTCGACGGCGCCGCCTTGCCCGCGAAGCGGTCGACCAGCCACGCGATCGCCGTCGGCGCCCAGGCTGCCGCGCCGCCGACGTGGCTGAACAGGTCGTACTGCGTGTACTTGATCGAGCCGTTGCCGGTGGCGCAGTACTGCCGGGCGAGCGCCCGCACGTCGCCGGCCACCATCACGCCGTCGCCGGTGCCGATGCCCGGGAGGTTGCTCGTGGTCCCTTCGAGGAACCCGGCGTTGCCCTGGGCGATGAAGCCGGGGACCGACGGCGTCGGCGCGGACCCGATGTTGACCTTATTGACCGCGTCGACGAACGGCGCCACGGAGTTCGGGTTCGCGTACTCCGGCTTCGCGATCTTCTGCCACGTCAGCCCCGGGTAGCGGCCGAGGGCGTTGATGATCGACGCGTGCTCCAGGTCGTCGAGCACCTTCAAGCCGTACGGGCTCGCGTACGGCCGCAGGTCGATGCCGAAGCCGCGCGCGACGCCGATCAGCGCCATCGGGATGACGCCGGACCAGACCGGGCTGCCGCCGACGTACTTGAGGTTGTGCGCGGGGTCGACGAGCACACCGCCTTCGGTGAAGCCGACCAGCTTCCGGTTGACGTCGGGGGCGTAGCTCGGCGCGAGCGCGGCCGCCCAGCCGGTCGCGATGGCGCCGCCCGAGTACCCGAGGAGCCCGAACTTCGTGCCGTCGTTCATGCCGGTGGCGGCCGAGCTCGTCACGGCGCGGATCGAGTCGAGCGTGTTCGTGCCGTACTCCGGCCCGGCGGCGAAGTTCGCGGTCTGTCCTTCGGTGTCGGGCACGACGACGTTGTAGCCCAGCAGGAGCGACGGGAGGAGCAGCAGCGACTCGCCGTTGGGCAGCAGGCCGCCGAGGGTGACGTCCCCGGCGATCGCCCGCGACGGCGCGTCGGCGGGGTCGAGCGAGTCGTAGGCCGACTGGTACGACACGGCTTTCGTGGTGTCGCCGGTGATGCTGCGGACGACCGAGGTGACGTTGGCGGCCGGCCGGCCCTGCGCGTCGGTGGTGCGGTAGAGCAGCTGGATGGCTTTCACCGGCGTCGCGAGCCCGACGACGTGGTAGTTCAGCGTCCGGGTCTTGAGGACCGTCCCGGGCGCGTAAGACGACAGCGGTGCGCTGCCGTCGTAGGAGTAGAAGGAATCGGACGACGCGGCGGCGGCCGGGCTCGCCGGCGCGAGGGCGGCGGTCAGCGCGAATGCTGCGGTGAGCGCGGCGAAACGAACGCGGTTACGGATCATGACTCCCCTTTGAATCATGAGGTGGATCACGCGGATCGCCGTAACCTACCAGCGAGTAGGTGTCGTGTACAGCCGCGTACACGATCGACGGAACGGGGTGCGCAACGCCACCACGCGGCGACCCGCGAAAAGGTCCAGAATCGGTGTCATGGCTGACCAGGAATACCGGATCGAACACGACACCATGGGCGAGGTCCGCGTGCCGGCCGCCGCGCTCTACCGCGCGCAGACCCAGCGGGCCGTCGAGAACTTCCCCATCTCCGGCCGGGGCCTGGAGCGGGCCCAGATCCGCGCGCTCGGCCTGCTCAAGGCCGCCGCCGCGCGCGTGAACCAGAAGCTGGGCGTGCTCGACGCCGACGTCGCGGAGGCCATCGCGGCCGCCGCCGACGAGGTCGCCGAGGGCGCCCACGACGCGCACTTCCCGATCGACGTCTTCCAGACCGGCTCCGGGACGTCGTCGAACATGAACGCCAACGAGGTCATCGCGACGCTGGCGACCCGCGCCCTCGGCCGGGAGGTGCACCCGAACGACCACGTCAACGCGTCGCAGTCGTCGAACGACACGTTCCCGACGACCATCCACGTCGCCGCGACCGAAGCCGTCCTCAAGGACGTCATTCCCGCGCTGGAGTACCTCGCGGGCGCGATCGAGGTGCGCGCCGAGGAGTGGGCCGACGTCGTGAAGTCCGGCCGCACGCACCTGATGGACGCCGTGCCGATCACCCTCGGCCAGGAGGCCGGCGCGTGGGCGTCGCAGGTCCGCTTCGGCGTCGAACGGCTGAAGTCCGGCCTGCCGCGCCTCGGCGAGCTGCCGATCGGCGGCACCGCCGTCGGGTCCGGCCTCAACGCGCCGGACGGCTTCGGCGCTTCGGTCGCCGCGGAGCTCGCCACCGTGACCGGCCTGCCGCTGACCGAGGCCCGCGACCACTTCGAGGCGCAGGCGACGCAGGACAGCGTCGTCGAGACGTCCGGGCACCTGCGCACGATCGCCGTGTCGCTCAACAAGATCGCGAACGACCTGCGCTGGCTGGGTTCCGGCCCGCGCACCGGCCTGGCCGAGCTGGCGCTGCCGGACCTGCAGCCGGGCTCGTCGATCATGCCGGGCAAGGTGAACCCGGTGATCCCGGAGGCGACGCTGCAGGTCGTCGCGCAGGTGATCGGCAACGACGCGGCCGTCGCTTTCGCCGGCGCCGCGGGCAACTTCCAGCTGAACGTCAACCTGCCGGTGATCGCGCGGAACGTCCTCGAGTCGGCGCGCCTGCTCGCGGCCGTCTCGCGACTGCTGGCGGACAAGGTCTTCGACGGCGTCAAGGCCAACGTGGATCGCGCCCGTCAGTACGCCGAAGGTTCGCCGTCGATCGTGACGCCGTTGAACAAGTACATCGGCTACGAAGAGGCCGCCGCGGTCGCGAAGCAGGCTCTGAAGGAGCTGAAGACGATCCGCGAGGTCGTGATCGAGCGCGGGTATGTGAAGGACGGCAAGCTCACCGAAGAGCAGCTCGACGAAGCGCTCGACGTCCTCCGCATGGCCCGCGGCGGCAAGTGACTCCCTACCGCCGGCGCAGGCGCGCGTCCGCCAGCGCCGGCGGGGTGTAGTCCTTCTCGGCCGAGTTCAGGTCCGTGCCCGGCGGGACGATCTCGTCGATCCGGTCCAGCACCTCGTCGTCCAGCACCAGGTCCGCGCCGGCCAGCAGGTCGTCGAGCTGCGACGGCGTGCGCGGGCCGATGATCGCCGACGTCACGCCCGGGTGCGCCCGGACGAACGCCGTCGCCAGGTGGGTGAGCGGGCGGCCCAGGTCGTCGGCGATCTTCTTCAGCTGCGCGATCGCCTCGAACTTGACGGCGTTCTCCGGCAGCGCCGGGTCGAACTTGTGCGCCTGCAACGTCCGGCGGCCTTCGGAAAGGTCCACATCGGACGGTTGCAGGTACTTGCCCGACAGCCAGCCGCTGGCCAGGGGGCTCCACGTCAGCACGCCCATGCCGTACTTCTGCGCGGTCGGCAGCACCGCCGCTTCGATGGCCCGGTTGAAGATCGAGTACGGCGGCTGTTCGGCGCGGAACCGCGCCAGGCCCCGCCTATCCGCCACCCACTGGGCTTCCACGATCTGCTCGGCCGGGAAGTCCGACGACCCGATCGCGCGGACCTTCCCGGCGCGCACGAAGTCCGTCAGCACCGAGAGGGTTTCCTCGATGTCGGTCGTCGGGTCCGGCCGGTGCACCTGGTAGAGGTCGACGTAGTCGGTGTCGAGCCGCCGGAGGCTGTCGTCGAGCGCGCGGGTGAGCCAGCGCCGGGAAAGGCCGCCCTGGTTGGGGTCGGAGCCCATCTGGAAGAAGCCCTTGGTGGCCAGCACGACCTCGTCGCGGCGGCCTTTCAGGGCCTTGCCGACGATCCGCTCGTTCTCGCCGTCGCTGTACATGTCCGCGGTGTCCCAGAAGTTCACGCCGGCGTCGAGCGCGGTGTGCAGCATCCGGACGCCCTCCTCGTGGTCCGGATTGCCCCACTTGCCCAGCATCATCGCGCCGAACGCGTACTCGCTGACCGAGATCCCCGTGCCGCCCAGAATTCGTCGTTTCATGCCACCACTCTGGAAGCGGTGAGCGGGCCGGACCAGGTCACGCTCAACCTGGGTCCGCCAGTACCAGGCGGGCCGCCGCGAGCCGGGGATACTGGAGGCATGAGTGACGCAGCCGAGCTGGGCGCCTTCCTGAAGGCGCGCCGCGCCGCACTGGACCCCGCCGACCTGGGCCTGCCGCCCGGGATCACACAGCGGCGCGTCAAGGGCCTGCGCCGTGAGGAGCTGGCGCAGCTGTCCGGCATCAGCGTCGACTACTACACGCGGCTGGAGCAGGGCCGCGCGAAGAACGTCTCGGACGCGGTTCTCGACGCGCTCGCCCGCGCGCTGCGGCTCACCTCCGGCGAGGAGGCCTACCTGCGCAACCTCGCCGCGCCGAGGCGCCGGGACGAGCACGCGCCGCAGCGGGTCCGGCCCGAGCTGCAGCAGCTGCTCGACGCCATCCAGGCGCCGGCGTTCGTCTTCGGCCGGTACCTGGACGTGCTCGCGTGGAACCCGCTCGGGGGCGCGGTCGCGTTCGCGTTCGCCGACCTCGACGAGCTCAACATGCCGAAGCTCATCTTCACCGACGAACGCGCGAAGCAGCTGCACCCGGAGTACGACGCGGTCTGCCGCGAGCTCGTCGCGAACCTGCGCGCGGAGAACGGCAGGCACCCCGGTGACCCGCGGTTCGCCCAGCTGATCGGGGAGCTCTCCCTGGCCAGCGAGCGGTTCCGGCAGCTGTGGGCCGAGCACGCGGTGCAGGAGAAGGCGCAGGGGTGGAAGCTGCTGCGCAACCCCGTCGTCGGCGAGCTGCGGCTGCGGTACGAAACGCTGCGCCTGCCCCAGGATCCCGACCAGGGCCTGGTGATCTACCACGCCGAACCGGGGTCGGAGACCGAGCGCGCGCTCGGCCTGCTGGCCAGCTGGATCACCGCCGGTGAACGACCGGTGAACACTCGGCAAGCACGCACCCACCCGGCGTGACCGCTGCCTAGGCTGCTGCATCTGGGGGAGCCGGGGGCAGAGGAGCAGCACGGTGGGCGTCGGCGCGACGATGCAGTCTCTCGCCGAGATCCTGAGCTCGGACTCGGGCAGTCTGGTCCTCGGGCTCGCCGCGCTGGTCGCGATGGCCGCGCCGTTCGTGGACCGCTACTTCATCCGGCGCCGGCGCATGACGTTCCGGGTGCTCTACAACTCCAAGATCGGCCTCTCCCCGATCGACCTGCACGACGGCGAGAACGGCTCGGCGCAGGCGGCGCCGCAGCTGGAGCAGCTGGCCCGGCTGCTCGAGCGGATGAGCATCGTGGTGATCCGCGTCCACAACACCGGCGGGTTCGACATCGCGCCGGAGGACTTCGAGATCCCGCTCTCGTTCACCTTCGGCAGCCGGATCGTCTGGGACGCGCGGGTGTCCGACGCCACCGACGACGGCCTGCGCCAGCACGTCCGCGACGGTCTCGAGTTCTTCACGCGCGACACCGCGACCCCGCAGCCCGCCGAAGGCGTGAAGCTCTCTCGGGTGCGCGCGCTGCTGCCGAAGCGCTTCGCCGGGCTCGTCGCGTCGGAAGCACCGCCGCCTGAAGCACCCGAGTGGCACGGCGTCCGGTTCGCACGGCTTTCCTTGAAGCGCAAGGAGAAGTTCAAGCTGGTCGTCGTGCTCCGGGAGTCCGAGGGCCACGACGGCGAGATCAGCAAGGAGATCGACCACCACGCGCGGCTCGCCGCCGGCCGGATCAAGGACGACCGCAAGCAGCGCCGGTTCGGCTGGCCGGTGATCACGACAGCGGTTGGGGTGCTGCTGACCGGCGCGCTGCTGGCGACGCTGATCGTGTCCTGGTCCCGGCCGGCGGTCGACAGCGCGTTGTGCGCCACCGGGAAGCTGTCGGTCCAGGGGTCGAGCGCGTTCGTCCCGATCATCAACGGCATCGCCGGCGAGTACCACGGCCAGTGCGACGGCGCGGCGATCACGACCCAGGCGACCGGCAGTGTCACCGGCGTCCGCGCGCTCGCCGTCGTCGACGCCGCGGGCAAGGACGAGCTGGCGGTGCTCTCGGACGGCCGGTCGGGCGAGGCCGGCCCCGAGCTCGAGGCGAAGGCCGTCGCGGTGGTCGTGTACAGCCTGGTCGTCAACCGCGCGGCCGGGGTCGACAAGCTGACGACCCAGCAGGTCAAGGACATTTTCAGCGGCCGCGTGCGGAACTGGGACCAGCTGCGGCCGGGGCCGTCGGTGCCGATCGGGATCGTCGGGCGGGGGCAGGAGTCGGGCACACGCAAGACGTTCGAGCAGAAGGTGCTCGGCGGCGCGGAGGACCGGCTGACGTCGGACTCGTGCCGCAAGCCCGAGCGCGACCCGGCGGCCGCCACCACGCGCTGCGAGCGTGGCACGACCGCCGAAGTGCTCACCGAGGTCGCGGCGGTGCCCGGCGCGATCGGGTACGCCGACGTCCCGGCGGCCAAAACCGCGGCCGCCCGTGACCAGCAGGTGAGCGTCGTGCAGCTCGACGGCCACTACCCCGACGTCACGACCGTCGACGCCGGGTACCGCTTCTGGACCGTCGAGTACCTGTACACGAAGGGCGTGCCGTCGAACGGGAGCGTGCTGAAGCGGTTCCTGGACTACCTGGCCAGCCCGACCGCGCGGGCCGAGCTGCAGGACGCCGGGTACACGCCGTGCGTGGCCAAGGACGGCCTGCTCGACCCCCTCTGCACCAGGCCGGACATCTGACCGTCCTGAAATTGTCGGTAGTCCGGGTCATGATGTCCGGGTGTTGCTGAGCGAGATAGTCCGGGCGTCCGCCGAGCTGGCGGCGACGAGGTCCAGGAAGGCGAAGATCGCCCTCCTGGCCGCGGTGCTGCGCGCCGCCGAGCTCGTCGAGCTGCCGGTGGTGATCGCGTACCTGACGGGGCAGACGGCGCAGGACAGGCTGGGTGCGGGCTGGCGCACCCTGGCCGGGCTCGGCGCCGGGTCCGCGCCCGACCCGGTCGCGACGGTGCTCGAAGTGGATTCCGCGCTGACCGAGGCGGCCGGCGTGGCGGCGGGCGCCGGGTCCTCGGGCCGGCGGCAGGAGATCCTGCGGGCGCTGTTCGAGCGGCTCACGAAGAGCGAGCAGGAGTTCCTGTTCCGGCTGGTCACCGGCGAGCTGCGGCAGGGCGCGCTGGAGGGCGTGATGGTCGACGCGGTCGCGGCGGCGGCCGAGGTGCCGGCCGTCGACGTGCGGCGGGCGTTCATGCTGTCCGGGAAGCTGGGTGTCACCGGTGTCGCGGCGCTGACCGGCGGGCAGGCCGCGCTGGCGGAGTTCCGGCTGACACTGGGCACGCCGGTCAAGCCGATGCTGGCGTCCCCGGCGGAGTCGCTGGAGGAGGCCGTCGCCGAGCACGCCGAGGCGATCGTCGAGTACAAGATGGACGGTGCGCGGATCCAGGTGCACCGCCAGGGCGACGAAGTGCACGTCTGGACGCGCACGCTGCGCGAGATCACCGGGAGCGTCCAGGAGCTGGTCGAGCTCGTGCGGGCGCTGCCGTGCGAGTCGGTGGTGCTGGACGGCGAAACCCTGGCGCTCACCGACGCCGGGCGGCCGCGGCCGTTCCAGGACACGATGAGCCGGTTCGGCAGCACGCGCGAGGAGCAGGTGAAGGCGCTGCTGCTGCGGCCGTACTTCTTCGACTGCCTGCACCTCGACGGCGTCGACCTGCTGGACGCGCCGCTGTCCGAGCGCAATGCGGCGCTGCGGAAAGTCGCCGGGGCGCACGTGATCCCCGGCGAGGTCGGTGTCGCGCGTGCGGCCGAAGTGCTGGAGGCGGCGATGGAGGCCGGCCACGAAGGGGTGATGGTCAAGGACCTGGCGTCGGCGTACGCGGCGGGGCGGCGCGGGCGAGCGTGGCTGAAGGTCAAGCCGGTGCACACGATCGACCTGGTGGTGCTGGCGGCGGAGTGGGGCCACGGCCGCCGCACGGGCACGCTGTCGAACCTCCATCTGGGCGCTCGCGACCCGGACGGCGGCCCGCCGATCATGGTGGGCAAGACGTTCAAGGGCATGACCGACGAGATCCTGGCCTGGCAGACGAGGACGTTCCAGGAGATCGAGACCCACCGCGACGACTGGACGGTGTACGTCCGCCCGGAGGTCGTGGTCGAGATCGAGCTGGACAGCGCCCAGGTCTCGACCCGCTACCCGGGCGGCCTCGCGCTGCGCTTCGCCCGGGTGGTCCGCTACCGCCCGGACAAGGACCCGGCCGAGGCGGACACGATCGAAACGGTCCGCGGCCTCCTCCACGGCGACCGCCCAGAAGAAACCTGACCCCCCACCCAGGCACGTGTCGTCCACCCAGGTACGCGTGTCGTCCCTTCAATCACGCGTGATGCCTCGCCAATCACGCGAAATGCCCACCCAGTCACGCGTGATTCCCCTTCCCACCCCCGAAAGGAGCCGCTACGAAAGTCTTGATCACGACATCGCGCGTCTTCGGGGTGCTTTCCTCCTAAAAGGAAAGACGAAAGTCGATGTTGCCTTCTCCCCGTCGTGAGCAGAGTGGCTGACGGAGTTCCTTCAGCCACGGGAGAAAAGCATGAGACTGCGCGCTGTGTCCGGCTTGCTCGCGAGCACCACGTTGCTCGTGACCGCGTTCGCCGCACCCGCCGGCGCGACGCCGGTGCCGAGCACGCCGAACGCCGGGCACCAGCCGTCGAAGCACCACTTCTCGGCGGCCGCGCAGTCGTTCGTCGGCGCGAACACCGTGGAGAAGCGCGTCGCGAAGCTGGAAGCGGCGATGGCGTCGCTGCCGAAGGAGAGCACGGCGTACAACACGACGAAGCTGTGGAACGCCGGGATCACCGGCGCCGGCAGCACCGTCACGACGCTGGTGTCCTTCGGCGACGACCAGGTCAAGCAGGTCCTGGACACCTACTCGAAGAACCACGGCCTGCCGCCGGCGAACGTCGAGGTCATCGAGCCGTCCGGGGCCGTCCCGGCCTGCACCGACCCCGGTGTCGACACCGCCACCTGCCAGGGCTGGGGCGGCGAGACCGACCTCGACGTCACGATGATGCACGCCCTGGCGCCGAACGCGAAGATCATCGTCGCCGCGACGCCGGTCGCCGAGACACAGGGCTTCACCGGCCTGCCCGAGATGATGCACGCCGTCGACTACCTGACCGAGCACAAGCTGACCGACGTCATCTCGATGAGCTTCGGCACCACCGAAGAGAACTTCCCGTCGTTCGACTCGATCAAGACGCTCGACCCGGCGCTCGACCGCGCGAGCAAGGCCGGCATCACGATGGTCGCCTCCTCCGGTGACGACGGCCCGACCGGCGGTTACCTCTACGGCCCGGGCAACTACCCGTACCGCGTCGCGAGCTGGCCGGCGTCCGACCCGCGCGTCACGACGCTCGGCGGCACCCAGCTGCACCTCGACGCGACCGGCGCGCGCACGAAGCCGGACGACGTCGTGAACGTCAAGGACAACGGCTTCTCCGAAGGCGCGGGCCTCTCCAAGACGTACGCGCGGCCGAACTGGCAGGACGGCGTCAAGAAGATCACCGGCAGCAAGATGCGCTCGTTCCCGGACATCAGCATGGAAGGCGTCTTCGGGACGTCGCAGTCCGCGCCGCTGTTCGCCGGTGTGCTCGCGCTGGCCGTCCAGGCCAAGCACGGCAAGCTCGGCCAGATCAACCCCGCCCTCTACACGAAGCTGGGCCCGGCCGGCACCAAGGCGGGCATCGTCGACGTCACCGAAGGCGACAACAGCCAGGACGGCGTGACCGGCTTCACCGCGGCGAAGGGCTTCGACATCGCCAGCGGCTGGGGCACGGTCGACGCCTCGGTCTTCGTTCCCGCGCTGGTCAAGGCGCTGAAGTAGACCACCGGGTGGGGGGGGGGGGGGGGGGGGGGGGGGGGGGGGGGGGGGGAAGAGGGGGGGGAGGGGGGGGGGGGGGGGGGAGGGGGGGGGGGGGGGGGCGGGAGAGGGGGGGGGGGGGGGGGGACGTGAAACCCCTGCGAGCGGGGGGGGGAGGAAAAGGTTGC
>NZ_JBVJON010000004.1:6874-35184 GCF_055583145.1 Amycolatopsis sp. NPDC104819 | reverse complement strand
TCCCCTCCCCCCCCCCCCCCGCCCCCCCCCCCACCCCCCCCCCCCCCCCCCCCCCCCCCCCCCCCCCCCCCCCCCCCCCCCCGGCACCATCAGGTCCACAGTGGACTATCGTCAAGGAATGCCGAAGCTCACCCGCGCCTGGTTCGCGGTCACCACCGTGGTCGCCCTCACCGGCCTGGTCAGCCAGGTCGTCGCGACCGCCCAGGACGCCGACGGCCGGCTGGCGAACCTGCTCTGCTTCTTCACGATCGACTCGAACCTGCTGGTCACGGTCACCTCGGCGCTGGTCGCCCTCGGCGTGGCGCGCGGCCGCCTGTTCTCCGTGCTCTGGCTCGACGCGCTGGTCGGCATCATCGTGACCGGCATCGTCTACCAGGTCGCCCTCGCCGGCCTGTACGACCTCCACGGCCTGCAGCTCTTCTCCGACACCATGCTGCACAAGGTGACGCCGCTGCTGTTCGTGCTGGGCTGGCTCGTCGCCGGCCCGCGCGGCGCGCTGGCCTGGCGCACGGTCTGGTGGTCACTGCTCTACCCGCTGGCCTGGCTCGCCTTCACGCTGCCGCGCGGCGCGATCACCGGCTTCTACCCGTACCCGTTCGTCGACGCGGGTGCGCTCGGCTACGGCCAGGTGACGCTCAACTGCGTCTTCATCGGCCTGTTCTTCACGGCGCTCGCCGCGGGCGCGTTCCTGTACGAGCGCCGGGTGCGGCCCGCTTAGCCCCGGACGCGGCGGAACGCGTTGACACCATCGGTCAGCGCGGACTGCACGAGCGTCGGCAGCGCGCCGCGCCGGTCGACCGGCTTGCCGGCCGCGATCCGGTGCATCTGCCGGGTGTGCCACTGGATCTCCAGCAGGCTGTCGGCCAGCCGGATCCCGGTTTTCGGGCACCGCCGCTCGGCTTGGACGTCTTCGCCGCCCAGCAGTCGTCCCGGCAGCGCGGGATCAACGACGAGCGGCCGGCCGAGCCCGATGACGTCGAGCTCGCCGGAGCTCAGCGCGTCGGTCATGCCGCCGGGGGTCGCGAAGCCGCCGGTGACCATCAGCGCGACGTCGGACACTGAACGCGCCTTCGCGGCGTAGTCCAGGAAGTACGCTTCGCGCGCGACAGTGCTCGCCCGGCCCGAGCCCATCATCGCGGCCTTCTCGTACGTGCCGCCGGAGACCTCCAGCAGGTCGAGCCCGGCCTCGCCGAGCTCACGCACGACTTCCAGGGACTCGTCCTCGGTGAAGCCGCCCCGCTGGAAGTCCGCGCTGTTGAGCTTGACCGACACCGGCACGGCGTCGCCCACCGCCGAGCGCACGCGCCGCACCACCTCGAGCAGGAACCGGCGACGGCGGACGGCGTCGCCGCCCCACGCGTCGGTGCGCAGGTTCGTCAGCGGTGAAAGGAACTGCGAGACGAGGTAGCCGTGCGCGCCATGGATCTGTACGCCGGCGAAGCCCGCTTTGACGAACGTGCCGGCCGCGACGCCGAAGCGTTCGATGATCGCTTCGATCTCTTCGCTCGTGAGAGCGCGCGGAGCAGCGAAGGCGGTACGCACGCCTCGATCGCCGAAGGGCACAGCAGACGGCGCGACGGGCTCCCGGGACAGGTACCGCGGGCTCTGCCGGCCCGGGTGGTTCAGCTGCACCCAGAGCTGCGTGTCGGTGCCGTCGACAGCGCTCGCCCACGGCCGGAAGACGTCCGGGTCCGGGGTCGCCGCGACGTTGCGGGGCTCGCCCAGAGCAGCGGGATCGACCATGACGTTGCCGGTGATCAGCGCGCCGGCGCCGCCGCGGGCCCACGTCCGGTACAGCTCGTGCAGCGCGCGCGTGGGGGCGTTCCGGCGGTCGCCGAGCTGCTCGCTCAGCGCCGACTTCACCAGCCGGTTGGGCAGGACGGCGCCGCAGCGCAGCTTGAGCGGCTCGGCCAGCAGGTCACGGCTCATCGCGGCACTCCTCGAACTTACCGGCAGTAAGACTACTCGAAAGTAGCATACCGTCGGTATGTCGTCGACCGGCCAGCTGGCCGTTAGGGTCGGGCCCATGACGGCGATCGTGCAGAACCTGGTGACTTCTGGTGTCTTCGAGCTCGACGGGGGCAGCTGGGACGTCGACAACAACGTGTGGATCGTGGGCGACGACGCCGAGGTGATCGTGATCGACGCGGCCCACGACGCAAAGGCGATCGAGAACGTCGTCGGCGAGCGGAAACTGGCGGCGATCGTCTGCACCCACGCGCACAACGACCACGTAAACGCGGCCCCCGAGCTGGCCGAGGCCACCGGCGCGCCGATCCTGCTGCACCCGGACGACCGCGTCCTCTGGGACCAGACGCACTCCGTCCGCGCGCCGGACGGAGAGCTGGAGGACGGCCAGACGATCACCGTCGCGGGCACAGCGCTGCGCGTCATCCACACCCCGGGGCACGCGCCGGGCGCGGTCTGCCTGTACGCCGAAAAGCTCGGTGTGGTGTTCACCGGCGACACGCTGTTCCACGGCGGCCCCGGCGCCACCGGACGGTCCTATTCGGACTACCCGACGATCCTGAAGTCCATCCAGGAGAAGCTGTTCACGCTCCCGGAGGCGACGAAGGTGCACACAGGCCACGGCGAAGGCACCACAATCGGCGCCGAGAAGGCGGCTTCGAGCGGCTGGGACCAGCCCTAGGACGTGTGCTTCCGGGCGACGAGGGCGAACGCCTCGATCGCCCGGTCCAGCTCGGTCACGGCCTTCCGCACGACGGGCGGCAGCTGAAGCCGATCGAACTCGGCGCCTTCGTCCCGCTCGTGCCGGACGTGGTGCAGGTCCATGTCCTTCTGGCGGACGTCCTCGGCCGCGCCGACCAGCTCGTCCGGCCCGCTCATCACGAGGAGCCCGAGCAGCGAGCGCATCTCCGCGCGCGCCTGGTAGTACTCGTCTTCGTAGCGGGTCATCTCGACGTCCCCGCCGTCCTCCCGTTGCCGGTGGGTGACGTTGAGGCTGACGAGGTGCTGCCGCGCCCGGGCAGCGGCCTCGATGAACGCGCCGCAGCGGTCGGCCCGGTCCTGCCGCAGCTTCGCGCGCCGCGCCGCATTGAGCTTCAGCGGTTCGACCAACGCGCCCAACGTCACGCCGACCAGCGAGGCGACGGCCGCGATGACCGCGGCACCCAGTGCCGTCAGCACGTCAGCCGCGGCGCTGTCGGCTCCACGCGTACGCGCCGCTTCGCCTCTTCGGCCAGGCTTCGCGCCCACTCCTGCAGGCCCGCGACGTTGATGCCGTGCGGCCGCTCGGCCCGGAACGGCTCGATGTTCGCCGCGCCGCGCTCGAGCAGGGACGCCGCGCCGACCGCGTTGCCGCGCGCGGCGTGCGTCAGGCCGACGGCGAGCTGAGCCAGCCCGCGCCACAGCTCGCGGTCGGGCCCGTCCGCGGTCTTCCACGCGTCCTCGAAGACTTCGTGCGCGTGGAACGGCTTGCCGTCGTCGAGCAGCTGCTGCGCCTCCGCAAGCGTTTGCGCCGGGGTCCGCGCGATGCCCTCCGGCTGGCGCTCGACACCCTCTTCGCCGTAGGGAAGCGGGCGGCCGAGACCGTCGCGCGGTCGTGCGTTGCGTGCCCGTCCCTCGGTGTCCCGGTCCCGGCGGCTCATGCCTCGATCCTGCCACGCGCCCGGCCGCGTTCGCCGTCTCCCGGCGAGCCACGTAGCCTGGGGACTCGTGCGTTTCCTCGACGGCCACCGGCCTGCTCACGACCTGACCTACGACGACGTGTTCCTGCTGCCGAACCGTTCGGACGTGGAGTCCCGCTTCGACGTCGACCTGTCCACCGCGGACGGCACCGGCGCGACGATCCCGATCGTGGTCGCGAACATGACCGCCGTCGCCGGCCGCCGGATGGCCGAGACCGTCGCCCGCCGGGGCGGCCTGGTGGTGCTGCCGCAGGACGTGGACGGCACCGCCGTCGCGGAGATCGTCGGCTGGGTGAAGAGCCGCCACACGGTGTGGGACACGCCGCTGGTGCTCACCGGCGGCGACGCGGTGGCCGACGCGCTCAACCTGGTCCACAAGCGTGCTCACGGCGCTGTCGTGGTCGTCGACGGCGAAGGCCGTCCGGTCGGCATCGTCGACGAAGCGGCCTGCGCGGGTGTCGACCGCTTCGCGCGTCTCGCCGACGTCGCGCAGCCGGCGAGCGTCGCGGTCCCGCTCGACACGCCGGCCCGCGAGGTCTTCGAACGGCTGCACGGCGCGGGCGCCCAGCTGGCCCTCGGTCTCGACGCCGACGGCCGCCTCGCGGGCGTGCTGACCGCCGTCGGCGCGCTGCGCGCGGACATCTACACCCCGGCCGTCGACAACGCGGGCAAGCTGCGCGTCGCGGCCGCGGTCGGCGTCAACGGCGATGTCGCGGCGAAGGCCGAAGCCGTGCTGAGCTCGGGGGTCGACGTGCTCGTCGTCGACACCGCGCACGGGCACCAGGAGAAGATGATCGCCGCGCTGAAGGCCGTCCGGTCGGTGTCGCCGCAGGTCCCGGTGGTGGCCGGCAACGTCGTCACGGCCGAGGGCACGCGAGACCTGATCCAGGCCGGTGCCGACGTCATCAAGGTCGGGGTCGGACCGGGCGCGATGTGCACCACGCGGATGATGACCGGCGTGGGCCGCCCGCAGTTCTCGGCGGTCGCCGAGTGCGCGGCCGCCGCGCGTGAGCTGGGCAAGCACGTCTGGGCAGACGGCGGGGTGCGCCACCCGCGCGACGTCGCGCTGGCGCTGGCCGCGGGCGCGTCCGCGGCGATGGTCGGCTCGTGGTTCGCCGGCACCTACGAATCCCCCGGCGACCTGCGGTTCGACGAGCAGGGCCGGCCGTACAAGGAGTCGTTCGGCATGGCGTCGAAGCGCGCTGTCGGCGCGCGGACGCGGACGGACAACGTCTTCGACCGCGCGCGGAAGGCGCTGTTCGAGGAGGGCATCTCGTCGTCGCGGATGTCCCTCGACCCGGCCCGCCCGGGTGTCGAGGACCTGCTGGACTCGATCGGCTCGGGCGTCCGCTCGTCGTGCACGTACGCGGGCGCGCGCACCCTGGAGGAGTTCCACGAGCGCGCGCTGCTGGGCGTCCAGTCGGCGGCGGGCTTCGCGGAGGGCCGCCCACTCCCCTCAGGCTGGTAACCGCGGTCGTGGGGGGGGGGGGGGGGGGGGGGGGGGGGGAAAAAGGAGGGGGGGGGGGGGGGGGGGGGGGGGGGGGGGGGGGGGGGAGTAGGGGGGGGGGGGGGGGGGGGGGGGGGGGGGGGGGGGGGGGGGGGTGTCTGCCCCTCCCCCCCCCCCCCCCCCCCCCCACGACCGGTGGGGGCTCAGCCGTGGTCCTCCAGCATCTCGGTGACGAGCGCCGCGATCGGCGAGCGCTCCGAGCGGGTCAGCGTGACGTGCGCGAACAGCGGGTGGCCCTTCAGCTTCTCGATCACCGCCGAGACGCCGTCGTGCCGGCCGACGCGCAGGTTGTCGCGCTGGGCGACGTCGTGCGTGAGCACCACCCGGGACGCCGTGCCGAGCCGCGAGAGCACCGTCAGGAGCACGTTGCGCTCCAGTGACTGCGCCTCGTCGACGATCACGAACGCGTCGTGCAGCGACCGGCCGCGGATGTGCGTCAGCGGGAGCACCTCGAGCATGCCGCGGTCGAAGACCTCGTCGAGGACGTCCTGGCTGACCAGCGCGCCGAGCGTGTCGAACACCGCCTGCGCCCAGGGCTGCATCTTCTCGCTCTCGGACCCGGGCAGGTAGCCGAGGTCCTGGCCGCCGACCGCGTAGACCGGCCGGAACACCACCACCTTGCGGTGCTGACGGCGTTCCATCACCGCCTCGAGGCCGGCGCACAGCGCGAGCGCCGACTTGCCGGTGCCGGCGCGCCCGCCCAGCGAGACGATGCCGACGTCGGAGTCGAGCAGCAGGTCGAGCGCGATGCGCTGCTCGGCGCTGCGGCCGTGCAGCCCGAACGCCTCGCGGTCGCCCCGCACCAGCCGGATGCGCTTGTCCGCCGTGATCCGCCCCAGCGCGCTCGAGCTGCCCGCGAGCAGCCGCAGCCCGGTGTGGCAGGGCAGCTCGGCGAGGTCGTCCAGGCCGTACTCGACCGGGTCGACGGTGCCGCCGCCGAAGAGCGTGTCGAGCACGTCCTGCTCGACGTCGACGTCCGCCATTCCCGTCCAGCCGGACGGCGTGACGTCCTGCGCGCGGTATTCGTCGGCCTCCAGGCCCACGGCGCCCGCCTTGACCCGCAGCGGAATGTCCTTCGTCACCAGGGTGACCGCCGGGAACTCCGCCGCCAGATTGAGCGCACAGGCGAGGATGCGGTGGTCGTTGGAGTCGGTGCGGAACCCGACCGGGAGCACCGTCGGGTCCGAGTGGTTCAGCTCCACCTGCAGCGTGCCGCCGTGGTCCCCGATGGGGAGCGGCGCGTCGAGCCTGCCGTGCTGCCGGCGCAGGTCGTCGAGCATGCGCAGGGACTCCCGGGCGAACCAGCCGAGCTCCGGGTGGTGGCGCTTCGCCTCCAGTTCACTGATGACGACCAGCGGAAGCACGACGGCATGCTCGGCGAAGCGGGTGACCGCCCACGGGTCCGACAGGAGGACCGACGTGTCGAGCACGTACATGTGCTGCTGGAATTCGGGCGAGGTCGAGGCTTTCTCCGGGCCAGGAACGGCACCGGTCGAAGAACGGCCAGAGGCCTTACGGGGCAAACGCTGCGCAGTCACGACGGCATCTCCCTCGAGGGCGTGTGCACCTCACGCCCGCACTCGCTGGGCCGGGCACCTCCCTGGCTGGACCACTCCCTCTGACCGGTGGGTCAGGTGGCGCGGCCACGAGGGCCGGGTGCCGGCCCCCTCGTGCGTCTCGTGGGCGGCTGCGCCGCCCCCTCGATCACCGTCACGACCAGGGCCTCCCGCGAGGACCCGCACGGATCGCGTGCCCTCACCACGGAAGGTACATACGAATGCCGGATCGCGCAGGAAGCCAACACGGTGATTCGCCAGATCGTCACCTCACTGTCGGTCGTCCGACATCGACGTCCCGTGACATTCACTCTGTGTAGTCGACGTCTCGATCGGTGCACCCACGTCGGAATGATCTTGGGAAAATTGCTGACCCGGCGTATTCACGAAATCGGCTTCAGGGTTCTACCACGTTCGGAGCAACGACGCATTTTGCGCCACCAAGAGAGAACCGTACCGAGTGAAAGCGCCTGCGTCAGGCTCACACAATGGGCGTACAAGACGTACGAGACGCCCGTTTGGCGAGTAATTTTTTGACTGCGGGACACACCACCGGTCCTCCGGTGCCCCGGATCCCAACAGTTCTACCTAGGAGTGTGCGAAGTGCTGAAGAAGGCTGGATTCGTGGCCGCCACCGCTGCGGGCCTCATGATGATCGGCAGCACCGCGTTCGCCGCGACGGGCGACCACGGCGGCACCCCGGACCCGACGTTCGGCGACGCCTACGCCACGTTCATCGAGGGCGGCGGCGCGCTGGGCTACGGCGCGGCCTCCCTGGTCGCCGGCGCCTACACCGGCGTGCTGACCTCGCCGGCGCTGGTGCTGCACTCGCTGGAGCACCACCACCACTGAGTCAGGCTCTTCGAAGGGCCCCGGAGCTCGCTCCGGGGCCCTTCGGCGCGTTTACGAGCCGAACCGGCGGTGCCGCCAGGCGTAGTCGCGGATCGCCCGCAGGAAGTCGACCCGGCGGAATGCCGGCCAATACGCTTCGGTGAACCAGAATTCCGAATGCGCGGACTGCCAGAGCAGGAATCCGGAAAGGCGCTGTTCACCGGAAGTGCGGATGATGAGGTCCGGATCCGGCTGCCCCGAGGTGTAGAGGTGCTCGGAGATGTGGTCGACGTCGAGGATTTTCGCCATCTCGTGAATGGACGTGCCCTCGTCGGCGTGCTGGAGCAGCAGCTTGCGCACGGCGTCCGCGATCTCCTGGCGCCCGCCGTAACCGACAGCGACGTTGACCTCCATGCCGGTACGCCCTTCGGTGCGCGCGGCGGCTTCACTGAGTTTCTTCGCAACTTCGCTGGGTAACAGGTCGAGAGCGCCGACGATCCGCAGCTGCCACGGCGTCCCGGGCGCGGCGAGCTCGTCGGTGACGTCGGTGATGATCTTCAGCAGCGGCGTGAGCTCGTCCGGGTCGCGGTTGAGGTTGTCGGTGGACAGCAGCCACATGGTGACGACCTCGACGTCGGCCTCCTGGCACCAGCTCAGGAAGTCCGCGATCTTCTTCGCACCGGCCCGATGACCGTCCGCGACGTCCGCGAAGCCCGCTTCGCGCGCCCACCGACGGTTGCCGTCGAGCATGATGGCGATGTGCCGGGGATGCCGGCCGCGGGCCTGCTGGATGAGGCGCCTGCCGTAGGCGCTGTACACGACGTCGGACAAGAAGGAGCGAACACTCACGTCGAGGAAGAGTACGCACCCGGTGTGAGGCGCGTGACTCGCATTGAGCAGTGCTGGAGAACCTACGGTCCCGTAACCTGGACGGGTGAGCCTGACGACGGAACCACCCGAGCCCATCGTGGACCTCCGGCCGCGCCTGAGGGGCCACATCCACTTCTGGACGTTCTTCGGCGCGGTAGCGGCCGCGGCGGCGCTGATCAGCCTGGCGGCGTCCACAGTGTCCCCGGTGGCGGCGCTGGCGACGTCGGTCTACGGCCTCACGGTGCTCGGCCTGTTCGGCGTGAGCGCGCTGTACCACCGTCGTTTGTGGAGCCCCCGCGCGTACAAGTGGATGAAGCGCGCGGACCACTCGATGATCTTCCTGTTCATCGCGGGCACGTACACCCCGTTCACCCTGCTGGCGATGCCCAAGCCGACGGGTTACGTGATCCTGTCGATCGTCTGGGGCGGCGCGGTCCTGGGCGTGGCGCTGAAGATGCTGTGGCCGCACGCGCCGCGGTGGGTCGGGGTGCCGATCTACATCGCTCTGGGCTGGGTTGCGGTTTTCGTCTTCCCCGAGCTGGCTTCGCATGCCGGGATCGCGGCGTTGGTGCTGCTGTGCGTGGGTGGGCTGTTTTACACGCTGGGGGCGGCGTTTTACGGGTTCAAGTGGCCGAACCACTGGCCGGATACCTTTGGATACCACGAGTACTTCCACGCCTGCACCGTGCTTGCGGCGGTTTCGCATTACATCGCGATCTGGCTGGCGATGTACGCCTAGCTGCGGTTTTACCGTTGTGGATCTTCCTCAGGCCGCCGCCAGGCCGTCTCTGAACAGGGCGTCGACGGCGTTGCGGGTCCGCTCGTGGCTGGTCGGGAGCAGGTGCGTGTAGACCCGCAGCGTGAAGCCCGGGTCCGAGTGGCCGAGGTAGCTGGACAGCGCCTTGATGGACTCGCCCGCGTCGAGCAGCACCGAGGCGTAGAGGTGACGGAGTGCGTGCATCCCGTCCGCCCGGGTCGGCTTCTCGATCCCGGCCTTCTTGAGCGCAGGTAGCCAAACGCTCAATCGAAAACCGCCGCGCCGGAACGGCAACCCGTCGTAGTCGACCACCAGCAGCTTCACGGTGACCGGCTTGCCCTCGGGGTGCACCCACGGGAGCGTGATCTCGGTCGCCGGAAACTGCTCGGCGTACTGGTCCAGCGCGGACAGCAGCTCGCCACCGATCGGGACTTCTCGCGTCTTGCCCCGTTTCGGCGGAGCGAAGCACAGGACGTTGTCGACGATCCGGACCTGCCGCTCAATCTGGGCGATGTTCCGCTCCCGGTCGACGTCGTCGAGAGAGAACCCGAACACCTCACCCTGCCGCAGCCCGATGCCAGCGGGAATCCGGACGACCGGCTTGAACCGGACGGGCAGCGCGTTCAAGACGGCTTGCGCCCGCTCCGGCCGCCAGGGCTGCACCTGCCGCATATCCGCCCGAGGCCGAGTCACGCTCGACGCCTGGGCCGGGTTGCTCACGATGAGCTTGTCCTCCTTCGCGAAGCTGAGGATGGACACGAGGTGAGTGAAGTACAGGACCCGCGAGCGCGTGCTCACACCGCGATCCTGGAGCCAGCGGAGCCAGGCTTGGACGTCACTGGGCTTGACCGCCCCGATGGTCTTCGCCTTGAAGAACGGCTTGAGGTGATTGGCGAGACGGCTGATCACCCGCTCCCGCGTCGTGTGGTCGAAGGTCTGCGCAGCAACCCACCGATCCGCGACGACGGAGAAGAGCACACGGCCGGCCTGTGGGTCGACGTACTTGCCCTCCCGCTTGTCCGACTCGACCTCGATGAGGAAGTTCTCGGCGCGCTTCTTCTGCTTGTCCGCGAACGACTTCGAACGTTCATTGTTGTCCGGGTCGAGGTACCGGACCTTGTACCGCAGCCCGACGCCGTACAACTCGGACCTCTCCATAACCGGCTTGTCCTTGTCGTTGAAGAGCAGCCGTCCGGTTTCCGGGTGCCGCGCCTGGCGGTACCACCGGTCCTGAATATGTCCCATGTGGACTCTCCGTTCTCGAAACTGATTAGGCGGCTTCGGTGGCCCAGGCCCGCACGGCGGCCGGGTTGTAGCGCAGGTGCCGGCCGATTTTCTTCACCGGCGGTCCCTCACCGCGCCATTTCCACTGGTAGAGCGTCTTGACCGGGACGCCGAGGTAGTCCGAGACGTCCTCGACGGACCAGAGGCGTTCGATGCTGTGGACGTTGTTCATTGCTCCCCCTTTGTCACGCTGCGAGCTGAGTTGCCGAAGTTTCTGGATCACTCCCCGGTGGCCCAGCGGCCGCGAGTAGTGCCCGGTCGTACTCGGCTCTCCACGTGATCCGTTCCGCGATCGCCCGCATGACCAGGTGCGGCCGGGGCGGGACTTGCGGGTCTCCGGGCTCGACCCTCCGCCACACCAGCCGGGCCGGGTCCGGTTGTGGCTTCTCGATCCCGATCGCGGCCAATGCCTGCTGAACGAACGCCTTCCAGTCGGTTTTGTGGTCGTCGAGGGTCTTGCCCGACCACTTCCGGGAGACCAGCACCCGACGTCCCGGCAGCCCGAGCGTGGTCCGGCGGTGAGCCCGTCCCTTGCAGTGCCCCGGCGTGGTCTTGCTGCCCGCGCCCTTGGGCTGGACCCCGTACAACAGCCAGACCGCGCAGCGCGGCGAGCACGGCGTCACCGACAGTTCGGCGTGCAGCCGGTCGTGATGATCCCGCAGCCGCGACGTGTCCGCTTCCACGACCTCGCCGGTGGACTTGGTCAGGTACTTCGTGAGGTAGCCGATGTGGCGGCCGGCCTCTTCGGTCCCGCCGAGGATGCCCTTCGAGTGCACTTGCCGCCCGAAGGTGACGACGTGGGCCGGGTCCTCCACCTGGCCCACGGCGTCGTCCCAGGTGGTCAGCGGTTCCCGGGTGTCCGGGTCGAGGAACGTCCGGGTGTCGCCGTCCCAGACCGGCAGCCGATCCGTGTAGACGAGCTGGTCGTGGTTGGGCCACCAGACCTGGTGATACGTCGCTTCGGTGACCTGCCGGATGACGTCGTGCGGGATCGCACCGCGGATCGCCGCGTGCAGGTGCGGAGCCGTCCGCTTCTGCGGCTCGACCGTCGCGAAGTACTGCGCATCCCAGCCCACAACCCGGCGCAGGTTCTGCCACCACCGATCCACCAGTGCGGAGAAGTGCACTGCGTCCCGGGCGGCCCGCCGGTAGTCGTACTGCGCCGGGTCGCTCGGCGCGCCATCACGGACGGGGCCGTAGGTGTCGCAGGTCAGGGTCACGAACATGGACGGTCGGAACTTTCCTGCGTACTCCCGGCCCACGGTGGTCTTCGCGACCTTCCGCCGGGGCAGGTTCGGCGCGTCCTGCCGACGACGGGTCGACCGCTTCACAGCACGCTTGGTCGGGACGTCGAGGGCGGGCAGCCGGCCCCGCATCCCGAGTTGCCGAAGTTCTGCATCGACCCCGGCGACTTCCTCTCGCAGCTCCTCGGCTTCAGCCTGGTCGTGCTCGACTACCTCCCGATAAGCCGCCACCAAGTCCGCCCGGTAGGTCAGGAGCTCCTTGTGATCCTCCGAGGGCGGCTCAGCGGCGAGGACGGGTTCTTCGGCCATGTGCCAGCCTTCGCGGCACTGGGCCTGCCGCAGTGCCTTCGCCTTCCGCGCACAGGGCAGGCACACCGACTCCACGGTGGACCCGCACGGCACTGGGACGTAGCGCAGTTCGCCCGTCTCCGTGTCGCCCGCTTCCATCGTGAACGGGCGGACGCAGACGCCGTGCTTCTCCGCCGTCGCCCGAATCACGTCCGCAGCCAGAGGGGCCCGCATCCGCTCCGCGCGCGTCTCACTCATCAGGCCGCCACCTCCCCAGACGACGACCAACCACGCAGCAGGAACACCGGCATCTCTTGCTTGGCTCCCACCGGGAGGTCCGGGAACACGCTCGGCTCGAACCGGACCACTCCGAACACCACGACCGGAATGCCGCACGGCGTCCGGCCACTGATTGACAGGTGCACCCACCGCCCGTCGACCAGCCGCCACAGCCGAGCCGACATGTCCTCGAGCGTCTGCGTCCACATCAGCAACGCCCGCGACACCTCGGGCAGGCCGTCCACGTCGAGCTGAACCGTGATCGGACTGGACCAAGCGTTGACGTCGACCGACGCGGCCGGCGGCAACTGATGCGAGTCCAGGTGGTCGCGGATCGCGTCGAGGAAGATCATCAGCCGGTTCACGCGGCCACCCCCTCACCGCCGTGCCGCAGATCCGCGACACCCCCGTTGGTCACATACGCCTCCAGCGTCTTGACCGTGGAGTCAGAGACCCAGCCCGCCCGGATGCGCAGGGGTTCGCGGATGCCTTCGCCCCAGACGTAACCGACACCGGCCTCCGAATCACCGATGCGGTTCGCCCACGCCCCGCGCTCATACGCCCCGTCGCCCAGGACCATCCCCACGTGCGTCTTCGAGGTGACCCGCAGACACACCCGGCGAGTGAACAGCTCACGAACCGGGACGGTGTCCTTGGTCGGCTCCTGCACGTAACCACGGACCGAGATCCCCAGCGCCCGCCCTTGCGTCGTCAGCAGAGCGACACGCTCCACAATGGCCTCACGGGTCTTGCGGTCGGTGTACTTCGTGAGCGCGCCGATCTCGTCGAACTCCAGCAGCTCCAACGGATACTCCGTCGACACCGGGATCGTGCGCAGCCGACCGGCGAACGCGCGCTTGCGGGATTCCATCTCCTCCACCAGGCCGTCCAGCAGCTCGACCGCGTCCTTGCCGCCCACCGCGTAGCGGGAGAAGATCCCGCGCCCGTAGGCCAGTTCCATGCCCTTGGGGTCGATGCCGGACATGCGCACCACCCCGGCACGAATCGCTGACGCGGCCGCCACCAGCGGGCACCACATGACGCTGTTCTTGCCCGCGCCCGAAGCACCGGCGGTCAGGCAGTGGGCACCCGAGCCCCGCAGCGGAACCCGCCAGTCACGCCCGTACTCAGTCCGGCCCGCCCAGACGTTGCGCAGGTCTACGCCGGTCGACTCGGTGCCGTCCGAGACCTGGGGGCCGGCCACCCCGCCGCTCAGCAAGTCGCGCCGCTGGAAGTCGATGGACACGACGTTGGGGGCCAGCTCGCGGACCTGACAACGAGCGACCTTCCGCGCAACGGCCAAGGCACGGGCCGCGTCGTCGAAGTCCTCCGGCTTCTGCCCGGCCACCAGCTCCACCCGCACCTCATCCCACGACGCGCCAGAGCGAACCCCGAGCACCTTCGGCAGCCGCGCATTCGGCCGGTTCGACGTCGACCGAGACAGCGCGCGTCGTCGACCGACCAGGTTCACGTTCACCACTACCGGCAGCGCCTCATCTCGCACCGACAAGCCGCAGGCGTGCAGCCACTCCGGCAGCTTCCGGCCGTAGACCGCCCACCGGGCCCACCACGAGCGCAGGAACCGCCAGCACCACTGATCGAACGAGACAGTGTCGATCGCCTTCCACGTCACCAGAACCGCCGCGACACCGGCCAGCGTCAGCGCAAGGGAGAGCCAGCCGACCAGCTCACACCACACGAACACCGCGATCACGGCGAGGCTGGTCCGCCACCGGGTTACGACCTGCGCAAGCATCCAGACCACGGCCTTGCACAGCCACCAGAGCGCGACGAACACCACGGCCGCCGCAGCCAAGCCTTCGACCACGGTCGCCAGGGCGCGACCGATCTTGTGCAACACCCACACGCCGAGCCCCAGACCGGCCAAGGCCACCACCGCGAAGCCGGGAGACATCACCGACCACCCCGCTTCACACGAAGATCCAGCGGCAGCATTCCCAGGCAGGGAGCGCACTTGGTCTCGCCGGGCAGGAGCTTGGCGAATCGTTTGCAGGAGGCGCAGCGCGTTCGGGTGACCCCCGTTGACGCTCGCGCGTTGTCATCGTTTAGCGTTGTCATTGTTCACTTCCGCTGGTTGTGGACAGCGCAGGAGCGGCAAGGTTGGTAGCCAGGTTCCGCTTCTGCGCCTTAACGGATCACACGCACCCACATCAGGACGTGCTCTATCGCCGCACGTCATAGCGTGCGTTTCGCTACTACTATTGACTTTCCAGTCGTCTACATGCGACTAATCAGCAGGCTTCCCCTCCACCTGAAGGTTCGCCGAGATCTCACCTGCCTTCCGCTCCTCGTATCCGGCCCAGTACAGCGCCTCGTGGTGGTGACCCCGGTCGACGTCCGCGACGGCCTTGTACAGCCGTGCGTTGTTGAGGCGGAACGCCAGCCACACCGAAGGGTTCGCGTCGTTGGGCGGTCGGCGGTCCATCACGACCTCGTGGGCGTCGCGCAGCGTCTTCGGGTCACCCTTGCGCACGGTCACGCCTCCCCGCGCGGGCTTCCAGTAGCGCCGCCAGTTCGTCGGCGTGGTCGCGGAGCTGGCGCAGGAATGCCACGCAGGCCGGCCACGTCTCCTGGTCCTGCGGCGGGGCCAGCGTCAGTACGAAGGGCATCCCGGCCAGCACCAGGACCGGCGGAGAAGACTGCTCCGGGCCGGTCTCCTCCACCGTCACCTCGATACCCGGGCCCACGGCCCAGCGCACTCCCAGCCCGTCCATCACGGCCGTGTCCTGCTTCACTTGCCCAATCCCTTGCCAGCTCGGCGAATCCCTCGGCCGCCGACTCCAATGCGGCCACGCACCACCACGGCAACCCGCGCACTTGCGCCAGCTCGTGCCACGCCCGCGACACCCGCCGAGCAGCATTCGCCGTGTTCGTCGCACTCACCGGCGACAGCACCGCACGCCCGTGCTCCCACGCGGCCATGTAGTCGCGATACGCCTGCTCCCACGCCTCGACCCGCTCGCGGAAGCCCATCCCTGTCACGCGGCCTTCGGCGTCTCACCGGACCCACCAGACCAGGACGGCTTCGCGTTCGCGGCGGCCTGCTTGAACCCGGTCGCGCGGAACACGTAGGACTGGTACTTGAACTCACCCTGCCCAGCCACACGCGGCTCGGCGGTCAGGCCGTCCAGCTCGATCGGTCGCATCCCGGGCAGTGCCTCCGAGGTGGTCGGCACGGTCTGGACGTCGGCGAGAAGGGTGATCTTGAAGGAGGCCCGCTTCGCGCGTGTCTCGGCCGGGTCGGTGACCATGACCTTCCACTGCCGCTTGCCCGTGATCTCGTCGACCCGCTGCCGCACCGGCCGATTGGCAGCCCGGTCCTCCCGCGACTGGTACTCGTTGTCCGGCGAGACATCGCCCACCATCACCAGACCCTGCGTGAACGCGTCGTCGAAGTCGATGCCGAACCGGTGTCCCTTGTCGATAGCCATGCTGAATCCCTTTGCTCGTATGGGTTTCTTGCGCTCAGTCGCGCTCTTCCGACCACTGGTCGCCGACAGGAGAGGAGTAGGTGCGCGTGCGGTTCTGCGTCTCGCACCACTCGCCGAACTCGTTCGCGGCCACGGCGAGGCTCCGCGCAAACCGCGCGGTGTCCATCAGGCCGCCGATCCGAGCCGGTACCTGGATCATGATCGCGGTTTCATCGCCCCCGGCCACCAGTTGGCGGACTCCCGGGGAAGGTGAGACGACGGCAGCGCCGTATCCGACGAGGGGCTGAATCACCACGTGAATGCCCATGTGTGCTCTCCCGATGTCTCGGCTTGAGCGCGTCCGATTGGGCGCGCTGAGACCAGGAGACACCCGGGTAAGGAAGATCACCCGGACAAACTGTCCGGGTCGGTTCTAGCGGTCAGCCGGAACGGCCTTCTCGATCGCGTCCAGCATGGCTGACCAGGGCAGATCCCGGCCAGGAGCGGCCCGCGGTTCATGCAGCGGCCAGACGTCGTCACCGTAAAGCAGGTCCACGCCGACGCGCCGCAGATTCTCGATGTGCATGGTCCAGAACGGCTGACGCGCGTGTGCCGCGTTGACGCGCGGGAACACGATCACCGGCAGGTTCAGCGTCCCGATCGCCTCATTGACCTGCGTCAACGCCTGGTTGTCAGCGATGCCGAGAGACATTTTCGCGACGAAGTTCGCCGAGGCCGGCGCCACCAGGTAACAGCTCGGGGCCGGGTGTGGGCTCTTCTGCGATGGCGGCCGGGGCTCGACCCGAACCGGGTAGCCAGTGGTCTGCTCGATCTCGTCGAGCTGCCTGGTCTCGGTCAGCCAGCGGCTGGCGGTGGGTGTCAGGGTGACCGCGACTGTCCAGCCTGCGTCTTGGGCAGGCGTGATCAGGCGCGGAAGCAGGTCTTCGACTCCGCCGGCCCCGGAGGCGACCAGCCCGAGAACTCGCGACATATAGCTACCTCACCGCGCCGCAGCGCTCAGCCAGCGCGAGCAGCGCCGAGGACTTGCCAGCTGTGGCCGGGGCGCGCCGGTACATCGACCGCACGACCTCCCGGACCATCGTGTTGTGTCGGACGATGGTCGGCGACTTCTGCTCCGCCTCCAAGAGGACTTGAAGGGCGTCGTCGTCCTTGGCGAGCAGACTCAGTGCCCGGGCGAAGTCGATCAGGTGCGTGACCTGGCGTTCCACGGGCAAGTGGTCGACGTTGACGCGCGGCGCGGTCTCGATCACCTGGCTGACGTCGCCGAGGTCCAGGGCGGCCGACAGCCGATGGAGCTCCACATTGGCCGGCCCGAACCCAGTCTGCCAGTAGTTGGCGTCCACACCCAGCTGTTCAGCGGCGGTTTTCGCGTGCCGAAGGAGGTCGTTCGCGGTGGTCCGGTCCTGATGTCGCGCCGCCGCGACAGCGGTACGGAGGTAGAGCATCCCGTACAGGCTCAGCGCAGCCGGATCCCCCTCGGCCATCCTCGGCAGCAGCCACTTCGCCGCGACGTCACCCAGCTCAAGCGCGTCGTCGAACCGGCCCACGGCCAGGAGTGCGTGCGTGCCGGAGCGGGCGGCCGAGGCCAGAACTAGCGGATCATCGGAGTCGTCCGCCGCCTGCATAGCCCGTTCCGCCGCGATCCACGCGAGGTCAGCCTCACCGATCTTGCTCAACGTAGTCGCGGCCAGGTGGTGCACTCGCGCCGAGATGGCGGCGCAGGACCGCTTGTACCCAGCGTCGTCCGCTGAGGCGGCTTCCATCGCCTGCGTGGTCTTGATCAAGTCGGGCAGCGCAGTGACGACGCGGCCCAGGTCGCCCTTCTGGTAGCTCGACCAGGCACCTTCCACTAGTTGTCGAACTGGTTGCGGATCGATGTACTCGGGCGACATGGCCGAGGAGAACAGCGTCCGCGACAGCCGGCGAGGAGCCATCAGCGCGTCCCGGATCGCTGGGACGTCGTCGTGCTTGTCCTGCTCCTCCATCAGCACGGGCTCGCCGAGCAAGTCACCCAGCGTCACCCGCAGCCCTCGCGCGAGGTCGGCCAGCACGTCCAACCTGCGGATATCCCGCTCACCACGCTCGATCTTGCTCAACCAGTCCTCGGTACGGCCCACCAGGTCAGCAAGCACCGCCTGAGACAGCCCACGCCGCCGCCGGTAGAACGCGATCCGCTCACCGATGCTGAGCTGGTCACCCGCACCACGCATGTCTACAGGCTAGCAAAGAGGAGCCGGGCAGCCCGCCGGCGAACATCTCGGATAGTAAATCAGTTTCAACCGTATCGCAGCTCAATCATATTCGAGCACTCCCTCACCAATCCTCCTCTGCGCCTTACTGAAAGCTCTACTTGGCACAGGGTCACTCTTACTAACTATCGCGTCATATTTCTCGCGCAGTGATCGAACCAGGTCATCAAGATCACTTTCGAGCTCCTTTAGGGAGGCCAACGAAATCTCCATACCAACAAGATGGCGAAATTTAGTGAACTCTTGTGCCGAGCTTTTGAAGCTTATCATATTTTTACTAGACCCCAAGAAGGCTGCAGTAGCTGCGATCGCGCTAGCAACCGCACTCACCGCGCCCCATTGTTTGGATGCGTCAAGGGCCACTAATGCACCTGCGACCGCGCCGAGCAACGCAGGAATAAATACAACAGTTCGCCCTATCCAGTCAGCCGACTTAGCCGCCTCAAAGTAGGCTTGGGCGGAATAACTGGAGTCTTCGTACATTTTCTTCATCAAAGAAATGTATAATTCGAGTACCTTTGCGTCTACCATTCAGGGTTTTCCACTTCCGGATATGGAATCTCAACGGGCTGCGAGCGCAGATAGTCGGCAGTCAAAGATAGCGGAGGGTCTGCGATCGCAACAGACTTTAACCACTCTTCACTCGCTTGGTTTGACTCATAGCAAGCAACCAGCAGGGCTCGCCTCGTTCGACTATTTGACTCGACCTGATATTCTTGCTTCAATCGAGCGCTTTCTCCTGGTCGACTATGAAGTCCGAGGTAGCGCGCTGAAATCTCCCGCAGGAAAGTTTCCGCGTTTCTATCCAACAGTACGGCCCACGCGGCATCGACTGCCTCCCTGCTTGAAATTGAGTTTCGAACAAGGAAAATATAAATATGATGCTGAGCATAAGGGTACATGGAAAGCCCGCCATCAACTAACCATGACACTACAGACGGACCAATCTGCGGGTATTCCTCAAGAAAAACACTCAGATAGATAAGCACCTGTCGGGCAATATGCGGAACATAATTAAAGTTGTTAAGCAACCACTCGACAGCATAATCGTCTTCCAGCCTACCCAGATTGGTCAAACTGAACTTGAGATCGCGCGCCGACTGGGTTTCAATAGCACGGTCAAAAAGGTCTTGAACATTTCCCTCAACGCCATCTATTCCAGCAGCCACGCCATAGTTAATTGCATCTTTATCCTTATCTTCCAGGTGGTCAATAACCTTCTCACTCTCGATTATAACCGTCTTGGATGCCGCCAGATTCAGATGTCGGTGCCGCAATGTTCGGTTAGCGTCGACCAGGACCTCACGGAGGGCAGCCCAGTCTTGCCCAAAGATGTACATGTCATCCGAGTATCTGAAGTGCCTAAACCCGCTTCTTTTTAATTCGCTATCAAGCGGCGCCAGATACAGGTTTGCAAGGGAGCCCGACATGTCAGGCCCCTGAGGTATGCCCCACGCACTACTTAATCCATTGAATGCTCTCAGAAAGTCTATCAATGAATCTTGCGCCCACCGCGCTGCTTGCAGTTGTCCAATGTCGTCGGCCAAAATGTCTATGTCAATATGCTCAAAAAATGACGACACATCCGCACTAGCTAAGAAGTAATCCGGGTGATCGAGATGGAATTTTCTTGCTTGTTTTTGCATTTTAATCCACCAGTTGGTGGGACTAAGCATTCTTTGACTCTTTTTCCACCATTTACTGCTGTAAACAGAGTTGGAGGTAATATCCTCGATCTCGTCTGCCATTGCAATAATAAAAGCCTCATAGGCCAGCCTGCGGCGGATATCCAGGCGAGCAAGCGGGCGCACTGCAATTCGATCCTTGGGCAAGTCAACTATCTCGACACTCAATGGAAGAAGATTACCATTTTCAAAGTCGCGAACAATGGACTCCCTGAAGGATGACCACTGCGATGCTATATCAGCATGGTCAATTATGTCGGGGAGATCCATGTCAACACTAGCTCTACCGATATTGCGCCACGCGACATCCAAAAAGGGCGCTAGCGAATGGTCGCCAGCGTAATCCATCGCAAATACCTCTTACTCTAGTTAAAACAGCAGAACAGATGTTCATATTTGCCACAACTGGGACAACGACCGACTTATTTCGTTGCCGAACTTGGCTCTATGGGATCAAGGGCGCGCCGCCGGTGGCGGCGCGCCTGTCGCCTAGGTAGCCCCTCGCCTTGGCGGCCGCATCCGCTTCCGACACGGCGGGCTGCCGCTCCGCGCCGCCCGCCGGCCGGGCGGTGCGGCCGCCAGCGGGTCACCTGGCGCAGCGCCGCGCGGCGACACACGGATCCCCAGAGCCAACGTTGGCCTCCTCTGCGAGCGGCTGTGACATACGGGTCGTTCGTGACTCGATCTCCGTTACGCACCGTCGTAAGAGACCTCCATCCCGAAGCCTGATCGTGACAACGGCCGGTAGCACCGCGTCAAGACGATGAAGCGTGTCTTGACCCGGCACCACCGGCCGCGTGCAGGCTTCGTATCGGGATGCAGGGCAGGGTGTGGCGTCGGTCGCCAGGCCGTCTCCAGGCCGTCAGAGGTCGGAAAGAGGCAAGCACCCGCGAGAACTGATGACAGACAAAACCGCAGCTCAGCGTACCTGAGAGGCAGGAACGCCGAGGTCGAGCAGAACCCCGGAGCAGATCATCGCGATCTGGTTGGCCATGTACGCCTAGCCTCGCGCCTACCTGCATCCCGAAGTCAGAACACGGCCGGTGGCGCCACCGGCCGTGTTCTGGCTTCGGATCGGGATGCAGGGTGGGGCCTGGCCGGGGTCCGTCAGGTCCGAACACCCGGCTATCCCTGCGGCTTCAACCGCCGATACCGCGCCCACTGCATCCCCGTATAAGGCACCAGCACCGCCACCCACAACCATGACGTCCACCAACGCGACACCAGCGCCACGAAGACGAACAACACTATGGCCGCCGCACCGGCGATCACGCAGGCCAGGGCCCGTCTCCGGGAACCGCCTGCCTGCGTTTCTCCCCCATCGCTCATGCGCTCAGCTTGCCGTACCGAGACTCAGCCGAACATCCCCGGCTGGTACTCGCCCGCCGGGTTGCGCAGGATCACGTTCAGCCGGTTCCACGTGTTGATCTCCGCCACCAGGCACACCAGCGCGCCGACCTGCTCGTCGTCGTAGTGCTTGCGGACCGCTTCCCACGTCTCGTCGCTGACGCCTTCGTGCGCGTCCGCCAGGCGGGTTCCCTCCTCCGTCAGCGCCAGGGCCGCGCGCTCGGCCTCGGTGAACACCGTTGCCTCGCGCCACGCTGCCACCAACGCCAGGCGGACCGCCGTCTCGCCGGCCGCTGCCGCGTCCTTGGTGTGCATGTCCAGGCACATTCCGCAGCCGTTGATCTGGCTCGCCCGGATCTTCACCAGCTCCTGCGTCGCCTTCGGGAGGGCGGACTCCTGGATCGGGCGGGACGCCGCGATCAGGCGCTTGAAGAACTTGGTCGTGACCTCGTTCTCGAACATGTTGAGACGCGCTTCCATGGTGCTTCCCTTCCTCTGGAGTTCCACAGCCTTGACGCGGTGGCGCCCCGAGTTGTGACAGCGGCGGGAGTGGCGCCGGTCACAGCGGTAGGACCTGCTTCGCCGCGTCGCGGGCTGCGGCCGCCAGCTTCACCATGAACTTGGCGAACTCGATGTCCTCCGCGCGGTTGCGGGGCGGGGCGAGCGTCATCGTCACCTCGCCGAGCTTCAGCACCACCGCCGGCAGCGGGTGGTCCCAGCCGACGAACTGCATCACCGCGTCCGCGTCCGCCGGGACGCGCCACATCACTTCGCACTCGTCCATGCCCCCTGCTTCCCAGGGAGGCCGAGGTCCACACCTTCGCGCCATCACCCACGCCGCCCGTCACCTCACTCGCACCCCCGCCGACCTGCGGGGACACCTCGGGCCTGACCAGCGGGGACCGCTTCAAACCACCACTTTTGTGGGTCACCCACGGGTGCACCACGGCGGTTGCCGTGATCAACAGCACGGCCGACCGTAACCCCCAACAGACCCAACGCGTGGAAGGAACAGCACAGCGATGGCCAAGAGCATGCAGCCCCAGGAGCTCATCGACAGTGCCGTGGTCGACCCGGCCGGCAACAAGCTCGGGAAGGTCGGCAACGTCTACCTCGCCGACGCGACCCGCCAGCCGGAGTGGATCACCGTCAAGACCGGCCTGTTCGGGACCAAGGAGAGCTTCGTCCCGCTCTCCGGCGCGCACACCGACAAGGACGGCGTGCACGTCCGGGTCGACAAGGACGCCGTCTCGGACGCGCCGCGCATCGACGCCGACGGGCACCTTTCCCCCGAGGAGAGCGCGCAGCTCTACCAGCACTACGGCCTTCCGATGCCGCGCACCTCGCCCGACGGCCGGATGGACGACCGCTCGCAGGGCCGCGACCCGGCGATGGGCGGCGCCGGGAAAGGCCGGGCGGGCCAGGAGAAGGCCGGAATGGCCGACGCGGGCCAGGGCATGGCCGGCCGCGGTAAGGCCGGCGACCCGGCGATGGGCCGCGGCAAGTCCGAAAAGGACGACGACCGGGTCATGACGCGCTCCGAGGAGCGGCTCAACGTCGGCACCGAGCAGGTCGAGACCGGGCACGTGCGGCTGCGCAAGTACGTCGTCACCGAAGAGCAGCAGGTCACCGTGCCGGTCCGGCACGAAGAGGTGCGCATCGAGCGTGAGCCGATCAAGGACGGCCAGGCCGGCGGGGACATCGGCGAGGCCGAACAGGACGTCGTCCTGCACGCGGAGAAGCCGGTGGTGCGCAAGGAAACCGTGCCGGTCGAGCGGGTTCGCCTGCGGACCGAGACGGTCACCGACGAGCAGACCGTCTCGGGCAAGGTCCGCAAGGAGCAGTTCGAGGTCACCGACGACAACGGCAAGCACCGTAAGTAGGAGCGCCCGGTGCGGGCGGCCGGGCCCCGACCCCGGCCGCCCCCGGGTTCAGGCCGGGGCCGTGCGCAGGCGCGCCAGCCCGGCCAGCAGCCGCAGGCCCTTCTTCCGCATCGACGGCGGGAACGGCGGCATCGACAGCGTCAGCGCGCGGTCCGCGCCCTGGACGTACAGCTCGAACTTCACCAGGAAGCCGCTCGTCGGCTCGGTGATCGCGACCTGCTCGCGCGGCACGCCGAACAGGGCCTTGCGCGGGCCGCCGGTCGACGGGTCGGCCTCGAAGAACAGCAGCTGACGGTCGGTCAGCAGCAGGTACAGCTCACGCTGGGTCGTGATCGAGAACATCATGCCGCCGCTGAGCACGGCGGTGGCGACGCCGAGGGCGATGCCCTGGCCGAAGACCTGGCGGACCGAGCCCACCTTGGCCATCGTGAGCACTTCGGGCGTTTCGCCCGGTTGCATCAGGGGTGCGGCGAGCTCGAGCAAGCGTCTTTCACGGCGTGCGCCCATGGCGGGTTCCTTCGGGGAGTGGGAGCGGACGCGCCAGCGTAGAGCACGCGTGCCGCTCCCCTTTCCCTTGCCTCACAAGGAAACCGCACCAAAGGGACGATCAGGACGTCAGCATCGGCGCCGCGAGGAACTGGTCCGGGATGGCGAACGCGTCGACCAGGGCCCGCGCGTGCGGGCGCAGCTCCGCGCAGAGGCCGTTCACCGCCGCGGTGACGGCCTTTCCCCGTGCCGCCGACAACCGGCCGTGGCCCAGGAACCAGGCCAGATCCTCCTCGATCGCCGACAGCGCGTAGAGGTCGCAGACGCGCTCCAGCAGCGAACGGGCGTCCGCGTCTTCACACCGGGAGATCGCCGACGCGAACGCCGAGAGGGTCAGCCGCTCGACGTGCACCCGGCCCGCGCGCAGCACGTGGTCCTGCGCCGAGTTGAACACGCCGAACGGGTCCGACGCCGCCTTGCGCAGGCGCTTCGCCACTCCCTCGACGACGTGCTCCTCGCGGTCCTCGAACAGCCGCAGCTGCCATTCGCGGCTGAAGAAGACGTCCGAGTCCGACCCCTCGGTGAGCGCGTCGAGCGCCTTGCGCACGGACGTCCGCTCCAGGATCGCGCTGACCACCTGGTCGGTGAAGAACCGGGCCGTGGCCAGCGGTGAAAGGTCCTCGAAGTCGTGCTTGTAGCTGGTCAGCAGGCCCTTCGCGACCAGCTGCAGCAGCACCGTGTTGTCGCCTTCGAACGTCGTGAAGACGTCGGTGTCGGCCTTCAGCCCGGGCAGCAGGTTCTCCGCCAGGTACCCCGCGCCGCCGCAGGCCTCGCGCGCGGCCTGGATCGTCGCCGTCGCGTGCCACGTGTTGAGCGCCTTCAGGCCGGCCGCGCGCGACTCCAGCTCGCGCTGCTCCTCCTCGGGCGCCGAGGAGTCGATGTCGTGCAGCTTCGACACGAGCTCTTCCTGCGCGAAGTGCAGCGCGTACGTCTTCGCCAGCGCCGGCAGCAGCTTCCGCTGGTGGCCGAGGTAGTCGAGGATGACCACCTCGTCGCCGTCCGGGGTCATGAACTGCCGCCGCTGCTCGCCGTAGCGGACGGCCAAGGCGAGCGCGCGTTTTGTCGCGCTTCCCGCGCTTCCGCCGACACTCACGCGCCCGCGGATCAGCGTGCCGAGCATGGTGAAGAAGCGGCGGCTGTCACTCTCGATCGGGCTCGAGTACGTGCCGTCCTCGGCGACGTCGCCGAAACGGTTCAGCAGGGCCTCGCGCGGGACTCGGACGTTGTCGAAGCTCAGCCGTCCGTTGTCGACGCCGTTGAGGCCCGCCTTCGGGCCGCAGTCCTCGATGGACACTCCCGGCGCCGGCGCGCCGGCCTCGTCGCGGATCGGCACCAGGAACGCGTGCACCCCGCGGGACTCACCACCGGTGACGAGCTGGGCGAACACCACCGCCATCCGGCCGTCGCGGGCCGCGTTGCCGATGTACTCCTTCCGCGCCATGGCATCCGGCGTATGCACGACGAACCCACCGTCCACATAGGTCGCCGTGGTACGCAGGTGCTGGACGTCGGAGCCGTGGCCGTGTTCGGTCATCGCGAAGCAGCCGAGCAGGCGCAGGTCCATGATCTCGCGCAGGTGCCGCTCGTGGTGGCGGGCCGTGCCCAGCAGCTGGACCGCGCCGCCGAACAGTCCCCATTGGACACCGGCCTTCACCATCAGCGACAGGTCGCCGTAGCCCAGCATCTCGAACGACGTCACCGAGCCGCCGACGTCACCACCGCCGCCGTAGGCCGAATCGAAGCCCAGGCCGGGCCGGTCGGTCTCGGCGAGCGCGCGCAGCTGGTCGAGCACCTGGGCGCGGTGCGCCTCGACGCCGAGGTTCACCGGGTCCCGGAACTCGGCGCCGCTCATCTGCGCGCGCACCCCGCGGCGCAGCTCGGCCCAGCGGCCGTCGAGGACGGTGGTCAGCTCGTCCGGATCCACCTTCGACGGCACTTCGGGGATGTCCACGGCTAACCTCCGGAAAGGACGGACGGCAGGCTTCCTACTCGTTGGTAGTAAGCCTGCCGCAGCCGCGCCGATCCTGCCACGTCAGACGGGCTTGCCGTTCACCGTCACCTTCGTGAACCGGGCGTTGTCCACGCACTTCAGCGTGTTCGAGGCGTCGGACACACCCGCGAACTTCGAGTCCGAAACGGCGAACCCGTGCACGTGGGCGTCGGAAAGCCCGCTGACGTCGAAGGTCTTGCCGGCGATCTTCGTGCTCGTGCAGTTGCTGATCGTGAACGGCCCGAAATGTTGTCGAGGTTGATGTTCTCCGAGAACCCGCCACGCAGCGTGTTCGACTTCACGTAGACGTTGCGGATCCCGCCGGTCTGCTCGCTGCCGCAGGTGATCGCGCCCCAGTTGCCGTTCATCACGCAGTTCACCACCACGAGGTTCTGGCACGGGACGTTCACCCGGCGCCCGTCGGCGTCGCGGCCGGACTTGATCGCGATGTTGTCGTCGTGCGCGCCGAGGCCGCAGTTCGCGATGACCACGTGGTCGCACGACTCCGGGTCGCAGCCGTCGGTGTTGGAGTGCGCGGTACTGGGGTCGGTGGTGACGCCGTCGACGGTCACGTTGCGGCAGAGTGTCGGGTGCAGCTGCCAGAACATCGAGTTCTTCAGCGTGATGCCCTGGATCAGCACGTTCTCGCACGCGTACGGCTCGACGAACGTCGACCGCATGGTGTGGCCGGAGCCGGGCACCACCCGCTTCTCCGGCGGGGTTCCCTTGGCCACCAACGTCTCCAGGTAGGCGCGGTCGCTGCCCTTGTTCCACGACGACGTCGCCGCCGCGTCGAGCGTGCCGCTGCCGGTGAGGGCGATGTTCTTAGACGGCGCCGGTCAGGAAGGTCCCCTTGGGCACGGTGACGTGGCCGCCGCCGGCCGCGTTGCAGGCGTCGACCGCCTTCTTGATCGCCGCGGTGTTGTCGGTCTTGCCGTCGTTCTTCGCGCCGTAGCCGGTGATCGCGAACGTCCGGTCCGGGAACACGGGGATCGTCGTGTTCGCGACGATGTCGTTCGCCGCCGGCCACGGGAGCGTGGGGACGTCGACGCGGTACTGGCGGGGCGCGGCGAAGCGATGCCGGGCAGCAGCGGCACCGCCGCCACCGCGAGCCCGCCTTTGATCAGCTGCCGCCGGGTGAACCTGCCGTCCATGGGCGTGTTCCTTCACGTGAAAGACCCGGTGTGACGGCGGAACCCCCGGCACGGACCGCGGGCACGACGAACTCTAAGGGCGGAAGCCGCTCCGGGTCCAGGGTTGCGCGAGCGGCGAAAGTGCTGTCATGATCGGAACATGTCGATCCGAAAGGGCGTGCGCGCCCTCGCGCGTTGAGCGCCTCCCGGCGGCCGGACCGCCGACCTCCCGATGATTCCGAGTGGCTGAAGCACGCCTTCTGCACGGCGCCCGCCGATCGGGCCGCGGCCGAGGACGCCATCACCGGCCTCTACGCGCTGCTGGGCGAGCCGCCGCCCGCGTTCGTGTGGGTGGCTTCGCCGAACGCCGCCGTGCCGCACCTGCCGCCACCGCAAGCGCTTTCCACGACCGGGCCGCTGCCGCTGGAATCGCGGCTGGCCACCCGTGTCGCCCAGCTGCGTCAGCACGACCGGCGGCCGGACCCGGTGCTGTGGCCGACCGTCAAGGAGTCCTTCGCCGCCTTGGTCCGAGGCGCGATCCGGCAGCATTTCGGGCTGCATTGGTACGGCCAGCAGGACGCCTACTGGGTGGCCGGCTGCCGGCTAAGTCCGGAGGCCGAACTGTGGGCCACTTTGGTCCGGTCCTGCGGCTGGTGGTGGCCGCGCGACGGCTTCTGCGTGGTCGCCGAACGGCCGCTGGCGGTCCGTACCGAGCCCGCAGGAAGCGCTTACCGGCTGCACAGCGCGTCCAGTCCCGCGGTGGTTTATCCCGACGGCTGGGCCGTGCACGTCTGGCACGGCACACGGGTGCCGTCCTGGGTGGTCGAGGACCCCACTGCCGACCGGATCAACCGCGAGCTCAACGTCGAGGTGCGCCGCTGCGCCACCGAAAACCTGGGCTGGCCCGCCTACATCGACCAGGCCGGGCTGCGGCTGCTGAGCCGGGCGCCCGATCCGGGCAACCCCGGCTGTGAGCTGCGGCTCTACACCCTGCCACCGCAGAAGTGGCACGCGCCGAGCCGGCTGCTGCTGGCCGTCAACGGCTCCGTGGAACGCGACGGCACCCGCCGCCGCTACGGACTGCGCGTGCCCGCCGGATTCGACCATCCCCTCGACGCGGCCGGCTGGACGTACGGGCTCACCGGAGCCCAGTACGCCGGCTTGCGGCGCCGGACCTGACCCACGAGGTGACCCATGGAACTCGCAGAACTGCTCGACCGGACCGGGCTCGACGTCCTCGACCACCTGGACCGCCAGGTCACCGTCCCGGTGATCGACGGCCTTCAGGCGCAGGGCGACCTGCTCGTCCTCCCCCTGGCCTTCCTGGACGCCCCGCTCCACCGCGGCGGCTGGTGGGACCTGCCCGCCGAAGGCCGCGAACTCGTCCGGGGCGAGGCGGGCAACAACCCGCACACGCTCGTCGCGGACCGCGGCACCTGCCGGCTGGCCATGTGGGTGAGCGATCCCGAACGGCTGGCCGTGGCGGTCTTCGACACCACCGCGCCGGCCTATCTGATCCACCCCGAGCACGGCGGCACGGGCATCGCGCCCGGCACCTGGGTCGTGCGACGGCAGCGGGAGCTGGGCGCCGGTTTCCGGAAGCCGGTGCTGGTCGCGGACTGACCCGGTCGTGGGGGGGGGGGGGGGGGGGGGGGGGGGGGGGGGGGGGGGAGGGGGCGGAGGGGGGGGGGGGGGGGGGGGGGGGTGGTGGGGGGGGGGGGGGGGGGGGGGCGGCGGGGGGGGGGGGGGGGGAGGGGGGGTG
>NZ_JBVJON010000004.1:0-6865 GCF_055583145.1 Amycolatopsis sp. NPDC104819 | reverse complement strand
TTTCTTTGTTGTGGGGGGGGGTGGGGGGGGGGGTGTTGTTTCTTTTTTTTTTGTGGTTTTTTTTGTTTTTTTTTTCTTTTTTTTTTTTTTTCCTCCCCCCCCCCCCCCCCCCCCCCCCCCCCCCCCCCCCAAGCCGCGGCAGGCTCGTGGGGTGCCACCGAGGGGGCGGCACCCCACGGGCCGTGCTCTTTAGCGGCTTTCAGGCCAGGTCCGGGCCCTTCGAGCGCAGGTCGTCGACCTTGCTCATGGCCTCCCGCAGGTCGCCGAGCCAGCTGTCGGCGTGCTCGCCGACCAGGCGGACCGCCCACGCCAGCGCGTCGGACCGCGACCGCGCCACGCCGGCGTCGACCAGCGTGTCGAGGATCAGGCGTTCCGGCTGGCGCAGCCGGGTCATCACCGGCGCCGAATGCGTCGTGAACAACGCGGTCGTACCGCCGAGCTTCGCGCCCCACGCCACCTTGCGCTGGTAGCGGTGCTCGGCCTGGCGCGCGATCTCGATGCGCTCGTCGCGCGTCTCCTCGCGGTACCGGCTGATCCGGCCCTCCTCCGCGGCCGCGCGGGCCGCGTCGTCGGCGTACTCCTCGGTGAGCGCCGGCAGCTCGCCGACCACGATGATCTCCTCGCGGTCGACCGTGACCTCCGGCGCGCCGGTGAACCAGCCGTCGGGCAGGCGCCCGCCGAACCAGGCCGCCGCGTCGTCCGCCGACGGCACCTCGCCCTGCTGCCAGCCGCGGCCGCCCTTCCAGCCTCGTCCCATGTCGCACCTCCGCGATTACATGATTACAACGTAACTCACGCTACGCGCGATGCAGCTGGATCGGGACGGCGTTCACCCACGGCGGAACCGAGCTTTCACGTGAAAGCTCGGGGTCAGAGCTGGGCGGTGAGGGCTTCCGCGGTCGTGACCGGGCGGTCGCAGACGTAACCGCGGCAGACGTACGCCGCCGCACCGCCGTCGACCAGCGGACGGTCGGCCAGCAGGGGCACACCGGGCGCGTCCGGCTCGCCGGCCAGCACGATGCCGCCACCGTGCACCCCGCGGGCCGCGGCCAGGCGCAACGCCGGGTCCGCGCCGACCACCGCGACCTGCACCGGACCGGCCTGCAGCGCCTCAGCGACCGACAGCCAGTGCCCGGCGAACCGCGGCACCCGCGCGGCCAGCACGCCGACCCGCCGCAGTGCCTGCTCGGCGGCGTCGCGGTAGCGGCCGACGCTGTCGTGGCCCGCCAGCGCAGACGCCGTCAGCAGCGCCCCGGCCAGCGCGGACGCTCCCGCCGGGCTCGCGTTGTCCCCCGGGTCGGCGGGCCGCTGGACCAGCACCTCGGCGTCGTCGGCGGTGTCGAAGTACGCACCCGGAACGTCCGGGGACGCGAAGTGCGTCAGCGCCAGGTCGAGCAGCCGGGTCGCCTCGGTGAGCCAGCGCGCGTCGGCCGTCGCCTGGTGCAGGGCCAGGAACCCGTCGGCGACGCAGGCGTAGTCCTCCAGCACCCCCGCCGAGTCCCCGACCACACCGTCACGCGAGCTGCGCCGCAACCGGCCGTCGACGACGTGCACCCGCAGGAGCAGCTCGGCGGCGTCGACCGCCAGCTGAATCCACTGTGGACGATCCAGGACGACACCGGCTTCGGCCAGCGCCGTGATCGCCAGGCCGTTCCACGACGCGATCACCTTGTCGTCCCGGCCCGGCTGCGGCCGCTTCGCGCGCGCCTCCAGGAGCTGGACGCGCATGGCCTCCGGCAGGTCGCCGAACAGGCGCAACGTCGACGCGCCCTCCTCGAAAGTACCTTCGGGCGTGACGCCGAACAGCTCGGCCGCCGAGTCGTCGCCGAGCACGTCACGCAGCTGCGCCGGTGTCCAGACGTACGTCAGGCCTTCGACGCCGTCGGTGTCCGCGTCCAGCGAAGACGCGAAGCCACCTTCGGGCGTCCGCAGGTCCGCGGCGAGGAACTCCGCGGTACCGGTGGTGACGCGCAACGCCGTCGCCGAGCCGGTGCGCCGCCAGAGGTGGGCATAGAAGCGCAGCAGCAACGCGTTGTCGTACAACATCTTCTCGAAGTGCGGCACGATCCACTCGGCGTCGACGGAGTACCGTGCGAAGCCTCCGGCCAGCTGGTCGTACAGCCCGCCGCGGGCCATCGCCTCGGCGGCCTTGTCCACAAGGGACAGCGCGGCCTCGGAGCCGGTGCGCTCGTGGTGGCGCAGCAGGAACTCGAGCACCATCGACGGCGGGAACTTCGGCGCCCGCCCGAAGCCGCCGTTGACCGGATCGGCGTCCCCTTGCAGCTTTTCGACGGCGGCCGCGAGCACGGCTTCGTCCACAACGGACTCCTGCAGCGGCCCGGTCTGCTCCGCGATGTGCGCGACGATCTGCTTGGCGCCGTTCAGCAGCTCGTCGGGCCGCTCCTGCCAAGCCTCGGCGACGGCGGCGAGCAGCTGCCGGAACGACGGCATGCCCGGCCGTGGCGTCGGCGGGTAGTAGGTGCCGCAGTGGAACGGCTCGCCGTCCGGGGTGAGGAAGCAGGTCATCGGCCAGCCGCCCTGCCCGGTCATCGCCTGCGTGGCGGCCATGTAGACGGCGTCGATGTCCGGCCGTTCCTCGCGGTCGACCTTGATGTTCACGAAGTGCGCGTTCATCACGGCTGCGGTTTCGGCGTCCTCGAACGACTCGTGCGCCATGACGTGACACCAGTGGCAGGCGGCGTAGCCGACGGAGAGCAGGATCGGCACGTTCCGCCGTTTCGCCTCGGCGAGCGCGTCGGCGCCCCACTGCCACCACTCGACCGGGTTGTCCGCGTGCTGGAGCAGGTACGGGCTGGTCGCGCTGGCGAGGCGGTTCATGCCGTCCAGGGTCGCACCCGGGAAAACCGGGCGCGCGGTCACCGGCCCCTCCGCCACACTGGGCGGGTGCTGTTGACGATCACGACGACCCGTACCCCCGCCACCGACCTGGGCTTTCTCCTGCACAAGCATCCGGAGAAGGCGCAGTCGGTCGCGCTGTCCGCCGGCACCGCGCACGTTTTCTACCCCGAAGCCGCGCCGGAACGCTGCAGCGTCGCCTTGCTCGTCGAGATCGACCCCATCGCGCTCGTCCGCGGTGGTGGGACGTCGCTGACGCAGTACGTCAACGACCGGCCGTACGCCGGGGGCTCGTACCTCGCGGTGGCGCTGCGGGCGGCGTTCACGACCGCGCTCGCCGGGCGCTGCGCCGCGCGGCCGGAGCTGGTCGACGAGGCCTTCGACCTGGAGATCCACGTGCCGTCGCTGTCGGCGCGCGGCGGGGCCGAGGTGGTGCACAAGCTGTTCGAGCCGCTCGGCTGGGCCGTCACGGCGACGCCGATCCCGCTCGACCCGCAGTTCCCGCAGTGGGGCGAGAGTCGTTATGTCGACTTGCGGCTCACCGGCACCCATCGGGTCGCCGACGCGCTGCGCCACCTCTACGTCCTGCTGCCCGCCCTCGACGGCGACAAGCACTACTGGGTCGGGCAGGACGAGGCCGACAAGCTGCTGCGCGCCGGTGACGGCTGGCTCGCCGGCCACCCCGAGCGGACGCTGATCACCAATCGCTACCTGGAGCGACGCCGCCCGGTCGTGAGCTACGCGCTTTCGCGGCTGGCCGAGTCCGACGACGTCCCGGCGGAGGCCGAGGCGCTGGTCACCGAGGTGCCCGACCGGCCGGAGCCGCTGGCCACCCAGCGCCACGGCAGTGTGCTCGCCGCGCTGCGGGCGGCCGGCGCGCGGCGCGTCCTCGACCTCGGCTGCGGGAGTGGCGCGCTGCTGCGCGTGCTCGAGAAGGAGCCGTCGTTCACCGAGATCGTCGGTGTCGACGTCTCCGCGAGCGCGCTGGACATCGCGGAGAAGCGCCTGAAGGAGCGCAGCCGCGTGACGCTGCGGCAGTCCGCCCTGACCTACGCCGACCCGGCGCTGGCCGGATACGACGCGGCGGTGCTGATGGAGGTCGTCGAGCACGTCGACGAGGAGCGGCTGCCGGCCCTGGAGCACGCGGTGTTCGCGGTCGCGGCGCCGCGCACCGTGCTCGTCACGACGCCCAACGCGGAGTACAACCGGCTGTTCGAATTCCTGCCGATGGGGCATTTCCGGCACGCCGACCACCGGTTCGAATGGACGAGGGCGCAATTCCGCGGCTGGGCGGACGGCGTCGCGGCCCGAAATCGCTACGCCGTTCGTTACCTGCCGGTGGGACCGGAGGACCAGACTTCAGGACCGCCGACCCAGCTGGCGGTCTTCACGAGTGAGAAGGAGGTGGCCGCGTGAAGCTGACCGTTCCCGACATGTCGCTCGTTGTGCTCGTCGGCGCTTCCGGCTCCGGCAAGTCGACGTTCGCGCGCACGCACTTCGCGCCGACGCAGGTGCTCTCCAGCGACTTCTTCCGCGGGCTCGTCGCCGACGACGAGAACGACCAGTCCGCGTCCGCCGACGCCTTCGACACACTGCACTACGTCGCGGGCAAGCGGCTCGCGGCCGGACGGCTGACCGTCATCGACGCGACGAACGTCCAGCGCGCTTCGCGGGCGAGCCTGGTGAAGCTCGCGAAGGAGCACGACGTGCTGCCGACGGCGATCGTGCTCGACCTGCCGCTCGGCGTCTGCGCGGCCCGCAACGCCGGACGGCCCGACCGCGACTTCGGTGAGCACGTGATCCGGCGGCAGCGCGGGGAGCTGGTGCGGTCGCTGAAGTCGCTGGAGCGCGAGGGGTTCCGGCGCGTGCACGTGCTGCGTGGCGAGACCGAGGTGGCCGAAGCGGAGATCGTCCTCGAGCCGCTGCGCAACGACAAGCGCGAGCTGACCGGGCCGTTCGACGTCATCGGTGACGTCCACGGCTGCGCGGCCGAGCTCGAGGAGCTGCTGGGCGAACTGGGGTACGCCGACGGCGTCCACCCGGAGGGGCGGACCGCGGTGTTCGTCGGCGACCTCGTCGACCGCGGCCCGGACACGCCGGGCGTGCTGCGGCGCGTGATGGCGATGGCCGAGAGCGGGAACGCGCTGGTCGTCTGCGGCAACCACGAGCAGAAGCTGGTGCGCGCGCTGCACGGCCGGAAGGTCAACGTCGCGCACGGGCTCGCGGAGTCGCTGGAGCAGCTCGGCGCGGAGACCGAGGAGTTCCGCCGGCAGGCGCACGAGTTCTGCGACGGCCTGATCGCGCACTACGTCCTCGACGGCGGCAAGCTCGTCGTCGCGCACGCCGGGCTGCCCGAGCGGTACCACGGACGCGCGTCCGGCCGGGTGCGCAGCATGGCGCTCTACGGCGACACCACCGGCGAGACCGACGAGTACGGCCTGCCGGTGCGGCTGCCGTGGGCGCGGGACTACCGCGGGTCCGCGATGGTGCTCTACGGGCACACGCCGACGCTGGAGCCGGAGTGGGTCAACAACACCATGTGCCTCGACACCGGGGCCGTCTTCGGCGGGAAGCTGACCGCGCTGCGTTACCCCGAGCGGGAAGTCGTCTCGGTGAAGGCGCACCAGGTCTGGTACGAGCCGTCGAAGCCGCTCGACGCGTCGCGGCCGCTGGGTGGGCGCGAGCCCGCCGTGCTGGAGCTGGCCGACGTCACCGGGAAGCGGATCGTGCAGACCACCCACCACGGGCGGGTCGGCGTCTCGGCGGAGCAGTCCGCGGCGGCGCTCGAGGTGATGAGCCGGTTCGCGGTCGACCCGCGGTGGCTGACGTACCTGCCGCCCACGATGGCGCCGTGTTCGACGTCTTCGCGGGAGGACTACCTGGAGCACCCGGAAGAGGCGTTCGCCGAGTTCCGGGCGGCCGGGGTGCAGTCCGTGCTGTGCGAGGAGAAGCACATGGGCTCGCGGGCCGTGGTGCTGGTGTGCCAGGACGACGACGTCGCGTACCGGCGCTTCGGCATCCGTGGCGGCGGCGCGGTGTACACGCGCACCGGGCGGCCGTTCTTCTCCGCCGCGCAGAACGCTTCACTGCTGTCGGAGGTGCGGACGGCGGCGGCCGAGCTGTTCGACGGGCTGAACAGCGGCTGGCTGCTGTTCGACGCCGAGCTGCTGCCGTGGAGCGCGAAGGCGGGTTCGCTGATCTCGGACCAGTACGCGGCGGTCGGCGCGGCGGCCGAGGCCGTGCTGCCGGCGGCGGTCACGGCGTTGACCACGGCGGCCGCGCGCGGCATCGACGTCACGGACCTGCTGGAGCGCACGGCAACCCGAGAGTCCACAGTGGAGTCGTACCGGGCGGCGTACCGGCGGTACTGCTGGCCCACCTCGGGTTTGGACGGCGTGAAGCTGGCGCCGTTCCAGCTGCTGGCGTCGGAAGGGGCGAGCTACCACGACCGGCCGCACGAGTGGCACCTGTCGATGCTCGGCCGGCTGGCCGGGCCGCGGTTCCAGCGCACCCGGACGCTGGCGGTCGACCTCCTCGACGAGGAGTCGGTCGCCCGCGGCGTCGCGTGGTGGGAGGAGCTGACCGGCGCCGGCGGCGAGGGCATGGTCGTGAAGCCGGCGGCCAACCTGACCCACGGCGCGCGTGGCCTGGTCCAGCCGGGTGTGAAGGTGCGGGGGCGCGAGTACCTGCGGATCATCTACGGGCCGGACTACACGCTGCCGTCGAACCTGGAGCGGCTGCGCAAGCGCGGGCTGAACCGCAAGCGGATGCTGGCGCTGCGGGAGTACGCGCTCGGCCTGGAGGCACTCGAGCGCGTGGCCCGCGGGGAGCCGCTGTGGCGCGTCCACGAGTGTGTGTTCGCGGTGCTGGCCCTCGAGTCGGACCCGGTGGACCCGCGGCTCTGACCGCCCGCCGCGGGGGGGGGGGGGGGGGGGGGGGGGGGGGGGGGGGGGGGGGGGGGGGGGGGGGGGGGGGGGGGGGGGGGGGGGGGGGGGGGGGGGGGGGGGGG
>NZ_JBVJON010000003.1:705690-732262 GCF_055583145.1 Amycolatopsis sp. NPDC104819 | reverse complement strand
CCCCGCAAGACGCTCGGCTGGGACACCCCAGCTGAGCGACTCAACCAGCTACTGTCCACGCAGGAGCCTGTTGCGACGACCGCTTGAATCCACCCCGCCCTAAACACTCACGAGGACTTGCGCCGGGTCGAGCCGTAACCGGTCCGTAAGGGAGATCGAGCGGCCGCTTCACGCCCCGGCTCCGAAGATGGAGGCGTGAGCACTGTCCAGGACGCCCCCGCCCCGGCCGAGGCGCCGCGGCGGCTCTCGCTGCCCGTTTCGACCCTGATCGGGCTTCTCGCGCTCGCTGCCGCACTCGGTGTCGGGCACTTCGTCGCGGGCTTCGTCGGGTACACGGCTTCGCCGTTCATCGCGGTGGCGAACTACGTCATCGACCACAGCCCGACCGCGATCGTGAAGTGGGCCGAGCGGACGCTGGGCACCTGGGACAAGCCGATCCTCAAGGTCGGGCTCGGGGTGGTGCTGGTCTTGCTCGCGGTGCTGGCCGGCCAGCTCTCGCGCAAGACGCCGCGCGCGGGCCAGGTGCTCGTCTTCCTGCTCGGCGCCGCCGGGGTCGCCGCGGTGTTCGTGCGCACCGACCTTGGGCAGGTTTCCCTGCTGGCGCCGGTCGCCGCGCTGGTCGCCGGGCTGGTCGTGTTCACCATGCTGCACCGGCTCGCCCTGCCGCCCGACGTCATCCGCTACCGCGGCTTCGACCGCCGGAAGTTCCTGCGGGCCGGCGTCGGCGTCGCCGCGGGTTCGGGGCTCGCGGCGGTGGTCGGCGAGGTCGCCGGGACCAGCTCGAACGCCGAGGACTCGCGGGCCGCCGTCGGGCCGCTCGTCCCCGCGCGCACCGCGCCGCCGCTGCCCGCCGACGCCGACTTCGTGAAGCTCGGCTCACCGCCGTTCATCACGCCCAACGCGGACTTCTACCGCATCGACACCGCCCTGGTCGTGCCCCAGATCCGGACCGAGGACTGGAACCTGAAGATCCACGGGATGGTCGACAAGGAGGTGACGTTCTCCTACGCCGACATCCGCAACCGGCCGCTGGTCGAGCGGCGGGTGACGTTGACCTGCGTGTCCAACGAGGTCGGCGGCCCGCTGATCTCGAACGCGGCGTTCCTCGGCGTCGACCTCGTCGACCTGCTCGACGAAGCCGGCGTGCAGGCCGGCGCCGAGCAGATGTACGCGACGAGCGTCGACGGCTGGACGTGCGGCACCCCGGCGAACGTCGCGCTCGACCCGGCGCGCGGCGCGATGCTCGCGATCGGGATGAACGGCGAGCCGCTGCCGGTCGAGCACGGCTTCCCGGCGCGGATCGTCATCCCCGGCCTGTACGGGTACGTGTCCGCGACGAAGTGGGTCAAGGACCTCGAATTCACCAAGTGGGACGCCCGGCAGGCGTACTGGCTCAACCGCGGCTGGGCCGAGCAGGCGCCGATCAAGACCGAGTCCCGCATCGACACCCCGACCGGCTTCGCGAACGTCACCGCGGGCAAGGTCCGGCTGGCCGGCACGGCGTGGGCGCAGCACACCGGCATCGCGAAGGTCGAGGTCCGGCTCGACCAGGGCGCCTGGCGCGAAGCCACCCTTTCGGCCGAGGTCAGCAAGGACACCTGGCGCCTGTGGTGGATCGAGCTCGACGTGCCCGCGGGCACGCACCAGGCGTACGTCCGGGCCACCGACCAGGACGGCTACACCCAGACGGAGAACCGCGCCGACCCCGTGCCCGACGGCGCCACCGGCTGGCACTCCGTCTCCCTCGACGCGCACTGACCTCACCACCGGACCCGCCGCGTTCGGTGGTGGCCCGCCCTGGACCCCGCCCCGTCGGACGCCATGAATGACTCATTCATGGCGTCCGGCGAAGTGAGTGACTCATTCATGGCGTCCGGCGGAAGTGCCTGGCGGACAAGGATTCTGACGCCGTGTCATGATCGGCGGGCCCGTCCCGGTCGCCGGGAACCGCCTCCGACCAGTGACTTTGTGCGCGCGTTCACAAGTGGTCTACCGTAGGACCATCGCCCCTCGGGCGGTCCGGCATCGAACCGGACTCCGCGCCCTGGGTCAAGACACAGTTCGGCACGGCCGTGGCGATGGCCGCCGGGTGCACAGCGGGCAGGAGACGACGGCGTGGTGACACAGCGGGGGAGGCGCGACGCGGCGGACTCCCCGGGCCGGCCATCGCGGCGGTCACGCCGGCCGGACACGCCCGACGCCGACAACGCGCCGACGGCCGAGATGCCCGCCGTACCCGCCGACGGGAACGGCCGCAACGGGGATGCCCCCGAGGCCGTCCGGGCGAAGCAGATCCCCGAAGCCGCCGTCGCGCGCCTCGCCGTTTACCTCCGCGTGCTGTCCGGGATGTCGGAACAGGGCGCGACGACCGTTTCGAGCGAAGAGCTGTCGCAGGCCGCGGGCGTCAATTCCGCGAAATTGCGCAAAGACCTCTCGTACCTCGGCTCCTACGGCACCCGCGGCGTCGGCTACGAAGTCAGCGTCCTGGTCAGCCAGATCGAGCGCATCCTCGGCCTCACCCGGCAGCACAAAGTGGCCGTGGTCGGGATCGGAAACCTCGGTCACGCGCTCGCCAACTACGGCGGCTTCCCGGGGCGCGGCTTCCCGGTGGAAGCGCTGTTCGACCTGGACGCGGACCTGATCGGCGTGCCGGTCGGCGGCCTGCCGGTGTCGCACATGGACGACATCCCGCGGGTCTGCGCCGAGCGCGGCATCTCGATCGGCGTGATCGCCACCCCGCCCACCGCGGCGCAGTCGGTGTGTGACCGCCTGGTCGCGGGTGGTGTCCAGTGCATCCTCAACTTCGCCCCGGTCGTGTTGCAGGTTCCTGCTCACATCGAGGTCCGCAAAGTGGATTTGGCCGTCGAGCTGCAGATACTGTCATTTCACGTGGCCCGCAGGGCGGATGATGCCGCTGGGAACCAGGGCACTTCCGGATTACCCGGCGCGGGCCTGCCGTCCGACAATGGCAAAGGCGGGCGGAACGGGTCGGGTCCGGACGGCGGACGGGAAATGGTGGTGCGCTCATGAGCGTCTTGGCGGTCGGTCTCTCGCATCGGAGTGCGGAGCTGAGCACGCTGGAGCGCGTCGCGGTACCGGCGCCCGAGGTGGCCAAGGTGCTGCACGAGCTGCAGCAGGCCGAGCACGTCAGTGAGGTCATGCTCGTCTCGACGTGCAACCGCATCGAGGTGTACGCGGTCGTCGAGACCTTCCACGGCGGCCTCAACGACGTCTCCGAAGTGCTTTCCCGCCAGGCCGGGATGGAACCCGCCGAGCTCTACGACAGCCTGTATGTGCACTACGCCGGCGCGGCCGTCGAGCACCTGTTCTCCGTCACCTCCGGCCTGGACTCGATGGTCGTCGGCGAGACGCAGATCCTCGGGCAGGTCCGCGCCGCCTACGCCACCGCGCGCGAGGTCGGCACCGTCGGCCGCACGCTGCACGAGCTGATCCAGACCACGCTGCGCGTCGGCAAGCGCGTCCACAGCGAAACCGGGCTCGACCAGCTGGGCGCGTCGGTCGTCTCCGAGGCGCTCGCCGCGGCCGGGGACGTCACCGGCAAGCACGCCGTCATCGTCGGCGCCGGCTCGATGGGCGCCTTGAGCGCGTCGCAGCTGCGCAAGGCCGGGATCGGCGAGATCACCGTCGCCAACCGCACCGACGCCCGCGCCCGCCGCCTGGCCGCGAACAGCACCGAACACGGCGTGCCCACCCGCGCGATCCCGCTGTCGCAGGTCGCGGACGCGGTCCGCGAGGCCGACATCGTGATCTGCTGCACCGGCGCGCAGGACGCCGTCTTCGGCCCCGGGCAGGTGCTTCCCCGCGGCGGCCGCCCGCTCGTCGTGTGCGACCTCGGCCTGCCCCGCGACGTCGACCCCGAGGTCGGCGAGCTGGCCGGCGTCCGGGTCGTCGACCTGGCCACCATCCAGCGCCGGATGCGCGAAGCCGGCACCCCGACCACCGAGCGCCAGACGGCCAAGGCGACCGGGATCGTGCTCGACGAGGTGCGCGACTACCTCGCCGGGCAGCGCAGCGCCGAGGTCACCCCGACCGTGACGGCGCTGCGGCGGCGTGCGGCCGAGGTCGTCGACGCCGAGCTGCTGCGCCTGGACCACCGGCTGCCCGACCTCGAACCGGGCGTCCGGGAAGAGGTCGGCCGCACGGTCCGCCGGGTGGTCGACAAGCTGCTCCACGCGCCCACCGTGCGGGTGAAGCAGCTGGCCGCCGAGACGGCCGAAACCGACTACGCGAACGCGTTGCGCGAACTGTTCTGCCTCGACCCGCAGGCGCCCGCCGCGGTGGCGAGCCCGAAGCCCCCACCAGAGAAGAAGTAGCAGTGACCAGAGTCATTCGCATGGGCACCCGCGGCTCGAAGCTCGCGCTCGCCCAGACCGGGACCGTCGCCGACGCCCTGCGCGCCACCGGCGCCGAGGTCGAGATCGTCACCGTGACCACCCCCGGCGACAAGTCCTCCGCGCCGATTCCCACGATCGGGGTCGGCGTCTTCACGTCGGCGCTGCGGGAAGCGTTGCTGCGCAACGAGGTCGACGTCATCGTCCACTCGTACAAGGACCTGCCGACCGCGCCCGAGCCGGGCATCTCGCTGGCCGCCGTGCCGCCGCGCGAGGACCCGCGGGACGCGCTGATCGCGCGTGACGGGCTGACCTTGGGCGAGCTGCCGCCGGGCGCGACGGTGGGCACGGGCTCGCCGCGGCGCACCGCGCAGCTGCGCGCGCTGGGTCTCGGTTTGGAAATCGTGCCGATTCGCGGCAATATCGACACCCGCATGCGCAAGGTGACCGACGGCGAGCTGGATGCCGTGGTCCTGGCGCGTGCCGGACTGGCCAGGGTCGGACTGGCCGAGGTGATCACCGAGACCCTCGACCCGATCCAGATGCTGCCCGCGCCCGCACAGGGCGCGCTGGCGGTGGAGTGCCGGGCCGCCGACGTGGACCTCGAGCATCTGCTCGCGTCCACGTTGGACGACGAGGGCACGCGGGCCGCGGTGACGGCCGAGCGGGCCCTGCTGGCCGCGCTCGAGGCGGGGTGCAGCGCGCCGGTGGGCGCGCTCGCCGAGATCGTCGAAGATCTCGACGCCGAGGGCAAGGTCGTGGAACGGATCTCGCTGCGCGGCACCGCCGCGGCCGACGGCGAGGACGGCGCGGTGGACATGGTCCGGGCCATCGCGCTGGCTGACAAGCACCAGGCCGCCCAGCTGGGCAAGGACCTGGCCGCCGAGCTGCTGGACCTCGGTGCCGGAGCCCTCTCCGGCACCGCCGAGTAGCGCTTCTCGCAAGCGCTTTTTCCGCAAGACGTAGGAGACCTGCGTCCGTGCCATCCCGCACGGCCGCCGCAAGAGGAGAAACGCACAGATGACCCCCGCGCGAAAGACCACCGGGCGCGTAGCGTTCGTGGGCTCCGGGCCCGGCGACGCCGGCCTGCTCACGGTCCGTGCCCAGGAACTGCTCGCCAAGGCCGAGGTCGTGGTGACCGACCCCGACGTGCCCCAGGCCGTGCTGGCCATGGCGGCCGAGGGCGCCGAGGTCCGGCCCGCCGTCGGCGAGGCCACCGAGGTCGCCAAGGACCTCACGGCCGAGGCCAAGGCCGGCCGGCTGGTGCTGCGGCTGGTCGCGGGCGACCCGCTGACCACCCCGGCCGTGGTGGCCGAGGTCCAGGCGGTCGCGCGCACGAGCGCCGTGTTCGACGTCATCCCGGGCGTTTCCCCGGGCGCGGCCGTCCCGGCGTACGCGGGTGTCGCGCTCGGCGGCACGCACGTCGAGGTCGACGTCCGCGGCGACGTCGACTGGGCGGCGCTGGCGGCGTCCCCGGGCCCGCTGGTGCTGCACGCGACGTCGGCCCACCTGGCCGAGGCCGCGTCGGCGCTGACCGGCAACGGCGTCCCGGCGTCGACCCCGGTCGCGGTCACCGCGAACGGCACCATCAACACCCAGCGCACCCTCGACACCACGCTCGAGAAGGTCGCCAACGACGCGGGCGAGCTCGTCGGGCCGCTGATCGTCACGATCGGCCAGGCCGCCGGGCAGCGCTCGAAGCTGTCGTGGTGGGAGTCGCGCGCGCTGTACGGCTGGAAGGTCCTGGTGCCGCGCACCAAGGAGCAGGCCGGCGAGATGGCCGAGCGCCTGCGCGGCCACGGCGCGACGTCGCACGAGGTGCCCACGATTTCGGTCGAGCCGCCCCGCAGCCCGGCGCAGATGGAGCGTTCGGTCAAGGGCCTGGTCGACGGCCGTTACCAGTGGATCGTCTTCACTTCGACCAACGCGGTCCGCGCGGTGTGGGAGAAGTTCGAGGAGTTCGGGCTCGACGCTCGTGCGTTCTCCGGCGTGAAGATCGCCTGCGTCGGCGCCGCGACCGCGGAGAAGGTGCGCTCGTTCGGCATCATCCCGGAGCTGGTTCCCACGGGTGAGCAGTCGTCGGAAGGCCTGCTGGCCGAGTTCCCGCCGTACGACGACGTGCTCGACCCGGTCGACCGCGTCCTGCTGCCCCGGGCGGACATCGCCACCGAAACGCTGTCGGCCGGCCTGCGCGAGCGTGGCTGGGAGATCGACGACGTGACGGCGTACCGCACGGTGCGCGCCGCGCCGCCGCCCGCCGAGACCCGCGAGATGATCAAGACCGGCGGGTTCGACGCGGTCTGCTTCACCTCGTCCTCGACCGTGCGGAACCTGGTCGGCATCGCCGGAAAGCCGCACACCCGCACGCTGGTCGCGTGCATCGGCCCGAAGACCGCCGAGACCGCGGTGGAGTTCGGGCTGCGGGTCGACGTCCAGCCGGAGAAGGCGGATGTTCCGCACCTGGTGGACGCGCTGGCGGAGCACGCCGCGCGGCTTCGTGCGGAAGGTGCGCTGCCGCCGCCGCGGAAGGCCAAGCGGGCCCGTCGGTCCTGAGGTTCTGCAGTTCGTGAAGGCCGTCCGGGATTTCCCCGGGCGGCCTTCACGGCTTTCCGGGCCCCCTTGCGGAACTCCCGCGATCACAACCGGAGTAACTTGGAGGGGTGTTCCCCGAGCATCGTCCCCGCAGGCTCCGCACCACCCCGGCCATGCGCCGGCTGGTGGGTGAGACGACGCTGCGGCCGCGCCAGCTGATCCTGCCCATGTTCGTCGCCGAGGGGCTCGACACGCCCAAGGCGATCTCGAGCATGCCGGGCGTTGTGCAGCACACCCGCGACACGCTGCGGAAAGCCGCCGTCGACGCGGTCAACGCCGGGGTCGGTGGGCTCATGCTCTTCGGCGTCCCCGAGCACCGGGACGCCGAGGGCTCCGGGGCCGTCGACGAGAACGGGATCCTCAACGTCGCCCTGCGCGACCTGCGGCACGAGCTCGGCGACGCCACCGTGCTGATGGCCGACACCTGCCTCGACGAGTTCACCGACCACGGCCACTGCGGTGTCCTGGACGCCGACGGCGCCGTGGACAACGACGCCACCCTGCGGATCTACGCCGAGATGGCCGTCGCGCAGGCCGAAGCCGGGGCGCACGTGCTCGGGCCGTCCGGGATGATGGACGGCCAGATCGGCGTCATCCGCCGGGCGCTCGACGAGGTCGGCCACAGCGACAAGGCCGTCCTCGCGTACGCCGCGAAGTACGCCAGCGCGTTCTACGGCCCCTTCCGCGAGGCCGTCGACTCGCAGCTCAAGGGTGATCGCAAGACCTACCAGCAGGACCCGGGCAACGCCCGCGAGGCGCTGCGCGAGATCGAGCTCGACCTCGCCGAGGGCGCGGACATGATCATGGTCAAGCCCGCGCTGTCCTATTTGGACGTCGTGAAGGCGGCCGCGGAGATCTCCCCGGTGCCGGTGGCCGCCTACAACATCTCCGGCGAGTACGCGATGGTCGAGGCCGCCGCGGCGAACGGCTGGCTGGAACGCGAGCGCACGGTCCTCGAGGTCCTGACGTCGATCCGCCGGGCGGGCGCCGACATGATCCTCACCTACTGGGCCGCCGAAGCCGCCGCCTGGCTCGACTGACCGGCTATATTCACCCGCGTGGCGGACAAGAACACCGAAGACCTCAACGGTCTCACCGACGACGAACGGCGCAAGCGGGGCCTTTCGCCGGACCCGCTGATGCCCGGTCAGGCCGCGCCGGCGGTCCGGCCGCCCGGGCCCGTGCAGGCGTCGTTCTGGATCTGGCTGCTCGGCGGCGTGGTGCTGATCGGCGGGCAGGTGCTCACGCTGGCCCTCAAGCAGCAGCTGATCGACGAGCTGATCAAGCAGAACCGCGAGGCCGGGCGGCAGATCGACCCGAACTCGGTGGCGAGCGGCACGAACACCTTCGTCTGGCTGCTCTTCGTCGGGGCGGTGGTGTTCGCCCTGCTGGTCGGGCTGTTCGCCTACAAGGCCCGCGAAGGCACCCGCTCGGCCCGCACCGTGCTCACCTGGCTCGGGGTCGCCTGCGTGCTGTTCCAGTTCGCCCTCTTCAGCAACCTGCCGTCGGTGATGGCCACCCTGCTGTTCGTGATCGCGCTGATCCTGATGTACCTGCCGTCGGTGGCCCCCTACTTCCCGAAGGCCGGCAAGAAGCCGTGAGCGACCGGCTCTACGCCGAATCCGGCGTGAGCTGGGCCGCGATCGTCTGGGGCCCGGTGTTCGCCCTCGTCGGCGCGCTGGCCGAGCTCGCCACCGGCGGGCCCGTGCACGTCGTGGGCTGGGTGCTGGTCGCCGCCGGGCTGTGCGCCATCACCGTGCCGTGGGTGTACGCGCGGCGCCGGTTCCTGTCGCTGGAGGTCACCACGCGGCAGCTGCGGCAGGGCCGCGAGAAGGTGCCGGCCGAGCAGCTCGCCGAGGTCACCGACGTCGGGGCGCCGGTCGGCGCGCGGGTGCTCGGCGGGGGCTGGGCGGTGCCGCGCAAGTACGACTCGCTGCCGGTCAAGCTCACCGACGGCACGGTCGTGCTGGCGTGGGCGAAGGACGTCGAGGCGCTCCAGGACGCGCTTGACCGGCTCGTCCGGGCGACGCCGCGCGAAGCATGAGAAAATCTCCGCTGTGATCGACCTTCCGCAGCCCACCGGCGCCGAGCTCTGGCCGCCGGAAGAACCTGGCCCCCGCGCGCGGCTGCACAAGCCGTGGCGGACGCTGGTCGCCGTCGTGGAGGTCGTGCTCGCCGTGCTGGCCGGCTGGGCCGCCTACGCGTGCTGGCACGGCGGCGTCGCCACCGTCGTCACTCGTACCGACGACGGCGCGGTGCTCGAGTCGCACCGGTACTTCGGCGGGCTGCTCGCCGCGGCCGTCGGGCTCGGCACGCTGGCCGCGATCCTGCTGGTCGACGCGGTGCGTCAGGTGCTGCTCGCGGTCCGTACGCGACACCCCTGATACACAGCCTCCGCACAGGGAACGAACAGCCAATCACTAAGCGGCGGTCCCAGAGTTGCCGCATGACGCGCGTGCGTGCCTCGAAGGCATGGGTGATCAACGGTGCTCTGGTCGTGCTGCTGGCCGGAGCGGGATTCGGGATATACCAGGCGTTCAGCCCCGAACCGAGCACGGCGCAGGCCCAGACGCGCAGCACCCCGGTGCGGCGCGCGACGGTCACGGAGACCATCTCCGCCGCCGGGACCCTCGCCAGCAGCTACACCGGCGCGGCGAACTTCGCGACGGCCGGCAAGGTCACGTCGATCGCCGTGAAGGTCGGTGACGTCGTCAGCGCCGGGCAGAAGCTCGCGACGGTCGACAGCACACAGGCGGCGAAGCAGCTTCAGGTCGCGAAGGCGAACCTCGCCGTCGCCCAGGACAGCCTCGACAGCGCCGAGGACGCCGAAGACACCCCGGCGACCGGGCAGAACAGCCAGAACAGCGCGCAGACCGCCGCGAACAGCGTCACCTCGGCGCAGGCGAAGCTGGACCAGGCGCAGCTGGACGTCCAGACCGCGCAGGAAGCACTCGACAACACCACGCTCTACGCCCCCGGCGCCGGCACGGTCACCGCGGTCAACGGCACGGTGGGGCAGCAGTCCTCCAGCGGCTCGTCGAGCAGCTCACAGCCCGCGACGTCGTCTAGCGGGAGCGGCCAGGGCAGCGGCCAGGGTTCCTCGAACTCCAGCGCCGCTTCGTCGTCGAGCACGAGCGGCAGCGGGTTCATCACCATCACGAACATGACCGGCCTGGTCGTGGACACCTCGGTCGCCGAGATCGACGTCAGCAAGGTCAAGACGGGCCAGAAGGCCACGGTGACGCTCAACGCGCTGCCGGACAAGCCGGTGCAGGCGACCGTCTCGAGCATCAACCTGACCCCGACGACCAGCGGCAGCGTGGTGTCCTACGGCGCGCAGCTGGCGCTGACCGACCCGCCGGACGGGCTGCGGCCCGGCCAGTCCGCGAGTGTCGTGATCACCGTCGCGTCGGCGGAGAACGCGCTGAGCGTGCCGGCCGCGGCCGTGACGACCGCCGGCAGCACCAACGTCGTCACCGTGCAGGAGAACGGCCAGAACGTCACCCGCCAGGTGCAGATCGGCATCCGCGGCGAGTCGACGGTCCAGATCACCTCCGGGCTGACCGAGGGCGAGAACGTCGTGCTGACCGCGACGGCCGCGACCGGCGGCACGGGCACCGGCCGGACCGGCGCCGGGACCGGCGGTACCGGCGGGTTCCCCGGTGGCGGGACCGGCGGCTTCCCCGGTGGCGGCACGGGCGGGTTCCCCGGCGGCGGCCAGCGCGGCACCGGCACGGGTGGCGGCGGGCGCGGATGAACCCGGTCATCGCGGTTTCCGAACTGCGCAAAACCTACGGCGCCGGCGAGACGGCGGTGCACGCGCTGCGCGGGGTCGACCTCACGGTCTGGCCCGGCGAGTACGTCGCGATCATGGGCGCGTCCGGCTCGGGCAAGTCGACGCTGCTGAACATGCTGGGCTGCCTCGACGTCCCGACGTCCGGCCAGTACCTCTTGGACGGCTTCGGGGTCGGCAAGCTCAACGAACGGCAGCTGGCCCTGCTGCGCAACCGGAAGATCGGGTTCATCTTCCAGTCGTTCAACCTCGTGCCGCGCACCTCGGCGCTGTCCAATGTGGAGCTGCCGCTCGTCTACAGTGGACTCCGGCGGGCGGAACGGCGGCGCCGCGCGCTCGCCGCGCTCGAGATGGTCGGGCTGTCCGACCGGGCCAAGCACCTGCCCAGCGAGCTGTCCGGCGGCCAGATCCAGCGGGTCGCGGTGGCGCGGGCGCTGGTCACCGGCCCGGCGATGCTGCTCGCCGACGAGCCGACCGGCAACCTCGACCGCCGCAGCACCGAAGACGTCCTCGGCGTCTTCGACCGGCTCAACCGGCTCGGCCGCACCATCGTCGTCATCACCCACGAGGACGAGGTCGCCGCGCACGCGCACCGGGTGGTCCGGGTCGACGACGGCCTGATCGTGTCGGACGAAGTGACCCGCGCGGTGGGGGCGGTCTCGTGAACTTCTTCGAAGTCCTGCGCTTCGCCGTGCGCGGGCTCACCGCGAACAAGCTGCGCTCCTCGCTCACCACGCTCGGCATCACCATCGGCGTCGCGGCGGTGATCCTGCTCGTCGCGGTCGGCAACGGCGCGTCGGCGGCCATCGCAGCGAGCATCCAGGGCCTCGGCACCAACGTCGTCAACGTCTCCCCGGCCCGCGGCGGCGGGCAGGGCGCGTCGGCGCGGCCGCTGACCGTGCAGGACGCGCACGCGCTGGTCGACCCGGTCGGCGCGCCCGACGTCAAAGCCGCCTCACCGGTGGTGAACACGACGGCGACCGCGACCTACGGGCAGACGTCGTACGACATCTCGACGGTCGCGGGCACCGAGCCGGCGTACTTCACGACCACCAACCGCGAGCTCGCGCAGGGCCAGCTGTTCAGCAGCGAAGACGTCACGGCCGCGCGGAAGGTCGTCGTGCTCGGCCCGACGACCGCGGAGTCGATCTTCGGGAGCACCACCGGCGCGGTCGGCAAGAACGTGCTGCTCAACAGCATCCAGTTCACCGTGGTCGGGGTGCTGCAGGCCAAGGGCAGCACCGGGCTGCAGAACGCCGACGACGTCGCGATCGCGCCGATCTCGGCCGTGCAGAACTCCCTGGCCGGGTACGGCAGCCTCAGCCAGATCGCCGTCCAGGCCACCAGCGCGGACTCCGTCTCGCTCGCGCAGTCCGAGATCACCGCGATCCTCAACGCGCGCCACGGCATCCGGCTCGGCGGCACCGCCGACTACCAGATCCAGAACTCCGAGCAGCTGCTGGCGACCCGGACGTCGGCGACCGAGACGTTCACCGTGCTGCTGGCGGCGGTCGCGGCGATCTCGCTGCTGGTCGGCGGGATCGGCGTCACGAACATCATGCTCGTCACGGTGACCGAGCGGATCCGCGAAATCGGCATCCGCAAGGCCATCGGCGCCCCGCGCGCGGCCATCCTCGGCCAGTTCCTCGCCGAAGCGACCATGCTCAGCCTGTTCGGCGGGCTGCTCGGCGTCGCGATCGGGCTGGTCGGCAGCCGGTTCACCATCTCCGGGATCCAGCCGGTCGTGGTGCCCTCGTCGATCCTGCTCGCGTTCGCGGTCTCCGCCCTGATCGGGCTGTTCTTCGGCAGCTTCCCGGCGAACCGGGCCGCCAAGCTGCGGCCCATCGACGCCCTGCGTCACGAATAAGGAGCTTTCGCATGTCTTCGTCCACCACGAACCCGCCGACCGCGGAGGACATCGTCGCCCGCCCGGCGGTCGACGGTGACCTCAACGCCGAAATGCGCCGGGCCGCGAAGCCGTTTTCCCGCACGACGCTCGTGCTGGCCGGGCTCGTCGTGCTCGCGATCGCGTTCGGCGGCGGCGCCTGGACGCACGCGGCCTTCGGCTCGTCGTCTTCCGCCACGCCGACCCGCCCCACCGGTGGTGCTCAAGGCGGTACCGGCCAGACCGGCGGCACCGGCCAGCAGGGCGGCGGGTTCCGCGGGGCGGGCGGCCGCGGCACCACCGGCACGGTCGACCGCGTCGACGGGACCACGGTGTACGTGAAGACCGCGCAGGGCACCGACGTCAAGGTGTCCACATCGGACTCGACGACGGTCGGCGTGACCCAGGCGGGCAAGCTGGCCGACCTCAAGCCGGGGTCGACGGTGGTCGTCCAGGGCCAGGCGGGTGACGACGGCACGGTGGCCGCGCAGGCCATCACCCAGCAGGCCGCGCGTTAGTTGACGGCGACGATCACGCCGTTGAGCGCCGTCGCGTAGAGGATCCAGGCGAGGTAGGGCCCAATCAGCAGGGCGGCGAGCTTCGACCGGCGGGCGAACAGGACGATCGTGACGAGCACGACTACGTCCAGCACGATGATGTCGACGAGCGCCGCCACGGCCGCGCCGCCCTCGAAGAAGAGGGGCGTCCACAGCAGGTTGGCCAGCAGCCCGGTGCCGTACACGGCGAACCCCTGCGTCTCGCCGTCCGTGCGCCAGTACAGCCAGCCGGCCAGCGCGATCAGCAGGTACAGCACCGTCCACACCGGACCGAACAGCGACGCGGGCGGCGCCCACGGCGGCAGCTCGAGGCGCGCGTAGACGTCCTTCGCCGAGGTCGCGGCCAGCGCGCCGACCACGGCCACCACGGCGACCACGCCGACGAAGCCGGCCAGCACGAGCCACGGGTTGCGCTGGGACACACGTTCGGTCACCGGCTGTTCCCCTCCCCGGGCGGCGTCCGGCCATCCTAGGCGGGTTTGCGAGACTGGACCTCGTGAGCACTGGAACCGAGCAGTCCAAGGCATGGTTCGAACGCGCGAAGGCGGCCGTCCCGGGCGGGGTGAACTCGCCGGTCCGGGCGTTCAACTCGGTCGGCGGCACCCCGCGGTTCATGGTCCGCGGCGAGGGCCCGCACCTGTGGGACGCCGACGGGAACCGCTACGTCGACCTGGTCTCGTCCTGGGGGCCGATGATCCTGGGCCACGCGCACCCGCACGTCGTCGAGGCGGCGCGCGCGGCGGCGACGTCCGGGCTGTCGTTCGGCACCCCGACGATCGGCGAGGTCGAGCTGGCCGAGGAGATCATCGGCCGGGTCGAGCCGGTCGAGCAGGTGCGGCTGGTCAACTCGGGCACCGAGGCCACGATGAGCGCGATCCGGCTGGCCCGCGGGTTCACCGGCCGGGCGAAGATCGTGAAGTTCGCCGGGTGTTACCACGGTCACGTCGACGCGCTGCTCGCGCAAGCAGGCTCCGGCGTCGCGACGCTCGGGCTGCCGACGTCGCCGGGGGTCACCGGCGCCCAGGCCGCGGACACGATCGTGCTGCCCTACAACGACCTCGACGCCGTCCGGAAGTCCTTTGTGGACAACCCGGGCGAGATCGCCGCGGTGATCACCGAGGCCGCGGCCGGGAACATGGGCGCGGTCGCCCCGGCGCCCGGCTTCAACGAGGGCCTGCGTGACCTCGCCCACGAGCACGGCGCGCTGCTGGTCATGGACGAGGTGATGACCGGGTTCCGCGTCTCGGGCGCGGGCTGGTTCGGCCTTGAAGGGGTGGCCGGCGACCTCTACACCTTCGGCAAGGTGATGTCCGGCGGGCTGCCGGCGGCGGCCTTCGGCGGCCGCGCCGACGTGATGGCCAAGCTCGCCCCGGGCGGGCCGGTCTACCAGGCCGGGACGCTGTCCGGGAACCCCGTCGCCGTAGCCGCGGGCCTCGCGACGCTGCGCGCGGCCGACCACGCCGTGTACGCGGCGCTCGACGCCAACGCGAAGCGGCTCGGCAACCTCTTCCACATCGCGCTGACCGAAGCCGGCGTCGCGCATAACGTGCAGTACGCGGGCAACTTGGTGAGCGTGTTCTTCGGCGAGAACGAGGTACGCGACTACGCCGGCGCGCAGGCGTCCGAGACGTGGCGCTTCCCGCCGTTCTTCCACGCGTTGCTCGACGGCGGCGTGTACGCGCCCCCGAGCGCGTACGAGGCCTGGTTCGTCAACGCGGCGATGGACGACGAAGCGTTCGAAGTGATCGAAGCGGCTCTGCCCGCGGCGGCGCGCGCGGCGGCGGAGGCGGTCAAGTGACCACCGTCGTCCACATGCTGCGTCACGGCGAAGTCCACAACCCCGAGAAGATCCTCTACGGCCGCCTGCCGGGCTACCGGCTCTCCGAGCGCGGCCAGCGTCAGGCCCTCACGGTCGCCGAGGCCGTCGCGGGCCACGACCTCGTGCACGTCGTCGCGTCGCCGCTGCAGCGCGCGCAGGAGACGGCGGCGCCGATCGCGGCCGCGCACCGGCTGGACATCACGACCGACCCGGATCTGATCGAGGCCGGCAACCAGTTCGAGGGCCTGCACGTCGCGGTCGGCGACGGCGCGCTGCGGGAGCCTCGCCACTGGCCGAAGCTGGTGAACCCGTTCAAGCCGTCGTGGGGTGAGCCGTACCTGGAGATCGCGCACCGGATGCTCGGCGCGGTCCACCGGGCGCGCGAAGCGGCGTCGGGGCACGAAGCGCTGTGCGTGTCGCACCAGCTGCCGATCTGGACGCTGCGGCGGTTCCTCGAGGGCAAGAAGCTGTGGCACGACCCGCGTCGCCGCCAGTGCTCGCTGGCGTCGCTGACGTCGCTGGTCTTCGACGGCGACGAGCTGCGCGAGATCGTCTACAGCGAGCCGGCGGGCACGACCGACCCGAAGGTGACCGGGGCATGAAGCGCCTGCTCGTCTCGCTGGCCGTGCTGGGCCTGGTGGCCGGGTGCAGCGCCGGCAAGGACGCGGTGGTGCAGGGGAGCAGCTTCAGCTTCGTCTCCCCGGGCGGCCAGGTCGACATCACCTACGACGTCTCCCAGCGCCAGACCGCGCCGGTGCTCTCCGGCGACGACCTGATGAACGAGGGCAAGCAGCTCTCGCTGGCCGACTACCCGGGCAAGGTGCTCGTGCTGAACCTCTGGGGCCAGTGGTGCGGGCCGTGCCGCACCGAGGTGCCGGAGATGGAGAGCCTGGTCAAGCAGGGTGTCCAGGTGGTCGGCATCGACGTCCGCGACCCGGCGCGCGAGGTCGCCCAGGACTTCGTCCGCGACCGGAAGCTGACGTACCCGTCGATCTACGACCCGGACGGCCGGGTGCTGCTCAAGCTGAGCGGCTACCCGCGCAACATCATCCCGTCGACGATCGTGCTGGACAAACAGCACCGCGTGGCGGCGGTCTTCCTGCGGCAGGTGCTGGCCCAGGACCTGCTGCCGGTGGCCCGGCGCCTGGAGAAGGAAGCCTGATCGAGGGGCTTTTGCCGGGTTTTAACCGGCTTGCGCGGTTGTTCGGCTAGGTTCCCCATGATCGTTTCGCACGACCATGGGGAGAGAACATGCTCAAGAAGTTCGTGGCCGCCGCGCTGGTCGCGGCCGCCGCCACCGTCACGGTCGAGGTGCCTGCCTCGGCCGCGCCCGCCTCCGTCCAGGGGTTCACGGTGCTCAAGCAGACGAGCGGAAACGGCCGCACGCTGCGCCTGTGGCTGAACTCGGCCAACAACCAGGTGCACGCGAACCTGTCCGGCGCCCGGTACGGCGACACGCTGTCGATCGGCAGCTGCTGCTACCCGTACACGACGTACGAGACGGTCACGAGCAACGGCCAGTCCGAGCTCAACACGGGGGAGTACGGCAACTACGGCCCCAACCTGAACGCCACGCTGGCCGGCGGCGGCGAACTCCACGTCTGATGCGGACCCCGTTCGCCCGGCCCCGGACGGGGGCCGGACGAACGGGACCAACGTCCTGATCTGCTGTGACCGAGGTCCTGTGAACCGGCCCCGGAGTTCTCACCGGGACCTCACTGCCTACCCTCAACGGGGTGAACTCCGTTACCGAGCTGGCGATCTCCGGACCGCTGCTGCTCGCCGCGGGCGTCGCGCTGCTGGCCGGAACCATCTCCTTCGCCTCGCCGTGCGTGGTGCCGCTCGTGCCGGGGTACCTCGCGTACCTCGCCGCGCTCGTCGGCGCGGACGCCCCCGCGGTCAGCGCCGACGAAGAGCGCAAGAAGGGCCGGTGGTCCGTTCTGGGCGCCGCGCTGCTGTTCGTGCTCGGGTTCACCGTCGTGTTCGTCGCCACCCTGGGCACCCTGGTCTGGCTGGCGGACACGCTCGTCCTCAACCAGGACCTGCTGCAACGCCTCGGCGGCGTCCTCACCATCGCGATGGCGCTGGTGTTCCTCGGCTGGATCCCGGGCATGCAGCGCGAGTTCCGCTCGCACCGCGTCCCCGGCGGCGGCGTCTGGGGCGCTCCGCTGCTCGGCGCCGTCTTCGGCCTCGGCTGGACCCCCTGCATCGGCCCGACGCTCTCGGCCGTCATGTCGCTGGCCAGCGCGACCGGCGGCGCCGCGGCCCGCGGCTACCTGCTGATCGCCGTCTACTGCCTCGGCCTCGGGGTGCCGTTCCTGCTCATCGCGCTCGGCGCCCGCTGGGCCGTCCGGGCCACCGACTGGGTGCGCCGGCACGGCCGCCAGGTGCAGATCTTCGGTGGCGCGCTGCTGATGGTCGTCGGGATCCTGCTGGTCACCGGCGTCTGGGGAGATCTGATGGGCTTCCTCCGCAACGAGCTCACGGGCACTCTGGAGCTGCCGCTGTGACCACCACCGAAGCGCCCCCGAAGACCCCGCAAGGCCCGACGCCCGCCAAGCGCACCTTCGCGTTCATCCGCAACACCTGGCGCGGCCTGACGTCGATGCGCACCGCGCTCGTCCTGCTGTTCCTGCTCGCGCTGGCCGCCCTGCCCGGCGCGCTCCTGCCGCAGCGGAAGCTCAACGCCCCCAAGGTCGACGAGTACATCGGCGCCCACGGCTGGTGGGGCACCCTGCTCGACAAGCTCGAGTTCTACGACGTCTACTCCAGCATCTGGTTCTCGGCCATCTACCTGCTGCTGATGATCTCGCTGGTCGGCTGTCTCACCCCGCGCAGCTTCGAGTACGTCAAGGCGATGCGCGCCAAGCCGGTGCTGACCCCGCGCAACCTGGCGCGGATGCCGCACTACCGGCTCGGCCGCGGCAAGGCCGACGTCTCCGCCGAGGTCGCCGCCGTCCACAAGCAGCTGTCCGGCTGGCGGCGCGTCGAGCGCGAAGAGGCCGACGGCGTCCGCACGATCTCCGCCGAGCGCGGGTTCCTGCGCGAGACCGGCAACCTGGTCTTCCACTTCAGCATGCTGGGCCTGATCGTGTTCTTCGCGCTGGGCAAGATGTTCGGCTACGAGGGCCAGGTCATCGTCCAGGCCGACGGCAGCACCTTCTGCAACTCCGGCATCTACAACTACGACTCCTTCAACGCGGGCCTGCGCGTCGACGGCACCGACCTCGACCCCTTCTGCGTGAAGATCAACGACTTCACCGCGCGCTACACCGACGCCGGCGAGCCGGAGTACTACCACTCGAACATCGAGTACCAGTCCGGCGGCGACCTCGACACGAACACCTGGCGCCCGTACGGCCTCGAGGTCAACTCGCCGCTGCGCACCGCCGGCGACCGCGTCTACCTGCTCGGCCAGGGGTACTCGCCGAAGTTCACGGTGACCTTCCCCGACGGCACCCAGCGCACGCAGAACACGCAGTGGCGCACGGTCGACCCGACCACGATGCTCGCCGAGGGCGCGACGAAGTTCGACCAGCCCGGCGTCACCGACGAGGTGCAGCGCCGGACGCGCCAGCTGGCCATCACCGGCCTCTTCGCGCCGACGTCGTTCCTGCACGGCAACGTCCTGACGTCGTCGGCGCCGGAGCTGAAGGACCCCGCGGTCGCCGTCGACATCCTGCGCGGCGACCTCGGCCTGGACGCCGGGCGCGGCCAGTCCGTCTTCGAGGTCGACCAGACGCTGATCGACGACGGGCGGCTGAAGAAGATCGCCCGCGAGAACCTCAAGGTCGGCCAGGAGATCAAGCTCGACGACGGCACGAAGGTCCGCTTCGACGGCGTCGGGCACTGGGTCTCGCTGCAGGTCTCCCACGACCCGACGCAGGGTTTCGTGCTCGGGTTCGCCATCGCGATGTTCCTCGGTCTCGGCGCGTCCTTGCTGGTCAAGCGGCGTCGGCTGTGGGTGCGGGTGAAGCCGGGGACCGAGGACGAGCCGAGTACGGTGATCGAGGTCGCCGGGCTGGCCCGCACCGACCAGGCCGGGTACGGCGAAGAGTTCCAGCGGATCAGCGAACGCCTGATCAGTGGTCAGAAGGGCTGAGGCATGCCGATCAACGAGACGCTGTCGCAGTACAGCGACTGGCTCTACACCACCGCCGCGGCGATCTACGTCGTCGCGCTGATGATGACGCTGATCGAGCAGGGCTTCGGCGCCAAGGGCCGGCTCGCCACCGAACGCGCCAAGCTGCGCGCGCGGGAGCTCGTCGGCGCCGGCGGACCGCCGATCGAGGAGGTCCAGGCCGCGCAGCGCGAGGTCGGCCGCCCCGAGCGGATCGGCCGGATGGGCGCGGCGCTGCTCGTGCTCGGCGCGCTGCTGCAGCTGTCGGCGATCGTGCTGCGCGGGCTCGCCGTGCACCGCGCGCCGTGGGGCAACATGTACGAGTACGGCATGGCGGTCACCTTCATCACGGTGGTCACCTGGATCCTCGTCATGTCGAAGTTCCCGGTCCGGCACCTCACCGGCTTCCTGCTGCTGCCCGTCGTGATCCTGATGTTCGTCAACGGCACGCTGCTGTACACGATCGCGGCGCCGGTGCAGCCCGCGCTGCAGTCGTACTGGCTGGTCATCCACGTCTCGGCGGCCATCATCGGCTCCGGTGTCTTCCTGGTGCCGGGGGTCGCGAGCGTGCTCTACCTGTTCCGCGCGGCCCACGAGAAGGACGAGACGAAGTTCGCCCGGTTCGCGTCGAAGTTGCCCGCGGCCGACGTCCTCGACCGGATCGCCTACCGGACGACGATCTTCGCCTTCCCGGTGTTCACCTTCGGGGTGCTCTGCGGCGCCGTCTGGGCCGAGTCGGCCTGGGGCCGGTTCTGGGGCTGGGACCCCAAGGAGACCGTCGCGTTCATCGCCTGGGTCGTCTACGCGGCCTACCTGCACTCCCGCGCGACGGCCGGCTGGCGCGGCGCCCGGGCGGCGGCGATCAACATCCTCGGGTTCGCCGCGATCATCTTCAACCTGTTCTTCGTGAACCTCGTCACCGCGGGCTTGCACTCCTACGCCGGGGTGGGCTGAGCATCCCGCGGGTACGCCGACTACCGTCGTCTTCAGGGGAGAGCGATGTCGGCGGAGTGCGCGGAGGTTTACACCGGTGACCGGACCCAGCGAAGAATCGGCTCCTGGCCACCCCGAACAGGCCGAACAGCAGCCTGAGGTGAGCCTGTTCGCCGACGACCGGACGGACTCGCACCCGCACCCGGAGACCTCGGGGGCGTTCGACGTGCAGCCGACGCAGGCCGTCGCGCCGCCGGCGAACCCGGCGGTGTCCGGGCCGCACCAGGTGCCCAACCCGGCCGTCTCGGGCCCGCACCAGGTGCCCCAGTACGGCTACGACCAGAACCTCCCGCCGCTGCAGCCGCAGCAGCAGTACCCCCAGGCGCAGGCCCAGTACCCGCAGCAGCAGCCGTCCGGGCTGCCGCAGCCCCAGGGCGGCCGGCACGCGGCGCCGCCGCAGCAGCCGGGTGGCCACGGCCACGACCTGTCGACCGCGCACCTGGTCAAGCAGGTGAAGCGGCCGCCGCAATCCGGCTGGCGCAAGGCCGTCTACGTCGGGTCCGGCAAGCTGATCAACCCGGGGGAGAGCCCGGCCGACACCCAGCGCCGTGACCTGATCGCGCGCGTCAACCAGCCGCTGCGCGGGTGCTACAAGATCGCGATGCTGTCGCTGAAGGGCGGCGTCGGCAAGACCACGGTGACCACGACGCTGGGGGCGACGTTCGCCTCGCTGCGCGGCGACCGGGTGGTGGCGGTGGACGCCAACCCGGACCGCGGCACGCTGTCGCAGAAGCTCCCGCTGGAGACCACGGCGACGGTCCGCCACCTCCTGCGCGACGCGGCCCGCATCACGCGCTACAGCGACGTCCGGTCGTACACGTCCCAGGGCGCCAGCCGGCTGGAGATCCTCGCCAGCGAGCAGGACCCGGCCGTGTCCGAGGCCTTCTCCGAGGACGACTACCGCCGCACGGTCAACCTGCTGGAGCACTTCTACAACATCGTGCTCACCGACTGCGGCACCGGCCTGATGCACTCGGCGATGAAGGGCGTCCTGGACGTCGCGGACGCGCTGGTGGTGGTCTCGTCCGGCTCGGTCGACGGCGCCCGCAGCGCCTCGGCGACGCTGGACTGGCTCGAGGCCCACGGCTACGGCGAGCTGGTGAAACGCTCGGTGGCCGTGATCAACTCGGTCCGTCCGAAGGGTGGTTCGGTCGACCTCGACAAGCTCTCGGCGCACTTCGGCGCGAAGGTCCGGGCGGTGTGCAAGGTGCCGTTCGACCCGCACCTGGAGGAAGGCGCGGAGATCGAGCTGGACCGCCTGTCGGGCGACACCCGCCTCGCCCTGCTGGACCTGGCGGCAACGGTCGCCGACGGCTTCGCCACCCCGCTTTCCCAGGGCTACCGCTGACCTCGTGAGTGTTTAGGGCGGTTCTAACCGCCCTAAACACTCACGACAAGCTGCGGCAGGTTCGGAACGTAAAGGGCTAGCCGTCTTCGTCTCGGCGTTTGCGCTGCTGTTCGGCCAGCTGGCGCAGGAAGTCGGGGTCGTCGTCCGGGGCGATCGGGGCCCGGCGAGGAGTCGAGGGCACCCCGATCCGCTGACCGGCGAACGACCGCCACAGGAGCAGGGCGACGACCAGCGCGCCGACCGCCGCGAGCAGAGCGAGCATGCCGGATCCTTCCGTATGGCTGCCAGTCCCCCGAGGTTAACCTCTTCGGCCGTGTGGTGGGCCTCAAGCCGGGTGACCACACACGAAGGGCCGCGCGGGACGGGGAGGTTCCCCGTTCCCGACACGGCCCTGGCGTCCGGTTGGTTCAGGCCTTGCGCGCCGGTTCGCTGGCGTCGGTGGTCAGCTCGGCGAGGAGCTCGTTCACCTCGGACTCCCGGAACCGCCGGTGTCCGCCCGGGGTCCGGATCGAGCCGATCCGGCCCGCGGTCGCCCACCGGGTCACGGTCTTCGGGTCCACCCGGAACAGCGCTGCCACCTCGCCAGGGGTGAGCAGTCGTCCGCCCATCGTCGCGGTCATTTTCCGCCTCCTTAACGACCTCACTGCTATACCGGAGGCGTCCGGGCCCTTCTGGCCCGTTCCGCCGGGGTAGCCAACACGGCAATCGTTGCACTTCACCCGTCAGGTACTCGAACGGTTGTCGTTGAGTAAAGAGCCCTTAAAGGTCAAAACGGACAGTTTGCTTACGGTGTGCAACTAAATTTCCGGGTCACTTGACGTGCCCGGACGCGGTCCGCCCGGTCATCGGCCGTGAGGCGTGGTGCCAATGGGGGATTGTCCGACCGCATAGAGTGATCCCGTGGATCAGTTGGACCGGAAGATCATCGCAGCGTTGCGCGTCAACGGACGGGCCACTTACGCCGACCTCGGCCGAGCGGTCGGGTTGTCCGCGTCGTCGGTACACGAACGGGTGGGCAAGCTGGAAGCCGCGGGCGTGATCACCGGCTACCACGCGGTCGTCGACCCGAGCTCGGTCGGCCTGGGGGTCACGGCCCTCGTCGGCATCCATCCGACCGACACCGCGACCGAGGACGACGTCGCCGCGGCGCTCGGCGAGCTCGACGAGGTCGAGAGCTGCTACGCCGTGGCCGGCGACGAGGCGTTCGTCGTCAAGGTGCGCGTGCCGACCGTCGACGAGCTCGAGCGCAGCCTCTCCCGGCTCCGGCGCATCCCCGGCGTCGGGCGGACGAACACGACCGTGGTGCTTTCGACGCGGTTCGAGGGCCGTCCGAACAACGCGGGCCTGCAGAAGGACCGGACGAGCGGGGCGTAACCTGCGTCAGTGTGGAGACCAACCTGCCCCGTGACCTGACGCTGTACCTCCTGGCGCGGTTCGCGCTGGTCGGGGTGATCGCGTGGGCGCTGTTCCTGGTGGGCGTGCCGCTGCTGGTCGCCGTCCTGATCGGGCTGGTCGCCGGGCTGCCGCTGGGCCTGCTGCTGTTCCGCCCGCTCAACGCCCGCGTCACGGCCGGCCTGGCGAAGCGCAACGAGAAGCGCGCCCGGGCCCGGGCGCAGCTGCGTGCCGAGCTCCGCGGTGACACCCCGGGCCAGCCGGAATGACGCACAGCCGCAGCTGGGTGCGCGAGGCCGTCCGGATCATCGAGGCCGACGCCAACCGCAGCGCCGACACGCACCTGCACGTCTTCCCGCTGCCCCCGGAGTGGGGCATCGACCTCTACCTCAAGGACGAGTCCGTCCACCCGACCGGCTCGCTGAAGCACCGCCTGGCCCGCTCGCTGTTCCTGTACGGGCTGGTCAACGGCCAGATCGGGCCGGACACCGTGCTCGTCGAGGCCTCCAGCGGGTCCACCGCGGTGTCCGAGGCCTACTTCGCGCGGATGCTCGGGCTGCGCTTCATCACCGTCGTGCCGCGCCGGACGTCGAGGGAGAAGATCGCCCTCATCGAGTTCTACGGCGGCGAGTGCCACTACGTCGACGAAGCCCCGGCGATGTACCCCGAGGCCGAGCGGCTCGCGGCCGAGAGCGGCGGGCACTACCTCGACCAGTTCACCTACGCCGAGCGCGCGACGGACTGGCGGGGCAACAACAACATCGCCGAGTCGGTGTTCGCGCAGATGCGCTCCGAGCGCCACCCGGTGCCCAGCTGGATCGTCGTCGGCGCGGGCACGGGCGGCACGAGCGCGACCTTCGGCCGGTACGTCCGCTACAAGCGGCACACGACGAAGGTCTGCGTCGTCGACCCGGAGAACTCGTCGTTCTACGGCGCCTGGGAAACCGGCGCGCTCGACTACGCCACCGGCATGCCCTCCCGCATCGAGGGCATCGGCCGCCCGCGCTGCGAGCCGTCGTTCGTCCCCGGCGTCATCGACGAGATGTTCCGGATCCCCGACGCCGGCTCGCTGGCGGCGATCCGGCTGCTGCGGGAGCGCACCGGCCACTGGGCAGGCGGCTCGACCGGCACGAACCTCTACGGCGCGTTCCGGCTCATCTCCCGGATGGTCGAGGACGGCCAGGCGGGCAGCGTCGTCACCCTCCTCTGCGACGGCGGTGAGCGGTACGCGCACACGTACTACCACGACGAGTGGGTCGCGCAGCAAGGTCTGGACCTCGCACCGCACACCGCGTTGTTCGAGGAGTTCCTGACGACGGGCAAGTTCGCCGTCGAAGACTGATCCCTTGTGGACGGACGGGCGCTCGCGAAGATCTACGGTGGCCGGGCGCCGCACCGCTCCGGTGGTGACGCGGGGGTCGGCATCGTCCCGATCCGGTCCCGCCCGGTCGACCGCCGGACCGCCCTGCGCCGCACCGGCGTCGTCGCCGGGGCGATGGCCGCGCTCGGCACGCTCGACCTCGTCTCCGGTTTCGCCCGCGTGCCGGTGCGGATGGCCTGGGCGGCCGACGACGTCGCCTTCCCCGACGTCCAGTTCGACCTCGGCCCGTACCTGCCGCCGGCCCAGACGATGGACGGTGTCCCGGTCGGCATGCCGCCGATCCACACCACGTTCGTCACCGCGCGGCTGAGCCGCGCACCGTCCAAAGCGGACGCGGGCCGGATGGAGTCCGCGTTGCGCACCATCGAAGGCAACTACCCGTACGCACCCGGCGGCATCTTCACGCACGTGGCCTACAGCGACACCTACTTCGCGCGGTTCCCCGCCACACTCGTGAACGCGAACATGCCGCGCACGCTCGCGGGCAACCAGCCCGTGCTCAAGCGCGCCGTCGCGGGCCCCACGGACATCGCGCCCGGCGGGCACGCCCTCGAGCTGCGGCGGCCCGAGTTCACCGTGCCGCTGGTGCTGGAGAACAACGACGTCCTGTTCACCATCCGCGGCGACGACTGGAGCTACGTGGCGGACGTCGTGGCGTGGCTCGGCGGCAGCGGCCGGCTCGTCGGCCGCCCGATCGCGTCGCCGCGGTTCGACGCGGGCATGACGATCACCTCGTCCCGCGCGATGTTCGTGCAGATGGGCCTGCCGCGCTACCTCGCCGGCGACGTCACCTTCGTCGGCGGGCACGGGATCCGGCTGACGAACGCGCAGCCGGGCGGCTACTTCGACAACGGTGCCGTGCAACACCTTTCGCACGTCCTGCTCGACCTGCAGCAGTTCTACGTGGACGGCCGCGAACCCGACGCGGCCGTCGACCACTGCGAGAACTTCGACGAGCGGCTGCAGTACATGTTCCAGTCACCGGCACAGGTACCAGAGGATCCGGCCGACCCGTTCCTCGACGGCGGCGGCCCGCGCAGCCTCGGCATGCGCGGCGCCGTGCTGCGCAACCAGTTCAACGGCCGCGACTACGCGCGCACGAGCGCCCGGCAGTTCGCCAGGATCGGGCACGTCTCGCAGCTGCACCGCACCGGCCGGACCGCCGAAGGACGCCCGATCCACCTGCGCATCGACGGTCCCGGCTTCGACACGATGGACACCCGCACCGGCCGGAACACGCCGAAGCTGCAGTTCTCGGGATTCTTCCCGAGCGCGGACTTTTTCGCGGATCTGCGCTGCAGCCAGGCTTCCGTCGATCTGCTCGACGAGTTCGACCTGGAAGAGGAAGACCACGGCCTGGAACGTTTCATCACGGCGACCCGACGGCAGAACTACCTGATCCCGCCGCGGCGGCACCGCGCGTTCCCGCTCGTCGAGCTGACCTGAGCGCGCAGTGCCGCCATTTGGTCCAGACCCTTTCGTGAGCGGGTGTGCGAAACTGTCGAACAGACGATTCGCGAGGGGAGAGAGCCGACCGGATCGAGGTGGGGTGTGGCGACGAAGCCTGCCGTGCGAGTCGTTGTGCAGTACGGCAACCGCCTGTTCCGTGAGCTCCTCGCGGACAACTTGGCGCGCGTTCCCGGCGTCGCCGTCGTGGGAACGGTGCCGTCCCGCACGCGGCTGGCCGAGGTGTGCGAGGGCCGCACCCCGGACGTCGCGGTGTTCGAGGCGGACGGGAAGGATTCCGGGCCGCTGCCCTCCCCGGTCCGGCTGATCGGCCTGTGCGACGAAAGACCCGGGGCCCGGGCGGCGGGGACGGCCGCCGTCGTGCCGTACGGCAGCGGGCTCCGGGTCCTGCTCGAGCTGGTCAGGCAGGCCGGCGCGCCGGCCGGGACACCGTCGCTGACCACGCGGGAGCGGCAGGTGCTGTGCCTGATCAGCGCCGGCCGCACCCCGCGTCAGGTCGCGGTGGAGCTGGGCATCAGCCCGCGCACGGTCGAGAACCACAAGCAGCAGATCTTCGTGAAGCTCGACGTCCACAGCCAGGCGCACGCGGTCGCGCACGCCGTCCGGCTCGGGCTGGTCGGGGCATCGGCCGAGCTGCCGGGGCCCTACCCGCTGTCGCTGACGCGGCGGGAGCGGGAGATCCTGGCGGCCATCGGCTCCGGGCAGACGACCCGTGGCTGATGGAGATCTGACCCTGGGGGGGGGGGGGGGGGGGGGGGGGGGGGGGAGGGGGGGGGGGGAGGAGGGGAGGGGGGGGGGGGGGGGGGGGGGGGGAGGGGGGGGGGGGGGGGGAGAAGAGGGGGGGGGGGGGGGGGGGGGGGTGGGGCGGAAAGC